>NZ_QWZQ01000003.1 GCF_003885105.1 Lactiplantibacillus garii
GCTCAAGGAGGAACCCGTATGGTTATTTTATATACCGCACCAAGTTGTACCTCATGTCGCAAAGCCAAGGTTTGGTTACAAACCCACGACATTGATTTCCGTGAACGGAATTTGTTCACCGAACCACTTTCCATTAACGAAATTAAGAGTATTTTACAATTGACTGAAGCTGGCACCGAAGAAATTATTTCGACCCGTTCGAAAGCTTTTCAGCAACTAGACGTTGATATCGATGATTTATCATTAACGCAACTCTATGACTTGATCAGTCGGGACCCAAGTTTGTTGCGACGCCCAATCATGTTAGATGAAAAACGGTTGCAGGTTGGTTATAACGAAGATGAGATTCGCCGCTTTTTACCCCGCAAAATTCGAACAATCGAGTTACTGCGTGCCCAGCAATTAGCAAACAGTTAATGTCGGTATTGGCTAGTTAGGTTAACTAATTAGCCAATTTTTTTATTTTCAGATAGATTACTTTACAATGCGCTGAAATAAGTTAGAATTGTGATAGTGATTATGGCCCTTGACACTTAGAAAGGGGTGGATCTGCAATGGAGATGGAACGAATCAATGAAGATACGATTCGTGTTTTAATCGGCAACGATGATCTCAATGAACGCGGTATTCGCGTGTTAGATTTACTAGGGAATCATAAGCAAATTGAAAGTTTCTTTTATAGCATCTTGGAGGAAGTTGATGTTGATCACCAATTTCAAGATAACGATGCCGTAACTTTCCAAGTATTACCGAACCGCAACGGATTAGAGTTATTTATTAGTAAAAATAGTGAAAACTTGCAGGACACGATTGCCAAGGCGACCCAGTCACCTAACCAATCGGACGAGCAAAGTGCACCGGACGACGTTTCGGATTATTTGAAACGGAAATTGATGCAAACTGATACGAACAATGGTGATCAAGCACAGGGTGTACAACATAATCCGACTAAGGATACCAATGATTTGGATCCGTATATCGATGATCCTGATACACCAACTAAGGAATACGTCTTACAATTTGATAGTTTTGAAGACGTGATCGCTTTAGCACAAATGTTCCGGCCGGAGGGCTTAGCTTCTAACTTGTTTAAGTACCGTGACAAGTACTATTTGGAGCTGGTATTCTTCGTGGACCAGTCATCGACTGGGACGATTAAGGACGACGTCGCTGTCGCGTTAGAATACGCGCACCTTTCCAAGGTGACCGCGGACGTACTTTTAGAACACGGCGAAAAAGTGATGTCGAACGCCGCGCTTGAAACGGTACGGCACTATTTTAAATAAACCAAAAAAACCGCAATCGCAGAGGATTGCGGTTTTTTTGACGGCTTTTACCACCGTTTCCGCAAATATGTAGTAGGAGGGAGGTGGCAAAAGTGTTGATTGCAGTGGATCAGCATCAAACTTTGGTTCCGGCGGCCCAAGCATCCCGGCACGGGCAGTATTTTTGCCCGGGTTGTACGGCACCGGTGATTTTAAAACGGGGAGCCGTGATGGTCCCACACTTTGCACATCAGCCTGGTAGTGATTGCCAGGCGTTTTCGGAGGGGGAAACGTCCGAACACCTCCGTGGTAAGGCCCAACTTGCAGGGTGGTTTGAGCGGAGCGGCTATCAGGTTCGACTTGAGGCGCCGTTACCGCAATTAAAGCAACGACCAGACGTTTTAGTTCACCGGGCTGGGACCGCCCCCCTCGCAATTGAATTTCAATGTTCACCCTTATCAACACAACGTCTATGGGAACGAACGGTCGGCTACCGGCAACACGGGTACCGGGTTTTATGGTTGTTAGGCCGACCGTATTCTCACGGCATTCGGGTTCACGGAAAAGCCCTCAAATTCCTGCAAAATAGTCCGGCTTGGGGGTATTTTGTTCCGCTGTGGGACGTTCAAACGGCCAGCCTGACGCTGCATTATCAGTTGTTAAGCTTGGATTGTGAGCCTTTGATCCAGCAGTCGGTGACTTTTAAAGCAAGTGAAATGACGGTTGAGCAGGTATTGACGACGCACCCCCAATTACATGCGGTACCAGTGGTTGCGCGGCACCTGTGCCACTACCAGCAAACCGTGGTCCTAGCCCGTTTACACCAGTCCGGCGTGTGGCGCGACTTACAAACTTTTTGTTATCAACACGGCGGGACGCTGCAACAGTTACCCACCTGGGTCGTACCGCTAACGGCTAAGCCACCGTTATTAACGGTCCCGTACTTAGTTTGGTCCGTCCACTTAATGGTGGCATTACGGTCCCAACCCGCGCAGTTGGCTGATCAACGCTTGCGGCAACTATGTTGGCAAACGCTGCAACCGTTATTGGCCCGTAACGCCTGTGTGCGGCACCGCGGTCTGATTCGTACCCGGCTCATTACGCAACGGGTGGCCGAATTAAAGTGTGCGCGGGTCCTTGACCAGGGCGGGGCGGGCTGGATTTTAAACCGTACCCAACTCGAATGGAAAAAGCGGTAAACGGAACAACGGGACGGAGCAAGTCGTGATAATGTGGTAATCTTATCTATATCAACTTAAATTGGAGGGAATTACATGGTAGCAACAAAACAACTCCCAACACGTGCAGCCGTGCCCGAAGCATTAACTTGGGATTTAACTAAAATCTATGCGGATCAAGCGGCGTACGTCGCCGACGTGGACCGAATCAAAACCGACTTGCCAACCGTTGCCGCGTTAAAACATGATTTTACGACTTCGGCGGATCACGTTTTAGCGGGGATTCAGGGGGTCTTAGGGCTTTATCGGCGGTTGGAAAAAGTGGCCGTTTACGCAAGTTTAAAAAGTGACCAGGATACGGGGAATAGCACTAACGCGGCCCTTGATGATCAAGCGGGCAGTTTAACTGCTAAAGTTTCCGCCGCCACTGCTTGGTTTGAACCGGCGCTACTGACGTTAAGCCCGGCCCAGTTGGACAGTTATTTAGATGAGAACGTCGCGCTCCGCGATTACCGCCACTTGCTAGATACGGTGCGGTTACAAAAGGGCCACGTTTTATCCGAAGCTGAAGAGGCCCTATTGGCGGGCGCAGGGGACATTTTTGACGCCTCTGCCAAAACGTTTGGGGTTTTAAATAACGCTGACTTTGACTTTCCCACGGTTCAAGATGAAAATGGCAACGCGGTTAAACTGTCCCAGGGTCTCTACGGGGTATTATTGGAGTCCGTTCAACCCGCAGTACGCCGTCAAGCGTTTGAAGCTCTGTATAAGGTGTACGGCCAGTTTCGCCGGACGTTAGCTTCGACACTGGCCAGCCAAGTTAAAGTGCATAACTTTGTTGCTCAGTCGCACCACTATCCGGATGCCAGAACGGCGGCCCTAGCAGCCAATCAAATTCCGACCACGGTTTACGACGCGCTCGTCAGCTCGGTCGACGATCATTTGGATTTATTACACCGTTACGTGGCGCTGCGCAAACAAATTCTCGGAGTCGACGAACTGCACATGTATGATTTGTATACGCCCCTGGCACCAAAACCCGCCGTTAACTACACTTACGAACGGGCTCAGGGGACCGCGTTGAAGGCGTTAAAGGTGTTGGGACCCGACTACTTGAAGCACGTTAAAACGGCCTTTAATTCCCGCTGGATCGACGTGGTTGAAAACCAGGGTAAGCGCAGTGGGGCGTATTCATCAGGGATGTATGATACCGCACCGTATATTTTGCTGAACTGGCAAGATAACATTGATAATCTGTACACGTTAGTTCACGAGATGGGGCACAGTATGCACTCCTACTTTACGACTCATAATCAGCCGTACCAGTACGGGGATTACTCGATTTTCGTGGCCGAAATCGCTTCGACGACGAACGAAAACCTATTGACCAACTATTTTCTCGATCACGAGACGGATCCGCAAATGCGGGCCTACGTTTTAAATTACTACCTCGACGGGTTTAAGGGGACGGTTTTCCGGCAGACCCAGTTTGCTGAATTTGAACAGTGGTTGCATGAACAGGATGCCGCCGGCCAAGCGTTGACTGCTGACCGGTTATCTAAGCACTACTTGCAACTCAATCAGCGGTATTATGGTGACGCGGTCGTTAGTGACCCGCAGATTGCTGACGAGTGGGCCCGTATCCCGCACTTTTACTATAATTACTACGTTTATCAGTACGCGACGGGCTTTGCCGCGGCCGCGACGCTAGCTGACCGGATCTCAACGCACCAACCAGACGCGGTCAAGGACTATTTAGGGTATTTAAAGGCCGGCTCATCGGCTTTCCCAATCGACGTGATGCACGCGGCCGGGGTCGACATGACTAAGACGGCGTACCTTGATAACGCCTTTAAGGTGTTTGAACAGCGGTTAGATGAATTTGAACAGTTGGTGACCAAGGCGTAGCCTAACGCAAAAGGACCTGACGATAATTTCGTCAGGTCCTTTTAAAATGGAATAATTGCAATACCTAATTTATAAAACGTGCAGTTGCCCGCCGGCTAAGCTGGCACAATTGGAAGTGTGGTGCGCCAGATTCTGAAAAGGATCCAAGCGTCCGTTAACTAGGTCGGCAAGCGTGTCATAGTTGAAGTGTTCCAGTAAAACACCGTAATCATACTGGTCACAATCAAAAACAACTGCGGAGGAGGCTTCGGTGATGTTCATTTCAGAGGCTAAGCGCTGATCGGCTTTAAAGGCCTGCTTGGCCAGGTGGCCGTTACGATCTTCCATGAACATGTCCAGGTCAATTTTACAATCACGGGCGACCTGCCGGACCAAGTCTTCCGAGTAGTGCTGCTTCGCCTTGAGCATGGCCGACTGTAACGCAATTAAAAAGTTGCGACCACGTTTCTTACCTTGAAATAGGGCGGCCTTGTAGTCCAGGATAACGCGGTATAACGTCTGGGATTGCTGATTTTGTGCTTGCCAATCTGCAGTTGCGATTCCCTGACTCTTAAGCGCCCGTTGAATGACATTGATATTTAACAACGGTACGAATTGAAATTGAATTTGCTTGTCTGAATCGTTGGCTAACCGTAAAACGTTTTGTTCATCACGGACACACTGGGTAGCCAACGGATTCACAAATAAATACACTTCTAACACGTCATGATTCCTCCACTTTCTCTATTCGCATCATAGTGCAGAATACCAAATGACCTTGGGTATTTGCAAGTTTTTAATTTCATAAATTTACTAATTCTAACCAGGACTTAATCGTTACTTGAATTAAACCTTCGAGTGTCATGATGCACCGATTTAGCTTATTCGTAAAGTAATTTGTTCCTAGGCCCCGTTTTGGCCCGGTTGTTAATGTAAATTGTTAAACCGAGTAACGTTCGTTTTGTATTCCGCCAAATTATGGTAAAATTTTAGAAGTATGGATTGAAACGGAGGTGCCCCGATGGAAGATTGGAACCATTTTTTATTACCTTATCAACAAGCTGTTGACGAGCTGAAGGTTAAGCTACGGGGGATGCGTAAGCAATTTCGTGATTTAAATCAACACGAACCAATTGAATTTGTCACCGGTCGGGTCAAACCGGTCGATAGTATTAAAGAAAAAATGGTTCGACGCAAGGTTCAAGAGGACCGCTTAGAACAAGATATGCAAGACATTGCGGGATTACGAATCATGTGTCAATTTGTCGAGGACATTTACCAGGTCGTGGATCTCTTACGGAAACGTACGGACATGACGATTCTGGAAGAACGGGATTACATTAGTAACGAAAAACCATCTGGTTACCGTTCGTACCACATTGTGATTGAATATCCGGTCCAAATGGTCGGCGGTGAAAAGAAAATTTTGGCCGAAATTCAGGTGCGCACGTTGGCGATGAATTTTTGGGCAACGATTGAACACTCTTTAAATTATAAGTATCAGGGGGATTTCCCCGAGAATTTAAGCCAACGGTTGCAACGTGCGGCCGAGGCGGCGTTCAGCTTAGATAAAGAGATGTCGGAAATTCGTGAGGAGATTCAAGAAGCTCAGAGCCTGTTCTCGTATGGCAAGGGCTCGCAAAGTGATGATTCCACGTCAACAAAGGAAGATAATAATCAATGAAAGTCACAATTTTTGCCAATTCAAGCCCGAAAACCAAAAAAGTGGCCGCTGAATTACACCAAAAATTAGTTCGGGCCGGGTTTGAAATTGACGACCAGCAACCGGACGTCGTCTTATCGGTCGGGGGTGACGGGACGCTTTTAGCCGCCTTTCACCACTACAGTCACATGGTTGATCAAGTGCGCTTTGTCGGGGTGCATACGGGTCACTTGGGCTTTTATACTGACTGGCGGGACTACGAGATCGACCAGTTAGTCGAAGGACTTAAACAGGATAATGGTCAGAGTGTCACGTACCCGCTGTTGTCGGTTAAGATCACGTACGCGGATACCGATGAAACGAACCACTACTTAGCACTGAATGAATCGACCCTCAAAAAATTAGGAAGCACGATGGTCGCCGACGTTTACATTCAAGACGAACTGTTCGAACGTTTTCGGGGTGACGGGTTATGTATCTCCACGCCAACTGGTTCTACGGCGTATAACAAGTCGGTTGGTGGGGCGGTGATCCATCCCCGCTTAGACGCGTTACAGATGGCGGAAATTGCGTCAATCAATAACCGGGTCTTCCGAACACTGGGTTCGCCCGTAATCGTGGCCCCCTACGAAACGATTACGATCAAGCCCCAACAGCAGTCACAGTCACACTTTATTTTTACGGCGGATCAGACTGACACCCAGCCCCGACCGATTGAAAAAATCTGTTACTCAATCGCTAACCGGCGGATCGCCTTTGCGCAGCACCGGCACAACCGTTTTTGGAAACGGGTCGGCACGTCCTTCATTGGGTTAGACGAATGAAGTTTAGTTGGGTGAACCACAGCACGACGCCGATGAAAGTCCGGACCTTACTGAGTGAACACGGGGTGACCCGGACCCTGCTCAAAAAAGTTAAGTTTCACGGTGGGGCCATTTTAGTTAACGATCAACCAGTGCTTGCAATCCACATGTTATACGGTGGGGAACGGGTCACCATGGTCACGCCCGCGGAAGTGGCGAACGAACACTTGGCCGTTTCGCCGCTCCCGATTCATATTTTGTATGAAGACCGCGACTTCTTAATCCTGAATAAACCGGCGGGGGTCGCGTCAGTTCCCGCCCACGCGCTACCCGATAACACGTTGGCTAACCGCGTTAAGGGCTACTACCGTGAACGGGGGTACGCTAACGAAGTCGTCCACATTGCGACCCGTCTGGACAAGGATACGAGTGGAATTGTGTTATTTGCCAAGCACCGCTTTGCCCACGGAATCATTGATCACCAGTTGAAAGCCCACACCATGCGTAAAATGTACTTAGCAGTCGTTGACGGCGTTTTAACCACCGACCACGGGTGGTTTGACCAGCCAATTGGTCGGGCGGCGGATTCGTTCGTTAAACGGGCCGTTACGCCCGATGGTAAACCGTCACTGACTGAATATTGGGTGGTTAAACGTCTGGGCAACAAAACGGTTGTCCGGGTTCGTCTGCACAGTGGCCGCACCCACCAGATTCGGGTCCACTTTGCGGCGGCGGGGCACCCGTTGCTTGGTGACGATCTATACGGGGGCCCGCTGGACCAAGGGATTCAGCGACAGGCGCTACACTGCATGCAACTACAGTTTGACGACCCGTTTTTATCCCGGACGTTAACAATTTTCGCACCGTTACCGGCGGACATCGCGCACTTAATTGAAACGACCGGTTCGAAAGTGGATTGAGGTGCGTTGGCGCCAGTGCGGTTTGCGTCATTGTAAAGTTGTTGCGACCGGTTTTTATTGAAAATCACTAAAAAACAGTTCTCCCACCGATTGGCGGGGGAACTGTTTTCATTTGAGGTGCAATGTTTAATAGTTAATGATCTTAGTGCCGTGAGCCTGGGGAACGCCCAGCGTGGTGGTGATGGCGTCAACGTTGTCGGCAGTGACCCCGCCACCGGGTAAGATTTGGATGCGCCCCGCTGCTAGCTTGATCGTTGCTTGGAGTTGGGGAAGACAATCCGTGATGGGTTGGCTGAGGGGACCACCATGGGTCAAAATCCGATCCACGTCGTGTTCAACCAACCAATCAATTGCCGGGGCCTGTTGATCGGGTGCCAACGCATCAAACGCCATGTGGAAGGTAACGCTCATTCCGCCGGCAGCGCCTACTAGCAGGGCCATGGCCTCGGTATCGAGTTGACCATCCTGCGTTAAAGCACCGAGGGCGACCCCGTCAACCCCAAGGGACTGAGCTTGTAAGAGGTCGGCTTCCATGATCTTTAGTTCGGTATCGTTATAAACAAAGTTACCACTGCGGGGGCGAATCATGGTGACGAGCGTTACCCCGTGTTCCTGAGTGTACTTAGCCGCTTCAGCCATGACACCGCGGCTAACGGTCGTCCCGCCAACTGCCAAATTATCGTTAAGTTCGATTCGGTTGGCACCGGCCGCGATGGCAGCCGGAATGTTGGTGAAGTTTTCAAGGGCTACTTCTTTTAATAACATGCCATTCATCCTTTACGTTTTAGAATCGGACACAAACGCCTTCGGGCACGTTAATGTCTTTTTGTAACAAGCTTAGTTTACCACTGGTTACGTTGCGGGCGTATAAAGTAGCGTTATCGGTATTTTGGTTAACGGCCACGACGAATTCTTCCGTGGGATCCAGGTCGAAGTCTCTAGGAAAGTCGCCCTCAGTACTAATCTGTTGGATCAGTGTTAGGGTCGCATCTGCGGCCACGGCGAAGACGGCCAAACTGTTGTAGCCCCGGTTTGAAACGTAGAGGAAGTGGTCATCGTGACTCAAGCGGATCGCCGCCGCGCCGTTATGTTGATCGTAATCAGCGGGGATGGTCTTCACGATACCGCGTTGTTGGAAGCTTCCCGTCTTCGCGTCGTAGCTGAGACTAGCAACCTGACTTGAAAGTTCCCCGGCTAAGAAAGCAAACTTGCCGTCGGGGCTGAAAACGAGGTGCCGGGGACCGAACCCGGCTGGCATGGTTAAAACGGACTGTTGTGATAGCTTGCCGGCGGCACTGACGTTGTAAACGTAGACTTTGTCGGCACCGAGATCCACAACGGCTAGCCGGTTGTCCGGGGTAAGGTCGGTATAGTGAATGTGGGATTCGGTTTGTTCCGGCCGGGGACCACTACCGGTGTGCTGAACTTGATCAACGAGTTCGAGCTCACCGTTCGCGGTAATTTTCATTACTTCGGCCGTTCCCTTATGGTAGTTGGCACTGTAAACGAGTTGGCGCGCTTCGTCGACTGCCACGTAAGCTGGTGGTGTTCCGGGAGCAATCACGGCGTTAAGCTTGTTGGCGGTCTTACCGTCGAGTTGCCAAGCAGCAATCCCACCATCATCGGCTTCCTTGTCCACACTGTAGAGGCGGTCCTTAGCGGAAAGGGCGAGGTAGGTCGGGT
This sequence comes from Lactiplantibacillus garii, assembly GCF_003885105.1. Classification (GTDB taxonomy): domain Bacteria; phylum Bacillota; class Bacilli; order Lactobacillales; family Lactobacillaceae; genus Lactiplantibacillus; species Lactiplantibacillus garii. The sequence goes on from NZ_QWZQ01000003.1 coordinate 9,400, forward strand.
TTTGAGTGGCGGCTAATAAACCGTCGTTCGTTAAAGTTTTGGCCGTAGTATCCAGGGTTCCTTGGTAGATTCCCTGACTGGTCTTTTTTGTATAAGTTCCAAATAAAACGCGTTCTTGCATAGCAAAAAGCCTCCTTGATAGATAATTTCAGTATAGCATAATTCTTAAAGCTGTAAGCGATGACAAATTAGCACGAAAGTTTCCGGCTATGCTACAATTAAAGCAATAAAAAAGAATGGGAGTCCGATAATTATGGCAACAACGGCAACTGTTTCGGCGATCGGTGCAAACGCCATCGACCCGAAGGAACCAATTTTAGTTTTCTTTGACGAAACCGCAACGGAATCAATTCAACAGATTGCGGTCATCCAAAAGTTTGACGCCCCCGTCAAGGGGTTTTCCCTAGAAAAGGGGAGCAAGGTCAAGATTGACGACCAAACGTACACCGTTGCTTTTGCGGGCGGTTTAGTGGCGGCCAACCTGACGTCCATCGGTCACGCGACGCTCTACTTTAGCGCGGTTCCCGCAAAACCGATGGAAAACGGGGTTTATTTGACCCCGACGACGATGCCGACCATTCACGTCGGTAGCGTGATAACGTACTTACCATAGGAGTTGATCGATTGAAATCAAACGTGACCAAGTCCCGCATGAGTAGTGGGCGGGTGATTCGCGGTTTGTTAATTATTCTGCTCGTCCTAGCAATCCTGTTTTTGGGCCAGCAGGTCGACTGGATCTGGACACCGATCCGTCAGTTTTTTAGCATCGTCGGTTTTCCCTTGATCTTAGCCGGCGTGTTGTACTACTTAATGAACCCGCTGGTGGACCGGCTGGAACGCAAGTACCACGTACGCCGGACTTGGACGATTATCGGACTGTTTGTCGTAATTACCGCTTTGATCGTGTTAGGACTGGTAGCCATCATTCCGACCATTCGCAACCAGACGTTGACGATCATTAACGATTGGCCCACTTACTGGCAAAATGCCAGTAACGAGCTTAATAAGTGGATTAACGATCCTCAACTCAGCGGGTTGCGGAACCAGTTGGAACAGTGGAACACCGATGCCAGTCAACTTTTAAGCAGCCGCTTTTCGAAATACCTGACCGGCACGGTCTCCTCGTTGACGAGTGTGTTTAGTACCGTGACCACGATTATCATTGGGTTGATTACGGCTCCGTTTATTTTGTTTTACTTACTTAAGGACGGGCACCAGTTACCCGGTTACTTGGCAAAGTTCGTGCCCACCCGCGTACGCCAAAGCTTTTTGACCATGTTAACGGAAATTAATACTCAAGTTAGTAATTACATCCGCGGACAGTTAACGGTCGCGTTTTTTGTGGCCGTGATGTTCGCCATCGGCTACAGCCTGATTGGGTTGAAGTTTGCGTTGACGTTGGGGATTGCGGCAGGGATTTTAAACCTGATTCCGTACTTGGGGTCGTTTTTAGCCATGGTACCGTCGGTCGTGATCGCGTTGGTGACGTCACCGTGGATGCTCGTGCAAGTTTTAATTGTATTTGTGATTGAGCAGACGATTGAAGGGCGAATTATTTCACCGTTAGTGCTTGGCAGCAGTTTAGCCATCCATCCGGTGACCATTCTGATCGTGCTGCTGGCAGCCGGCAAGATCTTCGGGCTGATGGGTGTCATTTTTGGGATTCCGGGGTACGCCATCGTTAAGGTGCTGTGGAGTCACCTCTTTGGCTGGTACCGTGCCAATTCGCCACTGTACGCTCCCACCGACACTGGAACTAAGAAAAATCAATAGAAATTGAACCAACGCCACCAGTTGTGCGGTCCCGTTGGCTAGCCTAAAAAAACGAGTCGCTTACTCAATTTTGAGTAAACGACTCGTTTTGTGACTTCAACTGGTCGTCACGGTATTACCAACTTGCTTTTTTGACGCCCGGAATCTGCCCGGCGTGGGCAAGCCGCCGAAAGTTGAGTCGGGACATCCCGAACTTACGTAGGTAAGCGTGCGGACGACCATCCAACGTATCACGGCGGTGAATCCGGACTGGGGACGCGTTGCGCGGCAACTTCGCTAAACCGGCATAGTCTCCCGCGGCCTTTAACGCGGCCCGCCGCTCAGCGTAACGGGCCACGGTTGCTTCAATTTTACGCTCTTTGGCAATTTTTGATTTTTTAGCCATCTGAATCGTGCTCCTTTATGATTGGTGTGTGCAATCCGGTAACAAATTCATTTGGACAAATTAAGTCAGTTTTTAGAACGTTGTTTAGAATACCACGCTTAAATCGTAATCGCTACTATTTTGTTCGTAACGGTGTGGTATCATTAAGAAAATTAATCGAGGTAGGGTGGATAACGTGAAAAAAATTGAACGCGGGATGCAGTTCGTTCAAGCGAACCTGAGCCGCTTTCGCTGTTTAGTCTGTGACCAGGCGTATGTTGAAATTAAAGATCACAGCTTGTGGTGTCCCAACGGTCATCAAGTTGATTTTTCAAAGAAGGGGAGCCTGTACTTTTTAACCCATCAGGTTCAAAGCGAGTATGACGCTGCCATGTTAGCGGCCCGCCGGCGGGTTTTAGAAGCCGGGTTCTTCATGCCAATCGTGACGACAATCAACCAGCAGCTTTCCGCCGCCCCCCAACGTATTTTGGACGTTGGGAGTGGTGAGGGGACGCCGTTAGCCGACTTACTTAAACAACACGCCCAGCCACAAGACGTTGGTATTGGGTTTGATATTAGTAAAGCCGGCATCAACTTGGCGACACAATTAGCAACGCCCGCGTACTACTGCGTAGCGGACCTTGCGCAGTTACCGTTTACTGATGGGGCCTTTACGGCAATTATGGACGTTTTTTCACCGTCGGCTTACGCGGAGTTTGAACGGGTTCTGGCACCCGGTGGTCAGTTGCTAAAGATCATTCCTAATCCGGAATACCTGATTGAACTACGTCACTTACTCTTTAAGCCGACTGACCGGCAGTACCAGTACGATAATCAACGGGTCTTGGACTTGTTTAAGCAGCACTACCCGGACGCAACCGTTCAGCGGATTCGTTACGAGTTTGATCTGAGCGCCGTTGCGTTTGAAGATTTACTCGTGATGACGCCGTTACACTGGGGTGCCGACGCGGCAAGTTTAGCCGCTGCCAAGGCGCAGGGATTAACGACGATTACCGTGGATGTTAGTTTATTGACTACCCGAAAAAGCTAACTGACGGGGCTTGCATCATTAATTTGTGGGTGTTAAGATAACCTTTGAGAAATCGTTTGGTAGTTAACATCGATCAACGTCGTTGGTGACTACCGAGTTGTACTTCATTAACGTAGCGTTTCGCCGTGCCCACACCGAAATACTACGTTTTTTTGTGGCTAAAATCCAAAAAGCAGAGTGTGCCAAAAGTCGGTTAGCTGGTGAGCATTAATGGCGGATAGCGAATAATTCTGAACTTGGATTGTTCGCCGTACGGGTCTAAGCGGGTTATGCTGACTTTTGACGCACGTTTTGATAGTAATTATTCGGAGATACAAAAGAGGCTGTGACTTTTGTCACAGCCTCTTTGAAAAAACGCACGGGTAAGTCCGCAACTAGTTGGTACGCCAATAACCGTTCTCTTGTTCAACCGCCGTTTGGGCAACGAGGTTGAGATAATTGAAGGGTTCGTCAAAGTTTGGTGAGAATAACATGTCAATAAATGCCAGCTCATCAATCGTATTACCGTTTTGAATAATGACCGATAACGTGTTGGCCGACTGTGCGATTTCGTGTGCGCTCATTAGTTGGGCCCCGAGTACTTTGCGACTGTTCCGGTCATAAACCAGCTCAATTTGGATCTCCGTCGTGGTAGGCATGAATTCCGGACGGTAGTTGCCCCGGTAGTAAGCACTACCAGCGTCAAAATGGGCTGCTTTGGCTCGAGCCAGGGTCATCCCGGTACAGGCAATCGTTTGACCAAAGAGTAACATCCCGGTAGTTGCCTGGGTGCCGATGGATTTGAGCCGGCGGTCCAAGACGTTGATCCCCGCTAAGGTTCCCTGTCGGATCGCGTGCGAAGCTAGGGGAATGTACGTGGTGCTCAGTGTTGGGTTGTAGTGGACTTCGGTCACATCACCAGCCGCAAAGATGTCCGGGTCCGACGTACCCATGTACGGGTCGGTGATGATGGCCCCGTTTTTGGCTAAGGTCACTTGACCGGCCAGTAAGTCGGACTGGGGAATGACCCCGGGACAAATGGCGACCATATCGACGACGTAGTCTGCATCGCGGGTCGTTACTTTCAGCTGGCCGGTACTGGTGTCGCTAAAGCGTTCCACGGTCGTGCCGGTAATGACGTGAACCCCGTTAGTGGTGAGGAGTTGTTCGACTCGTTTGGCCATCACGGGATCGGTATATTCGTCCAGTAACTGTTGGTTGCGTTGAAAGAGGGTCACGGTGTGGCCGGACTTGACGTAGCCCTCCGCCAGTTCGACGCCGGCGTATCCGCCACCAACGATGGCAACGTTGTGGCAATTTTGAGCCGCCTGGTAAAGCTCGTGGGCTTGATCACAGGTCTTACATAGCATGACTTTCGGGTTCTCAATCCCCGTAATGGCGGGAATGGCCGTCATTGAACCGGTTGCCATGATCAGCTTGTCATAGTGGTCGTGGACCATTTCCTTTGTTTGCAGGTCCTGGGCCATGATCGTATGGGCGTGCGCGTCAATACGGATCACGTCGAATTGCATGCGCATGTGGACGCCCTGCTTAGCGAAATCGTCCGGGTCAGCGTAAAAGACGTCGTTTAGATTCTTGACCGCGCCACCAAGGTGCAGGTAAGTGCCACAAGAGAGGTAAGAAATGTCCGCGTGCCGTTCGTAAACGGTGATTTCGGTCGTGGGGTAGTATTTTAAAATTTGTTTGATGGCTGCGATGCCCGCGTGGGTACAGCCAATAATGGCTACTTTCATTTATTTACCACAGCTTTCGAAAACCAAATAATTAATTTTATGTTCGTAATATCGCTATCCTTCCGGTTTGAAGTATACTATGAGTATACAGCGACCGTGGTAAATGTAAAACAATATACAAATATATTCATAAAAGGTGATGGGTTACATGCAACCAATTTATCGGTATTTTGTTCAGCCGCAATTAGACGTTCGGCGACGAACAGTTTTTGGCTATGAACTACTGATCAAACAATTAACGCCGGAAGGGTGGCGCTTACCGGCGTCGTTTGCGAGCATCGACACGCAAGTTATGTCGAAGCTGCTCGTTGCAACCACTAAAATATTGGGACTTAAGGTTCAGTATTGTTCCGTTAACGTTAGTCGGGAACAGTTGATGGACACCACCGTGGAGAACGCCATTATTCAAAGTCAGACCCAGTTGTATCCTGCTAAGTTAGTCGTGGAACTGACCGAGGAGAAGGGGCCCCAGCGATACGTCGATACTGATTTTATTCCCTACCTGCGCCACTTTATCGAACACGGAATGCAGATTTCGTTAGATGACGTTGGTACCGGCATCAACGATTTTAAGAGTATCCAGGAGCTTTTACCGTTGGCGTCCGAATTAAAGTTTGCGTTACAAAATTTTCGCACCGGGATCAAGGATCCTAAAATTCAGCAGAAACTGCATTTTTGGCACGCTATTAGTCACGAGTATGGATTGCGCCTGATTTTAGAGGGAATTGAAGACCAGGAAGACGCGGAACTAAGCAGTAGCTTTGACATCTTTCGGCGACAGGGTTATTACTACGGTAAGCCACAATTGCTGCGGTTACCTGGTGATCCGGTCGATTTTGACCGTTCATAAGGGTTACTGCGTTTGTAAATGAAGACTTAAAGCCACCAATTATTTCGTAATTTTTCGAAATAATTGGTGGCTTTAAGTTTGATAACGTTCGGGTGCGCTTAGGCCTCATTTGCGGGGTGGCGCCGGTGTCCGATTAAACCGCACCCGAGCCCAATCACAGCGGGAACGGTCCAGCCTAAACCAATGTTGGCAAGCGGCAGCCACTGGTTAAGTGTGACTAGGGCGTGTCCCCAACCATGAGCCGTAAAACCAGCTGGTAACGCGGTGACGCCGGCTAAAATGGCTGGGATCAATGTCCACGCGGTGGTCATGCCGAAGAGCCAGCGGGAGGTCCCCAACCAGGGCGCAAGTACGGCCAGGAGGATCAAGACAATGGCGAGTGGGTATAGAAACATCAGTAACGGGGTCGAATACGCAATTAACTGGGTCAGTCCCGCGTTGGCCAGGATTGCTGGAATACCGCACGCTAACGTGATCAGCCAGCGGTAAGACAGCTTAGGAAATAGACCGTGCAGGGTGTCCCCGAACGCGCTGGTCAAACCAATTGAAGTTTTGAGGCAGGCGATAATGACGATTAGCGCGAGCAAACCGTTACCTAGCGGACCAAAGTAGTAGGAAGCGATTTGGGCCAGGGTCACCCCGCCGTTAGCAGCGGGCGCAAAGTGTCCTAAACTCATCGTTCCAATGATTGCCAATAGGGCGTAAATCAATCCCATGAGCGTCATGCTGATTAGTCCCGCTTTAATGGTACCGGTCGCGATTTGCCGCGGGCTAGTGATTCCGAGGTCGCGAATGGCGTCAATGACGACAATTCCAAATGCCAGGGAGGCTAACGCGTCCATGGTATTGTAGCCTTCGGTAAAACCCGTCAGTAAAGGCTGAGTTGCGTAAGCACCGCGCGCGACTTCGTTAAAGCTACCCATGGGTTTTAACAGGGCCACGAGCATCAGGGCGCCTAATAAAATCAGGAAAAGGGGGGTCAGCCACTTACCGACGACGACCATGATCCGGCCGGGATTAAGTGCGAGTAACCAGGTGAGGCCAAAAAATAAAATTGAAAAGATCAGCAGGACGACTGATTGGTGGTTTGGGGCCACAAACGGGACCAACCCAATTTGAAAAGCAGTCGTGGCTAAGCGGGGCATCGCGAAGAGGGGCCCCAGAGTAAAGTATAGCAAGATGGTAAAGGTATAGGCGTAGGGCCGGCTGACCCGACTTGCTAAGTCAAACACCCCGCGACTGCGGGTCAGTCCCATCCCGATGACGCCGAGGAGTGGTAAGCCAATCCCGGTAATCAATAAACCAACGATTGCGCTTCCCACGTGCCGGCCCGCCTGTTGGCCTAAATAAATCGGAAATATTAAGTTACCGGCTCCAAAGAACAGGCCGAACAACATGGTCCCAATAAAACCTAAGTTGCGTCCTGATAAACGGTTGTGCATCCAATCCCTACTTTCATCCACTTTAAAGTGGTAAGTCATAATAAATTAGCCTAGCATATTTTGCTAAGGAATGAATGAGAGGGCGTTAAAAAATGCACGGTGTAGCGCCTTTCTTTTTAACGCGGCGGGGTCCTACAAAAAACAAGCCCGGGTTTCTAAAATGATTTTTTAGAAACTTGAGCTTGATCAATGTTGGTTAAATTCAGACCGCGTTACTGATTGGCCACGGTAAAACGGGTCTGGTGATGTTGTGGTTGTTCAATTTCATCCAGAACGGCTTCGGCCATGGTACCGCTGGTTGTGACGGAAGCCCCACTGGCGTTGACAAGTAGTTGGTCGTGCCCCAACAGTGCGGGCGCCGCTGCCCCGGCGTGAAAATCGGCCGCGGGTGAAATACCAACCCAGTCAACGTTTTTAACGGTTCGTAAAAAAATCAATTCTGCCAGCTGGTTTTGGGGAATGGCCACGAACGCGGCGTTGGCCGGATCACGCTCAATGTCTTTAACGAAGAGGTGCTCGTCTTCACCGGTGGTTAGGCTACCGGCACCGAGAATGAAAACTAAGCGCGGGTGGTCCTGGTTACGAAGAGCGGCTACGAGCTTGGTAGCGAGATCCACGTGCAAGTAGGCTTGGTCTGGCCGACTTGCCATGGCGTCCACCACTACGTCAACGGCTTGTAAGTCCGCGCTGGTTAAGTTAAACGCGTCGACGGCTTGGGTCGTCAAGTTGGGATGAGCCGGTAGTTGGGCCAATTTTTCAGCTGAGCGGCCAATGGCAAGTACGGTGTGCCCCCGTTTGAGGGCGGCCGTGGTGACGGCAGAACCGGCCATTCCGGTAGCGCCAATAATCATTAGTTTCACGTTTGATCGTCTCCTTACTTTTTGTTCATGGATCAGTATAGGAAAGTTAGCGAATAAACGCCACCAATAAGACTTGCTTGAAAGGGTAGGCGGAGTAGGGCGCAACATGGTATGATAGCAAGGAACATTACACTTATAAAAGGAAGATCACTTTGACAAATCACATTGCACTTTTTGAACCACTAATGCCGGCCAACACCGGTAACATCGCCCGGACGTGTGCGGGAACCGATACCGCCCTGCACTTGATCGAACCGCTGGGTTTTAAAATTGATGACAAACATTTAAAGCGGGCGGGGCTGGATTATTGGGATAGCGTGAACATTACGATGCACGCTGACCTGCAAGAATTTTTAGCCAGCATTCCCGACTTAAACCAGTTATACTTGGTTTCCAAGTTTGCCAATCATGATTATAGCGACGTGGATTACAGTGACACGAGCAAGGACCACTACTTCTTATTTGGAAAAGAAACGACCGGTTTACCAGAGCCGTTTATGCGTAAATACCCGGAGAAGGCCATTCGGATCCCTCAGGACGATTCGCACATTCGCGCGCTGAACTTATCCAATTCAGCCGCAATCGTAATTTACGAAGCGCTCCGGCAACAGAATTTTCCCGGCCTCGAACGGTCCCATCGTTACCAAAATGATAAATTAAAGTAAATGGATGTTAAACGGACGTGCGCTAACTGCGGGGTTAGGGCGCGTTTTTTGACGGAAGCGGCCATTCCGAACGTAGGTTTGGTATAATAAAAACTAACGAGTTTCAGCGTAATTAACAAAGAAAGGATGAAGCGAGCGTGGCGCGCAAACAAGCAGCAACAAAAAAACGGCGGACGACTAGCCGCAAGAAGTCGACCACGGCGGTCAAACATCAGATGACCGGTAACGTGATTGGACTAATTGGGGTGCTAGTTACGGTCCTTGCCTTTCTACAAGTGGGATTAATTGGTAACTTTTTTGCGGAAGGTTTTCGGGCCATTGCCGGTAACGCCTACCAACTCTTAGCTGGCCTAACCTTGTTAGTGGCTGGTTATTTAATGATTTTTGGCAAGTGGCCACGCTTAACGTGGCGGTGGTGGACTGGTGGTAACCTGGTTTTCTTCAGTTATTTGCTTTTACTAGAAATACCAACCTTTAACCACTTAAACCGGCACACTCAGTTCTGGGCCATCACCCGTGATTTAATAAAAAATGATTTTGCCAAGGGCGGGATGTCCAGCGACCTTGGTGGTGGGTTAGTCGGTGCGGCTGGTTACAGTGTTACTTACCCGTTATTGGCCAACGTCGGAACGGTTTTAATTGCCATTATTTTAATTATCACCGGTATCTTCATTGCCTTTAACTTACCGTTTCACGAGACGATGCAGGTTATCCGGACCGTGCTGGTTACCGGCGCGCAAAAGTTACAGACGGGTTACCAGTGGTTGGCCCGCAAATTCCGGGTGCAACTTGCCCGTTGGCGGGCCCGGCAGCAGGTCAAAACGAATCAGCGGGCGTCCGCGCCCCAAGAACCGGCCCCAACCAGTGCGGCACCGGTCACGAGTGCCGCGCCCGAATCGGCGGTTGCTAGTGCGGTGCCAGCCAGTAGTGCGCCGGCCGACGTGCAGATCACCGTGGCAAGTGAACGCCAACCAGCACCAGCCAGTGCAGCCCCAACGCAGGATGACGGCTTGGTGGGAACGGAAGTGGCCGATGATAGCGACTATGAAATGCCATCATCGGAACTGCTGACGAAGATTCCGAAGACCGATCAGAGTGCCGAGTACGCGACGATTGAAAGTAATTCCAAAAAACTGACAACGACCCTGGCCAGCTTTGGGGTCCAAGTGGAAGTTAAAAATGTTAGTTTGGGGCCGTCGGTGACTAAGTACGAATTACACCCAGCGGTCGGGGTTAAGGTCAGTAAAGTGGTTAATTTAGCGGATGATCTGGCACTGGCCCTCGCCGCTAAGGACTTGCGAATTGAAGCCCCGATTCCGGGTAAGTCACTAATTGGGATCGAAGTACCAAATAAGCAGGTTTCAACGGTTTCATTCCGCGACATCGTGGAAGCACAGCCGGCGCACCCGACGAAACCGTTGGCGGTACCGTTAGGCCGGGACGTTTCCGGAAACTTAGTCGTTGCCGACTTAGCTAAGATGCCCCACCTGCTGATTGCCGGGTCAACCGGTAGTGGGAAGTCGGTCGCAATTAACGTCATGATCACCGGCTTATTAATGAATACTAAGCCGAGTCAGGTCAAATTTATGTTGATTGACCCGAAAAAAGTTGAATTGGGAATTTATAACGGAATTCCCCACTTATTGACACCGGTTGTGACCGAGCCCAAGAAAGCGGCCCGGGCTCTGCATAAAGTGGTTGCTGAAATGGAGCGGCGTTACGAGTTGTTTGCCGATTCTAAGCAGCGTAATATGCAGGGGTACAACCAGTACGTTCGGCAACAAAACGCGGCTGACGGTCAAAACCGGCCCGTTTTACCGTACATCGTGGTGGTGGTCGATGAATTAGCCGACTTGATGATGGTGACGTCGAGTGAAGTGGAAGACGCGATCATTCGCTTGGGACAAATGGCCCGGGCGGCCGGCATCCACATGATTTTAGCCACGCAACGGCCGTCCGTCGACGTCATTACCGGGTTGATCAAGGCAAACGTTCCATCCAGAATGGCGTTTGCGGTTTCAAGTGGGACCGATTCACGAACCATTATTGACAGTAACGGTGCTGAAAAACTCCTTGGCCGCGGGGATATGCTCTACCAGCCGATGGGGATGAATAAACCGTTGCGGGTTCAAGGGGCTTACATTTCTGATCACGACGTCGAGGAAGTGGTCAACTTCATTAAGAATCAACAAACTGCCGAGTACGACGATAGTATGATCGTTAAGGATGACGAACCGGAAGGCGGGGAAGACCCGCGTGACGGTGAGGATGAGTACTACGCCGAAGCGGTGGAACTAGTGACGGACCAACAGTCGGCCAGTGTTTCGATGCTCCAACGGCGCTTCCGGATTGGTTATAACCGGGCGGCCCGGATTGTTGACGAGATGGAGGAACGGGGAGTCGTGGGTCCCTCCGAGGGGAGTAAACCGCGGAAAGTCTACCGGCAAAAGTCGGCCGATGATCAAGCCGGCACTTCGGACCAACCACCGGTATAGAGTATCGAACTAACGCCGGTTACAGCGCGTTACTAGGGACGGGTGGTTCCACGTCTACGCTGGTTAAAAGTCAAAATAAAAAGTCGCTTACCCAATTTAACGCGGGTAAGCGACTTTTGGTGTTTAAATGGTTAAAACGTGAGTAATCCGAGTCCGGACAACGCGGTTAAAACTAGTGAGCCAACGGTGGAAATGATCATTAACCACACGATGACCATCGTGATTTTTTGGAAGGTTGATTTTTTCTTCATTGTTTTCGTTTGCACCACACTTTTTGAGTAATTCTTTCATAGTTTAACGTGTAATCAACTATTTTTCAAATACTATTAAAAATAGTCGTGGTTTCGTAAATACTCAATACTGATAATACACAGAATAATCGTTGCCAACATGATCCAGGTGAAGGCGTGAACGACGCTGGCACCGGGCAATTTAACGTTCATACCGTAAATGCCGCCAATGATGGTTGGAATTGTCAGGATCATTGTTAGGGAAGTTAAAAACTTCATGACGTCGTTTAAATTATTAGAGATCACCGCACTGACCATTTGGCTATACTGTTGCAGGATCTGATTGTTGGTACGCGTCATGTCGACGGCTTGCTTGGTCTCTACCAGAATGTCAGTCGTTAAGGCGGCGTGGTGGGGCGCGTTAAAGTGGGTGGCCGATGATTCAACCGCGGTTAAGACCGGCGCGTTTTGGGTGAGGGCCGCGTCAAAGCGAATTAACGATTTTTGGTACGCCATGATCCGGAAGAGTTCTTCGTTGTGGGTGGCCTGGTTTAAGTGCCGTTCTAATAAGTTGGTGCGGCGGTTGATCAGTTCCAGGGCACTGACGTATGCGTGTTCGATGTACCACATAATGGCTAAAACGAAGTCTTCGTGGCTATCCAGACTTAACTTGGAAGACGCCGGATCCATCACAAAGTCCTGAATAAAGCTCGTCGGGTAATTGCTGATGGTCAAAACGACTTGATCCGTTAAAATTAGGGCGAACGGGTAGACTTGGTATTCCAGGTAACCGAGGTCGCTGGTGGTCAGTTTAGGGTACTGCATGACGATCAGTACCGGTTGTTGTGCGGTCGGCTGGTCGAGTTGTTCGGTCCGGGAAACTTCGGCATCGTCTAAAACGGCGGTTAGGTAGTCCCGGGGGAAATTAAACTGTTGCGTCAACTGGTTGATTTCGTTAATACTTGGACGTTCAACGTTGATCCAGTATGGTTGGTGGGGATTCTTGGCAGCCGTTAATAGGCCGTGGGGCCCGCTGGAAAAGTATTGCAGCACACAAAACACCTCCGTAAGTTTACCTACCATTATAGGGCTGGCGGTACCGATTGCAAAGCGGCGCCAGAATCCCTATAATAAAACCGACACTAATTGGAGGAAAGACGATGCAGCAGTTGTGGACTATCTGGCCGGGCCAGCTTAGCTTTTTGGCGGCCGTTTCAGTAATTATTTTAGCCGTGCGCCGGGTCACCCGTCGATTTTGGCCCCGGGGTTTAATGCTAATTGATTTTTGGCCCCCGTTTTTAATCATTTTCACCCATTTTTTAACCCTGCAAGCAACGGAAAGTTCGTTGGTTCCCTACGAAGTCATTTCAATGATGATTTTAGGGATCGGGTTAACCATTATGGAGGTTATTCAACGGGGTGAAATCATCTACCAACGCTTTTTTAAACTGTATTGGCGTTTAATAGACCTACTGGCGATCTGCGTTTATTTGGTTGCCTTAATAACCCACCTATTACTAAAATAACGGGTCCAATGAGTAATTGGCCCCCACTAAGCCCCACCTAGTAAATCAACGCTAGGTGGGGCTTTTTTTGACATTTTGTTAACAATTTGGAAAAGTAACAAAACGGTGTGGTAGGAAGTGGGGGGGTGTGGTAGACTTGAATTATGTTTAATGAAAGGGGTTGACTGACCGTGCCGTCCAAGATGTTTTTTGGTGAATTTAAACACGCCTTGGACGCTAAGGGGCGGTTAATCATCCCCGCCAAGTTTCGGGAACTGCTCGGGGAGCGTTTTGTGATCACGCGCGGGATGGACGGCTGTATTTTTGGCTATCCGGAGGCGCGCTGGTCAACCTTGCAGGACCAACTTGACGACTTGCCGTTGACGAAGAAGGATGCCCGGGCGTTTGTCCGCTTCTTCTACGCGGCGGCGGCCGAATGTGAACTGGATAAGCAGGGTCGGGTCATGATTCCCGCCACCCTGCGGAATTACGCAAAGTTAGAAAAACAATGTGTGATTGTCGGGGTGTCGGACCGGTTTGAAATCTGGAGTGCCGATCAGTGGCAAACCTTTGAAACCGAAACCGCCGAAAACTTTGACGATTTAGCTGAAAATTTGATTGATTTTTGATTCATAAGGATTTAATGGGAAGGGGGCGCAACAGTGGCAGAATTTGAACATACTACCGTCTTACTGCACGAAGCGGTCGCGGCGTTGAAGATTGACCCCGCTGGTATTTACGTGGATTGTACGTTAGGTGGGGGTGGGCATTCCCGCGAGATCTTAAAGCAATTAGGACCAAACGGACACTTGTTTAGTTTTGATCAGGACCAAACGGCCATTGATTATAACCAAACGAACTTGGCAGAGTACCTCGCAAGCGGACAATTAACGTTTGTTAAAAGTAACTTTGCAAACTTAAAAAGCGAATTAGCCGCGCGGGGAATTACTCGCGTTGACGGGGTGGTTTATGACTTAGGGGTGTCATCCCCGCAATTTGATAACGCCGCACGGGGCTTTTCGTATCAACACGATGCACCGCTGGATATGCGCATGGATCAGAGCCAAGTGCTGACCGCCAAAACGGTGGTCAATACTTGGCCGTACGCCGACCTTGTTCGGATCTTCTACCGTTACGGTGAAGAAAAGTTTTCGAAACAAGTCGCACGGGCCATTGAACGGGAACGTGACCGGCAGCCCATCGAAACGACGGGTGAATTAGTTGACCTAATTAAGGAAGCCATTCCGGCCCGCGCACGGCGGACTGGCGGCCACCCGGCTAAGCGGGTTTTTCAGGCCATCCGGATTGCGGTCAATAACGAATTGGGTGTGTTGGAAACGTCACTGGAACAAGCGGTGGATTTGATAAAAATCCACGGCCGGGTCAGCGTAATCACGTTCCAGTCCTTGGAAGACCGGTTAGTTAAAACGATTTTCAAAGAACACAGCGACTTACCCGAATTACCACCGGGTCTGCCCGTAATTCCCGCGGAAATGCAGCCGGATTACCGGTTGGTGAACCGTAAACCGATCGTTCCAAGTGACGCGGAGGTTGCAGCCAACCGCCGTGCCCGCAGCGCTAAATTGCGTGCTATTGAGCGGTTGCGCATTGAAAATTAATAAAATTAATGATTTATAAGGAGTGATTCAAAATGGCCCAGAATGGATTGGCCCGGGAGCTGCCCAAGCAGCATCCTGGTGCAACAACAACCCCGGTACATAAAACCGTCGTAACCCCCAATCCGGCAATCAAAACGCAGCGGGTACCATTTTCTGCGTTTGAAAAATGCCTGTGCGTGACGTTTAGTTTGGTGGTTTTCAGTTTGGCAATTATTCTAGTTTCGACCAACATTGCCATTGGTAATTCGCAGAGTCGCTTACAGACGGTGCAAGCGAAGGTGACCAAGGTGCAGGCTAGCAACACGTCGCACTCGCAAGAGATCAGTGAACTTTCGAGTCGCAGTCGCTTGAACAAGGTCGCCAAGAAGTACGGCTTATCGCTCAACAACGGTAACATAAGGAATGTTTACAAATGAATAATAAGAAACAACGAATGACTTCGAAACGGTCACCGAAACAAAATCGTAGAATCTTTGGCCAATGGCTATTTTTTGGAGCGATCCTCGTATTTGGTGTTTTGAGCATTCGTTTTTCGTATATCGCGATAACCCACCGGGCAAACGGGGTCAACTTAGTCAGTGCCACCAAAAAGCTCTACACGACTGACCAGACGATCACCGCCAAGCGGGGGACGATTTATACGGCCAACGGTGACCCAATCGCCGAAGATACGAGTACGTACACCATCTACGCCATCATGGCGAAAAATCAAAAGGACGCCAACGGTAAAGCCCTGTACGTTAAAAATAACCTGGCGGTGGCCAAGGTCCTGTCTAAATATTTACCAATCAGCTATAAAAAGGCGTTGGCGACCCTTCAAAAGGGAACCGGTAAGTTCCAAATTGAATTTGGGACGGCCGGTAAAAATATTTCACTGACGACTAAGGAGAAAATTCAGGCTCAAAAGGTTTCCGGCCTGCACTTCATTGAATCGGAAGCCCGGCTGTACCCCAACGGAACGTTTGCTTCCCATTTAATCGGGTTAACGAGTTCCAAGGCAGTCAAGGATTCCGAGGCCACCCGCTTAACGGGTTCAATGGGGATCGAATTAGCGTTTAATAAGCAACTGTCCGGGACGGATGGTCGTAAAACGGTGACCAAGAGTGGCTACCAAGGCAGCGTGACTAGCGGTAAAAAGGTCAAAGACGGCGACAACGTCTATACGACTATTGACAGTAAGTTACAAACGCTGTTAGAAACGAAGATGGCGGCGGTCGCGGACAAGGTCAATCCCAAGACGATGACGGCCACCCTGATGAATGCCAAAACTGGGGCCATTTTAGCAACGACGCAACGGCCGACGTTTAACGCGCAGACTAAGAGTGGTTTGAGTAAAATGTGGCGCAACTTACTGGTAGAGGACACTTACGAACCCGGGTCAACGATGAAAGTCTTTACAATGGCGGCGGCAATCAACAGCGGTAATTACAATGCTAACGTTACCGTTCCAACCGGGACTTACAAAATTGATAATAAAGTCGTGCCGGATTGGAACACCAGTGGTTGGGGTAACATCACTTATGCCAAGGGGTTTGCGTTGTCTAGTAACGTTGCCATGGCCCACTTGGAACAAACCATGGGTGCCAAAACCTGGTTAAAGTATATTAAACGGTTCGGCCTCCGTTCGAGTACGAATAGCGGTTTAGCGAATGAACAAACCGGTTCAATCCAGTTTACTTATCCGATTGAACAGGCTGATACTTCATTTGGGCAGGGAATTCAAATCACCGCGATGCAAATGTTACGGGGCTTCACTGCCATCGCCAATCACGGCAAGATGTTGCAACCGTACTTTGTGTCGAAGGTGACGAATCCGAATACCCATAAAACCGTTTATCGGGCTAAACCCAAAGTGGTCGGGCAACCGATTTCGTCTAAAACGGCCTCGCAGGTCCTTAGTCACATGCAGGACGTCGTGTACAAGTCGTACGGGACCGGGACCGCGTATAAGATCAGTGGTTACCGGATTGCGGCTAAGACCGGGACGGCCCAAGTTAGTAACGGGAGTACCTACGAGACTGGGGATGATTCGTACCTCTATTCCGTTGTTGGGATGGCACCAGCTAAGAATCCGAAGTATATTATGTACATTACGATGAAACAGCCCACCTTAAACGGCACTTCCGCGTCCGATGACATGGCAGAGATTTTCAAGACCGTGATGCAACGGGCCTTGGAAGAACAAAAGGCCAGTGAATCGAAGACGGCGACCGTTAAAATGCAAGACCTGACGGGTAAAAGTACCACCGCCGCCGAAAAGGCTGCTAAACAAAGCGGGGTCAAACCGGTCGTGGTCGGTAAAGGGAGTCGCATCGTTAAACAGTCGATTTCCTCCGGCACCGTTCTCTCAAGCGGTCAACGGGTCGTCTTAGTTACCAACGGTCAAATGTACATGCCGAACCTGACCGGCTGGTCGGCCAGTGAAGTCGCGGATTTTGCTGATCTGACCGGATTAAAGCTGGCGACAAACGGTACCGGGTACGTCAAAGCGCAAAGCGTTTCGGCTGGGAACCCAATTGATGCTAAGGAAAGTTTAAGTGTGACACTGAAGTAGTTAACTAAGTTTTAGAATGGAGAATTGTTGTGAGTTTATTATCTTGGGTAGCGACCCTAATTAGCGGGTTTATCATCGTGTTTGCGTTAATGCCGTCTTTAATTCGTTATTTCCGCGCACGTAAAGAGGGTCAAATGATTCGCGAAGAGGGTCCGAAGTGGCACGAAAAAAAGTCGGGGACGCCAACGATGGGGGGGCTATTATTCATTATTGCCATCCTCGTTACCACGTTGTGGGTTGGTTTTTGGCAAGGCCTGATGCAACCAACCACGTGGATCTTAATGTTTATCCTGGTGCTCTACGGGGCGCTTGGCTTTTGGGACGACAGCATTAAATTATGGCGGAAACAAAATGAAGGCTTAAAGGCCTGGCAAAAACTCCTGGGCCAGATTGTAGGGGCGGTTGTTTTCACCCTGGTTTATCAAAATGAACACTTACCGATGGGCCTCCGAATTCCGGGCCTCGGTGACTGGTCACTTGGAATTTGGTACATGGTTTTTGTGATTATTTGGCTAGTTGGGTTTTCCAACGCCGTCAATTTAACCGACGGTTTGGACGGCTTGGTTGCTGGTCAAGCGACGATTGCCTTTGGCGCCTACGCCATCATTGCGTGGTATCAACACCAGTTTAACGTGGCGTTATTCTGTATCGCCGTCGTGGGTTCGCTGTTAGGGTTCTTTGTCTATAACCACAAACCCGCTAAAATCTTCATGGGTGATATGGGGTCGTTAGCCCTCGGGGGTGCCTTAGCGGCGGTTTCGATCCTGGTGCACCACGAATTATCACTACTGATTATTGGAATCATCTTTGTCATTGAAACGGCCTCCGTGATGTTACAAGTGGCGTCGTTCAAACTAACCGGCAAACGGATCTTCTTAATGAGTCCGATTCACCACCACTTCGAAATGAAGGGCTGGAGTGAATGGAAGATTGACATCGTGTTCTGGTCAATCGGATTAGTTGCCGCGATTATCAGTGTCGCAACGATTATTTAATGGTTAATTTTTAGGCGTATCTATGGCGGACTTACAAACCGGTGATACGCCTATTGGCATTTAGTGCATCGCATATTAAAATAACTATATTGTATATTTATCAATAAATTAGGGAGATCTTGGTATATGAAGTCGGTTGAACAGTATCGGAACCAAAAAGTATTGGTCTTAGGACTCGCAAAAAGTGGGGTCAATGCCGCGCGCTTGCTGCATAAGTTGGGCGCGTTCGTCACTGTGAATGACAAGAAGGACTTTGACAATAATCCGGACGCACAGGAATTATTGAGTGAAGGTATCAAGGTAATTACGGGGGGGCACCCGCTCTCCTTGCTCGATGAAGATTTTAAGGTCGTCGTTAAGAACCCGGGAATTCCGTATTCTAACCCAATCGTCAGCGGTGCCATTAAGAAACACATTCCGGTCATCACCGAAGTGGAATTGGCTTCACAGATCCTCGAAGGCGAGCTAATTGGCGTCACCGGGACCAACGGCAAAACGACCACCACAACTTTGATTACCATGATGTTGAACCAGCGTGCAGACGCGGGCAAGGCCTACGTTGCTGGAAACATTGGGGTACCGGCATCCGCCGTTGCCCAAAAGGCCCAGAAGCGCGATACGATGGTGACAGAGCTTTCCAGCTTCATGCTATGCGGAATCGACCAGTTGCACCCGCACATTGCCGTGATCACTAACATTTACTCGACCCACTTGGACTGGCACGGTAACCGGGCCAATTACGTTAAGGCCAAAATGCGGATCACGATGAATCAAACCGCGGACGACTACTTCGTCATTAACTGGGATAGTCAGGAATGGCGGGAACTCAGTCAGCAATCCAAGGCGCAAGTGGTGCCGTTCTCCCGGCAAGGTAATAGCAAGGCCGGTGCCTACGAAGAAGCGGGTAAACTCTACTTCAAGGACGAATACATTATGGATGCTAAGGACATTAAGATCCCCGGCGACCACAACGTTGAAAACGCCCTGGCAGCCATCGTTGTTGCCAAATTACAGGGCGTATCCACTAAGGGCATCGTCCAAGTTCTAAAGACCTTCTCCGGGGTTCGCCACCGGACACAGTACGTGGAAACTTACGAGGGACGCCAATTCTACAACGATTCCAAGGCCACCAACCTCGTCTCAACCGAAATGGCTTTGAAGGGTTTTGATCAACCGGTCGTTTTGTTAGCCGGGGGCTTGGACCGTGGGAACACCTTTGAAAAGATGGCTCCGGCCTTAAAGGACCACGTGAAGACGCTGATCGTCTTTGG
This sequence comes from Lactiplantibacillus garii, assembly GCF_003885105.1. GTDB lineage: Bacteria > Bacillota > Bacilli > Lactobacillales > Lactobacillaceae > Lactiplantibacillus > Lactiplantibacillus garii. Next base: position 28,807 of record NZ_QWZQ01000003.1, read on the forward strand.
TGAAACGGCACAAAAAGTGGCCGATGCCGGTAAACTTGCGGGCATTCAAGACATTGAATTTACCGAAAATTGTGAGACGGCGGTTCCAATCGCTTGGAAACGCAGTGATCCGGGTGACATTATCATTTTGTCACCGGCCTGTGCGAGCTGGGATCAGTACCCGAACTTTGAAGTCCGGGGTGACCGCTACATTAAGGCGATTGAAAAATTAACTGGAAAGGCGGAAGAAAACTAATGCGACTAATGATTTCTGGTGGCGGTACCGGGGGCCATATTTACCCGGCACTTGCCCTGATTGACGCTTTGAAGGCTCACGATAAGCACGCCGAAGTCCTCTACGTTGGGACCCACCGTGGTCTTGAAAGCCGCATCGTTCCCGAACGGGGAATCGATTTTAAGACCATCAAGATCCAGGGCTTCAAGCGTTCGCTGTCGCTACAAAATTTCAAGACGGTTTACCTGTTCTTGAAGAGTGTGGTGACTGCGCGTAAGTACATTAAGGCCTTTAAACCGGACGTCGTGGTTGGGACCGGGGGGTACGTCAGTGGTGCGGTCGTGTTTGCGGCCAGCCAAATGCACATCCCAACGGTGATCCACGAACAAAACTCGGTGGTCGGGGTGACCAACAAGTTTTTGAGTCACTTCGTGGATAAAATTGCAATTTCGTTTGAAAGTGCCCGTTCACAGTTTCCGGAAAAGAAAGTGGTGATGACGGGGAATCCCCGTGCACAACAGGTGGCTAATATTCAAAAGACCGGCGCGTTAAAGGCGTTTGGGTTAAAAGACGACGTGCCCACCGTCTTGATCTTTGGTGGTAGTCGGGGGGCGGCCCGGATCAACGCCGCAACGGCTTCCGCGGTCCCCGAGTTAAATAAGCGGGCGTACCAGACGCTCTTCGTGACCGGTCAGGTGCACTACGACAAAATTATGGATAGTCTTAAAACGACAGCCTTAGCGCCCAATGTTAAGATTGAACCGTACATTAAAAATATGCCGGCCATTTTACCTGAGATTGCCGTTATTTTAGGGCGGGCCGGTGCCACGAGTATTGCCGAAATCACCGCACTGGGAATCCCGTCGATCCTAGTACCAAGTCCGTACGTGACGAACGATCATCAAACTAAGAACGCGCAGAGCCTAGTGAACGCCGGTGCGGCGGAACTAGTTAAGGAAGCGGATCTAACGGCGACGAGTCTACTCAAGGCAGTTGACGGGTTAATGTTAAGTGCTAGTCGGCGTGACGACATGGCGAAAAACGCGAAAAAACTTGGTATGCCAGACGCCGCGGACCAACTGCTCAACGTGTTAGAAACCGTGATTAAGTAGGGCGGTGGACGTCTAAATGAAAGGGTGAGTGCGATGGCCTTCTTTAAAAAATCGCCCCAGGACGGTAAACGGCCGGAACAACTAACCCCTTGGGAGCGCTATCAGCGCCGTGCCGAGGCCAATGATGCGGAATCTAAGCGCCGGCACTTCAGCTGGTTGGGTAAACGGATTCGCATCGGTGACAAGTTGCCCAAGCTAAAGACGCAACGGCGGCGGTTAGTCGCTAAACGAGCGACATTGTTGATCAGTATGTTTCTGATTGGAATCTTGATTGCAGGCTACTTCATTTCCCCGCTGAGTCACGTTCAAAAAGTGACCATTACCGGTACGGACCGTTTGACCCGGAAACAGGTGACCCGGGCCACGCGGATTCAACCGGGGGTCTCGGTTTGGGCCGTTGTTGGTCATGATCAGCGCATTAGTCGCGCGGCCAAGCGGCAAAATCCCCAAATTGGGCGGGTCACGACTAAGTTGGTCGGTTTAAACGCGGTCCATATCAAAGTTCACGAGATTCGCATTGCCGGCTACTTGGTTAACGGTAACCATTACCAGCGGGTACTCGAAAACGGGTTGATCTTAAAAGCCAGTTATTCGCAACCCGGTGGGGGCTCACCAATCTACGCGAACTTTAAAAGTGGTCAGCGGTTGGAAAAAATGATTGCCCAGTACGCCAAGCTACCGTCGGCGGTCAAACACGCCATCTCAGAAATCAAATTTTCACCGACGAAGGGCAACCCTGAACGCGTGCACTTATACATGAACGACGGTAACGAAGTGTACGCAACCATCACCACGTTTGCCAGCAAGATGACGTATTATCCGGGGATCGTGGCGAAGATGAAAACCAAGGGAATTATTAACTTGGAGGTCGGGGCGTATTCAACGCCGTTTAAGAACTAGAAGATTCTCTAAGAATGGCGAATGTGCCCTTTTTAAAAGCGCTTAGGATATGGTAAACTAGGGGTTAACTGGGTATGTAGTTAAAACCTTAAATATTTATATTTATGTAAAGTACTAGGAGGTTCCTCTATTATGGATAATTCAGGAATTTATGTCGGACTTGATATAGGAACCACCTCAATAAAAGTCATTGTTGCTGAACGTGTAAAGGGACAAATGAACGTTATTGGTGTGGGTAGCGAACGTTCTAATGGTTTAAGTCGTGGCGTGATTGTTGATATTGACAAGGCCGCCAGTGCGATTCAATCCGCAGTACGCCAAGCTGAAGAAAAAGCAAGTATCGAAATAAAAAAGGTGATTGCGGGGGTTCCCGCTAACCTGGTAAAAATTGAACGTTGCCGCGGCATGATCGCGGTAGCTGACGAGTCCAAAGAAATTAATAACGAAGATGTTCAAAACGTCGCGGCGGCGGCATTAGTTCAAAGCTTGCCACCGGAGCGTGAGGTGTTGGACGTGATTCCGGACGAATTCGTCGTTGACGGCTTTGACGGGATCAAAGATCCCCGTGGGATGGTCGGCGTGCGCTTGGAAATGCACGGGACCCTCTTCACGGGCCCTAAGACCATCATTCATAACACCCGCAAGGCAATTGAAAAAGCCGGGTTGCAGATCGAACAGATCGTCATTGCACCGTTGGCTTTAAGTTCACTGGTGTTGAACGATGGTGAACAGGACTTTGGTTCCATTATTATTGACATGGGTGGCGGCCAAACAACCGCGGCGGTCATCCACGATCACCAGTTAAAGTATACTTATGTTGATCAAGAGGGCGGCCAGTATATCACTAAGGATATCTCGGTCGTACTGAATACTTCGATTGAAAACGCGGAAAAACTTAAACGGGATTACGGTAATGCCGATGCTCAGCAAGCCGCCGATGATGAAGCCTTTCCAGTCGACGTGGTGGGTCAAAGTACCCCCACCCAGATTAGCGAGCAATACTTAGCAGAAATCATTGAGGCCCGCCTCGACCAGATTTTTGGCAAGGTAAAGCAGCACTTGGACGAGATCCGGGCGCTGGAGTTACCGGGCGGCATTGTTTTAACTGGTGGTGTTGCGGCTATTCCGGGGATCACGGAACTAGCCAGCAAACTGTTTGGAACGCGCGTGCGGGTCTTTACGCCAAACCAGATGGGCTTAAGACATCCGTCGTTTGATGAAGCGTTAGCAGTCATCAAATATCAAGCGGCCTTAAGTGAAGTGGCGTTACTCGTTAAGAGCGCGTTAACTGGTGATACCCGTGCTAGCGTGGCACTCGACTTTTCAGAAACGGTCGATCCAGTTGCCAGTGCACCCCGGACGAGTGCACCTAAAGCGACCCCAACAACCAAACAACAGCCTGAACAAAAACAGGACGATCCAGATCGAAAGGGCGCCTTTGAACGGGTTAAGGGTTTCTTCAACCACTTTTTCGATTAATTAGGATAGGAATGACGGAGGAAAAATTATGGAATTTTCTTTAGATTCAACCCAAAATTCAGGGGCAAATATTAAAGTCATCGGTGTGGGTGGCGGTGGTGGTAACGCCGTTAACCGGATGATTGCCGAAGACGTGAAAGGTGTCGAATTCATCGTCGCCAATACCGACGTTCAAGCCTTACAAACTTCAAACGCCGAAACTAAGATTCAATTAGGACCAAAATTGACCCGGGGCCTCGGTGCCGGGTCCAATCCGGACGTTGGCTCAAAGGCCGCCCAGGAAAGTGAAGAAGCCTTAACGGAAGCTTTACAAGGGGCCGACATGGTCTTTGTCACCGCCGGAATGGGCGGTGGGACCGGTAACGGTGCTGCTCCGGTCGTCGCAAAAATTGCTAAGGATTCTGGCGCATTAACGGTGGGTGTTGTGACCCGGCCGTTTACGTTTGAAGGACCGAAGCGGGCGCGGAACGCAGCGGAAGGCATTGCGCAAATGAAGGACAACGTTGATACGTTGATCGTCATTGCCAATAACCGGTTGCTAGAAATTGTTGATAAGAAGACGCCAATGATGGAGGCTTTCCAAGAAGCCGACAACGTGTTACGTCAAGGGGTCCAAGGGATCTCGGACTTAATTACGTCACCTGGTTACGTTAACTTGGACTTTGCCGACGTTAAAACCGTCATGCAAAACCAAGGTTCCGCGCTGATGGGAATTGGTTCCGCTAGTGGTGAAAACCGGACGGCCGACGCCACTAAGCAGGCCATCTCCTCACCATTACTGGAAGTTTCCATTGACGGTGCCGAACAAGTCTTGCTCAACATTACCGGTGGTCCCGACATGTCGCTTTACGAAGCCCAAGCCGCTTCCGACATTGTTTCGCAAGCCGCGACGACCGACGTTAACATTATCTTTGGGACTTCGATTGACGAAAGCCTGGGTGACGAAGTTCGGGTTACCGTGATTGCAACCGGGATCGACCAGAAGCAAAAAGAATTACAGATGGGCACGACCACGAGTCGGAGTGAAGCCAGCCAACAACGTGGTGGCATGTTTGCCAATAATAACGACCAACAACCCGCCAGTGACGCTGTGAATATGAATCAGAGCCAAGCTTCCGCCAACAATAACGATCCGTTTGGCAACTGGGATATCCGGCGCGAACCAAGCAGCTCACGGCCCGTTAATAATAACAATTCTGAATTTCAAAACGTTGAAAAAACCGACTTTGACGTGTTTAACGACAATGGTCAGGCCGATGACAGCAATAATAGTGACGACAACGGCGATTCATTAGACACGCCACCGTTCTTTAAACGGCGGCGCAAGTAAGGACACTGAAGGGAGCGATTGCAGATGGCCGGAAGATTTAGTTTTAGTAATTTCTTTGGCGTCGGTGACGATCAGTTTGACGATCAGCCGGTTCAGCCTACGCAGGCGGCACCCCAGACGTCAAACCATCAAGCAGCCAACACCCGGACCGCGCCAAAAGTCGTACCCATGCAAGGTGGCAAGTCGGTGAACAGTAAAATTGCGTTGTTTGAACCGAAGATTTATTCGGATGTGAAGGAAATTGCGAGTCAACTATTAAAAAACCAAGCGGTAATCGTGAACTTTGACCACGTTGATGATCAAATGGCACGGCGCATCGTTGATTTTCTAACCGGAACGGTTTTTGCCATTAACGGAGAGATCGAACGAATCGGGGACGAAATTTTTCTATGCATTCCGGAAAACTATGAAGTTTCTGGAAGTACCACTAGTCAATTTAACCCCAACAGTTTATAAGGAGTGAGCGTACTGTTAATCAACATCATTAGCAGGTTGTTTCAGCTTTACCAACTAGCAATCGTGGTCTTTATCCTGATGTCGTGGTTCCCTGGAGCCTATAACACGGGAATCGGGCGCTTCTTGGGCCGAATCTGTGAACCGTTTTTGAGTATTTTTCGGCGGTTCATTCCCGCCATTGCGGGGTTGGACTTTTCACCAATTATTGCGTTATTAGTCCTACAGCTTGCTGAAACTGGCTTGTTTTACCTGTTACAAATGCTCGGATTATATTAAATGAAGTAACGAGGATAGTATCGTGAATGAAAATCTAAAGCAGCATTTTCGCGATAGTGAGGCCCCATTTATTGAACAAGTGACTAGTTGGCTGCGACAAGCGGCTGATCAGTACCGACCAATTTTGACTGCGTTTTTAAATCCACGTCAGGTGTACATTGCTCAGACGATGGTCAACCAGTTAGACGATGTCCGGATGCGGGCGTTTGGTGGATACCCGGGTGCGGAATTGCAACGGCTCTTATTTTACCCCAGCTATTACCAACCCGAAGAAAGTGACTTTCAAATTACGTTGTTCAACGTGGTTTACCCGGTGAAGTTTGCGACTTTGAAACACGGTCAAATTCTGGGTACCTTGGCAAACTCCGGGGTGGAACGTGACGTGTTTGGCGACATCGTTTCGGACGGCAACGAGTGGCAATTCTTCTGCGAAAATGAGATGGCCCAGTATTTTAATGACCAAATTGACCATTTTGGCAAAACGAAGGTCCACCTGACGGCCGTGCCGCTAACCAGTGCCTTGATTCCTGAGGATGATTGGGAATCGGTCACCACGACCGTGAGTTCTTTACGAGCGGATAGTGTGATCAAGGCCGCCTTTAACCTTTCACGGCACCACGCTAAGGAACTGATTGAAGGGGCCAAGGTGCGCTTAAACTGGGCGGATTTACCGAAAGCCGATTACGAGTTAGCGTTGCTGGACATGCTCAGTGTGACCCACTACGGGCGGGTTCGGTTAGCAGAAATCGGTGGCGAAACCAAGAAGGCGCGGTTGCGAATAACGTTAAATATTATTCATAGTAAATAGATATTGGAGGAAATTTAGCATGGTGTTAAGTCCTGATGACATTCATAACAAAGAGTTTTCCACGAAGCTTCGTGGTTACAATATTGACGAGGTAAATGATTTTCTTGAGCAGATCATTAAAGATTACCAAATTACCTTAAAACAGAATAAGGACCTCCAGGAACGTTTAGACGCTAGTGAAGGTAAGCTGAAATACTTCAACGAATTGAAGGATTCTTTGAACCAGTCGATCTTAGTTGCACAGGAAGCTGCGGACAAGGTTAAGACGAATTCAAAGAAGGAAGCCGACATCATTACCCGTGAAGCCCAAAAGCAAGCTTCAGACATTGTAAGTGAAGCAACGGATAAATCGAACCAGATGATCGACGAAGCCTCCCAAAAGGCTAAGCGCTTATCCGTTGAAACTGACGATTTGAAGAAGCAAACCAGGGTCTTCCGGCAACGCCTCCAAGTCATGCTAGAGTCGCAGTTAGAAGTGGTTAAGAGCAAGGATTGGGATCAATTATTAAGCGAAACCAATACGGCGGATTATACCGAAATTCAACACGTTTTAAAGGAAGATAACCTTGACAACGGGAGCAATGCGAGTGTAAACTCAGAAGCAACCGTTGAAATTACCGAAGCAGACAGTGGTGAAACACCGGTTGCCGACGGGGGCGATCAAGCCCAACAACAAACGGTGGTTATTTTCCCAGACGATGATGACAATAATCAAGCCTAATCGTTTGGTAGATTAATTAAATTTTTGAAGAGAACAGCAAACAACTTCGTGATACGTGCAGAGAGTTGCCGGTAATGGAAAGGCGACCGTCCCCCGCTTAGTTGCAGATCATCTCTGAATGTCACCCTGAAACTAGTAGGGGTGGCCGGTTCATGACCGTTAACCATGCTAAGAGAGAATCTAAACAATTCTAAAATTGGGTGGTACCACGATAACTTCGTCCCTTGCCGGACGAAGTTTTTTTGTGTCCTAATTGCTAAAATTGATTGGGTAAAAATATTTAAGGAGTGATCAAATGCGCGTTAAAGATACGCTGAACCTCGGTAAAACCAAGTTTAAGATGCGTGGTAATTTACCAGTTAAAGAAGTCGAACGTCAAGCCGTTTGGGCCGAAAACAAGGTCTACGAACAACGGCAAAAATTGAATGAAGGTAAGCCGAGCTTTATTTTACACGATGGCCCTCCTTACGCAAACGGTGATATTCACATGGGCCACGCCCTGAATAAGATCACCAAGGACTTTATCGTTCGTTACAAGTCCATGAATGGTTTTCGGGCACCGTACGTTCCCGGTTGGGATACGCACGGTTTACCAATTGAACAAAAATTAAAGCAGGCCGGGTACGACCGTAAGAAAATGTCGACCAACGAATTCCGCGAACTTTGCCGCGAATACGCCTTAAAGCAAGTGGACCGTCAACGTGACGAATTCAAACGTTTAGGGGTCGCTGGTGAATGGGATAACCCGTACTTGACTTTAAAACCAGAATTTGAAGCTGCCCAGATCCGGGTCTTTGGTGCCTTTGCCAAACGTCACCTGATCTACCGTGGTAAAAAACCGGTTTACTGGTCATGGTCATCTGAATCCGCTCTGGCCGAAGCCGAAGTTGAATACCACGACGTAACGTCACCTTCCGCTTTTTACGGTGAAAAGGTTATCGACGGTAAGGGCGTCTTAGACGATGATACTTACATGGTTGTTTGGACCACCACGCCGTGGACGATTCCCGCTTCCGAAGGGATCACCGTCGACGCCGGGTTCGACTACGCCGTGGTTCAACCCGCTGGCGACGCGAAGAAGTACGTTCTGGCCGCTGAATTAGTTGATGAGAATGCTGAACGGTTCGGTTGGCAAGACGTTAAGGTCTTGAAGACCGTTAAAGGGGCCGATTTAGACCGCGTCATTTGCCAACACCCGTTCGACGCGGACCGTAAGTTAGTCACGATGCTCGGTGATTTCGTCACCTTGGACTCCGGGACCGGGTTAGTGCATACTGCGCCTGGTTACGGGGAAGATGACTACCGCATCGGGATGAAATACGACTTGCCCGTTTTTGCACCGGTTGATAATAAGGGGTATTTGACGAAAGAAGCCGGCGCTGACTTTGCCGGGGTCTTCTACGATGACGCCAATAAGATTGCCTTAGATAAATTAAAGGCGGCGGGTCTGCTCTTAGACTACATGCCGTACGAACATAGTTATCCGTTTGATTGGCGGACCAAGAAGCCAATCATCTTCCGGGCAACGCCGCAGTGGTTTGCTTCGGTTGGTGACATGCGTGACGAGATCTTGAAGTCCATGGACGACGTGCAGTTCTTCCCGGAATGGGGTAAGAAGCGTCTGTACAACATGATTCGTGACCGGGGTGACTGGGTCATTTCACGGCAACGGGTCTGGGGTGTGCCGCTACCGATCTTCTACGCGGAGGACGGAACGGCCATTATGGATCAGGACACCATCAACCACGTGGCTGAACTGATCGGTAAGTACGGTTCCAACGTTTGGTTTGAACGTGAAGCCAAGGACTTATTGCCCGACGGTTACACCAATGAACATTCGCCTCACGGTAAGTTCACCAAGGAAGAAGACATCATGGACGTTTGGTTTGACTCCGGTTCGTCCCACCAAGGGGTCTTAGCTGAACGGCCGTACCTGGACTATCCGGCCGACCTGTACTTGGAAGGTTCTGACCAGTACCGGGGTTGGTTTAACTCCAGTTTGATCACCAGCGTAGCCGTTTCGGGGCACGCGCCTTACAAACAGGTGCTGTCACAAGGCTTTACCTTGGATAACCAGGGACGTAAGATGAGTAAATCACTCGGCAACACAATTGCCCCAATCGACGTAATCAAACAAATGGGGGCCGAAATCGTTCGCTTATGGGTCGCTTCCGTTGATACCAGCTCCGACGTGCGGGTCTCCATGGAAAGCTTTAAGCAAGTTGCCGACTCCTACAAGAAGTTCCGCAACACCGTGCGCTTTATGTTAGGTAACGTGGCCGACTTTGATCCTAAGGAAAACCGGGTCGCTTACGCTGACTTAGCCGCGGTTGACCAGTACATGGAAGTTCGTTTAAACCAGTTCGTGGCGGAAACGAAGGATCATTACGACCACTACGACTTCTTGGACATCTACAAGAAGTTGATCAACTTCTTAACGGTCGATTTATCCAACTTCTACTTGGACATTGCCAAGGACATTATGTACATTGATGCCGAAGACAGTCATTCCCGGCGTTCGATGCAAACGGTCTTCTACGACGTCTTAGTGGCGTTGACAAAACTGTTTACACCGATGTTGCCACATACGACTGAAGAAATTTGGCCGTTCTTGAAGGAACCGGAAGAATTCGTTCAATTGACCGACATGCCAACCGTTCAAAACTACGCGAACGCCGATGAATTAACCACCCAGTGGACCAAATTCATGGACTTGCGGAGTGACGTTTTGAAGGCGTTGGAAGAAGCCCGGGACGCTAAGTTGATCGGTAAATCCTTGGAAGCTCATTTAGACTTATACGTTGACGATGAAACCCAAGCCTTCCTGGATAGTTTGAACACCAACGTCCGTCAAATGTTAATGGTTTCGGCTTTAGACCTGCACGCGTTAAGCGATGCGCCGAGCGACGCCGAAACGTTTAGCGACAGTGTGGCCATCAAGGTCAGTCACGCGGACGGGGAAGTTTGTGCCCGTTGCCGGATGATCAAGACCGACGTTGGCAGCGACAACGCGTACCCACAACTGTGTGCGCGCTGTGCCCAAATTGTTCGCGATAACTACCCTGAATCAGTGGAAACTGGTTTGGAAGCTTAAAACTACGTATGGGCGGCAAACGTGCTGCGGGTCCGTACTCGCAAATGAATTTTTAGCAGCCGTTGTCATACTGTGACGCAAGTTAAGCGCGTAAATTGCTCTGAAATTTTGGGAGTGATTTACGCGTTTTTGCGTTTGGACCCAATCCTTTTGGGGTTTGGGTTCTTGGTAATTGAATTTTCATGAAAAAATAAGTATGATAATGGAGTAGTAAAATTAGTGAATATATAAAGATAGGATGCTGATGGCAGTGAAAATGATCAAGGTCCACGGTTCCGGTAATGATTTTTATTTATTGGATCAAACTCAATTTCCAGAACCGTTATCTGATGCGGATTTAAAGCAGCTTGCAATTAACATTTGTAAACGGGACGGTGCCGGGTTATACGACGGTGCCGATGGCGTGTTAGTCGTTGACAAATCCGAACATCCCCAAGTACTTGGTCGGATGCGGGTCATCAACGCCGATGGTACCGAAGCGAGCATGTGCGGTAACGGGTTGCGAACGGTCGCCCGTTACCTGGGTACCCAGAATAGTCAGGACGCGTTCAAAGTTCAAACGATGTACGCCGACTTGAAAGTCCAAGCCGTTGACGACTTTGCTAAGCACGTGCCAGCGTTTAGCGTTGAAATTTCGCCGGTATCGTTTGACGCCCAAACGATTGGTATGCACGCCAATAACGAAGCGGCAACGATTATTAACGAAAAAATTCCAGCGCTGTCTGCCGACTTGAAGTTTTCCGCAGTCGCCGTACCGAATCCGCACCTCATTGCGTTTGTTGACCACGAAACGCTAGTGGGTCCCGAGCTTGGGCGAATTGGAAAGTGGATGAACGACGGCAAGAATGCCATTTTCCCAGACGGGGTGAACGTTAGTTTTGTCGAAGTTTTAGAAAAAAATTCGATTTTTGTCCGCACCTTTGAACGGGGCGTAGGCTTTACTAACGCCTGTGGGACGGCCATGTCCGCTTCTTCTTTGATGTACGTGTTGTTACACCAAGAAAGTACCGACTTCAACCAAGAAATTCACGTTACGAACCCCGGTGGGATGGTTAAAACCGTTGTCCACCAAGGAGCCGACGAAGAATACTGGATGGAATTAATTGGCAATGCCACCTTTGTTCGCATCGTGACGCTGCCCGTTGAATCCGCCTTAACGGCTGATTACAGCGCGGCCACCGCGACGGAAACCGGTGAACAGACGGCTTATGAAAATTTTGTAAAGTCCTTAACAACCGCTAAATAGTTTTGAACTGAGGGATGGGGCGTGAGTTCCATCCCTTTTTTGCGGACTTGTTCGTTAAAATTGCCATAATTTGTCCTGGTAACCGGACTGAAAATTGCAATCGGTGGAAAAAATCGGTATCCTTATTGAGAAAGCACACTTCGGAAAGGGGTTCTGGGCATGAATTTTGAAGAACGGGTCCAAAGTCGCCAAACGGTTTTTCAGGGAGGCTTAGTCCAGGTCGAAAAGCAGGAAGTCACGTTACCGGACCAAACCACGGCCACGCGTGAAATCGTGCGCCATCAGCCGGCCATTGCGGTGCTGATGGTGACGGCTGATCAACAAATGATCCTTGAAAAACAGTGGCGGACGGCGACAAACGGGCTGACGCTGGAGATTCCGGCGGGAAAAGTCGAAGCTGGTGAAACCATGGACGCCGCCGCGGTGCGTGAATTAAACGAGGAGACCCGGCTACAAGCAACCAAGCTGACTAGCGTGGCCCAGTTTTACACGTCACCCGGTTTTACCGATGAATTCATGAAACTTTACGTTGCGACGGGGTTAAGTGCCGTCCAAACGGCCCTGCCCCAGGACGCCGATGAGCAGATTCAACTAGAATATCTAGACTTGCCAACGGCGTTACGGCGGGTGACGGCCGGAACGATTCAGGACGCTAAAACGGTCATGGCAATTTGGTACTGGCAAAGTCATCCCGAGTTAGGAGTTGAAGCTTAGTGGCAGATGAAGATCGAATGACCCGCCAACAATATCATCAACGCCGGGCAGCGACTGATCCGGACGTGGATGAACAACCGGGTGATTCGGCGGCGTCGCGCCAAGCGTACGCGGCCGAAAATAACCGGGCACTGGAAGAAGCGAAGACCAAACGTCTAGCTCGGAAACTGAACTGGGTTATTTTAGGTTTGGTGCTGGCCATCATCGTGGTCTTTTTAATATTATTTTTTACCCCATAGGAAAGTAGGATGTAGACATGAAATTTGGCATTATTTGTGCAATGGAAGAAGAACTGAAAACGTTACGGGAGGCCTTACAAGGTGAAAAGGTCGTCGCGATTAAAGACATCACCTTTTACGATGGGACCATCGACGATCAGGAAGTCGTGCTGGTTCAATCCGGGATTGGTAAGGTCCAGGCGGGGATGACGACCGCGTTAATGATCACCAACTTTGACGTCGACGTCGTGATCAACTCCGGTTCCGCTGGTGGGATTGGGGCCGGCTTATCGGTTGGCGACGTGGTCGTTGCCACGAAAACGGCCTACCACGACGTTGACGCCACCGCGTTTGATTACGAATATGGCCAGTTACCACAGCAACCGTTGTACTATGATACCGACGCCCACTGGGTCAAGGAAATCATGGCAGCGGCCCGAGCCACTGGTCTAAATGCCAAAACCGGCTTGATTGTTTCCGGTGACCAGTTCATCGCCGGTAAGGCCGCCACGGACAAAATTTTGGCCCACTTCCCGGACGCACTTTCGAGTGAAATGGAAGGGGCCGGCATCGGCCAAGCCGCGCACCAATTCAATACGCCGTACGTGGTGATTCGGGCGATGTCCGACGTTGGTGACGAAGACGCTGGGGTAACCTTTGACGAATTCATTCTTCAAGCGGGAAAACAATCCGCCGCCATGTTATTAGCACTGTTTAAGGCCCAAAATAAATAGTAGTGAATTTTACAGCCGTTTATGCTACTGACGTTGATGAATAATACTGAGGGTTTACTACCATTGAAGTGGTGGTAGTCCTTGCAAATTAATTAGCGGATAAGGCTTTTTGATGTTATTTGTGAGTTAAATGTAAAATAAGTAAAGTTTATTTTTTTAGAAGGAAGTATTGTAATGAAGCGAGTGTACCTGGATAACGCCGCAACGACTCCGATGGCGGCGTCCGTCATTCAGACGATGACCGATCAGATGACCAATAACTTTGGGAACGCGTCGAGTACCCACGCGTTCGGGCGCGCAGCCCGGGAAGTGTTGGACGATAGTCGGCACGTGATTGCGCAAAGCATTAATGCGCCGGATGACGATATTATTTTCACCAGTGGTGGGACCGAGAGTGATAACACCGCCGTCATGCAGACGGCCCTAGCGCGTCAAAGCCTGGGTAAACACATTATCACCACCGCCATTGAACACCAAGCAATTCTAAAATCAACCGCCTTTTTGGCAAAGCAGGGCTTTGAAATCACCTACTTGCCGGTTGATCAAAACGGGTTGATCAGTATGGCGGACCTAAAAGCCGCACTGCGGCCCGATACCATTTTAGTTTCCGTTATGACTGGTAATAATGAAGTTGGCTCCCACATGCCGATTCACGAAATCGGAGAACTGTTGAAAGACCACCAGGCGTGGTTCCATACCGACGCCGTTCAGGCTTACGGTTTGCTCGACATTGACGTGGAACGGGACCACATCGACATGTTGTCGACTTCCGCGCACAAAATCAACGGCCCAAAATTCCTAGGCTTTTTATACAAGCGTAACGGGATCAACTTCCCAAGTTTTGTTAAGGGCGGCGAACAGGAAGATAAGCGGCGCGCCGGGACCGAAAATATTCCGGCCATCGCCGGTTTTGCGCAAGCAGTTTCGGAACTGACGACCGAAGAAAAGGCGCACCGCCAAGCAAAGTACCACCAGTTTAAACAGTACGTGGTGGATCAGTTGACCAAAAACGGTGTGGACTTTGAAGTTAACGGCTCACTTAGTGAAGATAACTTACAACACGTGCTCAACCTTTGGATCAAGGGAATTTCGACCTACACGTTGCAAACTAATTTGGACTTAGGTGGTGTGGCCGTTTCCGGTGGGTCGGCATGTACCGCGGGAAGCCTGGAACCGTCCCACGTGTTGATTGCGATGTTCGGTAAGGACTCGCCCCGAATTGGGGAGTCGATTCGACTGAGCTTTGGGCGCTACACGACCCAGGAAGATTTGGACCAGTTCGTTGCCGTTTTGACTAAGACGGTCAACCGACTATTGAAGAAATAAGTTAAGGGAGGTGCGGGGTATGGCATACACCGCAACAGTTAAACTTGACGGGGATACGAAAACGTATGAATTGAGTAAAGCCGTTAAAAAATACACTTTAATGGACTTAGGGTTTGTGAAGGGCCGCTCGGGGGCGTTCAGTTTTGAACGGTCACTCGATCCTAACTCACCTTATCAGGCCGCTTTTAAACTAAAAGTGGCGGTCAACGCGGATCTAACGGGTTTTAAAATGAGTACCGTGACCGGTAACGGGATGCAGCGGGCCAATATCTTTAAAAATGACGCCCACCCGGAAACGGTCGAACAGTTACGGTTTACCTTGCAGAACTTTATTGACCGCGACGTCCTAGTTGAAAAGTAACCAATGAAACGCCTGGCTTGCAGCCGGCGTTTTCTTTGTTATAATGGGAAGTACTGGATTTGTACGACCTTCAAATCGTGGATTCTCCAGAATCTTTTGGAAATGATGGTGAAAAGTATGACTGATCACAGTAACACCCGTGTCGTTGTCGGCATGAGTGGTGGTGTTGATTCATCCGTCGTGGCACTGCTTTTAAAGCAGCAGGGTTACGACGTGGTGGGCGTCTTTATGAAGAACTGGGACGATACCGATGAAAACGGTGTTTGTACCGCAACCGAAGATTACAAAGACGTCGCCAAAGTGGCGGACAAGATTGGGATTCCGTACTACTCAATTAACTTTGAGAAGGAGTATTGGGACCGGGTCTTCACGTATTTCTTAGACGAATACAAGAAGGGCCGAACCCCGAACCCCGACGTAATCTGCAATAAAGAAATTAAGTTTAAGGCGTTCTTAGACTACGCCATGGACCTCGGGGCCGATTACATTGCAACCGGGCACTACGCGCGGCTCTCACACGATGAGGACGGCACGATGCACCTGCTTCGCGGTGTCGACAGCAACAAGGACCAAACTTATTTCCTGAGTCAGTTGGATTCCAAGACCTTGGAAAAGGTCATGTTCCCACTGGGTGAGATGGTTAAGCCCGATGTGCGTAAGTTAGCGTTGAACGCCGGGTTAGCCACGGCTAAGAAGAAGGATTCCGTGGGGATCTGCTTCATCGGCGAAAAGAACTTCAAAGAATTCTTAGGTCACTACCTACCCGCAACACCGGGTAAAATGATGACCTTTGACGGCCAAGTTAAAGGTGAGCACGCTGGATTGATGTACTACACGATCGGTCAGCGGCGCGGCCTTGGTATTGGAGGCGACGGTGAGGATAACGAGCCGTGGTTCGTGGTCGGCAAAGATTTGAAGAAGAACATCCTCTACGTCGGTAAGGGGTACCATAACCCGCACCTGTACGCGACTTACCTGGAAGCTTCCGACTTGCACTTTGTGACGAACGAAGACCTTGGCAACGATTTCCACGTCACTGCTAAGTTCCGTTACCGCCAGAAGGACTCCGGGGTAACGGTCCACTTTAACGAGGACCACACCGCCGTTAAAGTAACTTTTGATGATCCGGTGCGGGCGATTACGCCCGGGCAGGCGGTTGTCTTCTACCGTGGTGAAGAGTGCCTCGGTTCCGGGATGATCGACGCGGCGTACAATGACGAGCGCGTGTTACAGTACGTTTAATAACTTAATTTGAAAATGCGGAGTTGTAATCGGGACGTTGGTGCCGGTTACAACTCCTTTTTGATGACGCCGCGACGGTTCGGTGATTTCAACCTTGATTTTCCACGCGGAGTTGCTTAAGCTAGGGGAAGTATAGCAATAGGATGGATAAAAATGAACCGATTAAGACACATTAAATTTTTTGATACGTTGTCCAAAAAGATGGTTGCCGGCTTTCTAGCGTTAATTACGGTGGGAAGTTTGTTACTGAGCCTGCCGTGGGCGACCGCGTCTGGTCATGCGACCAGCTTGATCAACGTTTTATTTACCGCCACGTCAGCCACCTGCATTACGGGACTGACAGTCGTCAACACCGCGGCTCACTGGACCCCGTTTGGTCAGCTGGTCATTTTAGGCTTGTCCGAAATTGGGGCGTTGGGTTACATGACGTTTGCGGTGCTGCTGTTTAACATCATGCGTCGGCAAATTGGGCTTTCAACGCAGTTAATGGTCAAAGCCTCCCTAAATTTAGAAAATCTGAGTGATACGAAGAGTGTCATGAAGTACGTGATCGGTTTGTCGCTCTTATTTCAAGTTGGCGGGATGGGCCTATTAGCGTTGGACTTCATTCCACGCTACGGCTGGATTCGCGGACTGTACACCGCGATGTACCACGCCGTGATGTCGTTTTGTAACGCGGGGTTTGACGTTTTTGGTGATAGTTTGCTCGGTTTCCGAAACGACAGCTACGTGCTAATTGTGACCATGATTTTAATCGTCGCGGGGGGACTGGGCTTTCTCGTTTGGCGGGACTTGCTGTTGTACCACGAACGCAAACGGCTGACACTCAACTCTAAACTGACCCTTTTGACGACCCTCAGTTTATTTGTGATTGGCTTCTTCTTACTGCTAGTCACGGAACGGGACTTAAAACTGTTGCCGACGAACACGTCGTGGTTTACCCGGACGATCAATACCCTGTTTTTGAGCGTGACGCCCCGGACCGCCGGACTAATTACCATGCCGACGGGAGAGCTACAAGCTGGGAGTTTGTTCGTGATCATGATTCTCATGTTCGTTGGGGGGACTCCCGGTTCAACCGCTGGTGGGATCAAGACGACCACTTTTGGTATCCTGATGTTTCAAAGCATTGCGCAGTTACGGGGACGGCAAGACGTTGAGTTTAGTCACCGGCGCTTTAGTCAGGAAAATATCAGCCGGGCACTGTTACTGATCTTTTTGGCCAGTATCGTTATTACCATCGCCACGCTGATTTTGACCCAGACTGAAAAGATTCCGCACGGCTTTGGGTTGGAATACGTCCTGTTTGAAGTGTTGTCGGCCTTTGGAACCGTGGGGTTGAGCCTCGGGTTAACGCCTCACCTGACCGTGATTGGGAAATTGGTCATCATGTTGTTGATGTTTATTGGCCGGGTTGGGATCTTTACTTCACTGTACGCACTAACGAAGCGCCAGGCGAAGGTCAACCAGATTCGGTATCCGGTTGAAAATATTTTGATAGGTTAGGAGAATTTTATCATGAAAAAGAGTTTTGCCGTTTTTGGCCTGGGACGGTTTGGTGAAAGCGTGGTCCGGACCTTAGTTGCTTCCCACCAGGACGTTTTGGCCGTTGACATTAACGAGGGGCCGGTCAACGAACTGATGGACGTGGCTACGCAAACGCTAATTGCCGATACCCGGGACGAAGAAGTTTTGCGTGACTTAAACGTTGATTCTTTTGACTACGTGATCATTGGAATTGGAAACAACATGGAAGCCAGTATCCTAACCACCATGCTGAGTAAGGAGCAGGGGGCCAAAAAAGTGATTGCTAAGGCGGAAACTAGTGACCAGGGGCGGGTGCTGGAACGGGTCGGTGCCGACCAAGTGGTTTTCCCCGAACGGGACATGGGTCACAGTATCGTCCGCAAACTACTTTCAAACCACATCTTAAACTTCATCGACCTGAGTGACGAGTACACGTTGGCAGCAATTGAAATTACCGACCCGAACTTTGTTAACCAGAATTTAATTGATTTAAATTTACGGGAACGGTTTGGGTTGACCGTGATTGCCATTAAACATGGTAAGGCAATCAACGTGGCACCGCAACCTACGGACATGATGGAGACCCACGACATTGTAACCGTGGTGGGCCCCATTAAAGGCGTTAACGCGCTCGATGAAGCCCTTAAAAAATAGGATAAGGAGGCTGTGACAAAAGTCACAGCCTCTTCTTTTATCTTTGAACAATTATTGTCGAAACGGGTTTCAAAAGTCAGTTGGTGAGCATTAACCGACTTTTGGTACACTCTGCTTCTTTTGCGGCCGGACCGATGGCAATGGAAGATTTACGAACGTTTTGTAAGTGGCAAAGGGAAACTAACCGGGGGATTCTGGGATTCAAAATTGAGGTGGGTCGAAAAGCATGGTATACCCGGTTTGGAAGTTGAGATCAGCGTCGTTTGGGCAATACCGTAACGTGGACTTTTGAGTGGCGCTGATTCGGCTTCGGAAAGGTCACTTCACACATGCGATTAACAAAATTACAAAAAATTCAAACCATTACACAACAAAACCGGCACCAACAGTTCAAACGAACCTGGGTAACCACGCTAGTTTTATTGGGCTGCAGCATCGGAATCGGGACGGGATTGTGGACGTTACCAGCCACCGCTGCAACGGTTAATCCCCCGACGACCACACTGCAAACTGCCGCCGCGACTAGTACGGGGGCGTCGGGCCCCCGTTCACCGGTTAGTGGGACGCCGCGCAGCGTCAGTGTGGCCAGTGCACCGGCGTCGTTAGCTGACAGCGTTACCCCAACTAGTACGGTATCCAGTGCCGCGGCCGCGCCAACGAGTAGCAGTTCGGCAACGAGTAGGGCTTCGGTGGGGTTTACTGCGCCGACCATCGTTGTCACGGCCCCGGGGAGTTCGTTTGGCACCACCCCGGTGAGTGCCGCTCCGGATTCGCAGACTAGTTCCGTGGCTTCAACGGCCAGTGCTACGAGTACTACGAGTGCGGCGACAAGCACCGCTAGCCAAGTTCAAGCCGCCGCTAGTATCGCGGCGTTGCCGGATAGTACCGTCGTAACGTTTGGCGATGCCGGTATTCAGGCCGCGGTGGCCGGTGATTTGGGCGTTACCGGTCCGGTTACCCTGGGTGCCATTCGGAATTTTAGTGGCCCGTTTTTAAACATTGGTACTACCAAACCGCTAGCGGTTACGGGAACCTTGGCTGGGATGCAGTATCTACAAGCATTGCCGGCATCCGCCACCATTCAATTTTGGACAACTTATGCTAAACCGAACGTGGACTTAACACCGTTGGAAAATGACGAGTTTAGTCAGTTGTCACTGCAAATGTACGACATGGCGCAGGCGAACTTACAGCCGTTGACGTTGATCGACCCGTCAGCCATTACGTCGTTACAACTAGTTGGGTCCATCACTGGTGATATGCGGGACTATCAAAATAATGCGGACGGTATGACCAACGCACAGCTGGCCGAACTGGGGCCGTGGCTGACCAACATTGATAACACGTCGATTGGGGCTAACCTGAACTTTAACCTATCGAATAACTCGCTGACCGACTTTTCACCGTTGAGCGGGTTTGCCAACGACGCTTTATTTGTCGCGTTAGGCCAGCGGGTGAATGACGCCGCTAAACCCGTTAACTTGGTGGTCGGCCAGCCGGCGGTCTTCACCGCGTTACCCCTAGTCGGGATGAACGGGGAATCGTTAACGAGTCATTATCAGGCGACCCTGAGCGGTAGTCCCACTCAGAGCAGTTTAGCAGTGCACCCCGCCGAACCGGACCTAACGAGTCTGGGCAACGGTCGTTTTCAAATTGCAACGGCTTACCCCACGATTCCCAATGCAAACTGGTTTGCCTACGGTTTACGCGGGTACTATGATTTTACGAGTGCTGACCAGTTTGCCACGAACTTTATTCAGCTGACCTATCCGAGTGGGGTCAATTTCCAATACGACGTCATGGTTTATCAACCGGCGAACTGGTTACCGGCGCCGGAATTAAACGTCCGGTACGTAGACGCGACCACGCAACAAGCCATTCAGCCCGCTAACCTGATTCGGGGTACGACTATCGGGTCAACGTACGACCTAGCGCCACAAACCAAAATTGCCGGGTACGTGTTTGACCCTCAACAGAGTAGTCCGACGACCGGGACCTATACCCAGGATCCGCAAGCGTTGACGTTAACGTTTAGTCGGCAGCCCGCCGGCGGGATTACGGTAAGTTACGAAACGACGGCTGGGCAAAAGTTAGCACCGGACACGGTCCTTAGTGGGACGGTTGGTCAGCCGTATCAAAGTCAACCGTTAACCATTACGGGCTACACTTACCAACGGGTGGCGACCACTAGTTTACCCGCCAGCGGGACGTTACCGTTGGCGGCCGGGACGGTCACGTACCTTTATACGGCCAATCAATTGACACGGATCGTCCGTTACGTTGACGTCACGACAAATCAAGTTTTGACGGTCGACCAAGTGACGGGACCGTACATGGGCACAACGACCCTGGACGTTACACCGACAATTACGAAGTATACGGCCGCGGGTTACCGGGTAGTAACGAACGGGGTTCCCGCAGCTGCGGCCTTTGATGATCCGGCGCCAACCGTCACTTATCAGGTGGCGCTTGCGCACCAGCTAAAAACGCTAACGGCCACCACACCTAACTTACCTGCCAACGTTGTGTTGACGGCACAGGCCACCCGGACGATTCGGTATCAAAGTACCGATGGGACAGCCCTCGTTGCACCAACCGTGCAAACCGTCGCCTTCACGCGGCAAGCGGTGCGGGACCAAGTGACGGGTAACGTGACGTACGGTTCCTGGGTTGTCGGATCTCCAAGCAACTTTATGGCAGTCACCAGTCCTGATATTAGGGGTTACCGTGCTGACCGGGCCGTCGTGCCGGCCAGCGAACCTCTGAATATGCCGACCGTGATGCCGGACGTGACGGTAACGTACACGGTGGTTGTACCAGCGACGTCGGCTGGCAGTGCGGTGGCACCGGAAACGTCAGCCGCAATGTCAGCCGTAAATCCGGCAACGTCGTCTGCGGGGAGTGCGGCACCAGTTTCGACTAGTGCCATATCGACTGCACCGTCCACCGCAGCGACGGGGGTGCCTTCTCCGAACATGAGCACCACGTCCACGTTGAGCGGGACCACACCGCAATCAGTTGCCGCGTCTGCGGGACAAGCGGCAACTAGTGAATCGCAGTCTCAGCGTCAGGTGCAGGCGACCGTGCCCATTAACTACCAGCGGGGCGCTGTCCGGCCGGCGGTTTCACAACACACGAACCAGACTAAGTCCAACACGACCGCGCCCCTTCAACGACGCCCTAAAGTTGGCAAACCAGCCCGGAGAGCACTAACCCGTGCAACCGGGTTGCCCCAAACGGGGGAGCACCCGACCGTAACGGCGCTCATCGGGGTGCTGATGCTCGCACTGATTACGGTGCTTGCGCACGTCAAGCGGTCCTGGAAACGGATATTTTAGTCGTAGTGGGTGTCGTGTTAATTAAAGACTAATGACGGGCTCTCGCGGAAATTGAGCTTCTGCGGGCGCCCGTTTTTTAACGGTAAATCCCGATTATAGGAAAATTTACTAACTACTACGCTTTAAAATATCGGGTGAACGGGCTCCTGTACAAGCCGGTAAATTGTGATGTGTGGCTGATGATGGTATACCGGACGTGAAAGTTGAGGTTGGGTTATTCCGCCGACGTAACGGAGGCGTGGTCACAAGATGACGTCCTGGTAAACCTGACTTAAGTTTCAGAAAGGTCGTTCAGATAATGCGTTTAACAAAGTTACAAGAAATTCAAAAAATTACCAAACAAAACCGTCGGCAACAGTTCAAACGTACTTGGAAAACGACGCTGGTCTTGTTGGGGAGTAGTGTTGGTTTAGGTACGGCACTGTGGACGTTACCCGCGGCTGCCGCGACAACTCCTCCAGCAACAACGCCACAGTCGGCGACGAGTACGGTGACGACCAGTGCGGCTACCAGTGGTGGTTCAATGGCCATGTCGGCCACTAATTCCACTAGCAGCACGGCCAGTGCCGCGACGTCGACGGCGGTCATGTCGGCTACGACCAGTTCTACGTCGGCAACGACGAGTACGGCTAGCACCGCGACTTCCATGCCGGCAACGTCGGCTGCTAATAGTATGACGAGCAGTGCGACAACGTCGACCGCTAGCAACGCCACGTCTACAAGCACGTCGGCCGGTGCTGGTTTTACGTTGCCGCCTTTACCAACTAGCGTTTCGACTAGTTTAGCAACGAGTAGTGCCGCGATGACGTCGACGGCAAGCCAAACGAGCAGTTCGGCAAGTCAGGCAACCACGAGTGTTGCTAGTCCGGCGACCAGTGCCGCGTTACCAGATTCAACCATCGTAACTTTTGCTGATCCTGGGATTGAGGCAAACGTCTTAAGCGACATGAACATCGTTGGACCGATCACGTTGGGCAACATTCGTAACTACAGCGGGACTAGGCTTGATATCGGAACAACGGGCGTGCCGTTGGAAATTACGAGTACCTTAGCCGGGATGCAATACTTGCAATATTTACCAGCGAAAACGTTAATTAACTTTTACACTAGTTATCCCGATGCCAACGTTGACTTAACTCCGCTTGAAAATGACCGCTTTGATCAGTTGTCAATTATGGACCACGACTTAGGAGCGGTGAACTTAGCTCCCCTGACTAAGATTGACCCGACAACGATCTCCACGGTTCAATTAGTGGGTTCGGTTGAACCCGGTATGACCGATTATCAACAAAACGCGTTCGGGATGAATAACGCCCAATTAGCAGAATTAGGGTCATGGTTAACGGCAATCGACAACACGTCGACCGCTCCGGACGGCTTTTTGGACTTTAACTTCTCCGATAACTCGTTAACGGACTTTTCACCCGTGAGCGGTTTTACTAAGGCGGCGTTATTTACTGCCTTGGGCCAACGGGTCAACTACGGTGCAACACCCGTCAACATGGTTATCGGGCAACCCGCAACCTTTACCGCCTTGCCACTGACCGGGATGAACGGGGAGTCGTTGACCAGTCACTACCAAGTCACGTTGAGTGGAAGTCCAACGGTTAGCGCAGCAACGGCCGATACGACTCACCCAGCCGAACCATTCTTGACCAATTTGGGGAATGGTCAGTTTGAAATTGCGACGGCTTACCCGACGATTACGGGTGCCACTTGGTTTGCCTACGGGTTACAAGGGTATTATCAACTCACGCAAGCCTCACAAATGGATACCAACTTTATTCACATAGATTATCCGAACGGTGTTACCTTTGAATACGACGTCATGGTTTATCAACCCGCAAACTGGTTGCCAGCGCCGGAGTTGAACGTTAACTTTGTTGATGGAACCACTAAACAGCCGATTGAACCCGCGGAATTGGTCAAGGGGACCACCATTGGTTCAAGTTATGACCTGACGCCCCAAACGGAAATTACGGGTTATATTTTCCAGCCGGAACAGAGTAGTTCAACAAGCGGAACTTATACCCAAGACCCCCAAGCGTTGACCTTCACGTTTGTTCGGCAGCCATCCGGTGGGATCGTTGTGAACTACGTTGATGAAAATAACGAGCCGATTGCGTCCGGGGTGGCCATTAACGGGTACGTTGGTGATGCTTATCAAACGGCACCCGTTACGGTTCCTGGTTACACGCTCACAACGGAGACGATTCCAGGGAGTGCGCCAACTAGTGGAACGTTACCGGTTGCTGCCGGTACCGTGAACTACGTCTATGCGCCTAACCAGTTAACGAGAACCATTCATTACGTTGACGTCACTACCGGCAAGGATTTACTTGATACGGAACTGGTCAGTCCTTATCAGAGCGACAATAACTATGATCCAACGACGACGATCGATAATTATGAGCATCAGGGGTACCAATTAGTTAGTGATAATTATCCAACGTGGGGTTCCATGCTATTTGACGACCCAACGCCGAGTGCGACTTACGAAATTGAATTGGCTCATCAGATGGTCACCCTGACGCCCGCTTCGTCGGCCTTACCCGCTGACGTTGATTTAACGCAACAAACGTCGCGGACGATTGAGTATCAAAGCACGACGGGGACGACGCTTGCGGCGCCGACCATTCAAACGTTGCACTATACCCGGACGGCAGCTAAAGACATGGTTACTGGTGAGATTACTTACGGGCCGTGGGTTGGAGACGATGCCGATACCTTTAGCGCGGTCATCGTGCCAACGGTTCGGAGCTATCAGCCAGACATGGCTACGGTACCCGCAGTGACGGACGTGGCTGCGGGGACGCCAAACCAAGTGGTAACGGTCACCTACGATGCGGTGGCGCCAGCGACGAGTGCGGCCACTGGCAGTTCATCGCAACCCGCTTCATCGGTACCAGCGAGTGCGACCGCAGCAAGCTCAGCTACGACTAAGCCGACCGCGACGCCTGCTGCGCCAACCAATACGGTGGCGGTAACACCAACGGTAACGTTGTCTAAAACAACGTCGTCAGCTGCAACGCCAGTGACGACACCAACGGTCATGGCAACCATGACTCCCGTCAAGCCAACGACTGAAAAGTCACCGGCACCGACGACGCCAACGGTTGTAACGACAAACACCGTTAGTGGTGTGCGGCCAATCATGACCGGTGTGACGACGGCTAAGTCGTTACGCAATGCGTTAACGACTACAACGTCGGCTCAACCGATTGTAGCGGGAGCGGCCCACGTCGCGATGACGCCACTTACAACCAAAGCCGTTAGTGCAACACCAACTGAATCAGCAACGCCGTTACCAAGTCGCTCAGCGGCTCGCGGGTTACCTCAAACTAGTGAGCGGACTTCGGCAGCTTCGTTACTTGGTTTGTTATTGTTAGGATTAGTTGCTGGTTTCGCACGGATTAAGCGGTTCTTCAAACGCATTTTCTGAGGGCCAGCGATAAAAAACGGTTGGGATCAAGTTCCCAACCGTTTTTTTTATTCACTGGGTGGCAAACTAGTTGACATAATTTTAATTTAACCTAGAAAGGGTCCTTTTGAAAACTGACTTGAAAACTGGCATAATAGTAATTAATACTGAGTGGTCGAGACGGACCAAGATGAGGAAGTAATTGTTGTGACAAAACTACTATTTATTCGCCATGGTAAAACTGAGTGGAACTTGGAAGGCCGCTACCAGGGGTCACAAGGCGACTCACCGTTGTTACCAGCGAGTTACCAAGAAATTCATGAATTGGCGGCCGCATTACAGGACATTCACTTTAGTCACATTTATGTCAGTCCATTAAAACGGGCCCGCAGTACCGCGATGACCCTTAAACACGATTTGACGCAGCCCGACTTACCCGTAACGGTGTTAAGCCGCCTACGAGAATTTAACCTCGGTAAAATGGAGGGGATGGCGTTTACCGACGTGCAGGCGAAGTACCCGGCAGAGTTTGAAGCGTTTCGTAATCATCCCGACCAGTACGATCCGACCGCGATTCAGGGTGAAAGTTTCCAGCAATTGCTAAAGCGGATGCAACCAGCCGTTCAGCAAATTGTGGCGGCCAATCCGAAACGCAGTGACAACGTCCTAATCGTGAGTCACGGCGCCGCGTTAAACGCCCTGGTCAACACCCTTTTAGGGGCGTCGTTAGCGACGTTGCGTCAACGGGGTGGGTTATCCAATACGTCAACGACTATTTTAGAAACTCGTGACCGGGGCAAGCACTATAAACTGCTGGACTGGAACGACACGTCCTACTTGTCCCGCAAACCCGATCCAACGGACACGATTTAGAGGAGGGAACGCATTCATGACAAATAAGGCTGAAGCATCGCGACCAAGTGAGGCGAAACAACGGGCACTGGTTCATCAGCTGGTCCAAACAATCGATGCCCATCCGGACGATTATCACGCTTATTATGATTTGACCGTTCTTTTGACGGCGGGTCAGGATTTTGAACAGGCGGAGGCCCTTGCCATGAAGGCCCTCGGAAAGTTTGAAACTGATCGCCAAGCGGCCGACTTATTCCGTTATGCACTCGGCAACGTTTATTATCAGGCCCAGGAATACGATAAGGCCTTACCGTATTATCAAAAAATTCAGGACACTAAGTTAAAAAATGACGCTTACGTCATGATGGGTCAATCCTTGATGGCTAAACGGGATTACCAACACGCATTGGTGTGGGCACTTACCGCACAAGAGGCGCAACCAACCGCATTAGATACCAATTTGTTAGTAGCAGATATTTTACTTGCATTAGGCAATAACCAGCAGGCGTACACTTATTACCAGTTAGCACGGCAAGTAGATCCTCGTTCGGGCAAGGCGGCCTTTAACGCGGGTTTAACGGCGATGGTGCTTGGGAAACCGTACGCGGCCCTGTTTGAAAGTGCCGAAAAACTTGACCCGGAGTACTTTCAAAAACATCAACAACAGTTAACGGATATTGAAAAAACGTTGGCCGCACAAAAATCAGGTGACGACCAGGCAACTAAATCGTAAGGAGGGTTTTTAGTGGCGGGAGATCAAGTCAATTTATTTCCAAATAATCCGGACGCTGCAACGGTCACACACTTTGTTGTTGGCAAGGTCGCGGCCGTTTTTTTCAGCAGTGCCGATAGTTTTTACAAAGTTTTATTAGTTAAAGTTAGTGAACAAAATATTGATTGGCACGAAGACGAGATCGTCGTTACCGGAAACTTTGCCGATATCCAGGAAGAAACGACTTACCGCTTTACCGGTCGAACGGTCAAGCACCCCAAGTACGGGGTGCAATTTCAGGCGGATAATTACCAGAATCAAACCCCGACGTCTCGTAGCGGCTTAATTGCTTACTTATCCGGGAGTGATTTTGAAGGTTTGGGACGGCGGACGGCCGAACGAATCGTGGATACCCTGGGTGAAGACGCGATTGACAAAATTTTGGCGGACCCGGGAGTCTTGAAACCAATTGGGATGCGGGCGAGTGTTGAGCGGACCCTCCTAGACACACTGAGAGTCAATAACGGTCTGGAACAGACTATCATTGGTTTAAACGCGTACGGATTTGGGAGTCGCCTAGCTGCAGCCATTTACGGTAAGTATCAGGGCGATACCTTAAACGTTATTCAAGAAAATCCGTACCGACTCGTGGAGGATATTAAGGGAGTCGGGTTTAAAAAAGCGGACCAGATTGCCGCACAGTTAAAAATTGATCCCCAGGCCGATAGCCGTTTAAAAGCGGCTTTGTTAACGGAAATCAACGAGGTTTGTGCGCAGAACGGGGACACTTATACAACTGCCAAGCCGTTGCTTAACGCGACGATGCAGTTACTAGAGTCGGCCCGTCACGTCCCAATCGACCCGCAAAAGCTGGCGGATCAGTTGGTCGCGCTGGCCCAGGAAAATAAAATCGTGGGTGACGAAAACCGAATCTATTTGAGCGATTTATACGAATCCGAGTGGAAAATTGCGGAACACTTGAAACGATTAGTGGCAGCGGATAATGACGGTAATCTGACGGATCAGGCGGTTGAACGGGCCATTAAGCACGTGGCGAAAGCGAGCAACTTAACCTACGACGACTCCCAGACCCAGGCGTTAAAGTCGGCGATTACCGCGCACGTCTTCTTACTAACTGGTGGTCCCGGGACCGGGAAAACGACCATTATTCGGGGGTTAGTTGCCCTGTTTGCCGAATTACACGACGTTTCGTTGGACGTTAATCAGTACAAGGATAAGTCGTTTCCAATTCTGTTGGCCGCACCGACCGGCCGGGCTGCCAAGCGGATGGCGGAAACGACCGGGTTACCGGCCAGCACGATTCACCGGCTATTAGGTTTGACGGGGCGTGAAGACGGTCCCGAGGAACCCACCAAAGACCTGGACGGGGGCTTACTGATCATTGACGAAATGTCGATGGTTGATACGAGCCTGTTTCAAACCTTATTACAGGCCGTTCCGAGTCATATGCAAGTTATCCTGGTGGGCGATAAAGATCAGCTGCCTTCGGTGGGGGCCGGTCAGGTTTTTCATGACTTGTTGCAAAGCCCCGATTTACCACAAATTGAATTAACGACCATTTATCGCCAGGACGACGATTCTAGTATTATTCCACTGGCCCACGCCATTAAAAACGGGCAGTTGCCCGCTGATTTTACGGTGAATCAAAAGGACCGTTCGTTTATTAGTTGTAACGCGTTTCAGGTTAATCACATCGTGGAACAAGTGGTGGCTCGCGCGCAGGCGAAGGGGTTCACGGCGGAACAAGTTCAGGTCTTGGCACCGATGTACCGGGGGGCGGCGGGTATTGATCAACTGAATACTACCGTTCAAAAAATCTTTAACCCGCTAAAATCCGCCCGCCAAAAACATTTGGAATATAACGGGCAGGATTTCCGAGTCGGTGACAAGGTGCTGCACCTCGTCAATTCACCCGAAGACAACGTTTTTAACGGGGACATTGGAAAAATTGTTGGTATTGATCTCGCCAACGACCCGCACAATAAATCGAAAAAAGATCAGATCACCATTGCGTTTGACCAAAACGAGGTGACTTACCAACGGGCCGACTGGAACCGACTGACCTTGGCCTACAGTATGTCGATCCATAAATCCCAAGGTAGTCAGTTCAAGATGGTTATTTTACCGTTAGTCCCTCAGTTTTCCCGGATGTTACAGCGGAATCTTTTGTATACGGCGGTGACCCGTGCCGAGCAGATGTTGATTTTACTCGGCGATCAGCAAGCGTTTGAACGGAGTGTGACGAACGAATCCGTTAACCGCCAGACGACCCTCACCAAACGGCTGCAGCAGGTCTTTAACGGCCAGCACACGGCGGCACCCACAACGGCGTCAACAACGGAAACTTCTACGAGTACGCCGGCTGAAAAAACGTCCCGGACAACTACGCCGAGTGCTGACACTCCGGTTGAATCAGCCATCACGGAGCCGCACCAGTTGACCCCGGCGTTAGTCGCAGCCGGTCAAATTGATCCGATGATTGGGATGAACGGCATTACGCCGGCCGATTTCATGCCGCAAGCCTAGGGCACATAATACTTGTAATCACCAATTATTAATCGTGAACTTAATTATCATAAAAAAACGGTGGCGAACAGCTATTTAAACGGAGATACTGTTATAATCAAGTTATATGACATGAAAATATTTTATGGAGGTCGTTATGTCAACAGATGAATCGTATGCCAAGCTGAAATTGTTTGCGTTAAATTCTAACCTGCCGTTAGCAAAGAAGATTTCTGAGCGGGTCGGTATTCCGCTGGGAAAGAGTTCCGTTAAGCGTTTTAGTGACGGGGAAATTCAAATTAATATTGAAGAGAGTATTCGTGGTGCCGAAGTTTTTGTCATTCAATCCATTTCGGAGCCGGTTAACGATACGATCCTAGAATTATTGATCATGATCGATGCTTTGCGCCGGGCCAGTGCGAGTGAAATTAACGTGGTCATTCCGTACTATGGTTATTCACGGCAAGATCGCAAGGCCCGTTCACGGGAACCCATCACTGCAAAGTTGATTGCCACGTTACTAGAAAAGGACCGGGCGACCCGGATTCTAACGATTGACTTGCACGCTGCTCAGATTCAAGGGTTCTTCGATATTCCCGTGGATCACTTGATGGCGGCGCCAATCTTGGCCAGTTACTTCAAGGACCGGGGAATCACTGAAAACTTGGTGGTGGTTTCACCGGACCACGCGGGTGTTTCGCGGGCACGTAAAATGGCGGAGTTGCTCGGGGCCCCCATTGCAATCATTGATAACCGGCATCCGGATGACGACGACGTGGTTCCCGACAGTATTATTGGGGACGTTGCGGGGCGGGTTGCCATTGTGATCGATGATATGATCGATACGGGGACGCGTTTCGACGTGTCGGCCAAGACTTTGCAAAAAGCCGGGGCGGCTAAGATCTACGGTTGTGCAACCCACGCCATCTTTTCACAAGACGCAACCACTAAGTTGGAAGCTTCACCACTGGAAAAAGTGATTGTAACGGACACTATTCAGATTCCAGCAAACAAGCAATTTGATAAATTGGTTCAGTTATCCGTCGGTCCTTTGTTGGGTGATGCAATTAAATTGGTGCACGCGCAACAGCCGGTGGACGGTTTGTTTGATCCCAAAATTTAAGAAAAGCTAAACGGGTACCCGGTCGTAAAACACTGGGTATTTTTTTATTTATATTCCGGCGTTATTAGGTGAAACGTATGGAATCGGACGGACAACGCTTTCATACTGCTAATTAAACTTGGCTTATCGCACCGTTAGTTATTCGTTCATGCTAATAAACGTTGATGTGCCGGGAATTTGTATTGACCGGCAAATATTAATTAATTTTCGTAATAAACGCACCGTTTCACAAAAAAATAAGTAATTCTAGTTTGTATTTTCCTAAATTGTGCTACAATAAAATTATGATTTGTAAAAGACGTTAAGCTTTTCTTAAGATAATAACTTGATTGCCTCGATTTGAATTTCCTAAAAGGAGTGAATTTAATGTCACAAGCACACACAACGGGCAAGGTCCTAGCCGGTACGGTTGGTGCCGTTGGTTTATTGCTTGCTACAGGACAAGCTGCCAATGCGGCTTCAGTCACGGTTAAAGCTAATGATACCGTCTGGAGCCTCGCTCAAGAACACGGTGTTTCCGTCCAAAGTATTGAAAAATTAAACAAGATTCAAGCACTTGATGATAGTACCGATTTGATTTTCGTTGGACAAAAAATTCAGGTTAACGGTTCACAAAAGGCCGCTAAAAAAACAACGACGAAAAAGGCTAAATCGGTATCCGCAAAGGGTACATATGCCGTCAAAGCCGGTGATACGCTCTGGGCGCTTGCAGATCAGTACCACACTTCCGTTCACGCATTACAAACGTTAAACGGTCTATCTGGTGACGTAATCGTCGTTGGTCAGTCCCTTCAAATTCCGGGCGCTACGACGAAGCAGGCGACCCCAACATCGGCGACTGCCCAGACCGCTACTAAGGCTGCTAGTACTAGTAGTGCTGAAAGCACCAGTGCCGCTTCGGTAAGCAGTATGCGGGTTGCTAGCCAGGCCTCAACGACGCACGCAGCAACGACGACTAGCAGTAGTACGGAAAGTTCCGCAACCAGTGCCACGTCCAGCAGCACTAGTTCCGTAGCTAGTGCTAGTTCAACCAGTCAAGCAACTAGTTCGGTTAGCGCGACGACGTCGTCCACGACCAGTGCTAGTTCGACGGCACCGGTTAAAGCGACGGCTTACAAGGCCACGGTCACGAGTAGCAGTTCAACGAAGCCTGCGAGCCAAGCAAGTTCACAGGCGGCGTCCACGGCCAGCTCGCAGGCAGTGTCATCCGCTACTCAGAGTAGTTCAACGGCGACGTCCACGGCCAGCCAGAGTTCCAGTTCGGCTGCAGCTTCATCAACGACTAGCCAAGCGAGCCAAAGTTCCAGCTCAACCGCAACTTCATCAGCAACTAGTCAAGCTAGTCAAAGCACGAGCACCGCTGCTGCTACTAGTAGCAGCAGTACGGCCACGACGAGCAACGCTGACTTAGCTACCGGTTCCGTAACCGGATTAGCATTGAAGTTGGCCAGCGCTAACATTCCGTACGTTTGGGGTGGCGCGAGCCTTTCTGGGATGGATTGTTCCGGGTTAGTTTCGTACGTTTACCAGCACGCTGCGGGAATCTCATTACCACACAGCACGATTGCTCAGGAAGGTTACGTCACGACCCACTCAGTTGCCGACGCACAGCCGGGAGACATCTTGTTCTGGGGTTCACGGGGTGCAACTTACCATGACGCGATTTACTTAGGCAATAACCAGTTCGTAGCCGCACCAACCACTGGTCAAAATGTGAAGGTTCAGACAATTAGTTCTTACTTCATGCCTAGTTTTGCCGGTACGGTTAAATAAGATTAATTATTCAACGGCCAGTTGTCCGTCTTTGCGGACGGTCTGGCTGTTTTTATGTTTAAAAAAAGTTACTTTTTAGGATTTAAAGTTTGTTAGGATTGTGGTATATTAAGTTTGCTGTTTTTCTAACGGAAAAACTAGGACTATTGTTTTAAGGGAGTGTTAAAGTGAGTAACAGATTTGAGATCCTGGAAGAATACCAAGAAGCTAATACGGAGTTGGACCGTTTAAAGGGGTTGGCAGCGCGTCAACAGGATCGCTCACGGGTCGTGACCATTTACCCGCATTTAAAGGAGCGGGTCAGTCACTTATCCCAAAAATGTGAACAGCTTGATATGCTTCTGGAAGCAATTAACGCTTCAGAGGACTAATACAAAGCAAATTAACTTTAGGCCCACGTTGTTTAAGCACCGTGGTCAGAAAGGTAAAGCGCGTAAATGACTCAATTTGTTTTGAGTTATTTACGCGCTTTATTGTTTTTGTTCTTTTTTACGTTGACGGGTTGAGTACCGTCCTCGCGTTACGCTGCGAGCGCAATTACCAGTTTAATATTACGGTAACTGACGACTAGGCTTTGGGAGTTAACTCCTAACCGGTTATCCCGAGGGTCACACGCCCAGAGACTCGTAAGTATTAGTGGTGATCATGGATGCTTGTGTCAATCCAAAACGGGTAGGGCTTAGTCGTCAGATACAGGTCGTAGTTGCGGTTCCCGATGATCTGGCCGTCCATTTGCCCAATTTCGACCGATTTAACTAATAGGTGCAGGTTTTTACTGCGGTAGTGGTGGACAAACCGTGAGTTGAGGTGACGTCCGCCCATCAGAAGTAGGGCAAACAGCCACAGTACGGTCCACCAGTGTGGTTCTTGGACGACAATCAGTTCTAATTGGTTGTCGTGCAGGCTCGCACCCGGCAAAATTTTGACACCCCCGCCAAAGTAGGGGTGGTTAGAAGTCGTACATAAAAACGCGTGCCGGTAATAGTCGCGTTTGCGGCCCACGTGAACGGTCAGGGAAAAGCCTTCCTGTTGGGAATACGCTTTTAACGCGTTACTCAGATAGGCCCACTGTCCCAAACGGCCCTTCTGTTTGCTGCGGTTCGTATCGTCAACGATCTGGGCATCAAAACCTAAGCCGACGTTGTTGACAAAGTAGCGGTGTTCGTTTTTTAACGTTTCGTGGTAGTAACCGACGTTCAGTTCGCGGGCGCGCATATTATTTAAAACTTGGGCGAGGGCGATCTCCGGATCAGTTGCCATCCCGAGTGCCCGGGCGAAGTCATTTCCCGACCCACCGGGAATGTAACCCAGGGGGATCGGATCGGTGCGGGGAACTTGCATCAAGCCGTTTAAGGCCTCGTTAAGTGTGCCATCACCACCGATAACTAAGAGCACCGGTGTGACTTCGGGGCGGTAGCGGGCCGTTTCCGCAAACCTGGCAGCCAGTTTAGTCGTGTGACCGGCGTATTCGGAAACGTGGTAGTCAAACTTAATTTGACGTTGTTCAAGCAGCGGCCTGACCGTTTCCCAAACCGTTTTACCACGGCCGGAGCCGGCTAATTCGTTAATGATAATGTCGTATTCAGCAATCAAATTTACACCTCACAAAGATCGGGGTGGTCGTGACCAACCCCTTACACCACAAAAAGCCGGAACGGGATCGTTCCGGCAAGTGGTTAATTCATGATGAGCATCGGTAAAATCATTGGGTGCCGTTCAGTCTTATCAAATAAGAAACTTTGAAGGTCATCAATGATGGCGTTGCGGATAGTGGCCTCACTAGCTTTATCCGACTTCATCTTACGACGGATCGTGCGGAAGACGTGTCGGCGAGCTTCGTTGATGAGGTCACCAGATTCACGCATGTAGACAAAACCGCGGGAGAGAATGTCTGGACCGGCCTGAATTTCTTTCTTCTTCAAGTTGATCGTCGCAACGACTACGACTAACCCTTCTTCAGAAAGAATTTGGCGATCGCGGAGAACCACGTTACCAATGTCGCCAATTCCGGAGCCGTCAACGTAAACGTCACCAGCGCCGAAGTGACCCGCCACCCGGGCAGAGTCCTTGGTGAAGGCGAGGACGTCACCATTTTCCAGAATAAAGCTGTGGTCAAGTGGAACCCCACACTGTTCGGCTAGTTCGGTATGAATCTTAAGCATCCGGTATTCACCGTGAATCGGCATGAAGAATTTCGGCTTCATCAACCGTAACATTAACTTTTGTTCTTCTTGGCCACCGTGACCGGAAGTGTGAATGTTATTCACCTTGCCATGGATCACGTGGGCACCGGCTTCTTCAAGTTCGTTGATAACGTGGTTGACACTGAGTGTGTTTCCCGGAATCGGTGAACTTGAGAAAATGACGGTGTCGCCCGGCTCAATTGAGATCTGGCGGTGGGTTCCGTTGGCAATCCGCGAAAGGGCTGCCATGGGTTCACCTTGCGACCCGGTACATAAAATCATCACCTTGTTGGCGGGTAACGACTTAATGTCATTAGCGTCAACGATGGCTTCATCTGGGATGTCTAAATATCCGAGTTCGCGACCGTTGACGATGGCGGCTTCCATACTCCGACCAAAGACGGCAATTTTGCGATGGTGTTCCAAGGCAACCTGTGCCGCTTCTTGAATTCGGGAAATGTTGGAGGCAAAGGTCGCAAAGATGATTCGACCCGCCACCCCTTCAAAAATATGCCGAATGGAGTGGGCAACCCAGCGTTCCGATTTAGTCCAAATGGGCCGTTCGGCGTTGGTGCTGTCAGATAGCAACGCCAGCACACCGTGTTCGCCAAGGTGCGCCATTTTTTGGAGATTCGGCGGCTGGTTAGTAATTGGTGTTAGGTCGAACTTATAATCCCCGGTTTCCACAATGGTACCCGGTGGTGTTTGAACGGCGATTCCGAGTGTGTCCGGAATCGAGTGGGTGGTTCTAAAGAACGAGACCCGGGTTTTACGGAATTTTAAGACGGTGTCTTCATTAATTTCGTGTAACTCGGTGGTCTTTAACAACCCGTGTTCCTCGAGCTTACCCTTAATTAAGGCCAGGGCGAGGGGGCCGGCGTAAATTGGTACGTTGATCTGTTTAAGCAGGAAGGGAATCCCACCGATGTGATCTTCGTGACCGTGCGTAATCACCAGTGCTTTTATTTTTTGCTGATTTGCAACTAGATAAGAATAGTCCGGAATGACGTAATCAATTCCCAAAAGTTCGTCTTCTGGGAACTTGATGCCGGCATCAATTAGAATAATCTCATCTTGAAATTGGACACCGTAAGTGTTTTTCCCAATTTCGCCCAAACCGCCGACTGCAAAAACAGCGGTTTCGTTGTTCTTAACGTTTAACCGTTTCATTTATTAAACTCCGTTAGTTGAAACTCTGGATTTTTTTGTTCGTAATCCAAGAAGTTACCTTCTAACGGTTCGATAAATTCAATGTTGTACTTGGTATTATCTTCCACTAACACACGAGCTGCGACTTCGGTGTCCGCTTCTAAGTAGAGGGACTTAGTCGTTTCGCGTTGTGGGTTCCGTTTTTTGGTTTCTTGGTAATATACTTTGTAAATCATTAACAAAACTCCCTATGACAAGATTTATTTAGAAACTAACGTTCTAAATAGTAGCAAAAATAAAAGTTTGATCCGTACACCAGGTTGTGTAAACACAACAATTATCTTTCATTTTAGCATAATTTGGAGGAGGTGTATACAATGTTAACTTTCTTCAAAATCACCGTGATTAAACAATAATTTTTTTGTAAAACATGCTATGCTGAAAAGGAATAAAAAGCTGATAAAAAGCTGATAAAAAAGTAAAATTGTGAATGAGTGTACAATTGAATTGTGGGGGACCGACCATGTGGACAATCGTTACGATCATCATTGGGTTAATCTTTGCCATCATTATCTATGAAATTTTGCGCCGCCAAGTTTTAAAACGGACCGCCTTAAAAATTCGGCATGCTGGTCAGCGAACCGCGGATGGAGCGATGCAAACGGCCTTGACCCATTTAGCGAGTGCGGTTGAAGTCCAGGAAGTTCACGGCAGCTTGCATTCCGTCCCCGTTGCGGATGTTTGGGGGCGGGGCGTCATGGCCTTCGAATACGTATTAGAGACACCGGGAATGGTCAAGGCGGATCTGCCGGAAGTCCGGCGCCTGTTCAACAACCAGTTTCAGCGTTACGCGGATGACCAGCACATTACGGCGTTTCAAAACGCGGGCCCGGCGTTGCGGGTAACCGATGCCTGGCTACGGGCGGGGCAGCTGCACGTTGACGTGGCTTATTTAATGAACGAAGCAACGCTGGAGTATTTAGACGATCTACGGCGGTTGAATCAAAGTGACAGCGGCCAATAAAAAAGCGCTTGGATAAATTTATCCAAGCGCTTTTTTATTGATTTAAAGCCGATTAGGAAATTAAAACCAAATCGTCATCAGCGGCAAACGGGTTCGACGCGTTAATGTGGTCGTAGAATAAAATCCCATGCAAATGGTCAATTTCGTGTTGGCACACAATGGCGGGGTAGTTCTTTAAACGAATCTTTTTCTGTTCGCCGGCCATGTTGTAGTAGCGCAAGGTGATCCGGTCATGACGAATCACGTAACCGTCAATGTCGCGGTCGACGGATAGGCAACCTTCACCTTCCGTTAACGCACCGGGTTGAACGGAGTGGCTAATGATGACCGGGTTAATGATGACATCTTTAAAAATGGGGTCGTCACCTTCGTTGTCGCCGGGTACCAGGACAGCTGCCATTGATTCTGACACGTCGACTTGCGGGGCGGCCAGACCAACGCCGGCACGTAAACCGTACTTTTTAGCCAGTTCAGGATCCTGGCTGTTCTCTAAGTATTCCATCATATCATTAGCTAATTTTTGATCAGCCGCACTAAGTGGAAACTGAACCTGTTTAGCTTCCGCACGTAGGGTGTCGTTACCTTCGCGGATGATATCTCGCATTTTAATCAATCCAAATTACCTCCAAAAACTTTGCTGTGATCTGAACAGACCGCGCTGTTTACACTTACAAACTAGTTTAGCATAAGCCGGCCATAAAATGTAGAAGCACTCCCGAAATTTCATGAAAGTCAAGTGAATGATCAAATTAAATAATTCACAATTGAAGGGGCCTTAAAGACTGGTATTTCGGACTTTGGAAGGGCTTGCAAAAGATGAAAAGCAATGGTAAGTTAGACTTGTAATTATGAAAACGATTACGGACGACGGTTGTTAAAAACTAGTCCGTACGTTCATGAAAGGGATGTGTCATTTATGGACAACGAAAAACCAATTGTTGATTTTAGTGCGATCCGTGATACGTTGGGAAAAAATTATGAACCCGTGCAAGTAATTGACGGACAAGCTAAAGTGCTCAAGCCTGAAATTGTCTCTAAATATTCAAATGATCAGTTAGTTGACTTCTTGAAGTTAATGATTTGGGAACGAACGTTACACCAACGTTCTAACGCATTGACACGGCAGGGGCGCCTTGGTTTCTACGCACCAACCGAAGGACAGGAAGCCAGCGAAATGGGGAGCAACTCCGCAATGAAACGGACCGACGTTTTGATGCCGGCTTACCGGGACATTCCACAGTTGATTCAACACGGACTGCCAGTATATAAGGCGTTTCTCTGGTCACGCGGACACGTATTAGGTAATGAATATCCGGAAGACTTACACGCAATGCCACCACAAATTATTATTGGCGCACAGTACGTGCAGGCGGCCGGAGTAGCGTTAGGAATTAAGAAGAACGGTACCGAAGATAAAGTTGCTTACAGCTATACCGGTGATGGCGGGACGTCGCAAGGGGACTTCTATGAAGGCATGAACTTTGCTGGGGCCTTCCAAGCACCCGCAGTCTTCATCGTTCAAAATAACGGTTACGCCATTTCCGTTCCGCGGCGCAAACAAACGGCTGCCCGGACGCTGGCACAAAAGGCCGTAGCAGCTGGCATTCCAAGTGTTCAAGTTGATGGGATGGACTTCTTAGCCGTTCACGAAGTTACCAAGGCTGCCAGAGAATACGCCGCAGCGGGTAACGGTCCGGTCATGATTGAAACCTTGACTTACCGGTTCGGTCCGCACACCAACGCCGGGGATGACCCGAAGCGTTACCGGACCAAGGAAGAAGAACAACCATGGTTCGACAACGATCCGTTGATTCGTTACCGCAAGTACTTAACGGATCAAGGTGCTTGGTCGGAAGATCAAGAAAACGAGTACGTTGAACAAGTTAAAGCCGATATTAAAGATGCCGTTAAACAAGCGGATGATGCACCAAAGCAAAAAATGACCGAGTTTTTGGAGAACGTTTTTGAAGAACAACCACAAAACATTCAACAACAAATTACGGAATTCCAAGCAAAGGAGTCGAAGTAACATGTCAAAGAAAACGTATATTCAAGCGATTACCGATGCACTTCGATTAGAACTCGGGTCCGACGAAAAGACCTTAGTTTTTGGTGAAGACGTTGGTAAAAACGGTGGGGTTTTCCGCGCCACCGACGGGCTTCAAGCCGAATTCGGCGAAGACCGGGTTTTCGATACTCCTTTAGCAGAATCCGGAATTGGTGGTTTATCCATTGGGTTAGCCCTCGAAGGCTTCCGTCCGATCCCTGAAATTCAATTCTTAGGTTTTATTTTTGAAACGTTGGATTCCATTGCGGGTCAAATGTCGCGGGAACGTTTCCGGACAGGGGGCACGCGCCACATGCCAATCACCATCCGTTCACCATACGGTGGTGGGACCCACACGCCGGAAATGCACGCCGATTCGTTGGAAGGTTACTTGGCACAGATCCCTGGTTTGCGGGTTGTGACCCCGTCTAACCCATACGACGCGAAGGGCTTGCTGATTTCCTCCATTCGCAACAATGATCCGGTCTTCTTCCTAGAAAACTTAAAGTTATACCGTTCGATGAAAGCGGATATTCCGGACGAAGCTTACACGGTACCGTTAGATAAAGCGGCCGTTGTGCGTGAAGGCACGGATATTTCGTTGATCGCGTACAGCGCGCAAGTTAACCAATCCTTGAAGGTTGCGGAAAAGCTTGAAAAGGAAGGTATTTCCGTTGAAGTCGTGGATTTACGGACGCTGTCTCCATTAGATGAAGAAACCATTTTGAAGTCGGTTCAAAAGACCGGGCGCGCCGTTGCTATTCAAGAAGCCCAACGCCAAGCCGGCATCGCAGCCAACGTTGCTTCCTTGATTGCCGAAAAGGGTGCGCTTTACCTAAGTGCACCGGTTGGTCGCGTTTCAGCACCAGACACGGTTTACCCGTTTGGCTTAGCCGAAGACGACTGGTTACCAGCCGAAGATGAAATTGAAGCAAAGACCCGTGAAATTTTAAACTATTAAATTTGAGGGTCACGTGATACTGATAAACAGTCGGGGACGACTGTCATGAAAGGAAGTTATCCAATGGCTTACGAGTTTAAATTACCAGAGCTTGGTGAAGGTCTTGAAGAAGGCGAAATTGCATCATGGCTCGTAAAACCTGGCGATGAAGTCAAGGAAGACGATTCTCTTGTTGAAATTCAAAACGATAAATCAGTTGAAGAATTACCATCACCAGTAAGTGGTAAAATTATCAATATTTTAGTTCCAGAAGGTGAAACGGCTAAGATTGGTGACGTGATTGTGACCATTGATGATGGTTCGGGCGACAACGCCGAACCAGCCGCCGCACCGGCAGAAAATGCAACCGCTGACAAACCGGCTGACGCAACCCCAGCGCCGGCAGCTGCACAACCAGCACCTGCAGCTAACGCATCGGTTGTTCCGAGTGATCCTAATAAGCCGATTCTGGCAATGCCGTCGGTACGGCAATATGCGCGTGATAAGGACGTTGACATCAGCTTAGTTACCCCAAGCGGAGCCCACGGTCAAATTACTAAGCAGGATATTGACAATTACACGGGCGCACCAGCCGCAACGGGTAAGGCGGCTCCAGAAGCCACCAGTGCCCCAGCAGCCAAGAGCGAAGCGGCACCGGCGCCAACGCCGGTCAAGCCGTACGTTTCCGATACGCCAGAACTGGAAACCCGTGAAAAGATGACGCCGATCCGTAAGGCGATTTCTAAAGCGATGGTTAACAGCAAGCACACCGCACCACACGTTACGTTATTTGACGAAGTGGAAGTCAGTGCGTTGATGGCTCACCGGAAGAAGTACAAGGCCGTGGCCGCGGATCGGGATATCCACCTGACCTTCTTGCCATACATTGTGAAGGCCTTAGTGGCGGTCTTGCAACAATTTCCAGAATTTAACGCGTCCATCGACGGGTCAACTAACGAAATTGTGTACAAACATTACTTTAACGTTGGGGTCGCAACTGACACCGACCGGGGATTGTTAGTACCAGTCATTAAGCATGCCGAAGCCAAGGGCTTGTTTGCCATTGCCAAGGAAATTACGGACAATACGCAAAAAGCTTACGATGGCAAGTTGAAGGCCAACGAAATGAGTGGGGCTTCTATGACCATTAGTAACATCGGCTCCATTGGTGGCGGCTGGTTTACACCGGTGATCAATCAACCCGAAGTTGCCATTCTCGGGGTTGGCCGTATCGGTAAAGAACCGTACGTCAACGAAAATGATGAAATTGTCGTTGGTAAGATGCAGAAACTCTCACTCAGTTTTGACCACCGTTTGATTGACGGTGCAACGGCCCAAAAGGCAATGAACTTAATGAAAGAGTTGCTGCACGATCCAGAATTACTTTTGATGGAAGGATGATGTCGGAATGGTTGTAGGAGATTTTGCTGAAGAACGCGACACAATGGTCATTGGTGCGGGTCCCGGCGGCTACGTCGCAGCCATCCGCGCGGCGGAACTCGGTCAAAAAGTAACAATCGTTGAAAAAGAATACATCGGCGGGGTATGCTTAAACGTCGGTTGTATTCCATCCAAGGCCTTGATCAGTGCCGGCCACCGGTTACAAGAAGCTAAGGATAGTAAGATTTTTGGGATTAAAAACATTCAAGACCCGGTTCTGGACTTTAAAGTAACCCAGAATTGGAAAGATCACCAAGTAGTTGACCGCCTAACCGGCGGGGTTGAGATGTTGCTTAAAAAACACAAGGTTGAAATTGTTCGTGGTGAAGCTTATATGCACGATAACCACACGTTGCGGGTCATGAACGGTGACCATACGGGCCAAACTTACAAGTTTAAGCACCTGATCATTGCGACCGGTTCACGGCCAGTTGAAATCCCGGGCTTCAAGTTTAAGGGCCGCGTGGTGGATTCAACGGGTGGCTTGAACTTACCGGAAGTACCGAAGGAATTAGTTGTCATTGGTGGGGGCTACATTGGCTCCGAATTAGCCGGTGCATACGCTAACTTAGGCGCGCACGTGACAATTCTGGAAGGAACCCCGTCAATTTTGCCAAACTTCGAAAAAGACATGGTCAAGCTCGTCTTGAATAACTTTAAGAAGAAGGGCGTCACGGTAATCACCAACGCCATGGCTAAAAATTCGGAACAAGACGACGGTGGCGTAACCGTCACTTACGCGGTAGATGGTAAGGAAACGTCAATCCACGCCGACTACTGCATGGTCACCGTTGGTCGGCGACCAAATACCGACGACATGGGGATGGAATATACCGACGTGAAGTTGACCGACCGCGGCTTAATCGAAGTTGATCAGCAGGGGCGGACGGCCGCCGAAGACATCTTTGCCATTGGTGACATCGTTGCCGGCCCGGCGTTAGCGCACAAAGCGTTTGCGGAAGGTAAGGTTGCCGCCGGTGCCATTAGCGGTAAGAAGACGGCTAACGACTACGTTTCGGTTCCGGCCGTGTGCTTCACGGATCCGGAACTGGCCACGGTCGGCATGACCAAGGCCGAAGCGGAAAAAGCGGGCTTGACAGTTATCGCTTCGAAGTTCCCGTTTGCTGGGAATGGACGGGCGATCTCCTTGAACTCGATGGACGGCTTTTTCCGGCTAGTCACGACTAAGGATGAAGGAACCATCGTCGGTGCCCAAATTGCGGGGCCCGGTGCGAGTGACCTGATTTCTGAGTTGAGTGTTGCCGTTAACGGTGGGATGAACGCTGAAGATCTAGCGTTAACGATCCACCCCCACCCAACCCTGGGTGAAGTGGTGCAAGAAGCCGCTGACGAAGCGATGGGCTTCCCGACCCACATTTAATAACACCAATTTTTAGTTGCGAGAGTTTGGGACGAATAGCGTCTCGAACTCTCGTTTTACATAGTCAAACTTGCCAGCGGTACCCAACGAATACTGGGCTTAGTTCCTAAAAAAACGTTAAACTGGGTGGCTAACGATTAGTCCGGTTTGACGCCGAATGTTACAAAAGAGTAAACTTTTTATTAACGTTTACTTGTATTCGTTGACAGCTTAGGTACAATTATTAGCGAAGGTTGGGAGGATTAACATGAACAATACCGTTATTATTCGTGGATTATTCGAATTCGTACAGCAATTAATATTGATCGCAATGGCCAAAGACTTGCCATTAAAACTAGTGGTCGCTACTGACAGTGATGAAGCCCCCCGTTATCAGGGGCTCGTTACGGCTAGCTTGACGTGCCGGCAATTTACGCTGGCTGCGCAAACCAAGCCAGACTACTCACAGGCGGACTGCCTGATTATCGGAAACTTAGTGCCCTTAGCCACTGACCGGGACACGGAGGGGGACTTAAAAGCCACCTTACCACTGTTTCGGTCGTTCGTGAACGCGGCGATGGGTGCCGGCTTCAATGGAAAGATTATTTTGACCGGGTCTAACGATGCCGTTTTGAGCGTCTTAGCGGCCCGCTTTAGTGGTGTTGACCATCAACGAGTCCTGGGACTCGGAACCTTGGCGCAGAGCCGGCTACTAGAGCAGGGCTTGCGTCGACAGCTCAGTGTCGGTGCTAACGACGTGCACGCGTTTGTCGTGGGGACCGCACAGTCCCACTTGATTTCGTGGAGTCGCTCGTACATTGGTCCGGCACCGGTTATGACCTACTTGGCAAACCAGGACACCAGCTTTGGGATGGAAGAGATGACCGCCGCCGCTGAGCAAATCGACGACCCGGCAATCGTTACCAATCCCACGTTGAGTGTGTTAGCATTAGTACAGGTCTTGAATGCTTTTTACAACCAGGCCCCGTTTATTGGGACCGTGACGAATGTTCAAACGAGTGCTGATGATCAGCTAGTGGGGTTGTCCTCGCCAGTCTTGATTGGTGCTAACGGAATTAAGCGGTTAGCCAACTTGGTACTATCGGATGAAGAACAAAAAGAATACGCTGAGATTGCCAGTCAGGTTCGTGACGAACTTGACCGGGTCGAAGCGGGGGAGTTTGAACAAGATGACGACCAAAAATGAGAATTACCAGTATCCGCTAAACGACGCGTGGTCAACCGCTGAAATCATTACGGTAACGACTTTTTATCAGCAAATTGAAGCGGCTAATGAAGGGGGCTTGCCCACCGCGGACCTCTTAACGGCCTACCGAGCTTTTAAGACCGTCGTACCGGCGAAGTCGGAAGAAAAACAATTAGGACGGGCATTTGAAGCCGCCTCTGGTTACAGCATCTACCGGACGATCC
Source organism: Lactiplantibacillus garii (assembly GCF_003885105.1). Taxonomy (GTDB): domain Bacteria; phylum Bacillota; class Bacilli; order Lactobacillales; family Lactobacillaceae; genus Lactiplantibacillus; species Lactiplantibacillus garii. The sequence goes on from NZ_QWZQ01000003.1 coordinate 72,538, forward strand.
AGGCGGCGCTGGCGACGAACAAACAACGATTTTTATACCGGGGTTAGGTGAGCAACGTGGAAACGGCACAACTCGAAAAACTGAATCAAGCCATGCAGGTAGTGATGCAAACGGCCAGAGCGCAGGTTTTAACTAAAATGGGAACTAAGCTGACGGTGGCCGAAAAAACCAGTCGGCGTGACCTAGTCACTAACGTGGATCATAGCAACGAGGATTTCCTCGTTCAGCGGATCCGTCAACTGGACCCACGCGCCCACGTTCTGGCTGAAGAGGGGCGTGGAGACCAGGTGACGTCCATGGCCGGGCACGTCTGGATCGTTGACCCCATCGACGGCACCATGAACTTTGTGCACCAGCGCAACCACTTTGCTATCATGGTCGGTTACTACGTTGACGGTCAGCCAACGTTGGGCTACATTTATGACGTGATGGCTAATAAACTGTACGCCGGCGGTCCCGCCGTGGGAGTGACTTTAAATGGCCAACCACTGGCGGCGCCGGTCGACCTCGACTTGGCAGACGGTTTGTTTGGTGCCAGCGCACCGTTGCTGATTCACGATCGGTTTAACATGCAACGGGTGATTGCGGCGAGTTTAGGGGCCCGAATTTTAGGGAGTGCTGGGGTCCAAATCAGTCAAGTGCTGGCCGGCGAACTGGTGGGCTACTTGTCTTACCTGCGTCCGTGGGACTTTGCGGCTGGACGGGTCCTTGCGGAAACCTTAGGCTTAGTCGTGTCGCAAGTTGACGGCACGCCCGTAAATATGTTATCATCTGGTGCTGTACTAGTAGCGACGAGGCGCACGCAACGCGCCGTCTTGGCGATCGTCAAGTAAATGATGGGACTGTGACCCATACGTCACAGTTTTTTTATGCCACCGGGTGAAAACCAGTGAAAACGTCGTTACGAGCTCATTAAGCCAACCCTTGTAACTTGATAGTAACGACGGATTGTATTAATATATGTAAGATTTCTGCTGTCGGAGGATAGTAAGAATTTTGAAGGATGAAAGGAAGATCAATTTTGAAATTTAGAGATGATATCCGCAACATTGCCATTATTGCCCACGTTGACCACGGTAAAACAACGTTAGTTAACGAAATGCTTAAACAATCGGATACCCTTGACGAACACACGACGATTGGTGATCGGGCCATGGACACTAATGCCATTGAAAAGGAACGCGGTATCACGATCCTTTCAAAGAACACGGCCGTACGCTACGGCGACAAACAAATCAACATTTTGGATACCCCAGGACATGCCGACTTCGGTGGTGAAGTTGAACGAATCATGCGCATGGTTGACGGTGTTTTGTTAGTTGTTGATGCTTTTGAAGGAACGATGCCCCAAACCCGTTTCGTTTTGAAGAAGGCCTTGGAACAACACTTGACCCCAATCGTCGTTATCAACAAGATCGACCGTCCGGGTGCCCGTCCTGAAGAAGTTGTGGACGAAGTCTTAGACCTCTTCATCGAATTAGGTGCCGACGAATCACAACTGGACTTCCCAGTGGTTTACGTTTCAGCGCTGAACGGAACTTCAAGTTACGAATCCGACCCAGCTAAACAAGAACACACGATGAAACCAATTTTTGATACGATTATCAAAACGATTCCAGCACCAATTGATAACTCCGACGAACCGTTACAATTCCAAGTTGCCTTATTGGATTACAACGACTACGTTGGTCGTGTTGGGATTGGTCGGGTCTTCCGAGGAACCATCAAAGTCGGTGACAGTGTTACCGTTATGAAGCTTGATGGGAGTAAGAAGAACTTCCGGGTCACTAAGTTATTCGGGTTCTTTGGTTTACAACGTTTGGAAATCAACGAAGCCCACGCTGGTGACTTAGTTGCCGTTTCCGGGATGGAAGACATCAACGTTGGTGAAACGGTTGCGGATTCCGCAACTCCCGAAGCTTTGCCAATTTTACGGATCGACGAACCAACTTTACAAATGACCTTTGGGACCAACTCATCACCATTTGCTGGTCAAGACGGGAAGTTCGTGACGGCGCGTCAATTGGAAATGCGGTTAAAGGCTGAACTTGAAACCGACGTTTCACTGCGGGTCGATGACACTGACGAACCCGGTTCATGGGTCGTTTCTGGTCGTGGGGAATTGCATTTGTCAATTTTAATCGAAACGTTACGGCGTGAAGGTTACGAATTACAAGCATCCCGTCCAGAAGTTATTTACCGTGACGTGGATGGTCAACGTTGCGAACCGTTCGAATCTGTTCAAATCGATACACCAGAAGAATACACCGGTGCGATTATTGATACGTTATCGAAGCGTAAGGCTGAAATGAAGAACATGGAAAGTACTGGGAACAACCAATCACGGTTGACGTTCTTAGCACCTTCCCGTGGGTTGATCGGTTACTCAACCGAATTCTTATCATTGACCCGTGGTTACGGGATCATGAACCACACCTTCTCGAAGTACTTGCCAGTTATCAAGAACTGGAACCCTGGCCGTCGTAACGGGGCCTTGGTTTCAATTAACCAGGGTAAGACGACGACGTACGCTACGATGGGAATTGAAGACCGTGGGACGATCTTCGTTGACCCAGGTACCGACGTTTATGAAGGGATGATTGTCGGCCAAAATAGTCGTGAAAACGACATTTCGGTTAACATCACCAAGGGTAAGAACATGACCAACGTCCGTTCTTCAAACAAGGACTTGACCGCTACGATCAAGACACCGACCCACTTAACGTTGGAAGAATCATTGGAATTCTTGAACAGTGACGAATACTGTGAAATCACGCCGGATCACGTTCGTTTACGGAAACGTATCTTGAACACGAGCGCCCGTGAAAAGGAATCTAAGAAACGTAAAATGAATAAATAAGCTTAATTAGTTGGCTTAACAACGTCCAGTCGGTTGACTGGGCGTTTTTTTGTGGTCAAAATTGTGCTTAGCGGTCGGTAAATCCCCCGGCACCGTTGAAAATCTGGTGATGAGCGTCGTTGGGAGCGTGTTCAAATAATCCCTAAAAAAATGACAAATTACGCGTTGCACATGCTGTGATAAAACGGACTATGCTATAATTACTGCAAGTGAACTGTGGGTGTCGACTTGACGAATCGACACCTAATTTAACAATTTAGTGGGGTGGGATTTTAGCTCATGATGAAGAAGCTACACTATCTGGACTATGGCTTGTTTATCCCGTATCTGATTTTGTGTGGAATCGGGATCGTCATGGTTTACTCGTCAAGCTCGTTCGTGGCGACTCAAAATGGGAGTACCCCCACGGGTTATTTGATCAAGCAACTCATGTGGGTTGTGATTGGGCTAGCGGTCACCTTTTTCTGTATGAACTTGAAGATCGAGTACTTTAAGCGAACCAGACTGCTCGGGTGGCTGGGCTTTGCGATGCTCGGGGTTTTGATCGTTTTGCGGATGGTCGGAAAGTCGATCAACGGGGCGGCCGGCTGGATCACGTTGGGACCCGTCTCAATTCAACCAGCCGAGTTCTGTAAATTTTACCTGATCGTCTACTTAGCTGCCATCATTGCTCAGCGGGAAGCCCACTTTGGGGTTGCGCGGATTCGGGAATTGGGTTCTCAGTTTATGATGCTGTTTGCCATGATCCTGTTGATCTTTATTCAACCCGATCTCGGTGGGGCCACCATTAACCTGGCCATTGCTGCGGTTATTTTATTTGCGAGTGGGATCTCGTTTTACGTTGGTGTCGGCATATTTGCCGGGGCCGTCGCGGGTTTTGAGTGGGTGCTGGTACCGCTAGTTAGTAAGTTGCCGCAGAGTGCGTTTGCGAATTCTTACCAACTACGCCGTTTTCTTGGCTTCTTGAATCCGTTCAAAACCGCTTCCGGGGCCGGGACGCAGTTGGTCAATTCCTATTACGCCATTTCCAACGGCGGGTTACTCGGGGTCGGAATCGGTAATAGTATTCAGAAGCGGGGCTATTTACCCGAACCTAACACCGATTTTATTATGTCGATCACGGCGGAAGAACTAGGTTTGTTAGGGATTCTTTTTATCATGTTGTTGTTGGCCGTGATCGTGGGGCGGACGATCTTTGTTGGGGTTCGTTCCAACAATACGTTTAATTCCTTAGTATGTTACGGGGTGGCTGCGTACATGACCATCCAAGCATTTATCAACGTTGGTGGGATCATCGGACTGATTCCGATTACCGGGGTCACGTTCCCGTTCATCAGTTACGGTGGTTCCAGTATGGTGGTGCTGACCCTTTCACTTGGCCTGGTGTTGAACATCAGTGCGCTTGAGAAAATGGAACGGGCCAACGCCGTTCGGCAAGCTGGCTAGGACGATTTAATTTGGAAATGAGGGGATTTTGGTGAAGAAAGTATTAATTGCTAACCGTGGTGAAATTGCGACCCGGGTTATTCGGGCATGCCATGAACTTGGCTTGCAGACCGTCGCGATTTACGCCAAAGAAGATGAATTTTCGGTTCACCGTTTTAAAGCTGACGAGGCTTACCTGGTTGGGGAAGGCGACGCACCAATTGCCGCCTACCTTGACATTGAAGACATTATCCGGATTGCTAAGGAGAATCACGTGGACGCGATCCATCCCGGGTACGGTTTCTTATCCGAAAACGCGACCTTTGCACGCCGGGTCGCGGAAGAGGGCATGATCTTCATTGGCCCGACACCCGAACAATTAGAAATGTTTGGCGATAAAATCACCGCAAAGCAGGTTGCGCAGGACGCCGGGGTCCAAACGATTCCCAGCACGTTACACCCGGTCACCAGCTTAAACGAAGCCCTACAATTTACTCAAAAGTACGGTTTTCCAATTATGATCAAAGCCGCTATGGGTGGTGGGGGCCGCGGGATGCGGATCGTTCACGAGGCTTCTGAACTCCAAGAAGCTTTTGACCGTGCCCGCTCCGAAGCCCAACAATCCTTTGGCGATGACGAAATTTACTTAGAAAAATTCATTGCGCACCCGAAGCACATTGAAGTCCAAATTTTAGGGGACTCCCACGGGAACGTAATGCACTTATTTGAACGGGACTGCTCCGTTCAACGGCGGAACCAAAAGGTGATCGAATTTGCCCCGGCGGTTTCGTTGCCAATTGAACTGCGGCAAAAGATTTGCGACGCCGCGGTCGATTTAATGAAGAGCGTGCACTACTTAAACGCCGCGACGGTCGAATTCTTAGTAGAGGGTGACCAGTTCTACTTCATGGAAGTTAACCCGCGGGTCCAAGTTGAGCACACCGTGACCGAAATGATCACTGAAATTGACATCGTACACGCCCAAATCAAAATTGCCCAGGGTGGGGACTTGTTTGAAGACTTGCACTTACCACACCAAGACGCGTTAACGTACAAGGGTGCGGCCATTCAATGCCGGGTCACGACCGAAGATCCCGCTAACGACTTCATGCCGGATACCGGCCGGATCGAAACTTACCGTTCACCGGGTGGTAACGGGGTGCGTTTGGATGCCGGCAATACCTATTCCGGGGCGGTGGTGACGCCGTACTTCGATTCGTTGCTGGTCAAGGCCTGCGTCGTTGCCCGCAACTTTAAAGCGGCCGTGCACAAAATGCACCGAGTCCTCGTGGAATTTGATATTCGCGGGGTTAAGACCAACATTCCGTTCATGTTAAACGTGATCGATAACCCGACCTTCCAAGCCGGTGAAGCCAATACTCGTTTTATCGACAACACGCCGTCGCTCTTTAAGTTCCCCGATGATACCCAGCAGGAAGACAAGATGTTGAAGTACATCGGAAACGTGACGGTCAACGGCTTTGCGGACGTGGCGCAACATTCTAAGAAGTATTACCCGGACGTGGAGTTTGAAGATAACTTTAAGCCGATGGCCAAGGACATTGTGACCGCTAAGGACGTTCTGGATAGTAAGGGTGTCCGCGGCTTGCAAAGCTGGTTATTAGCCCAAAAGCAGGTCTTATTGACCGATACGACCATGCGGGATGCGCACCAGAGTTTATTTGCGACCCGGATGCGGACAAAGGACATGTTGGCCGTGGCCCAGGCATCACAAAAGGCCCTACCACAACTGTTCTCATACGAAATGTGGGGCGGAGCGACCTTTGACGTGGCCTACCGCTTCCTAAACGAAAACCCGTGGGACCGGTTGAAAAAGCTGCGGACCGCCATGCCGCGCACGTTGTTCCAGATGTTATTCCGGGGCAGCAACGCGGTCGGTTACCAGAATTATCCCGATAACGTGATCCGGGAGTTCATTTTAGAAGCTGCGAAGAGTGGGATCGACGTCTTCCGGATCTTTGATAGTTTGAACTGGATTCCGCAAATGGAAAAGAGTATCCAAGCCGTCAAGGAAACGGGTAAAGTGGCGGAAGCCACGATCTGTTACACCGGCGACATCATGGATCCTAACCGGCAGAAGTACAATTTGGCTTACTACCGTCAATTAGCCTTGGACTTACAGTCGACCGGTGCTGACATTATTGCTATCAAGGATATGGCCGGGGTCTTGAAACCGGAAGCGGCGTACGAACTCGTTTCAACTTTAAAGGACGCCCTTGATATTCCGGTGCACCTTCACACCCACGATACGACTGGCAACGGAATCTTCACGTACGCACGGGCCGTTGAAGCCGGCGTGGACGTGGTTGACGTTGCGGCCAGTGCTCTGTCCGGGACGACCAGCCAACCGTCAATGAGTTCGCTGTACTACGCGTTAGCGCATAATGATCGCCAACCCAACGTGAACATTGATAACGTTGAGGCCATCAATCGTTACTGGCAAGGTATTCGGCCTTACTACCAAGACTTCTCTAACGGGATGACCGGTCCGCAGACCGATATTTACCAAACCCAGATGCCGGGTGGTCAGTATTCGAACCTGCAACAACAGGCTAAGGCCATGGGGCTGGGCGACCGTTGGGAAGAAGTTAAGGATATGTACGCCACCGTTAACGACATGTTTGGTGACATTATCAAGGTCACGCCAAGTTCAAAGGTCGTTGGTGACATGGCGCTCTTCATGATGGAGAACCACTTAACGCCGGACGACGTCTATGACCATGGCGATAAGCTGGATTTCCCAGACTCCGTGATCAACTTCTTTGCGGGTAACATTGGTCAACCCGTTGGCGGGTTCCCGAAGAAGCTACAAAAGATCATCTTAAAGAAGCGCAAGCCGTTAACGGTTCGGCCGGGGAGTTTGGCTAAACCGGCTGACTTCGAAGCGGTCAAGCAGGAACTAGCGCCGTTAATTGGCCACGAACCGAACCACCAAGAAGTCCTTAGTTACATTTTGTACCCGAAGGTCTTCCTGGACTATATTAAGCAGCATAAACAGTACGGTCACGTTTCACTCTTAGATACGCCAACCTTCTTCCAGGGGATGCGTTTAGGTGAAACGGTCAACATTGAACTGGCACGTGGTAAGGTGATGATCCTAAAGCTTAACCAGATCAGTGATCCCGACGTTGACGGGATTCGGACACTGTACTTTAGCATTAATGGTCAAAATCAAGAAATTACCGTTAAGGATAACGCCATCCACCAGACGGCTTCCAGCACCCGTAAAGCTGAACCAACTAACGAAAATGAAGTTGGGGCAACGATGAGCGGTTCCGTTCTGAAACTCTTAGTTAAGAAGGGCGACACTGTTAAGAAGGGACAACCGTTACTGGTTACTGAGGCGATGAAGATGGAAACGACCATCCAAGCACCGGAAAGTGGGGTTATCGAACACACCTACGTCAGTGCCGGGGACGTTATTCAAACTGACGACTTGTTACTGGAAATTACACCAAAATAGGTTGAACTAGGTAAGAACCGCCACCTGATCGTGGCGGTTCTTTTAGTGGGCGGTGGTTGCCATTTGATTAAATAAATCACCGGACTCTTAGTTGACGAAAGGGCCAATCTAGCCTAACATTTAAACAGCAACTCAAAGTAAAAGGGGTGACCGTTCGATGGAATTTACCATCAATCCGCGCCGCGCGCTGATTATTTATATGCATTCAATGAAGCAGGTGCGGCAATTAAAACGCTTTGGTATCATTCAATACCAATCGCGTAAACAACGTTACGTCGTGCTGTACCTTGATGAAAGTCAAGTGTCCGCCGCGACGGCCAAAATTAATAAATTAAACTTTGTCCGCAAGGTCGAACCGTCATACCGACCAGACGTGGCAATGAACTTTGGTGAACGGGTCGATAAGGGCTTCTTTAAGCCGGAAAATAACGCCGTTCCCGCAGATGATGAAGATTAAGTTGGTGAAGAAAACATGCGAATTGTAGCAGGAGATTTTGGTGGTCGGCGACTGAAGGCGGTGCCGGGAATGCAAACCCGACCAACCACCGATAAAGTCAAAGAAGCCGTTTTTAACATTATTGGGCCGTACTTTGACGGTGGCCGGTCGCTCGATATGTTTGCCGGTAGCGGCGGCCTAAGCATTGAGGCCGTTTCCCGGGGCATTGACCACGCGGTCCTGATTGATCGGCAGTACCAGGCAATCAAAACGATCAAGGACAACGTGACCGTTACGAAGGCGGTGGACCGCTTTGAAATTATAAAGGGGGACGCCCCCCGGGTCTTAGAACGTTTGGCGGCACAAAAGGAACGCTTTGATCTCGTCTTTTTAGACCCGCCGTACGCCAAACAGCAAATTGTTAAGGACGTTTTACGGTGTGACGAACTCGGCCTCCTAAATCCAGCGTGCCGAATCGTCTGTGAGACCGACACCAACGCCATGCTACCCGCCGAGTTACCGGGGTTCAAATTACTCCGGCGTCAGGACTACGGGATTACGGTTATTACGATTTATCAAAAAGAAGAAACGGGGGCACGAGCATGATTACGGCAGTTTTTCCGGGAAGCTTTGATCCGGTAACGCGTGGACACTTGGACCTCATTCAGCGGGCCAGTCGGTTAGTTGACCACCTGATTGTGGCGGTCATGGTCAACACGAGTAAACAACCGTTATTTACCATGGACGAAAAGGTTGCCATGATCCAACAAGAAGTCCAAGACTTACCGAACGTGACGGTGCAGGCTGCCACCGGGCTGACGGTTGATTTCATGACGACGGTCAACGCGACCGTTTTAATTCGGGGCCTGCGTAACGAGCAGGACTTTGGTTACGAGCGGGATATTGCGTGGATGAACAAGTCGTTAAACGACCGGATCGAAACGGTCTGTTTGATTGCCCGGCCGCCGTACGCCTACTTCTCGTCGAGCTTGATCAAAGAAGTGGCGAAGATGGGGGCGGATATTTCCGAGTACGTCCCAACGGCGGTGGCTCAAAAGTTACACCAACGTTTCCAGGAACGGCGTCATGGTTAAGTGGTTAAAGCGGTACCGGGTCTTAATTATTGCGGTCGCGTTGGTTCTGGCCCTGTGCTTGATTCCTCTGCCGTACTACGTTGAGGGCCCCGGAAGTGCTGATAATTTAAGGGCGTTTGTCACCGTGAAAAAACATCCGGATAAGCGTGCGGGAAAGTTTATGCTGACGTCAGTCGCCCTAGCACCGGCTCGGCCGGTGACCTGGCTGTACGCGCAACTTAACCCGCACTACGACGTTGTGAGTGAATCGGAAGTTAACGACGGTCAGGATGATCAAACTTATAATAAGGTCCAGACGTTTTATATGCGGAGCGCCATTAACGAAGCCATTGCGACCGCGTACGCCGCGGCCCACCAGACCTATCAAAAAACTTACCAGGGAATTTACGTTTTAGCCGTTCAGTCTAATTCGAAATTCAAAGGACGAGTTAAGGTGGGCGATACTATCACCAAGGTTGACGGACACCATTTCAGTAACGCCCAGGGTTATCAAAAATACATTGCGAGTCGCGGGACCGGAAAAACGGTTCAAATTACTTACCGTCATAACGGGCGTATTAAGCACGCCACGGCGCCACTTATTAAACTCAGCACGCACCGGGCGGGAATCGGGATTCAGTTGACCGATAACGTGAAAGTGACGACTAAGATTCCGGTCAAAGTTGACCCGGGTGAAATCGGCGGGCCGTCCGCGGGATTGATGTTTAGTCTGCAAATTTACCAGCAATTAACGAACCGGGATTTACGCCATGGTCAGAAAATTGCGGGGACCGGAACAATTAATCCCGACGGCTCGGTTGGCGAAATCGGTGGAATTGATAAAAAGATTATTGCCGCTAAAAACGCCGGCGCAACGGTTTTTTTCGCACCGTACGTCAAACCGACCAAGGCCGTGTTAGCGCTAGAGGAAAATCATCAGACCAACTATCAAACGGCTAAGGCGACGGCTAAGAAGTACGCCCCCAACATGCGGGTCGTACCGGTCACGTCGTTTAAGCAAGCCGTGCACTACTTAAAAACCCATTAATTACTTAATGATTGGATAACGTTCAAGTTCCCACTTCACGGGCAGCTTGAGCGTTTTTTAGTGATTAGAAAAAATTTTTGACGGAATCTTGGCCCGCTTACCGTAACTGGTTAGTAACGGGAGGTGACGATGACCTTGGAAGAAGTTTGGCAATGGGTTCAAGCACATCGGCGTTTAACAATTATTTTGGTAGTGAGCGTGGGCGTATTAATTGGGGGTTGGTGGGGCGTGCAGCAATTACAGCCGGCACCCCCGGCCGCACCGGTAGCGTTAACGATGAGTGGTTCGAGGATGTCCCAACCCGTTAATACGTCGCGGGGCAGTCGTTCAGTTAGTCGTCGGCAATCGGCTACGGGAGCCCTGTACGTCGACGTCAAGGGAGCGGTGCGCCGGCCGGGACTTTATCAAGTGCGGGCCAGTATGCGGGTCGCCGACGTCATTGCGTTGGCACAGGGCCTGCAGCCCGAGGCGGATCAGCGTCAGGTGAACTTAGCGGCGAAGGTGAGTGATCAACAAGTCATTTACGTGCCCACTAAGGGGGAATCCCACCCGGTATTACCCCCGCCAACGGCACCGAGCAGTACACCAATAACCAGCGCTAAAGCTGCGCGTTCGGGCGGGACAGTGGCTAATCACGGACCGGTTAATATTAATTCGGCGGACGTCGCGACGTTTCAGCAAATCAAAGGAATTGGTCAGAAAAAGGCGCAAAAAATTATCGATTACCGTCAACAACACGGTCCGTTCAAACGGGTCGAGGATTTAAAAGCGGTATCGGGGTTCGGTGAAAAAACGATTGCAAAGTTTAAGGACCAACTCACCGTCTAGTCCTGAACCGGACAATTTGGTATACTACTGTCATTGAAAGCGAGGCAATCATAATGAAAGATCAACGAATTCCATGGGATCAATATTTCATGATGCAGGCCGTACTGTTATCGACCCGGAGTACTTGTGAACGGCTCTCGGTCGGTGCGACGATCGTCCGTGATAAGCGGATCATTGCTGGCGGTTATAACGGGTCGGTTTCCGGCGACGTTCACTGTATTGATGAAGGTTGTTACTTAGTAGACGGCCACTGTGTGCGTACGATTCACGCGGAAATGAACGCCATTTTACAGTGCGCTAAGTTCGGGGCTGCAACCGACGGGGCCGAAATTTACGTGACCGATTTTCCGTGCCTGCAGTGCACGAAGATGTTATTACAAGCCGGAATTCAAAAGATTCACTACTTACGGAACTACCATAACGACGACTACGCGATGTCACTGATCAAGCGCAAAAACGTTGCCCTGCAACAGGTGAAATTTGATCAAGCCGACCTCGACAAACTTGGGCTGGACCATATTTTGCTAAGTAATCAGTAGCGGGCGTGCGGGCGCCGTTTTTTGCCGCAATTGCGTGCGGCCTACTAAGCAGCTGGTTAGTTGGTCGACAAAGCGTGGCGGCGATCCTACTATTACTCTGGTTACTGCGAGTCGGTTTATTAAGGGACCGACGCTGCCTGACCCTAACGGTGGTTATCAGCGCCGTGGTCGGGGGCTGGTTAACTTGGCAAAACGCGCGCTTTGAACGGGTAACGCGTTCCGCCCCGCGGGTAGTTAACCTGACTTTGGCCGTGCAACCCGACGCCGTTAGTACGCGGGGTGGCCAGTATCAACTGGTCGCAACGACTAGCGGGGTTGGACGGGTGATCGTTTACGGCAAGTTAGCTACCGCGGCTGACAAACGACGGTTGAATGCGTTGACCACCCGGACAAGGTGGCAAACGAGTGGAACGTTATCACCGGTAGCGCCCCCAACCAATCCGGGGCAATTTGACGCGCCGGCTTATTACCGCAGTCAGGGAATTGATTACCAGTATACCGTGACGCGGGTTGCCGGTGTTCATCCGGCCGTCCGTCGGGGAGGTGCGGGCATCCTGGATCAGTTGCACCAGTGGCGGGCGGGGTTTTACCGGGCGTGCCGGCGACTCCCGGCAACTTTGCAGGTTTACGCCACTAGTTTACTGATTGGGCTCCGTCCGGCTAGTTTCCATAGCACGATGGCGGGGGTCCAGCAACTGGGACTACTGTATTTATTTAGCCTGTCCGGGATGCACGTAATTTTATTTTTAGGGATGTTGCGCTGGCTTTTAATCCGGCTACACGTTAGTTTACCGACGATAGATTGGTGGCTGCTAGGGTGCTTGCCCGTCTATTTAGTGATGGGTGGCGGGGCGGACAGCTTGCAGCGCGCCGTTATAACGGCTGGTCTACCACTGATCTGGCAACACTTTTCCCACCAACAACGGGGTGCACTGACTGGTTGGAGCTGGGCGCTGATCATCGGAATCGTGCATAATCCGCTCGTCTTGTGTCAACTGGGTGGTCAATTAAGCTACGGTTTGGCGTTGTTACTAATGGTTAAGCCGCTCCGTTCGCCGTGGCGGTTAGCGTGGTGGGTCCAGCTGATCAGCATGCCGGTACTCTTAATTGCTACCGCCCAGTGGCACCTGTTAACGGTCTTCGTGAATTTACTCGTCGCACCGTTATTTAGCTGGGTTTTATTACCCGTAACGCTGATTGGGGCCAGTCTCGGCCAGTGGCTGCCCGGTGTGGCGGGCTGGTGTGATGGGATTTTGGCGGCCTTTCAGCGGGTGATTGCCACGTTGGCGACTTGGCCGGGATTACTAATCATTGGCCAACCGTCCGCCACCTGGGCGTGGGCCCTGGGACTACTTAGCTTGTGGTGCTTGCGGTCGCCAACTAAGCGCTGGTTTAGTTGGTTAGCGGTGGCTTACGGTTGTTGTCTGGTTAGCATCCGGTTCCCGTGGCGGGGGGCGGTCCAGTTCATTGACGTGGGTCAGGGCGATTCAATCCTGATTCGTCAGCCGTTTAATCGGACGGTCAGCCTGATCGATACCGGGGGGCGGCTAAAATTTCCGGTCCCACGGTGGCAGAATGATGGGACGACGGTCCGACCACGGGTGGAGACGGTAACCGTCAACTATTTGCACCGGCTCGGTATTACCCACATCGACACGGTTTACTTATCCCATAAGGACGTCGACCACATTGGTGACCTCGGCGCGTTGCTACGTTTAATGCCGGTTAAAAGAGTCGTTGTGCCGGCCGGAATGGCGGCGTTGCCTAAATTTCAACGGCTGTTAAGGCCCGCACAGCGCCCACCCCAAGTGGTGGAAGCGTTAGCGGGGATGCAATTTTCCGACGGCCTGACCGCGGTCCACCCGTTTAAACCGGGAAAAGCCGAGAATGGTGATTCGTTAGTCTTGACGGGGAACTTTGGTCAACAACGATTTATGTTTACAGGCGACCTTGACCGGGCCGGGGAGCGGGCAATTATGACACGTTACCCGCAACTGCGGGTGGACGTGTTAAAATTAGGACACCACGGCAGTAAAACGGCCTCGGATCCTCAGGTGTTAAAACAATTGGGGGTCCAACGGGGAATCTTATCCGTTGGTCGCCACAACCGGTACGGCCATCCTAATCAGGAAACGTTGACCACGCTTCGCCAGCAGCACATCGTGACTTATTCCACGGCACTGCAGGGGATGGTCACGTACCGGTTTACCCCCGGTCACTGGGGGGTGTGGCAGACATTCTTGAAAGAAGGTAATTTATATCAACGCACAACAAGCCCTCAAAGCAATCCGCAAGGGTGATTTAGCGTCCATTTACGTGGTTTTAGGGACCGTAGATTACCTTGCTGATCAATTAAAAAACGCATTGTTACAACTGGTGCCGACGGAAGAACGGACAATGAACGTTGGTAGTTATGACATGGAAAGTACGCCGGTGGCGGTTGCTTTAGACGATGCCATGTCGGCGCCGTTTTTTGGGGAACGCCGGTTGGTGTTTGTCAACCACCCGTATTTTTTGACGGGGGAAAACAAAAAAACGAAGGTTGAGCACGACTTAGACTCTTTACAGCGGTATTTTGAACACCCTGAGCCGAGCACCATCTTAGTTTTGATGGCGCCTTACGAGAAATTAGATGCTCGTAAAAAGTTAGTCAAGACACTCAAGAAGCAGGCCACCATCGTAGAAATTAACCAGGTGTCCGAACGCGAAACTCAGGGCTACGTTCAGGCGGCCTTAGATGCGAAGCAAATTTCGATTGACGCCGACGCGTTACAGGAACTTTTTAACCGTACGGACGGTCAACTCGGGTTAGTGATGGGCCAACTCCCTAAACTAATGATTTACGCGGCCCAGTCCCAGCGCATCGACTTAGCAGCTGTACAGGCACTGGTTACCAAATCATTAACGCAAAACGTCTTTGACCTAGTTAATAACGTTTTACGCTATCAGACGCAGGCGGCGGTGGAGCTTTACCACGAACTGGTGGCGGCCCAGGAAGCACCGCTGAAAATCAACGCAATTTTACTGGGCCAGTTTCGGCTGTTGTTGCAGGTGAAAATTTTAGCCCGGGCCGGTTATAGTCAGGGAAGCTTGGCCAGTACGCTGAAGGTGCACCCGTACCGGGTCAAACTCGCAATGCAAACGGTGCGCCACTTTGACCAAGTGGCGTTACGCGCGGCCTACTTAGGCTTGTTGCAGACGGAAGTTCAGATGAAAACGACGCAACGCGACCCCGAGCTCCTCTTTGAGTTATTCATGGTCCAGTTCGTTAACGAGCGGCGGGGAGCCGTGACGGCGCGTTAGTAGTACGACCAAAATAAAAACGGCGACCTTCACGTGGAAGATCGCCGTTTTTAGGGTATAAAAAAACTCCGTCGCGATGCTCAGGAGTTAAAAACCATTACTTTGCGTAACGGGCGGCCATCCGTGACTTGTCACGGGCAGCTTTGTTGCGTTTGATAAGACCCTTAGTAGCAGCCTTGTCAACGGCACTTACAGCGGCGATGTATAAATCATCGACGTTGTCGGCACCAGCAGTTTTAGCATTTTCGAATTTTTTAACAGCAGTCCGCATAGCACTCATTTGAGCAGTGTTACGGGCATTTGCTTTATTGTTTGTTTTCACGCGTTCAATAGCGGATTTGATAATTGGCATCAGATTCACCTCCATCATTTTTTCAACAAATGCTATTATACATAAGCCCCGGCTTGAATGCAACAGTTATGTGTAAAGTAATTTATCTTGATATGCATTTCAACTTGATTTTTACGGCTTAGTTTGCTAGACTATTTTAAGTGTTCAGCAACCCTTTACTTAGTTTACCGTGCACCACCAACGGCTTACTCAGTTTAGGGCAATTATTTGAAAGGTGGTTGATACACATGGCAATTTCACGCGAAAAGAAGACGGAACTTATTAATAAGTATGCCCGTCACGAAGGCGACACTGGTTCAGTTGAAGTTCAAGTTGCAGTTTTAACTGAAGACATCAACGAATTAAACGAACATTTACGTGTTCACAAGAAAGACTTCCACTCACAACGTGGGTTGATGAAGAAGATTGGTCATCGTCGTAACTTGTTAGCATACCTTCGTAAAGAAGACGTTAACCGTTACCGTGACTTGATCCAAAGTCTTGGTCTTCGTCGTTAATATTGAAATTCAAGGAACTGCCCGCGGGTGGTTCTTTTTTTTTACACTTTTTTGACATTGCTCCTTAGTCGGGTTACGGTCAGGGACGGTTCAGCTATTGCTTTATTTTAAAATGTGGTAAACTGAAGGGAGTTACTTAATCGGCACAGGTACGCAGGTACTTGTAAAACTTAAACTAAATATATAGAGGAGTTTTTAATTCATGAACTTTGAAAACGTTGACTTAATGACTGCCATGGTGACCCCGTTTAATGATCAGCAACAGTTGGACGATGACCGCTTAAAGAGCTTAATTGAACACTTGCTGGCTCACGGAACGCAGGGCCTGATCGTGGGTGGTACGACTGGGGAAGCCCCAACGCTGTCCGAAGACGAAAAGTTGGACCTATTAACGAAGACGGCTAAAATTGTTGCGGGCCGGGTGCCCATTGTCGCCGGAACTGGTTCGAACAGTACCGCGGCTACGATTGCGTTTACACAAAAGGTGAGTCAGATCAAGGGGATCGACGCGGCCCTGGTAGTCGTCCCTTATTATAACAAGCCGGATCAAGCCGGTATGATTGCCCACTTTACCGCCGTTGCGGATCAGGGGGGCTTACCGGTTATTATTTATAACATTCCGGGACGGGTAATCGTTAAGATGGCAGTTAAAACCGTCTTAACATTGGCCCAAAACCCTAACATTATTGGAATCAAGCAGTGTGCGACGATGGAAGAATTTGGCGCCATTGTTGAAAACGCACCGGCGGACTTTTTAGTTTACACCGGGGAAGACGCTCAAAGTTTGGCTGCCAAGGAAATTGGCGGCGCGGGCGTGATTTCCGTGGCTAGTCACTTGTACGGGGATGAAATGACGGCGATGTTCCAAGCGGTTGCTAAGGGTGACGTCGCGACGGCGGCACGTTACCAACGTGACTTGACCCCTAAGATGGCGGCCCTATTTAGTGCACCGTCACCATCACCCGTCAAAGCGGCTTTGAACCACCTTGGCCAACCGGTTGGCGATCCCCGCTTACCAATTTTGCCAATGAACGCTGAACAAAGTAAACAGTTATACACAACTTTAAATATTTAATGGATCAAGGTGAAATAATTGAGCTCTAAAATTCAAATTATCCCCTTTGGTGGGGTTCGTGAAAACGGTAAAAACATGTACGCCGTTGAAGTCAACGAGGATATTTACATCCTGGACTGCGGCTTAAAGTACCCGGAAAATGAACTGTTGGGCATCGACATTGTGATTCCCGATTTCAGTTATTTACGGGAAAATGCGGACCGCATCGTCGGGGTCTTTTTAACGCACGGACACGCGGACGCAATTGGTGCGTTACCATACTTTTTAAACGAGTTTAACGTTCCGGTCTTCGGTTCGGAACTGACGATCGAATTGGCTAAGATCCAGTTACAAAAGGATCCCAAGGCCAAGAAGTTTAACGATTTTCACGTGGTCAACGAAAAAACCGAAATTGATTTTGGCAACGTGACGGTCTCCTTCTTCCGGACGACCCATTCAATCCCCGATTCAATGGGCATCGTACTACAAACCGATGCTGGTCCGGTGGTTTATACCGGTGACTTTAAGTTCGACCCGACCGCGGAGGGTGCTTATCAGACCGACTTTGCGCGTTTGGCTGAAATCGGGTCTAAACACGTCTTGGCGCTGTTAAGTGATTCCGCTAACGCCGAGAACTTTGAACAACCCGTTAGTGAGCGGGAAATTGCCGCGTACGTACTGGAAACTTTTAAGTACCATCCCGGGCGCATCATTGTAGCGTCGGTGGCGTCAAATATCCTGCGTATTCAGCAGGTCCTCGACGCGGCGGCCCAATCTGACCGGAAAGTTGCATTGATGCCGGGTGACGTTGAAAGCATCGTTAAAACGGCCCTTAAGTTAGGTAAGCTACGGATGCCGGCTGACGTGGTCGTTCCGCTCAAAGCTATCGATAAGTTAGATCCTGCTAAAGTGGTCATTCTCCAAACCGGGCGGATGGGGGAACCCATCAAGGCCCTACAACGGATGTCGAACAAGCAGGAGGGTAAGGTCAACATCGAAAAGGGCGACCTCGTCTTCATTACGACCACGCCGTCACATTCGATGGAAACGGTGGTTGCCAAGACCCGGGATATGATTTACCGGGCGGGTGCCGACGTTAAGGCGATTGCCGATGAAATGAATTCGTCGGGCCACGCGACCAAGCGCGACTTACAATTGATGATGAACTTGATGAAGCCGAAGTACTTTATTCCGATTCAGGGTGAGTACCGCTTGTTAGATGCGCACGCTGGTTTTGCGAAGGAAGTTGGCATTCCGGCCGACCACATCTTCATCGCCGCTAAGGGTGATGAGCTCCGCTATGACGGTGATGACATGCACCTTGCGGGTTCAATTGAAGTGGGCGATACCATGATTGACGGAATTGGGGTCGGTGACATTGGAAACATCGTGCTACGCGACCGTAAGATTCTGTCAGAAGACGGGATCTTCGTCGCGGTGGTAACCATTGACCGTAAGAAGAAAAAAATCATTTCGACGCCTAAGATTACATCCCGTGGCTTTGTCTACGTTAAAACTAGCAAGGACCTGATGCAGGAAAGTGCCGAGTTAGTCAAGGAAACTGTGCAATCCAACTTGGATAACAAGGAGTTTGATTGGGGACACTTGAAACAGGCGGTTCGTGAGAAATTGAATCATTACCTGTGGGACCAAACTAAACGCCACCCGGTTATTTTACCCGTTATTATGGAAGTAAATCAGCATCACCGGCGGCATAAAAAAGCAAAAACAACGGAAACTGAAACCGAGAAGCAAGCTTAATTTAAAGCCGGGTTAGTTCCCGGCTTTTTTGCTAGCGTGGTTTTTCAAAGGAGGACCTCAGCGTGACACCAGCAGAAACGTTGACCGCCGCACAGCGTGCTACGGCGGCCAAGGAATGGTCACAAGCGGCAAGTCTGTGGGAGGCCGTTTACCAAACGGCACAGACCGCGTCTAATAATTATCAGCTCGTTAACGCGTTGGTTGCTGATGAGCAGTATTCGGCAGCCAGCAGCGTTGCCACGGAGTTTGAAACGACTTATTTGCAAACGGACGGGGCGGCCGATTTGTATTTAACGGCTTTACTCAAAAGTCGTCAGTTTATTCCGGCCCGCATCCTCGTGACGGCGCGGTCGGCCGGTGAGTGGCAACTGGCGGCTTTACAGCGAGTCCAGGAAGCAGAAGCGGACGCCGAGACCACGCTTGCAACCACCTTAACAACGACGATGCGGCAGTTTTATCATCTGTCGGATCAACCAGTCGAGGCCCAAGCAGAGCGCATTCAGGCCGCACAACACTTGACGTACGCTAAGTACCTGACCGCGGCTAAATTTTTATTAGTTGATCCGTTTTTACATCAACTTTCACGGGTGGAAGTTTTATATACCCTCCGTGCGATTGGGGTGGCGGAACCGGTGGATCTGCAGACGTTTGATGATCAGCGGGTGACCCTAATTCCCGCCCAGTTGCCCGTGATGGGTCAGGATACCACTAGTTTGGCTGCTCAGCGGGTTTTAAGCACCAGTGTTGGTCAGCAAGATCCTACGCTTTATGCGGGCTTAGAAGCCTTATTATCCCTGCAACTGATGTACTTGTATCCGCAAGCAGAGCGGGTCGTTTTAGACCCGGAAGTGTGGGTCAGGGTATTTGTTGGTTTACAGACTGGTCAGCTTTCTGAAAGTGACCGGCGGGCCGCGTCCCGAATCGTTGCGGTGCAACAAAAAATTCAGCAAATGACCCTTGATTTGCAAAAATGAGTGTAAGCAATAAGCTTTTGCTTACAAAAATTCAATTTTTTGAATAATATCTGTTTACAAATCTGGGTCGGCTATATATAATGTTTAAGGATTCCTAGGTGATGGGTGCGTGATTTGGCCTTTTGACTGGGATGTAGTATAATATTAACTAAAGAATTGACGGGACGCTTTTGTCTTGGCATAATTCTTGCGAAAATCACAGGAGGTTTCATTAATGGCAAAAGAACATTATGAAAGAACAAAACCCCATGTAAACATTGGTACTATTGGCCACGTTGACCATGGGAAAACTACTTTGACTGCTGCAATCACTAAGGTTTTAGCTTCTAAAGGTTTAGCAAAGGAACAAGACTTTGCTGCTATCGATGCTGCGCCTGAAGAACGTGAACGTGGTATTACTATCAACACTGCCCACGTTGAATACGAAACTGAAAAGCGTCACTACGCTCATATCGATGCCCCAGGACATGCTGACTACGTTAAGAACATGATCACTGGTGCCGCTCAAATGGACGGTGCGATTTTAGTTGTTGCCGCAACCGATGGTCCTATGCCACAAACGCGTGAACACATCCTCTTGGCTCGCCAAGTTGGTGTTGACTACATCGTTGTCTTTTTAAACAAGACTGACCTTGTTGATGATGACGAATTAGTTGACTTGGTTGAAATGGAAGTTCGTGAATTACTTTCAGAATACGATTTCCCTGGTGACGATATTCCTGTTGTCCGTGGTTCAGCTCTTAAAGCACTTGAAGGCGACCCAGAACAAGAAAAGGTTATCATGCACTTAATGGACGTTGTTGATGAATACATCCCAACTCCAGTTCGTGACACTGAAAAGCCATTCTTGATGCCAGTTGAAGATGTCTTCTCAATCACTGGTCGTGGTACCGTTGCTTCTGGTCGTATCGACCGTGGGACTGTTAAAGTCGGTGACGAAGTTGAAATCGTTGGTTTACACGAAGACGTTTTGAAGTCAACTGTTACTGGTCTTGAAATGTTCCGTAAGACGCTTGATTTAGGTGAAGCCGGGGATAACGTTGGTGCGTTATTACGTGGTGTTAACCGTGAACAAGTTGTTCGTGGTCAAGTTTTGGCTAAGCCAGGTTCGATCCAAACCCACAAGAAGTTCAAGGGTGAAGTTTATATCTTGAGCAAAGAAGAAGGTGGCCGTCATACGCCATTCTTCTCAAACTACCGTCCACAATTCTACTTCCACACCACTGATATCACTGGTGTTATCGAATTGCCAGATGGCGTTGAAATGGTTATGCCTGGTGATAACGTAACGTTCACTGTTGAATTAATCCAACCAGCCGCTATCGAAAAGGGAACTAAGTTCACTGTTCGTGAAGGTGGCCATACTGTTGGTGCCGGTGTCGTTTCAGAAATTGATGACTAATCTCTAACTGATTTTCATTGATTCACCTAAGAGACTTGGAAGCTTGCTTCCGGGTCTCTTTTTTTAAGAAAGTTCACAATAAAACGCCACTGCATCCGGTTTTTTAACTGATTTGGTTTACTTTATGGAATTGATAGGTTAAAATTGACAAGTATGCAATTGACATGAATTGTTGAAAATATTAATGTTTCGGAGGGAATACAATGGCTGCAAAGTGGGAAAAGAAAGAAGGCAACCAAGGCGAATTAACGTTCGAAATTGGTGCCGATAAGATCAACGAAGGTATTGACAAAGCCTTCCAACGGACTAAGAAGAACTTAAACGTTCCTGGTTTCCGTAAGGGTAAGGTTCCGCGTCAAATCTTTAATCAAATGTACGGTGAAGAAGCACTTTACCAAGATGCTTTAAACATCGTGCTCCCAGAAGCATACGAAGAAGCAATCAAAGAAACTGATATCGAACCAGTTGATCAACCTAAGATCGACGTTGATAGCATGGAAAAGGGCAAGCCGTGGGTTTTAAAAGCCGTTGTAACGGTTAAGCCTGAAGTTAAACTGGGCGACTACAAGGGCCTTAGTGTAACGCGTCAAAACACGCGGGTTTACGCTAAGGACGTTGACGCTGAATTAGAATCACGCCGTGAAAAGCAAGCTGAATTGGTACTTAAAGAAGACCAACCAGCCGAATCTGGTGACACGGTCGTTATTGACTTCAAAGGTTTCGTTGATGGCAAACCGTTTGAAGGCGGCGAATCAGAAAACTACTCCTTAGAATTAGGTTCAAACTCATTCATCCCCGGCTTTGAAGACCAATTAGTTGGTGTTAAAGCGGGTGAAGACAAAGAAGTTAAGGTAACCTTCCCTAAAGATTACCAAGCTAAGGACTTACAAGATAAGGAAGCTACTTTTGAAGTAACGGTCCACGAAGTTAAGACTAAGGAACTCCCTGAATTAGACGATGAATTTGCCAAGGACGTTGACGAAGACGTTGACACCCTTGAAGAATTGAAGGCTAAGATCAAGGATGAACTTAAGGATCAAAAAGAAAAGGCTGCTCACGATGCCATTGAAGACGAAGCTTTAAACCAAGCCGTTGACAATGCTGAAATCCAAGCAATTCCTGACGCAATGAAGGAAGACGACATTCACCGTCAAATGGATCAATACTTGGCTAACATGCAACAACAAGGCATCGATCCTAAGACTTATTACAAGTTGACTGGGACTAGCGAAGACGACTTACACAAGCAATTCGCTGCCGATGCAGAACGGCGTGTTAAGACGAACTTGGTCTTAGAAGCCGTTGTTGAAGCTGAAAACATCAAACCTTCTAAGGAAGAACTTGATGCCGAAGTTAAGGACTTAGCTAGCCAATACAACATGGAAGAAAGTGCCGTTCGTGGTGCTTTAACTGATGACATGTTGTCACACGACATTGCGATTCGCCAAGCCGTTGACTTGATCACCGACTCCGCTAAGCAAAATGCTAAAGCTGACGATAAAAAAGACGATAAGGACTAATCTTTAACGGTTAGTTTGGCGCGTCAAGACCCCGGAAATTCGTTTCCGAGGTCTTTTTTTAGGGACCTAATGAAAACCGTTCACCCGAGTAGACAAATAATTTCGGCTTTTGGAACCGCCATGTTATAGTAGTGGACGTAGAACACAGCGCCTAAGCTGGTTTTAGGTGGGTTTTTCTGTTATGATTAATCCATGGAAAGACATCGATGAGGTGAGAATGAATGTTTGAAAATACCGAAACAAACGGCCCCGTTAACTGCTCGTTTTGTGGCAAATCACAAGACCAGGTTAAGAAAATCGTGGCCGGCCCCGGCGTCTATATTTGTAATGAGTGTATCGATTTATGTAAAGAAATTATCGACGAAGAGTTCAGTGAAGAACGCTCACACGAATTAACGGATATCCCAACGCCAAAACAAATTGTTGATGAATTAGACCAATACGTCATTGGTCAGGATGAAGCGAAGCGGACGTTATCCGTTGCGGTTTATAACCACTACAAGCGGGTTAAAGCCATGACCGATGACGAAGGTCAGGATGATGACGGTCCTGAATTACAAAAGAGTAACATTAGTTTAGTCGGGCCAACTGGTTCCGGGAAAACTTTCCTGGCTCAAAGTTTAGCCCGAATCTTGGACGTGCCGTTTGCGATTGCGGACGCCACGACCTTGACCGAAGCTGGTTATGTTGGTGAAGACGTTGAAAATATCCTGTTGAAGCTGCTCCAAAATGCCGATTACGACGTTGAACGGGCCGAAAAAGGGATTATTTATATTGATGAGATTGACAAGATTGCCAAGAAGAGCGAAAACGTTTCGATTACGCGTGACGTTTCCGGTGAAGGGGTTCAACAAGCCCTCTTGAAGATCTTGGAAGGTACGATTGCGAACGTGCCGCCGCAGGGTGGTCGTAAGCACCCGCAACAAGAATTTATCCAAATTGATACGACCAACATCCTCTTTATTGTGGGTGGTGCGTTTGACGGTATCGAAGACATTGTTAAACGGCGCTTGGGTGACAAGACGATTGGGTTCGGAACCGATACGGACGGTAAGAACGCCGTTTTAGACGATTCTAAGAGCTTGATGCAGCAAGTGGTTCCCGAAGATCTCTTACAATTTGGGTTGATTCCTGAATTTATTGGCCGGTTACCAATTTTAACCGCCTTGGAACGGTTAACGGAAGACGATTTAGTCCGAATCTTGACCGAACCAAAGAACGCCCTGGTCAAACAGTACCAGCGTTTGATTGCCTTAGACGGTGCGGAACTGGACTTCAAGGATGACGCGTTACGCGCAATTGCCCAGGAAGCCTTAGCACGCAACACCGGTGCCCGGGGCTTACGTTCGATTATTGAAGATACGATGCGCGACATTATGTTTGATATTCCGAGTCGTAAGGACGTCAAGAAAGTGATCATTACCCAGGATACGGTCAAGGATCATGCCGAACCAGAATTAGTTTTGGAAGATCAAAAGGCGTCATAAAATAATTACTTTTTTAAAATGAATTTAATGATTATTCAGGACCGCAATGCGATAGCATACGCGGTCCTGAACGCCGTTTAACGGTGTTTTTGGCTGGTCGCTAATCTGAGTTGGTCACCAGCGCCGTTGACTAGAAGTATGTTAGAATAAGACCAGATTATTTAATAAGGGAGTTATTTTGATGGAAGTGCATAACGTTGAACTTGTTATGAGCGCGGTCGCGCCAAGTCAGTACCCGACAACGGGTTACCCCGAAGTTGCGCTCGCCGGACGCTCTAACGTGGGTAAATCATCACTGATCAACGTGTTGATCAACCGCAATAGCTATGCGCGGACGTCGAGTCAGCCTGGTAAGACTCAGACCTTAAACTTTTATAAGGTTGAAGAACAGCTGTACTTTGTCGACGTACCGGGCTACGGCTATGCGAAGGTTTCTAAGAAGGACCGCGAAAAGTGGGGCCAAATGATTGAAACCTACTTAACCAGCCGGGAGACACTCCGCGGGGTCATTATTTTGGTGGATGCGCGCCACGCACCGACTAAGGATGACGTCGCAATGTACGAATGGATGCGGTATTACCAGATGCCCCTGTTAGTTGTGGCTACTAAGAGTGATAAAATTCCGCGTGGTAAGTGGAATAAACAAGAGAGTTTGATCAAAAAAACGCTGAACTTTCAACCCACGGACGACTTTATTGCCTTTTCGGCGAAGACTAAGGTCGGTAAGGACGCCGTTTGGGATTGGATTGAAGCACATACCGTAGGGGGGCACTAGTTTGGAATTTAATGAATATCAATCGTTGGCAAATCGGACGTTGTACGGCAATGAACAGGTGTTGACGAACCTCTCGTTAGGGTTAGCCTCCGAAACGGGACAGGTCGTGGACTTGGTTAAGAAATACACCTTTCACGGTGACCGCTTGAACAAGGACCAGTTGACTAAGCAAATGGGGGACGTGCTCTGGTACCTCTCACAGGTGGCAGAGTGGGCGGACATTCCGTTTGACGAAGTCGCACAGGAAAACATTACGAAACTAAACCATAAGTACCCAAACGGGAAACCTGTTAAGTAGATTCACCGTAACGCGTCAACTAACCGTTGGCGCGTTTTTTTGCGCTTAACGTTTGGCCGTGAGTGGTGCGGCGACAGAAACGGGAGTCTTTGGTTTAAAAAAATTAGCATTAGTGAGCTGTTTGGTTGCAATTCTTAAGCGAATGATGTAAATTAGTAAGTGTAGAAAAGTTGTACACAACTTAATTGCTGTCATGGAAAGGGTGCTTAAATATGAAAATTAATATCAAGGACGACGCACAGGCTTACTTAGCAGACAAGATTCCGGCGGGTAGTCGGGTCATTTTAACGACTGACGATGGGTCTAATAAATATTCTAGCCTGGGTGGGAGCTGTGCCATTGGTAATAAATTCCAATTGGTCATTTTAAAGGCCGCCGATCCCGATTACACGACACCGTTAGAAAATAACGCCGGTTACGAAATGAGTACCGCGCCGGCCGATGAAGCTTACCTCGGTAACGGGCTCAACATTTCGCGGTGGCACAACGCGTTAGCCTTAAAGGACGACAGCGGTATGCTTGACGGGGCTCTGTCAGTCGTTGATTGGCGGAACGTTTCACCAGAAACGGAAGCCGAACGGCGTGAAAAGATGCAAACGATCGGCACTAAGATTTGCTAAATTTAAAGTAGTTTCGAAAAAGTCGCGGGCTAGTTTCGCGACTTTTTTTGTGCTAAACAGCAAAACAGAGTGTGCCAAAAGTCGGTTAATGCTCACCCGCTGATTTTTGGCGCACGTTTCGACAATAATTATTCGGAGATAAAACATACTAAGATTAGCTCTGTAAAACCAAAACGGTTTTACAGAGCTTTTTGAATTACAGTGGAATATGTGGAGCTAAAGATCACACATAGCCCCTTGGACTTCGAGTCCGTAACCATAAACTGATCACCGCCATTATTCCCAGTAATTCAGGTTTAAGTATGTTGGTCCTTGAGACCGTGTTTAGGAAATTAGAATCGCCGAGGATGACTCCGGAATGGCT
>NZ_QWZQ01000040.1 GCF_003885105.1 Lactiplantibacillus garii
ATTGAGACCTATACTAGTGATAATTTGAAACGGGGGCAAGTGCGATGTTACGTCAATTTGGAAAATGGATCATGTTAGTCGGAATGCTGTTAATCGGGTTAATCGGGGTGACCCGCACCGCCCACGCGGCCAGTGAAACGTCACTCGCTCGTGTGAAGGCCAAGGGTACGCTGGTCATGGGGACTTCCCCCAACTACCCGCCCTACGAATTTCAGGTCAACGAAAACGGCCAGTCCAAGATCGTCGGCATGGACGTCGAAATTGGTAAACAGATTGCCAAGGACCTGGGCGTTAAACTAGTCGTTAAAAAGCTGTCGTTTGATTCACTACTGCCGGCGTTAACGACCGGTAAAGTCGACATGATCCTGTCCGGGATGAGTCCGACCCCCGCCCGGCGCAAAAGCGTTGATTTTACCAACATCTATTACACCGAGGGCGAATCAATTCTGATCAACAAGACCGATGCCGCCAAGTACCAGACCAAGGCCAACTTTGCCGGGCAAAAGGTCGCCGCCGAAACCGGGACGCTGCAATACAATTTGATCAAGCAGCAGATGCCCAGCGCCCACTTAGTCGGTATGAGCAGTGCCGCTAACTTGATTTTGGCGCTGAAGACCCACAAAGTCGCCGCCGTGGTCAAAGGGACCGCTTCGGCCACCGCCTACGCCAAAAACGATCCGAGTTTAATGGCGATCAACGGCCACTTCAAAACCAGCAGCGCCTAGGCCGGTAACGCGATCGCCCTTAAAAAGGGCTCAACCAGTTTAAAAAACGCCATCAACCGCTCACTTAGCAAAATCAAACATCACCACATGATCGAACACCGGTACCTCAAAACGGCCGGCAAGTACTTAAAGGTCAACACCGCCGACACGTCGATGTGGCACTACCGCGGCGCCTTTATTAAGGGACTAAAGTACACCCTGCTGATCGCGGTGGTCGGCATTATTGGCG
Source organism: Lactiplantibacillus garii (assembly GCF_003885105.1). Taxonomy (GTDB): domain Bacteria; phylum Bacillota; class Bacilli; order Lactobacillales; family Lactobacillaceae; genus Lactiplantibacillus; species Lactiplantibacillus garii. The sequence continues at coordinate 955 of NZ_QWZQ01000040.1, forward strand.
GCAGCGTGCTCGGCCTACTTTTGGCCCTGTTGCGGTTCAGTAACGTGGCGCCGTTACGCTGGTTAGCGACCGCCTACGTCGAGTTCGTCCGCGGCACGCCGCTGATGGTGCAGATCATGTTCGTGTACTTCGGGATTGGGATGCTAGTCGACGTGTCGGCGTTAACCGCCGGGATGATCGCCATCGTGTTAAACAGCGGCGCCTACCTCAGCGAGATCATCCGGGGCGGCATTCAGTCCGTCGATAGCGGGCAAACCGAGGCGGCGGCCAGTTTAGGACTTTCCAAAACGGCCACCATGCGTTACGTCGTTTTACCGCAGACGCTCAAAATCGTCTGGCCGTCACTGGGCAACCAGTTCATTAACCTGATTAAGGACACGTCAATGGTTTCAATCATCGGGGTCACCGAACTGATTTACCAACTGGGCATCGTTCAGGCCGATACCTACCGCGGCGTGGCGCCAATTGGCATCGCGATGGTCATCTACTTCGTCATTTGCTGGCTACTGACCCGCCTGCTCCACTACTACGAGCGGCGGATGAACCGTGGACAACAAACCATGCATGCATAGTCTTAAAACGACCGGTCAACGGAATTGTTGGCCGGTCGTTTTAGTTAATCAATTTGGTTTAGAGTTACTAAACTATCAACGGTCGCCAACACCGCGGCATCCGCGCTAAATTGCGGGTGCCAGCCCAATCGTTGTTGTGCCTGGTCAGTACTCACGTGGTGGTTAACGCGCATCATCAAGTTGGCTTCGCGCAACTGCACGCTAAGGGGCGCCAATAACCACACCACTCCGGTCGGCACCAACCGTTTAGTCAGTTGACTGGTTAACTCAGGCCGTTGCCTAGTCAGTAATTGTTGCAGTCCCCGCATCGTTACGGTCTGCTCCGCCACGGCCAAAAACCGGTGCCCGGCAGCCACGGGCGTTTGCATTGCTAACACGTGCAGTGCCGCCACGTCACGGACATCGACCACGTTTACGGCTAAGTTAGGCATGGCCTTGCCCGTTAATAACCGTTTGACCAGGTTAAAACTCCCGGAAACGTGCGGGCCAAACGCCGGTCCCAGCATGGCCCCGGCGTTCACGGTCACGAGTTCCAACTCGGGATGCTGTTTAATAAAATTCCAAGCCGCTCGTTCGGCAAGCAGTTTAGACTGTTCGTAGGCCGACAATCCGCGCTGATTAACGTCCGTCCAGTCAGCCTCGGTGACCTGGTCATCGGCTTTAAAGTGACTAAACCCGACCGCCCCTAAATTAGCGGTCATCACGACCCGGCGCACCCCGGCCTGAGCAGCGGCCGTTAAAATCCGTTTTATCCCGGTGGTCGCGGTTTGTTTTACAACCATACTAGTCCGGCGACCGTCCACGAACACGGGGGCCGCGACGCTCATTACCGTATCGACGCCAGCCATCACTTGAGCCCAATGTTCATCACGCGTTAGGTCGGCTTCAACGAACGCTAGCCGCTCTTGGTTGGCGACCCCGTGAGCCGCCAATGTCTGCCGGACCGCGGCCGTTTTGTTTAGCGCGCGCACCGTGGCCCGAACCGCGTAACCTTGTTTTAAAAGGGCTTCAATCACGTATCCCGCCAAAAAGCCCGTGCCGCCCGTGACCAATACCAATTCTTTTTCCATTTAAATCAACTTCCCGTCTTGTTTCTTATGAATGATTAGTTAATATGGACAGTATGCACCCTCGACCATACTCGAGGGCAAGAACGGAGTGAAAAAATGACTTACACGATCAAAGAAGTGGCGGAACGAACTGACTTTTCCATTTACACGTTGCGCTACTACGATAAAGCGGGCCTGTTACCGTTTGTCAGCCGCGACGCGTCCGGTTACCGCGCGTTTACCGACGGCGACCTTCAAATTCTGCACACGATTGCCTGTTTAAAGGACACCGGCATGAAAATTGCCGCCATTCGCCAATACGTGACTTACATTATGCAGGGACCCAGCAGCATTCCCCAACGCAAACAATTGTTAGAAGAGCACCGCCAAACCGTGCTGCACCAGCAGGCAGTGGTGGCACAAAGTCTTAAAGAAATCGATTTCAAACTGGCCATGTACAGTTCACCGCACGCCGCCGAACTAGTCGGTTTGGAATTGCAAACCGCGAAATCTCAAAAACGGGCCAGCCAGTTGGCCGACCCGTTTGAGGGGTAATATTTAGTCCGGCACGTTCGCATTTAAAACGCTAAAAGCGGGTCCCCCTCGTCAAAAACGACGAACGGGTGACCCGCTTAAATTAGACTTAATCAATCACAATTTCACTGGTAATTTGACCGGCTTCCGGGTCGGTCAGGTACTTCACACTACTACTCATCCCCACCTTAGGGGCACCCGCCTTCACCGTAACGGTAGACGCGGCGCTTCCAGGGTGTTTTTTGGTCGTTTGGTCAAACAGTTTAACGTCGGCCGTTGGTAAGTCCGCGGGCGCCACCGTGGCACTCGTGTGTTCATAGGTCGTAACGTCACCCTGCCCGATTCGAATCATCTTATCCTTACTGATGAAGAGGTAGAGGTAACCCAGACTATCCCCACTTGCCACAACCCGGTTGGTCAAGTGGTAACCAGCCTTGGCAGCGTTGCGTTTTTGTTCCGCGTAGGTCGTATTTTGGTTGAGCGACGTCAGTGAATAGGTCGCCAAATCCTGAACGGCCGAACGTTCAAAACTGTCGTAACGGTGCTGGTACAGGTAACCGGCTTTCACCATCATTTTACCCGTATCAGTCGCGCTGGTCGTCGTCTCCGGTGCGATCCAAGTCCCCGCCAAGTCGGCCGGATCAACGTGGCTCACCGCCGTTTTAGTTGCCGTGTCGGTATACTTAGTTCCCCGGTCAACGGTCGTCGGCGTATCGGCATCCCGGTACTCTACGTTAATTTCGTAGAGGTGGTGCCCACTCGCCACGAATCCCGTGCTAAGCGGTTCGCCGCCGTTTTTAGTTTCTAAAAAGACGAGGTCGGTCAGTTGGTGGATCTGAACGTCGGCGCCTAATTTTTTAAGCACTGCGTTGACCTGCGCCACGGAGACGTAGTGCACCGTATGTTGGTAGGACTTCATCACGTGCTTTAACCCGTCGCGTTTCCACTTGGCCAAACTAACCCGTTGGTAGTCGATGGAATTAGACGTAAACTGCCCCTTCGCGGTGGTCCAGCTGCTATCGGCCTGCAATTTAGAAACGACCGAAGTGGTCAACGTATCCTGCAGTCCCCGCTTAGTCTGCTTCGAACTAACGGCCTGGTCAAACACCCAGGTCTTCGACGCGGCCCGCGTGGCCTGCTGGGTATTTTTAACCACTGAATTGTCCGCGGCGGTGGCCTTAGACTTGGTTTTACTTGCCTGATTAGCGCCGCACCCGGCTAAGATCACCAGGAGGCTCGTAACCAGCCCCAAAATAACTTTACGCATAAAAACTCCTTTAATGGACAAATTTAAATCATGACCGTCACGTCCTAGCATACCAAACCATTGCCGGTAATTGGCAATGAATCTCCTTCACAGCCGGCCCTTAATAAAGAAGCCACCGCCCCGTAAGGTTCCCAGGCAGTGACGAGTAAGCTCCTGATTAAATTCTTAGTTAACCGTTAAATCGATTTTTTAATCCGCAGCTTGGGAGTTCGATCCCCGTTCATCCAATACCTGGGCCACGTTAATCGTTGGTAAAATAAATGCGGGGTAGTCGTTGGACGCGTTAGTGATACTCGACACTAGCGCCCGCACGTATGGGTAAAGGATCGCGACCGCGTTCTTTTTAACGAGCGTATCAACCCCGATGTGTCCCGTATCTTCGGTAGACTGATAACGAAACGTGCCCCGAACACTGGCCACCACGACAAAGGGCGCTGCAGTTCCCTTTAACGAGCCCACCCGAACCGTTACGGTTACTCCGATTTCATCCTGATTAAAAGTATTGCTAATCTCTACCTTAGGGTTCAAGTCAACTTCCCGCTTTTTTGCTTGGTACGTCCGATTTTTCTGATAACTTAATTCTTCAACCGAATAACCCTTAAATTCCAAAACTGCCATTACGCAACACCCCCAACGTATTTAAACCGATTCGTTCCCGCTTCGTTAGGCGTCTGATAAGTCGTTATCACCGTGTCTTGATACTTGACCTTTCCAAGTACCCGCGTTAGCGTCTCCCCGCTACTTGGAGCTACCGCGTACGAAGTCAGGTACCCTTGACGCTGATAATCCTGCTGCGCCTTTCTGAACGCCACTTCCTGTGCGAGGGTTTGAATCCGTTTATTATTCTCAATTTGTGAAACCTTGGCGTAGCTAATGCCCAACCGCTCCGCAAAATCACGTAAACTCAGTCCTAAGTTTGCCCGTAATTTTTTGACCTCCCACGGCTGCATAAACCCTTTGCGCTTTCGATAGGCGTTAAAAATCCCCCGAAAGTTTTCATTTGGATCCTCAAAGTCTAACCATAACTCGCCCTGAGCATCTTGCCAGTAATGATTACGAACCAAAAGATCCGGAACATCCTTAACTTTAACCACTTCGTATTTCCATACTTCGGTATATTCCGCGGTCGTATTTAGTTCCACGTTAAAAAAAATCTTTTTAATCACTGAGCACCCCTCCTGTTAATAGAACCACTGTTTTTCAGTACGACTTAAACGGGTAATGTAACGGATACTCGGCCGGATGAGTGGAAATCCAAAAGATGATATTTCCCCGTTTAATCTGAAACTTCAAATAACATTCGACTTCTTCAATGACCATTCCAAAAACCCAGATTGGTCCCGGAATGCCATTACGATCCGCTTCGGGGCCACTAACGTAGTCTTGCCACGTGATTCCGCAATAAATTTCATTTAGTATCTGATCTAAATCAATCCCCAACGCTGCCATTGCCACCAGGTTCTTGCCCCGATGACTAATTCGCCATTTATTCCTGTGTGCCTTAATTAAAGCAACTACCGCTTTAACCTGATCCGTTCGCCCCATTACAAACCAACCCACAATCGAATAGTTTATGGTAGTACTAGTATAGCATCTTTGTTACCCACGGGAAACAAAATAATCTGCCAACTAGTTGACCCTACCAGATAATTACCTTTAACTTAACACCCTGCAAAAGATAATATTACAAACAGTTGTTCCCCGTTGATTAATAAGACCGTTGGCTCCCAGCACGCCCAATTTTACGGGTAGGTCGGCACCACCTGTTAGCAAATCCTTATCATAGTTTAAGTTGACACCCACCAGCATTTATTCCCGCTATTAAACTTATTAATAACAAAGCGCCAATCAAGGTCCGTAATTTCCCTGAGCAACGCAAAAAAAACGGGCCCCACGGTCTGCTCGACTGTCGAACCCGTTAAATTGAATTGGCTGAACGTTCAAAGGCCAGCTTGTGCGACCATGGTATCCACGGTTAAGACTTGGCTGGTCACCGGTTGCGCGTACTGACCGAGCCAAGCTGACCACGCCTTTGAATCCGTCACGCGGTCGGTAGACTGCTGATAAGTTAAAAGCAGTAAACCACGCGCGGGTTGGTCCCTAAACGTCGCGGCATAGCCGGCGACGACTTGGCCGTGGTCCTGATCGAGTTTTGCCGTCAACCGGGCCTTAAACTCCGCTTGCCACTCTGGTCGGACCGTCAAGTCGAACATTAGGATTTGCTGGGTACTCGCCCCACTCACGTTCAATCCCGCTTGGGGACTGTTTAAATATTCCAATTGTAACTCATCCATGGCCTTACCGGTGACCACCGCTTGGGCCAGCTGGCCGTAGCGTTTAAACTGGGGTGAACGCGCGTGAAGCTGGTAACTAGCCTGATCACGGTATAGTTCAAAAACCACGTTGTGCGTGCCCGCGTCGTCCGCGTGGGTCGCAATCATGGTCAGGGTCCCCGGCTCGGTGGCTAAGGAGGTCGTCATATTATGGTTTCCTTCCGCGACGAAGCGGGCCCGGTCTACGGCACTTATTTCCAGCTGATACCGCCGAAAAATCATATCACGGTTCATTTGCATCACTGCCTCCCAACTTAATCTAACGCCGGCAAAGTCTTAATGACCTTGGCGGGGACGCCACCAACGACACAGTTGTCCGGCACGTCCTTCACCACCACCGCCCCGGCGGCAACGACCACGTTATTCCCGATGTGGACCCCGCCGATGACCGTCACGTTGCCGCCGATCCAAACGTCGTTGCCAACCGTGATCGGTTGGGTGTGGGTAATCAGGTAGTGACTACCATCCGGACGGACCCCAAAACGTTGGCGCGCGTCCAGTGAGTGTTGCCCGCAGTAAAACTTCGTATCGGGAGCGACAATCACCCGGTCACCCAGGGTAATCCGGTTGGAATCCTGAAAAGTACAGTTGCCGTTGATAAACACGTCGTCGCCCAGCGAAACGTGGTCACCGTAAAGGGCTTCAAAGTGTCCGTTTAACGTGACCCGCTGACCAACGTGGTGAAACAGCTTTTGGATGGCCGCTTGGCGTTTTTCTGGATCACCCGTGGTATTAATTGTTTCAACGAGGCGTCGGCCCTGGGCTAACAACGCCTGTAACTCGGGGTCGCGGTAATCGTAATCCTGCCCCGCTAATAATTTTTGGTGTTCGGTTAATTGCATTTAAAACGCGTCCTTTCATCGTCCCCGCCACCGTCTTGGTAACGAGTGTTTACTTCACTTTTACAATGTAATAGTCCATTCCACCGAGTGGGCCGTTACGGGACCCGAATCCTTAGCTCCCGTCAATCGTTATCATAATCCTTACGCCCTAACATGTAAAAGGCCTATAATACATATATATCAATCCATAAAATGAATAGTGAGGTCAAGTGATGGAAACTCGTATTTTGCACTACTTTTTAACGATTGCCCGGCTCGGTACGATCTCGGCCGCCGCCCGGGAACTGCACGTCGCGCAACCGACGCTCAGCCGCCAAATTCAGCAACTGGAGGCGCAACTGGGCCTGCCGCTGTTTAACCGTGAACGTCACCGGATGGTCCTGACCAAGGCCGGTCTAACTTACCAATTGCACGTCCAACAAATTTTAACGGCCCTCGAGCGCGCTAACCAACTGGTCAAAAACAGCAACAACGCTGAACTGACCGGCACCCTCAGCACCGGCTGCGTTGAATCCAACGTGACCAACTGGCTGGCACCCCGACTAGTCCACTTTCACCACGCCCACCCGCACGTCGTGATCGACACTTACGACGCGGACGGCAACGCCATTAAAGACCGCCTCGACCAGGGACTGTTGGAAATTGGCATTGTTTCAACACCCATCAACGCCGCCAAGTACCACGCCGTACGCCTGCCCGTTAACGACCGCTGGGGCGTAGCGGTGCCCGCGACGAGTCCTTGGACTAAACAAGCCAGCGTGGACGTTGCCGCACTAGTCAACCAGCCCTTGATTGTCCCGCACCGTTCACTGGTCAAAACGGAGTTAACCGACTGGCTACAGACCGGTGACCAGCCGCTACGCATCGTTGGTGAATACAACCTGTTGACCAACGCGGTCTACCTGGCCGCGGCCGGACTGGGGACCCTCGTTTGCATCGCGGGGGTCACCCTGCCACCCGACAGCGGCCTGACCTTCATCCCGTTTTTCCCCCAACACCAGCTCAAACACTTTTTGATCTGGCGCAAGGGCGTCCCGTTAAGCGCCCCGGCGCAGGCACTGATCACTTTTCTTAAATCGGAGATCACGACAAGCGTGTCCGAGTGAAATCACAAAACGACCGTTATTTCGGCTTCAAGCTGGAATAACGGTCGTGTTTTACAACAGAGTGTGCCAAAAGTCGGTTAGCTGGTGAGCCATTAACGGCGGATAGCGAATAATCCTGGGCTTGGATTGTTTGACATACGGGGTTAAGCGGAGCCCGCTGACTTTTGAAACCCGTTTCGACAATAATTGTGCGGAGATACGAACGCGGCTGTGACTTTTATCACAGCCTCAATTTTTACTTCGTTAACGGTTCTAATCCCAACATCTTGGCGGCGTTGCTGTACAGGATCTGGGCCTTTTCGGTGGACGTCAACGGCAGGTGTTCGATCGCAATCGCAATTTTGCTGCTGGCACCGACCGGTAAAATACCGAACGGCGCGTCGGTCCCAAACAACACGTGGTCCACGCCGAAGTAATCGACCGTGAGCCGCAGCGCCGAGGTGTTGCCTAAGATGGCGGTGTCCACGTAAAACTTATGAAAATCATCCGCCTGTGCTGACGTCATGATGGCGTTGATCCGACCAGCGAAAAACGGGACCATCGCCCCGGCGTGGTGCACGATAATTTTCAAGTGCGGGTAGCGCTGAAAAACGCCCGCCACCACTAAGTCGTGCATTGCCTGGGTCAGTTCGTATTCCCAACTGAACACAATGTTATTGTCGGGCTTCCGGTCATCAAAGACCGGGTGTAACCAAATCGGCAAGTCCAACTTGGCCGCGGTGGCAAACAACGGGTCAAACGTGGGATCGGCGATGCTGCGTCCCAGCGCGCGGGTGAACAACTGCACGCCCACCAAGTTTTGATTGGGTTTGACTAACGTTTGTAACATTTCCTGCGCGCCAAACAAGTTATTCATCGGCACCATCGCCACCGCCCCGCTAAACTGGTCCGCGTGGGCCTTAACCAGGTCCGCTAACTCTTGATTGGCATCCCGGCAGAGCGCCAGGGCCTGTTTCGGGCCCACGTAGTCCTCCGGGTTTAAATTCATCATACTAATAATCTGGTGGGTCGGGATGGTGCGGTGTTGTCGCCGATAATCGCAATCCACCAACGCCCGGTTATTGACGTAACCGGCTTTATCGGGAATGGACGGCTCAATTGCCAACATTTGCTGATAAAAACGCGGCGCCAAAACGTGGGCGAAAACGTCGATTGGAATTGCTTGTGCTAATGTCATTTATAGGACTTCCCCTCTCATGCACACCCTTGCCGCGGTGTTGCTTCACCTTCCATTGTACAATTATTTTACAAAATTGTTACAAAAAGGCCGTTGCCGATTTTCGCTTAACTTACCAACCCTCACGAGTGCACAAAAAAACCGGCCGCCACCGGTTTTCAAACTAATACTCTTCGAGATACAGAGTCGGGGTTGGAACCGCCGCGGTCGTTTGTAAAAAGGCCGCGTGAAATTCTAATCCGTCCTGCTTAATTAAGATCTGTTCTAACTCCTGATCCGAATACCGGTTTAAAAATCGCTTTAAATCCAGTGCGGTCAAGTGCTGATGATCGGCGTTACTAACCTGTACTAACAATGTAAAGCCCCCATTATTAATAATCTGTTCTCTAATACTGTACCGCAAACTAGCGTTTAATTAATAAATTTTCCATCAGAAAGTAAGCGCTCTACAACCTAATCATTTCATTATACGGCTGTTCAAGGTCATTATGCCATTAATTTTCGTTCAAGCCGCGATGAAAACTTGAAGAAACAACGACGCTCCCAAACGATGCCACTGATTCCCAACCTTTCTGCTACTTTTACCGTCTTTCTGAACACTCACCCAATTGCGGTCAACCGCCGATTCTGGTACGTTTAACCTGATAAACATCATTACCAATTAGGAAGCGAAAAATATGCAAAATACTTATTTAGGGCGGAGCGGCTTACGCGTGAGCCGCCTCTGTTTAGGCACCATGAATTTCGGGACGCGCACGAGTCAGGCCGAAGCGTTTAAAATTATGGACCGGGCACTGGAACTCGGCATTAACTTTTTTGACACCGCCGACGTGTACGGCCCCGCGAATCACCACGGACTGACCGAAGAAATCATCGGTAACTGGTTTGCGCTGGGCAACCACCGCCGTGAACGGGTTGTCCTGGCAACTAAAACCTACGAGCCAATGGACGACTCCTTAGCCGGGCCAAACGACGCCCGCGGCATCTCCGCTTATAAAATTTACCGCCACCTGGACGCTTCGTTACGCCGGTTGCAAACCGACCACGTTGAGCTCTACCAAATGCACCACGTCGACCCCCGCACCAACTGGAACGAAATTTACGGTGCCCTAGAAAACGTGATCCAGCAGGGTAAGGTTTACTACGTGGGTTCCAGCAACTTTGGTGCCCGCCACTTAGCTTACGCCAAGGCCGCCGCCGACAACCGTCACTTTTTAGGGCTGATTAGTGAACAACACCGCTACAACCTGCTCTGTCGTTTACCGGAACTTGAAGTTTTACCGGCTGCCCAAGAAATTGGGATGGGCGTTTTAACCTGGAGTCCCCTGGCCGGTGGTTTGCTCGCCGATCACCTCCTCAGCGGCAACCCCGACCCCCAAAGCCGGCGGGCCGCGGCGGTCAAAAACCTCACGGCCGCCCAACGCGTCCAGTTCCAGCGCTACGCCGATTTATGCGCTGACCTGGAGGAAAGTGAATCCACCATCGCACTGGCCTGGTTACTGGCCAACCCGGCCGTGACCGCGCCCGTCATCGGCCCGCGAACCGTTGCCCAATTAGAGCACCTCGTCCACGCCTTAGACGTACACCTGTCCGAAGACGTGTTGGCCGAACTCGACGAGATCTTCCCAGGACCCGGTGGCGCGGCTCCCGAAGCTTACGCGTGGTAAATTTATTCAGCTTTACGACCGTCACTGCGGTGTGCTCCGGCGACTGCAACAATTGACGTTTGCGACAATAATCCGTACAATACGGTTTATTGGTTTAAAATACGTGACCGCTAAATACGGTGGTTTTAAGGAGTTTTTTTACATGGCACAAGTTTACGTTGCAAGTCCCTTTTTCAGTCCCGAACAGGTCGACCGGGTCACCCGTTTAGAGCAGGCACTCGCAAAGAACCCAACCGTGAGGGATTTTTACTCACCCCGGTTACACCAAGACGCACAGGCTGAACAGTTCACCAAACCGTGGGCCACGGAAATCTTCAAACGCGACATGGCCCAAATCGCGGCGGCCGACGTGATCGTGACCGTGTTAGATTTCGAAGCTAAGAACCTCGACTCCGGTACGGCCTACGAACTCGGCGTGGCCACCATGCGCAACCTGCCGATCCTCGTACTTCAGGAAAAGGACGAAGCCGTCAACCTGATGATCACCGAAAGTCTGCACTACTACACCAAACGGGTCGCTGACTTCGAGACCTACGACTTTAACACCCTGCCCAAGGGCGACTTCGTGGGTGAAATTTTATAAAACTCATTAATAACGCCTAATTTTCCAGGGCTTTTGGCCACCACCGCTGCTAACTTAAAATCGGTGGTGGTTTTTAGGCTTGGCCGGCTTTAGACGGGACATTACCAGAATTTAACCCATTCTTTACAGTCCCTCAACCCGTGCCAGTTGCTTTTGACCTAACATGAAAGCAATCAAGTCAAGAAAGTGGGCGTTCATTTGGCCTTTCACTCAAAAAATCACCCCCAGTGGTCCCGGTCTAAAACCAACTTCAAACGGTGGTGGCGGGTGCGCGTGGGCATATTACAAAACCAAACCTGGATGACTACCCTGCTGCTGGCGATCAACGTGGCCGTATTTTTACTGGAAACCTTTGATCAACTCCAAATTAACGGTGACTTCCACATTGGTCCCCGCGTTTTACTGGACTACGGCGCGAGCTACACGCCCCTGATCAACGCCGGTGACTACTGGCGGCTGTGGTCCCCCATGTTTGTGCACTTAAACCCCTTCCACCTCGTGTTTAACATGGCCACCTTACTATTCGTCGGGCCACTGATCGAGCGGGAGGTGGGCCCGGTGCGCTTGCTGTGTGCCTACCTGTTAAGCGGGCTTGCGGGCAACCTGCTCAGTTACGTCATGTTACCGGAAGTGGCGAGCGCCGGGGCTTCCACCAGTTTGTTTGGGCTCACGGTTTACGCGGCACTACTCTTACCCCGGGCCCGGCGGCTGTTAATGGTCATCCTCGCTGCTAACCTACTCGTTAACTTAGTAGAACCAACCGTCGACATTTACGGCCACCTCGGCGGGTTAGCCGGCGGCGCGCTGTTGGCGGTCCTCATGTTTGACGTCGACGAGCTTGACCGCGTCCGCATCCCGTCCTGGTTACGTTCCAGTGTGGCACTCACCCTGACGACCGTGCTGTTTATGGTCACCCTTTTTTACGATTATCTGCCCTAATTAAAAATGACGCTTTCCCAGAAGACTTCGTTTTTCCGGAAAGCGTCATTTTTAATAGTTCAATTTAGTTGGCTACCAATCGTCTGACACCAAGCAAAGTACGGGGTATCCCGCGTCAACGTTTCAAACTGCGCGTTGGTCAAGTGTGGTAAGTCAAACGAACTGTTGGCGAGGCCTAACGGGTCCACTAGCGTTAAGTGGTAGTCGTGAACCCACGTTAACAGGGCCGGCAACACGCTTAGTTCGGTGTTTAAACACCGGTACGTTGCCCGCGGCGTGACGAGCGCCACCGTTAACGTGTAGCGGGCCTTCGTTTGCCGGCGGGGGCCAATTTCGCGGGTCTTGGAGCGCATTAGTCCTAACTGAACCGCCGTGATCACGTCCGGGAGCGGCGCCAATGTCTGAAAAACGTGCCCGTACTCGTCGGCTAAACTGACCCGGTTAGTCGTGATGGTGACCCGTCCGTGCGCCGCCGCGCCCTCACTGAGCGCCTTTAAAATAAACGGCGTGCGTTTGCGGGCGGTCGAATACTTCTGATTGGCAATGACGAACGTCATGTAAGCTGGACGGTCCGCAATGTTGGCCGCAATGTTAGTCACCGCGACCGGCATTAATTTTGGCATCGCTAACGCCCCCCCATTAATTTTGTGCGTCGTCCGTCGGCAAGTCGCCCTTGGTCAAATCGTGGGTCGGCCGGTAGAAGTTGCGGCCGTCCATCGCAAAGATCCGTTCGGTGTAAGTCCCGGGTTCGGCGTGGCCGAGCGACGTCTGCATCATTTGGATCGAAGCGTCCAGTTCATCAAGGTCGTGAAGAATTTCGGCTTCCATGATGTGGGGCCGAACCGGCGAACCGTATTCTAGTAACCCGTGGTGGGCCAAGATCATGTGCCGTAAAATCAACACCGACTCGGACTGTTCGTCAATTTTTAACTGCTGGCAGGCCTCAACAATTTTTTCGTCGATCAACACGATGTGGCCCACCAAATTACCGGCTAAGGTGTAGGTCGTGGAAACTGGTCCGGACATTTCAATGGTCTTGCCCATGTCGTGCAAAATGGCGCCGGCGTACAACAACGGCCGGTTAACGTGCGGGTACTGGTCGGCGACCGACTTCGCCAATTTTAAAATCGACAACGTGTGATAAGCTAAGCCGCCGGCAAACGCGTGGTGGTTCTTTTTAGCGGCCGGGTAGTTAAAGAAGTCCGCGTGAAATTCGGTCAACAGGTGCCGCACGATTCGGTTCCAGTTCGGTTCGGTAATCGCGAACACGAACTGGTTAACCTCGTCTTCCATCGTGCTGGTATTCAACGGCGCGTGTTCCACGAACTGGGTGACCTCCTGCGGTTCGCCCGGGTGGGTCAGGCGCATCTGCTGAATTTTAATTTGCGGATTACCCTGGTAGTTTTCGCGCTTGCCCTTCAAGTGAACGACGCGACCGGCTTGAAAGTGCTCCACGTCCTGATCACTGGCATCCCAAAATTTCCCGGAAATTTCACCGGAAGTATCCTGAAAGTTGATGGCTAAAAACTTCTTACCGTTTTTGGCAATTCGGACTTCGGAATCTTTTAACAGGAAAAAGCCGTCGACCGGCTCGTCCAGTTGATAATCAAATAATTTTTTTGCCATGTTGGTTCCCCCTAGCTTAATTCAAGGACCCGTGCCCGCGGTAATTGTTGCCGGGCCGCGGACTCGTTGGTGAAATAGATCAGCTGGTGCTGCTGGGCCACCTCACCCAGCAAGTCCCACGCCGCCGCGCGCCGCTGGTCGTCAAAGTTGACCAGCCCGTCGTCGATCATCAACGGCAACTGGGCCTGTTCACCCAGGTGGACGATCAGCGCCAGCCGCAACGCTAAGTACAGCTGTTCCTTCGTCGCCGTTGAGAGCGCCGCCACCTCAAAGTGGACGCCGGCCGTCGTGGTAACTCGCAACTGATCACCGTTTAAATCAATGTTATTATACCGCTTTGCCGTTAAACGCGCGAAGTTGGCGGCGGCCAAGGTCAAAACGGCCGGTAACTGCTGATTGGTCAACGTTTGCAGGGCTTCATCGATCCAGTTGGCGCCCAGTTGCCGGGTCACCCACTGGCGCGCCAGCACGGTGAGCTCCGTTTGCAAGTTGGCCTGTTGCTGGCGCAACGTGGCGTAACGGCCGTCTTCGGTCAACCGCTTTAGTTGGGTCTGCGCGGTCACCAGTGCCGCCGTTTGCCGGGTCAGCTGCATTTGGGCGTCACTGAGCTGCTGCCGCACGCCACCGATGGCCGTTTGCAGGTCGCTCACGCTGTCGTACGGTTGCAGTGCCGCCTGATCACTAGCCGACAACTGTTGCTCGAGTTGACTGACCGTTGCCGCGTCGCGGGTGGCACTCGCCTGGGCGTCAATCGCCGCCGTCAAGTCATCGCTGCTGGCCAAATCGTTTTCTTCCGCTAACCGTTGCAAGTGGTTGGTCACGTCCCGGACTTGGGCGGTCAGTTGCTGGACTTGACGCTGCGTGTAGGCGAAGTCCGGCCCGGCCATGCTCTGCTTTTGCAGTAGTTGGTGCACTTGTTCGTAAAATTGTTGGACCCGTTTAACGCTTAGCGCCAACTGTTCGGGCGCGACCGGAATCCAACCGGCCGCAAACTGGTAATCCTGCAACGACTGCCAAACACGGCTGGCCTGTGTGGCGGCGTGCTGTTCCGCGGACGTGACCGCCGCTTGGGCGCGTTGCAGTTCGGCAATCCATTCCAGCCGTTGCCGGGTCGCTTCAATCGACAAGTCGGCGGGTAAGCCGGCGGCCGTTAACGCGGCCCCGAGGTCGGGCTGGGGTGCTGGGGCGGGCGCCTGGCTTTGAGTGATCTCATCGTAACCAAACCAGCCTAACAAGCCAAAACCGGCGATGGCGAGGAACCACTTAAAGGCGCCGAGTGGCAAAAGCAGTCCGGCCACCACGCCGATCCCCCCGGCGACGAGCCGCCAGTCTAACTGGCGTTGCTGCTGGTGCTGTTGGCGTGACGCCGGTTGCCAGCTGGCCGCGGTCCGCTTGAGTGCCGCCACCGCTTCACGCTTGGTCGGCGACAGGCAGGCCGTTAGTTCCGGGTGGGCCTGAGTTTGCTGATCGTACGTTGTTTGCGCATGGTCGACCTGTTCCGTCAACGCCTGGTACTGTCCAAAGGCTTGTTGGAGGGGCGGTAACTGCCCTTCCAAAGTCTCAAATTCGGTTTGGTGCTGGACGTAAAAGCCGAGGAGTCCCTGCGACTGGTCGTCCACCGGCTGGGTACTCAGCTGTTGACGCGCGCCGGCCAAACTGCGCTGCAGCTCGCTGCGTTGTTGGGTCAACTCCCGCACCCGTTTGACGGTCGCCGGCGTCAGCGGTGCCGCTTGGGGTACCGCCTGGGTCCGCAACTGTTGCAACTGGGCGTAGACCGGCCACTGGTTCAGTAAACTGGTCAGGTGTTGCTGCTGCGCGCTGAGCTGGTTCACGGTCTGTTCGGCCGCCGTTTGCTGCTCCTGCAACGTCTGAATCTTAGCTTGTAAGGCTAAGTAGTCCGGATAATGCTGCTTAGCCGCCTGTACCTGCGTTTGTAACTCGTGGTAGCGTTGCAGTGCCTGGTTGAGTTCCGGCTTGCGGCCGCGCGGTTTATACAACTCGTCGGCGCGCTCCCGCAACGTCTGAGCAGTGTCCCGCCACGGCGCGCTCCCCACCAGACCGACCTGCTGCAACTGGGTATTTAAATCGGTCGCGCTGAGGGTTTTTAAGGCCCCCAGTTCGGCCTGGTTAAAGGTAAATAGCTGTTTGTACTGGGCCAGGTCGTACGGCGCCAGCCAGTGTTCGAGTAGTGTCAGTGGTTGTGGCGCCTGAGTCGTCAGGTTGATCAGCGTGGCCGGCTGGTCGCCGAGACGTGTCAACCGGTACAACACGTCGTCCACGACTAGGTCTATCGAGCCCCCGTACTGGCTAGTTTCCCGCGGTTCGTAACGTTCCTGCGGGTACCGGCGGGAGGGAAAACCGAACAGCATCCCTAAGATAAACGCCCGTAAGGTGGACTTTCCGGATTCATTATCCCCGTAAACGACTTGCAGGCCGGCATTCAGGTCAAAACTCTGCTGGTGAAATTTACCGAAACCAGCAATTTCAAGGTGTTTAATCCACATGGTTCGCGCCCCCCGTCGTTAAGTGGTACTGGTCCGTCAGCAGGCGCATCACTTGCGCTTGCCACTGTTCCGGCGTGGTGTCTTCCAACAACGCCGTGTTTAAAAAGGCTTCGTTCAGTAAGTTGCCCGCCAAGTCCGCGATCGCCGTGGCGGTCACGACTTGTTGCCCGGCCGCTTGCCAGGTCGCCGCGTTGACCCCGAACTGGGGCGTCGTGGGCGTTGACGCGGCCCGCTCGATTTGAACGGGCCACCAGTGCGCGTTGGCCTTGGCCCGCAACTGCGCTAACAGCGCGCCCTGTGTGAGGGCCAGTTCCGCCCCTTCATCTAAGTGCACGCTGGCCGGCAGTGTTAAACTGACTAGTTGCAAGCCGTGCGTGGCCTGAGCGTTCAGTTGGTCGCTTAACACGCTCAGCAGGCTGGCCCGTGAATAGGTCCCGTCTAAGCTGACCGGCCAGTCGGTCCACACGATGTCGGTTAACGCTTTAAAGGTCGGGACTAACTGGTGATCGCCCCGACTCGTGACGATCAGGGCGCCCTTTGCGCCGGTCTCACCGCGGTGGCGGCCCTGCAGATTGCCGGCGTACACGACCGGCGGCTGGGCGTTTAAAGTTTGGCGCTGGTGAATATGGCCGAGTGCCCAGTAGTCGTAGTGCTTCTCCAGTAACTCGCCAACGCTAAACGGCGCGTAGTGGTCCCCCGCCTGACCGACCTGCCCGTGCAGTGTGCCGACGTGGTAGTCTTCCGTACTGGTTTTGAGCGGGTAGGCCGCGGTCGGGTCGGTTGCGACCCAGCGCTGGCCATAGCTAAACCCGCTGACGGCGACCCGTTCCTGGGCACTGGTGGTCAGTGTGACCGTTTCAACTTGCGGCCCAAAAACGTGGACGTTGGCTGGAAAGTGCCAAGTCGTCAGGTCCGGCTGAAAGTCGTGGTTCCCAAACGACAATAGGACCGGGATCTGAACACGGTGCAGCCGTTCCAGTTCGCTCATCAAAGCCGCCTGCGCTTGCACGCTTTGCGCCTGGGAATCAAATAAGTCGCCGACGAGCAGCACGAAGTCGACTCGCTCGTCTAACGCCAGGTCCACTAAGCGGTGCAGCGCGGCTAACGGGGCCTGGATCAGGCGTTGTTGTAAGTCTCCCGGCAGGTCGCTCAACCCTAAAAACGGGGTATCTAAATGTAAATCCGCAGCGTGTAGAAATTTCATTGTTGCCTCCATAAAAAAAGGGCCAATCACGAAAAAAGTTTTCCGTCATTGTCCCTTTCGCCCTTAATTAATTAGTTGCGGTAAAGTTCTTGTACCGGTTTCGTAATGATTTGGTTCAAATCATTCATTAACTGGTTTAAGTTGCGTTCCTTACCCATCAAGGCTTTGATTTCATCGACATTGCCAACTTTGTCCGCCAGATCATGTGCTTTTTGAACTTCTTCGTCGGAAAGTTCTTCACCGTTCATTTGCTTTTGGGAAAGTTGCATTTGCACTTCCTGAAAGTCTTTGAAGAGGTCAAACGCACTTTGATTAGCTTGCATCGTGGCGTAAGCCGCTTGTAATTCCTTGTATTCTTTAGTTTGGCGTAAATCTTGTTCTAATTGGTTTGCAGTATCGTAAATATTAACGGCCATCGTGGTTCCTCCTCGAAGTATGTGTCACCATTATTTTAGCATTATTAATAATTTTTGAATAGCACCAGTCTTAGTTTCCGATTAACTTCTTCGCCTGTGAGAACCAGTTCTTGGCGGTATCCTTAACGGCTTTGCCGACGTCACTGGCGCCCTTTTCGACGTTATCCCAAACGGAACTGCTGCTGGAACTATTACTATTATTATTAGCCGCCTGGTTCGCCAACGTCGCCGCGTCCTGCGTATCAAAACTCGTATTCTTAGTATTGGGCAGGATGTTTTGTAATTCGTTTTTAAACAGGGACGACAGTTGGTTTTCCGACAAGCTCTTTAAATAATGGGTACTGTTGGTAGTATCAAACCCGATCCAGGTCGTGACCACGATGTCCGGCGTGTAGGCGATCATCCACTGATCCTTGGTCCCGGAACCGGTACTGTAATCGGCCTGGGTACTCCCGGTCTTGCCGGCGACCTTGTAGCCGTACGGTTTGGCCGCCGCCCCGGTCCCGGTGTTGTAAGTGCCCAGCATCATACTGGTCATTTCCTTGGCCACGCTGCTGGACATGATTTTTTTACTCTTAGTCTTGGTGTTATCGACCACGACGTTGCCGCTGGCGTCCACGATCTTGGTGATGAAGTGGGCGGTGGTCTTCTTCCCACCGTTGGCAAAGGCGGTGTAGGCACTGGTCATTTGCACCGGCGAGACCCCGGAAGTTAAGCCACCGAGGGCCAGTGCTAAGTTGTCATCGGACTTGGTGACCGGCAAACCGAACTTCTTGACCGACTTATACCCCTTGTTAACCCCAATCTTATTTAACAACCACACGGCCGGAATGTTCATACTTTGGGCCAGCGCGTTGTACATTGGTACCGACGACGAGTAAACGTTGTCGTAGTTTTTCGGCGCGTACTTGTTGGCGCCGAAGGTCTGCTTTTTATTCGATAAACTAGAGTCGTACGTGTAACCGTTTTGTAAAGCCGGCGTGTAGACCGCTAACGGTTTGATGGTCGAACCGGGCTGCCGTTTGATCTGGGTCGCGCGGTTAAAGCCCCGAAAAACGTGCTTACCGCGACCACCCACGACTGCCAGCACGCCCCCGGTCGACGGGTCGACCGCGATCGACGCGCCCTGAACCTTAGTCCCGTCGGCGGCGTTGGCTGGAAACAGGCTGCTATTTTTAAACGAGTCCTGCATCGCGGTCTGCTCATTCTGGTTTAAGGACGTATAGATCTTATAACCGCGGTTCATGATGTCCGACTCGGTCAAGCCATACTTGTTGATGGCCTCGTCGATCACCGCGTCAAAGTAGTACGGGTAGTTATAGCCGCTTTCATAGTGGTAATTATCATTTAGCGTCATCGCTTTTTTAGCGAACACGTTGGCTTCACTTTGCGACAACTTTTTGTTGGCGACCATGTTGTTGAGCACCACGTTCCGCCGGGCGGTTGAAGCCTTCGGGTGGTTGATCGGGTCGTAACCGCTTGGCGAACTGAGCATCCCCGCTAGCGTCGCGGCCTGGTCGACGGTCAGTTCCGAGGCGTGCACCCCGAAATAGCGTTCGGACGCGTCTTCCGCGCCCCAAACCCCGTGGCC
This sequence comes from Lactiplantibacillus garii, assembly GCF_003885105.1. Taxonomy (GTDB): domain Bacteria; phylum Bacillota; class Bacilli; order Lactobacillales; family Lactobacillaceae; genus Lactiplantibacillus; species Lactiplantibacillus garii. The sequence continues at coordinate 20,365 of NZ_QWZQ01000040.1, forward strand.
AAAGTAGGCGTTATTCAGGTACATTGCCAGGATCTGGTTCTTCGAGTACACGTTTTCGGTTTCAATCGACAAGAAGATCTCGCGCAGTTTCCGTGAAAAGGTCTGCTGTTGGGTCAAATAAGCGTTTTTAACCAGTTGTTGGGTCAACGTACTCCCCCCACCACTGATGTAGTCGCGTCCCAGCAGCTTGTTCATCACGAGGAGCACGAACGCCCGGCCAATCCCCTTGACTGAAAACCCGTGCTCACTGTAAAAGTTACGGTCTTCGGTCGAGATGACGGCGTTTTGTAAATTTTTCGAGATCTTACTCAAATGGACGTAGGTCCCCTTTTGGGAATACAACGACCCCGCCTTCTGATTACTACTATCGTAAATCGTGGTGGTTTTTTCGAGTTCTGCTTGTAAGTTGCCAATTTTGGCCGTCTTAGCTTCAAACGTTAAGTAGGCACTCCCAATCAGGATCACCGTTAAAATGAGCACGATCAGCCAGCGCGTCAGTTGCCGCCGGTGCCACTGGTACCCCAGGGCCGCCGTGAAGCGTTGCCAGTACGGGTGCAGCCAGTGACCAATGACTCGCAAGCCATCTTTGATCGTGGCCCAAAAACCATTTTTTTGCATAATCTTCCCCTTGTTCAGCCGGTGTCGCTGCTGGTTAAACTAATCAGCGCCCCGTTAATTAACGGAACCAACACCCGCGTTACTTGTTAGCTCTGATAATTGTATCATAAATCCCCGGTGCGCCACTTTTAGGGACGAACCTTGAACAAATCTTCAAAATTAGGTGGCCGTTAACCGTTCACCCGGTCACGTAAAAGCAGCGTCAAAAAAAGCCCAAGACTGGGTTGCCTTGGACGTTATTTCCGACGCACACCGCGCCGGTTCGCGTTTAATTCATTTTGCTGCTGCTTAAACTTTTCAAAGGTGGCGTCGCGCTTTTTTTGATTATTGCGCGGCGTCCGTTTCTTGGTATATTTCATTTAAAACATCTCGCTCTCAACTTAATTGTCTAGTCCTAGAATACCGTGTTGGCCCGTAATTTGCAAAAAAATCGCCGGCAAGCGGCGATCCGTAATGCTTTAAAGTTCGTCTTCGTTAGCCACGTGACTGATCAGCAAGCTGTGAAACTGCTTGGCGACTTCCACGCTGGGGCTGATTACAAAAATCGTGTCGTGCCCGGCCAGGGTCCCGCTGACTTCCGGCATTTTCAAATCATCAATGATCGCCGCCAGTAAGTTTCCGTTACTCGGCAGCGTGTGGATGATGTTCATGAATTCGACCCGGTCAACGCCGACCACCACGTCGTGCAAGCTTTCAAACAAACGGTCCTGTTCGTTTTTGCTGTTGGCCTTAAAAATCGAATAGCGGGCCTGGCCGTGTTCGTCGGGCGTTTTCACGATCTGCATTTCACGGATGTCCCGCGAGATCGTTGCCTGGGTGGCGGCAATGCCCTCCGCCTTCAACTTGGCCATCAATTCTTCCTGGGTGGCGATTGGGTACTGGTTGATCAGCTGCTCGATGGCCGCCTGACGATCGGTTTTTTTCATTTGCGGGACCTCCCCTTCATAATTATGAGACCATTATAGCAAATATTCATTCACGTAACTACGCCGTTTCCACGAAAAAAAGCATAAATTCCCAGTTTGTCAGGAAATTATGCTTATTAAGTCGGTGTATAAGAAATGGTTATCTAATCAAACTGCGTTAAGTAATCCCCTAACAACCGCAGTCCCCGTTGTAACGTTTCGGTATCGGTGCAGTAGCCTAAACGGGCGTGGCCCGGAATGGCAAACCGCGAGCCCGGTACTAACAAAACGCCGGTGTCGCGTAACAGGTTCAAACAAAAGGCTTCGTCCGCTAACGGCACGGCCAACTTGATACACGAGACCGAGATTCCGTGCGGCGCGATCAAGCTGACCCGCGGCTGGGTGGCCACCCAGTCCGTTAAGAGCTTTAGATTACGGGCCACGATTTGGCGGTTGCGTTCTAAAATTTCCGCGCGGTGTTGCAAAATCAGCACGGCCAGTTGGTCGTTCACCACGCCGCCGCAGATCATCGTGTAGTCGCGGTACTTACGGAACCGGTCCGCCAAGTCGGCGTCGGGCGTGGCCGTCCAGCCGATTCGAATCCCGGGTGCCGAGTAAGTTTTGGATAGACTGTTAACAGCGATCCCGCGGTCGTACAGGTCGGCGATCGACGTAAACGGCGTCCCGTCTAACGGCTCGTAAACTTCGTCGGCTAACACGTAGGCGCCGACCGCTTGGGCCACGGCCACGACTTGTTCCAGCATGGCCCGGTCCAATAAACCACCGGTCGGGTTCATGGCGTTATTTAGCAGGATCATTTTGGTGTTCGGCCGAACCAACTGCCGAAGCTCGTTGATGTCCGGTAACCAGTCGTGGTCCTCTCGAATGTGCCAGTAGTCGACCGTCGCCCCCAGCGACTTAGGAATGTCGTAAAGCTGTTGGTAGGTGGGATACAGGGCGATCACGTGGTCGCCGGGTTCCACCAAGCTATAAATGGCCAACTGGTTGGCGCCGGTCGCGCCGTTAGTTTGTAACACGTTTTCCGGCGGAACTTGCGTATATAAGCCGCTCACTAAGCGTTTAAATTTGGGGGACCCCTCAATCCAGCCGTAGTCTAAGCGCGACTGGTTTAACTGCTGATAAAATTGCTGACCACCGTGACCGTCTAAGCTGGTCACTTCTGCCATGGTCAGTGCCGAAACTGAGCTCTGACTAATATCGGTCGTCGCTTCCCTTTCGTGGGCGTTGAGCCAAGCTTCAACCCCAAATCCGGCAATTTGCATGTGCCATCGTTCCTTCCATTAAAAAAGTCCAATAGCCTTAGCATACCGATTGTCGGTAGCAACTGCAACTAAATTTTCGTGACGAAGGTCGCCAGCAGCTTAACGCCGTACAAAATGATCACGGCCCCGCACACCCGGTTGACCCATAGGAGCACCCGCGGTTGCATTAAGTGTTTGAACTTGCTGATCAGCGTGGTCAACCCAAAGAACCAGACGATCGACGCGATGATCACGCCAACGATGAAAAAGTGGCTCAGCGCCGCCGGAATCGAGACCCGAAAAGCCGCTAGTAAAACCGAGCCGTCAATGATGGCCTGCGGATTAAGCCACGCCACCGAAAAAGCCGTGACAACGGCCGCCTTGTACGAAAACTCGGCGTCCATCGTGCCCATCGCTTCCTCCTTGGCCCGTAACAGACCCCAGCCAATGTAAAAGACTAGTAAACTTCCTACCAACAACACGGCTAGTTCTAACCACGGCGTTGATTGTAAAATTTTGCCGACCCCGTAAAAGCAGGCGAGCGACAACGACGTGTCAAAGGCGACCACGATCAGCGCCACCCGCAGCGCCCGTTTGAGCGGCTGTTCAATTGCCGTGGAAACCACGAACAAGTTCTGCATCCCGATTGGCGCGATGTAGACGATTCCGAATAGTAATCCTTGTAAAAATACTTGCATCATTTTTGACCTCCCGTACCAACCAATTAAGCGGTCGTGATTAATTAAATGCTTAACTGGCTTTTAATCCAGAGATGATTATAATGGAGATAATTAATTTTGTAGCCAACCAATTTAGAACTTTTTACCCAACCAGCGGGAGGTTTTTCGATGCAAACGCTTAACGTCAATTGGCAGCCGGATAAAACCGCGGCCACGCCGATCTACCAACAAATCACCAACTATTTTCAACACCAAATTGCCCGCGGCGACTGGCCGGTCGGGGCCAAATTACCGTCGCAGCGCAAACTCGCCGAGGCCTTCGGGGTCAACCGCAGTACCCTGATCACCGCCCTCGACGAACTGATTGCGGTCGGGCTGATCACCAGCAACCCCGGTTCCGGGATGGTGATCTCGGGGAACCACTGGTCAAGTTTACTGGCCGAACACGTCAACTGGTCGCAGTACGTCAAGGCCGGCCAGTTCAAACCCAACTCGCACGCCTTACAAAAGATCAACCAGTTTGAAACCGACGCGGTCATCCGCCTCAGTACCGGAGAACCGGCCCCCGAACAGTTTCCGCGGGCTTTGTTTCAAAAGGCCTTCGCCCACCTCGGTCAAAATCTAACCAGCTTAAACTACACCGAACCGGCCGGCATCCTGGCATTGCGGCAACAGATTGCCAAACACCTGGTGAAAGTCGGCATCCACACCCAACCGGAAAATATTTTAATTACGTCCGGGTCGCTGCAAGCCCTGCAACTCGTCTCGATGTCGCTGTTTCCGGCCAATGCGACCATTTACACCGAGGCGCCGACCTACGTCAAATCGTTACACGTGTTTCAGTCGGCCCAGACCCACCTGACCGGGATCCCGATGGACAGTCAGGGACTCGCGTACTGGCAAATGACGCCCCCCGCCAAGGACGAGCACGCCATTATTTATTCAATTCCGACCTTTAATAACCCGACCGGGATCGTGATGAGCGCCGAACGCCGGCAACAAACGTTACAGTACGCGCAGGAACACCGCCTGCCGATTTTGGAAGACGCCGCTTACCAGGACGTCTGGTTTGATCAGCAACCGCCGCAGCCCCTAAAGGCCCTGGACACGACCGGTAACGTGATTTATTTCGGCAGTATTTCTAAGTCCCTCGCGCCCGGTCTGCGAATTGGTTGGACGGTGGCGGCTAAACCGGTGATTGACCGTTTAACCGACGTCCGCATGCAGACCGACTACGGGGCCAGCTCGTTGTCACAACTAGTACTCGCCGAAATTTTAGCCGACCCGGAATACGAGACCTACCAAGCCAACTTCCGGAAAGTACTCGCCAAAAAGGCCGCCGCGGCGCAGGCCATTTTGCATCGGTACTGGGACGACTTTGCCACCTGGCAGGCTCCGACCGGCGGTTTTTACCTGTGGGTCCGGCTCGCCGACGCCATCAACATCCCCAAGTTGTTCGACCTGGCGACCGCCCGCAACGTGTTATTCAACCCCGGCAGTATTTACGACTTCGCGCCCAACCAGTACGTCCGCCTGAGCTTCTCCTACGAATCCAGCGAGCGTTTTGAACGCGGGATTCAAATTTTGACCGAACTGATCCACGCAAATTTCGCCGTCTAAACTTTATTCAAACGTGACAAGGGACCACCCTGACAGTACCAACTGCCGGGGTGGTCCCTTGATTTATTTTTTAATTAATACTGGTAATCGTACTGGCCCGGATCAAACAACACGATGGCCGTCACCCGGTCAGCGCTACTAAGTCCTAACAGTAACTTAGCGTGGCGCCGTTTATCAACGTACTCCGCGACGCGCCCGTAGCGTTCGGTGTCAAACGTGACGTACGCCCGGCCCAGCAACCGTCGGACCCGTCCAAACGGCATCCCGAGCATTAACCCGTTATCAAACCGGATTTGCTGACGACTAACTTGGTTCAGTAATTTTAAACTGACAACCCGCTGGTGCGCACCGGTGGTCACGTAAGCCGCTCCGTCACCGTGCTGGTCGTATTCCTTTAAATGAGCCGCATCAGCACTGATCCGTTGATAGCCAGTTCGTCGGGTAAATGGTTGGTGCAACCCCAGTTGTTGGTAAGTACACCGCCTTAAATCGGTACTTCTCACCGTGCTGGTTTCCACGGCCACTCTAACCACGTCCCGGTAAGCCCATCCCATCACGATTACAAACGTTATTTATTAACTATTTTATACTTTAACAAATAAAGTATTTTTGAACAATCCGGGTTATTTACTTACACGGTAGGAAAAATTAAGTAAAATGTCCATTTTTGGTCAAATTACTTCATTTACTTTTGACTTGAAA
>NZ_QWZQ01000041.1 GCF_003885105.1 Lactiplantibacillus garii
TACCTCTAATGTTACAAATCTAACCTGGATAAACTACCCTTACACTTCTAAGGTCTTTTGGCTTATTTGGGTACGTATGAGTATAGACGTGGCGACCATCATTTAGTTTCTTTTTGGTAATTGTTAAAACATAAGAATGTCGTTTAGATGTGGTGTCTGAAACACCGTCAGGCGTGCTCTTAATGTTCCTTGACGAAATCTTATATTTGTTGTGGCCTAAGTACTGGTATTTAAGGTAAGATTCAAAGTTATTTTGACCACCCCAACCACCAACGACGCTACTCTTTACATCTTTCTTAGTTGGATAAGGCCAATTCCAAGTGGTCATGTTCTTTAAGATCTTTGTAAAGATGATTTGGCCATAGGGTTCTACTTTTCCTTTTTTTGAAGTTTCGTTGAACATAACGATAGCGAGTTTTTGCTTGTAATACCAGTCGTGCTTAGTAGTCATCGTGTCACGCCCATGATTCGTTACAAGGTTCTTTGGTAATCCGTTATGCCACTTACCGGGTTTATTGGTTCGTTTACCGATTTTGCCCTTTAACGTTGAACTCAACAACCAACCCTTAACTTTACCGTTGGCTGACTTTACATAACGGTAAGTCGCAACTTTACCCTTTTTGGTCCGAATTGTAATTGATTCGGTTGAATAGAAAGTCTTGGTTTTCTTACTCTTTGAATAAGAAGTCAGGTTTTCATTCTTGTACAAGCTCAAGTTTGACTTGGCGTGAACTTTCTTGAGTTTTGACCGTTTGTAAAATTTGGCATTGGTAACCCGATCAATGCTGAAACTCTTGTTAGCTTTGGCGCTGGCCTTGGTGTTAGTCGCAACTGTCCCTATAGTAGCGACGGCAGCTAAAACCAGGGTTGAACGCAATAATTGCTGATGCATCTTTTGGTCCCCCTTTATAATAAAAAACATCTCGAATAAGCGTCGAATTTAATTGACGTATAATCTGTTGGTTATTATACAATACGCAGCAGTATTTTTACAGTTAATTTGGACCTTAACGGCCGTAACTCGAAATCACCAATACTCTTCACCTAAACTCCAACTACCAATAGTAATTCAACAATTTATCGATCTAAATTCAGCACCTCTCAAAGGTACCACCATAACAATGTTTACTCAGTCAATTCCAAGACAGCACCGCGGGTAAATTCACCATTTTAGAAACTCCTGAGGGAAATTTTGAGACCCAGCCAGAACATGGTGAGCGATTCTACAACCACAAACAAAAACGAGTTGCCAATAACGGCAACTCGTTTTTATTTGTGGACAAGCCCATCAATTCGGTACACCAATGATTGTGAATAGGTATCTTCATTTATCAAATTGAAAAACAGACTCCTGTCCATAAATTGTTAATGCCTTAGAAATCTGGGAACCGGGTTCAAACATCACATCAAAAGTCTTGATGACACCATCGGAAATCAGTTAAATGTAGATTAGCAACCCAGTCGTCATTTTTTTGAAGTTTAAAACGTTTTTCGGCTATTTCGAATGCCTTCCAAGTCTTTTGTGTTACTCATTATTCGCGGTGTACTCGTATTTAGGGCCGTCGTTGTCGGGATCAAAATCGACCGTTAAGTCGTAACCCTTAAAGAACCACTCGTCGCGGTCGTTTACGTAGTAGTTGACGCCGTCCTTTTGCACTTCGACGATCGGGTTATGCGGTTCGTCGTCGCGCATCAGGCCAATCGAGAAGCCGCTGTGGACCGCCGTTTTACCGTACGTTTTCCCAAAGAAGCGCACCCCGTTACCGGTCGTCACGCCCATGTCGTCGTGGAACCACTTGCTGGCTGCATCCGTAATCGTAATTTTCATGTTGCCACCTCACTCTGTAATCGTTTACAGTCATTGTGCCCTTTTTACAGTTAAAACGCAACATTGCGCCCCAGTGAGCAAAGCGCGACCACTTAAGTCTGAAAATTAACCGGTCGTGCTAAACCGATTTACCGGTTTCCGGAGATGTGGTGTACTGATAACAACTTAGGCTGTGACGCCGTGAAAGTTCAGGTCAAAACGGATCAGACCATTAGTGAACCCCAGCTAACGTTACACGTTCCCGTCGATTAGTCCCAACTGAACTAACTGGTCACCTTACTGACCAAAGTCGCGCTGACCCCAACCACGTTACGGGTTTCACAACCCGGTCAGGCCGGCGTCCTACCACTAACGTTAACTGATTACTTGACCGTACCGAACGCTACGTTCCACGAACTTGGTAAGGACAACTAAACGCGGCTAACAGTCTAGCAACGTGACGACGGTCTCGTCATTTTCGCATTCCCGGAATGACCCGCGCTTGGCCAATACAAGCATAACGGTTGTTACAATCAAGGCGTAACTTACTAGCTCAGCCACTTATTGTTTTTAGCAATTTGAACGGCTTCCATCCGGTTATGGACCCCCAGTTTACTAAAAATGGCGGATAAGTAGTTCCGAACGGTCCCCGCCGACAGGTAGAGTTTAGCCGCGATGGCCTTTGTCGCCAGGCCCTCGGCGGCCGCGGCCAACACGGCCCGTTCACGCTCTGATAAGGGATTGTTTTCCGCCGACAACATGTTAACGACCAGCTCCGGCGCGTAGATGGTCTCCCCGCTCATCACGCGCCGAATCGCCGCGATCAAGTCGTCACTCGGACTGTCCTTTAGCAAGTAAGCGGCGACCTGGGCCTTGACCGCCCGCTCAAAGTAGGCCTTTTGCGCGAAGGTGGTCAAAATGACCGTTTTCGTGGCTAACGGGCTGGCCTGAACGCGATCCGCCACGTCTAACCCCGTTAAGCCGGGCATCTCAATGTCTAAAACGGCCACCTGCGGCTTTAATGCTTGGATCTCCGTCCAGGCCGTCTGACCGTCCGCGGCACTGCCGACCACGTGGAGATCGTCTTCTAGTTCTAAAAGCTGGGTCAAAGCGGAGTTCAGCATGCTCTGGTCCTCAGCCAAATACAGTGTGATCATGTTCTTTCCCCCTTCGGTAAAGTCAGCGTAACGCGGGTGCCGCGACCGGACTGACTGATTTGAAACGTACCGTGACCTTCCAGCATCCGCGCGCGCATCCCGCCAATACCGTTTGAACCGTTGCGGGTCACGCCGCCACCGCGCCCGTCGTCTACAACGACAACTTGATAATTCGTTTCACTGGCGCTAAACGCGACGTTAACTTGATTAGCGTGCGCGTGCCGGATCACGTTGGTCAGGGCTTCCACCAAGCCGGCGGCGAAGCGCCCCTGAATCTCAGTTGGCCACTGACTAGCCGCCTGTTCACCGGTCGTCGTCAGCCAAACGTTGGCGGTGGCTAAGTTTCGGCTCTGCGTCAGTAAGACCTCGCTTAGCGACTGCTGGTGAAGGTCGTTCACGATCGAACGCACGAGTTGTAAATTTTCCCGGCTGGTCTGCGCGATGTCATCCAGTTCGTGCGGCACCTTTTCCGGCGCTTTCGTCAGTAATTTTTTGGCGAGCTCCGTTTTTAATGTGATCATGGAAAAACTTTGTCCCAGGGTATCGTGGAGGTCGCGGGCGATGCGTTCACGTTCGTCACGTTGAACGATGGCCTCCAAACGCCGGTTAGCCTGGTTTAACTGGCGTTTACGCCACATCGAACGGGTAAAGGCGTCGGACAAAAACGGCGAAATGAACGGGAAAAAGAGTCCCAAAAGGTCGTTACTTTGCCAGTGTGCAAACACAGTCGGATCCACCAAGTAGAACCGGACCAGGCCGGCACATAGGAACGCGTAGTAGCCGCTAACAAACCAATAAAAGTACTTTTTCGGCTGACGCCCCAAAATAAAGGGCACTTGCCACCCCGGAAAAATGATCAAATAGTCGTTAGCGTTAAACACGGCAAACAGCCCCGTGACCAATAGCTCCAGTGGAATGGTCACTTTGCGCCAGCGGTTCATTTCGACCACCAGCACGTAGAGGACCAGAAAGGCTACCAACATGGCCAGCCAGAACCAGTCGGTCGCCCGCCGCGCCGGTAAGTACATTGCAAACGAATACGGCAAATAGGCCAGCCACACGTAGCTGGTCCATTCGATCCGGTTAAATTTTAGGCGCCACTTAGCTTTGAACAACCCCATCCCCCCGTTTAACTCGGTAACGGGTCACGACCACAACGAGGACCAGTAACCCACCGATCCAAGTGGCCGTGCCGTAAAAATTAGTTATCCTTAGTGTACCATTGGTGACGATGCGACCCAACAAATCGTTCACAAAATAGGTCGGCATCAGCTCGCCAACCGGCCGGATCCACGCAGGCAGCATCTTGATGGGCCACCACAAACCGCTTAAAATCGCCATTGGAAACGTGATCAAGTTCCCAACGATGCTCAACGTTTCCGCCCGGTCGATAAACGATAACAACACCCCTAGTAAAATAATGGGCAACTGCCCAATAATGGCCCAGCCACCGATCAGCAACCACTGACCCGCACTTAACCGCACCCCGTTAAATACCGTGGCCGTTAATCCTAAGACCACGACCGCGATCACGTTCATTAACAGGCTCAACAGCCCAATCGAAACGTAGTACGGCGCAACCCCAGTGGGCGTTAGTTGCAGCCAGCGGGTCAACCCGCGGTCCCGGTCCCGCATGATGAGTTCGGCGATCCCCATCAGCGCGATCAGCATGCCGCTATAAACGATCATGCTGCACATGTATTGCATTTTAAACGTCGCCAGTTCCCGCGCCGAGCCACTGACCAGTACCCGCGTAAATAGTAAGTAAAAAGCGGCCGGCATCATAATTGAAAAGAACTGAAACGACCGGTTCCGGCCGACGACCCGGTAAAAATCAAACTTTAATTGTGCGCGTAGCGTTTTCATTTGGCACGCCCTCCCGTTAATTGAACAAAAATATCCGCCAAAGACTCACGGTGAACCGTCAACTGGTGCAGGTCTTTTAAGTAGGGGACTAAGGCTTGTAACGTGCGGTCCCCGTCCGTCGTAATCAATTGTAGACCCGCCGCCTGCTTGGTTGCCGTGACCACCCCGGCTAAACGGCCAAACGGGGTGACGGGTAACGGCGTCTGACAAGTGATGACGACCCGCTGATAGCGTTGTTGTAGGGCTTCAAACGGCCCCTGAAAAACTAAGCGGCCCCCTTGCAGTAGCAAAATTCGGTCCGCGACGTCTTGGATCGTGGGTAAGTAATGACTAGTGATCACCACCGTTTTCCCCTGGTCCCTTAACGCCCGCATCCGTTGCCAAAAGGCGCGCTGCGCGTTGGTATCCATGCCGACGGTCGGCTCGTCTAAAAAGAGCAGGTCCGGGTTACCAATCAGCGCAACGGCGAAGGTCACCCGCCGCAGCTGGCCACCGGACAGGCCGTTCAGGGCGCGGTGTTTGAGTGCCGTTAACTGTAAATCACTCAGTAACCGTTGCGGCTCTAGCGACTGGGCAAACTGGGCGGCCGCTAATTGTAAGTATTCGCCGACGGTCACGTTCGGGAGGACGACGTCGCCCTGTAACATGGCTCCCAAGTGTGCTTTAACGGCCGAATCGCCGGGACCGTGACCGAATAATTGTAATTGGCCGCTGGGCAGTGGTAACGTCCCCAGTAATAAATTTAACAAGGTGGTTTTTCCGGCCCCGTTCTCCCCAATCAGTCCGATAATTTCACCCGGCTGCACCGTGAACGTCACGTCCGTTAACACGGGATGCTGACCGTAACTAAACGCGACGTGGCGCGCTTTGATCAATGCTGTCATCACTGTTTCCCCCTCACTTGATACCCCTAGTTTACCCAGCAAGGAGTGGTTCGCCCAGTTCCATTAGTCACTGATTAGCCGTGACAAATGTCATGTTTAGTCAAGAGTGGCAAGCCACGAATTTTAAATGCGCGTTGCGGTACACAAAAAGCGTCTAAATGACTCGAATCATAGCGAGTCATTTAGACGCTTTAAAACGGTTGCTTAGGCGTTTTCCACCTTTAAAATTTTAACTTTCATGGAACCGGCGGGGATGTCAATTGAAACTTCTTCATCCACGTGGTGACCAATTAAACCCTTGGCAATTGGTGAATCGTTGGAGATTTTACCTCCCATCGGGTCGGCTTCGGCTGCACCAACAATGGTGTAGCTTTCGGGGTCTTCGTCGGGTAATTCCTTAAACGTCACAACTTTACCGACCGAAACTTCGTTTTCATCGATTTGTTCACTATCAATGATTTCGGCGTATTGAAGCATGTGTTCAACCGTCTTGATCCGGTTTTCGAGTAAACTTTGTTCGTTTTTAGCGGACTCGTATTCCGAGTTTTCGGATAAGTCACCGTAGCTCCGCGCAATTTTAATCCGGTTAATAATTTCTGGGCGTTGGTTGATCTTAAGATCTTCAAGTTCTTTTTCGAGCTTAACCTTGCCTTCTTCTGTCATTGGGTACGTTTTGTCTTCAGCCAATGTTTCCACTCCTCTAATTCCTGTAATAGTTAACTCAAAGACCAGCCTACCATTCTGGATTTTAAATGTAAACTCCGAAATCCAAAATAGCGCTGGTCTTTTAGTTTTGTTTATAAAATCGAACGGACCTTCGTCGTTAATAAGTCGATGGCCACTTCGTTTTCGCCACCCTCGGGCACGATGATGTCCGCGTAACGCTTAGTGGGTTCCACAAACTGGTGGTACATCGGTTTAACGGTCGCCAGGTACTGGTTGATCACGGAATCGAGCGTCCGCCCGCGTTCCTTGATATCGCGTTGAATCCGGCGAATGATGCGAATATCGTCGTCGGTATCTACGAAAACCTTGATGTCCATCAAGTCCCGTAAACGCTGGTCGTCCAAGATCAGGACACCCTCCACGATGATCACGTCGCGGGGTTCTTGGTGGATGGTCTCGCTGCTACGGGTGTACTGTTCGTAATCGTAAACCGGCTTTTCGATTGGTTCGTAAGCCAACAGCTGCTTAATCTGCTTGATCATCAGGTCGGTATCAAACGCCAACGGGTGGTCGTAGTTGACCGCGTGGCGTTCCGCCATCGTCATGTCACTTTGATCGTTGTAGTATGAATCTTGTTGCAAAATCAGTAACGACTGCCCCGATAACTGGTTGTAGATCGCCTTGCTGACGGTCGTCTTACCACTACCGGAACCACCGGTCACACCAATGACAACTGGTCGCTGGTGCTGTTTATTTTCACTCATTTAAAATTAGCCCCGTTCTTATTTTTCAGCGGCTTCGTTATGCTTCGAAACCTTCTTAATGTTTGCCGCGTGTCCCGCAGCGTCCTTCGCGTAGTACACCTTACCCGTCTTCAGGTCGGCTACGAAGTACATGTAGTCCTTACTGCGTTGGGCCGGGTTTAAGACCGCCTTGATGGACGTCAGGCTCGGACTGTTAAACGGACCCGGGCCGTAGCCCAAGTTGAGCCGCAAGTTGTACGGGGATTTCGTTTGGAGATCCTTCGCCGTTAACGTGGACTTCGTCGAGTTGATGGCGTAGAACACCGAAATGTCGGAGTCTAAGCGCCACTTGGCATCCAACCGGTTTAAGAAGACCCCGGCAATCAAGCGTCGATCCTTTGTGGTACTGCCTTCGCGTTCAACTAATGACGCCAAGGTCATGATTTCTTGGACCGACATCTTCGACTTCTTGATCTGCGCGTAGTACGGCGTCAATTCGTCGTTGGTCTTAGAAACCATTTGGGTAACTAACTGCTTTAAAGTCGTCTTCTTACCAACTTCGTAGGTCGCCGGGAAGAGGTAACCTTCCAAGTGGTAGCGCACCTTTTTGGCGTTCATCGACGACGTCAGCAGTTGCGGGTACTTTTTGGCCAGCGACTTGATAAAGGACTGGTCCTTCATCAACGCCAGAAATTCAGCCGCCGTAAAGTCGGTCTGTTTCTGAACCGTTTTGGCAATCGTGGTGATCTGACTACCTTCAACCACTAAGACCCGGCCGCTCGAACTCTGAATTGGTTCGGACGAACCGCCCTTGTTCAGGGCTTTGGCGATCTGTGCCAAACTCATCGACGGTTTTAATTGGTAATAGCCGGCGTGGAAGTTCGACAAGTTGTGGGCCTTGGTCCAGTATTCAAACACAAAGCCACTCTTAATAATTTTGTTGGATTGCAAAATATCCGCAATCTTTTTACCGTTGGCACCGTACGGAATATCGACTTGCACAACCTGGTTATCCTTGCTGTTATACGGTTGCGTTGCGTTATCGAAATAACGGTAACCCATCACACCAATAATAATCAACAATACTACTAAGATCCCAATCACGCCGCCAATGACGTGCTTAGAAAATGATTTCCGCTGTTTTTGCACCGACCGATTTGGTTCTTCGGTCGACCCATGATCTTGTTGATCCTGGTTATCTTGGTCGTTATTCAAGATTCGCCCCTCCATTTATTAATTAATCCTATCAATTATACAAAACTGACGCGTGCTTTGCACTAGTTGACGCGTAGTTTTAGTGATTTTTAAAGTTACGCGGCCGTTTTACCACCCAACAACTCCGTCTTCACCCTAATACCCTTCGTTAACGCTAGGTATAACTTATAGTAATTAAATGAAAAAACTTAACCTTTTTGCGGGGCGCAAAGCTAGGAAGTGTTAACCGTAATTTTCTAGTTTAGTGCTAATAGTCGCCTTCCGCTCGGCGCTGACTGAACTGGAACGTGGTGGGCACGAGTTGAAGCCCGTCGAAACCCACGCCGGCCTCCGACCTCGACCTTTGACGTAACGGTCGAAAAAACCGACCGTAAGTCAAATTTCACCACTGAGCTCATCAGCGCGGTCGCTCCCGGCTAAAATTGGTCGTTGGCGCCACGCTGGTCACACTACTTTGCTGTTTTACTGGTATTTCTAAATTTTGGAATCACTTCCGAAATTTAGGCTGTGTTCTTTGACGTTGCATCAAAAGTTCATTCAGTCACGTACGAATTAGTAGTTTACACTGCAATTAATTATTAAAACGTTTCAATTCAATTTCAATGATCACCTATTCAAACGAAATTCATTTCATTTTCAAGATATTTTAACTTTGCTTGGCGCCAACGACCCGTTTAGCCGGGAGGGAGTGTCGCGATGGGCTCAGCGGTGAAATTTCACTTGGTCGGGGTATTTTCCCGGCCTAGTGAAAGACCAGTCTTGAAGACAAGCGGTTTGTGCTTGGCTTCAAGCTGTTTCCACCGCGTTCCAGCCCAGTCGCGGCCGACCGGACGGCGGAAATTACCCACTAACTTAGCGCATATCAGCGCAATTCATCGGTTGTTTTTATAAATTAATTCAACCGAAATTCAAGTCAAAAAACAGCCCGCAACGTCGGCTGCGGACTGTCTATTAATGACTGATTAACGAATTTCGGCACCCAGTTCTTCGGTTAAGGCACTCAGAACTTTGTCAAAGGCGGCGGTAACGTCGTCGTCAACTAAGGTGGCGTTTTGATCACGGTACGTTAACGTGTAGGCTAACGACTTCTTACCACTTGGCACGTGGCTGCCGTTGTAAACGTCGAAGAGTTCAACGCTTTGCAAGTGGGCGCCACCCTTCTTATTGATCAGGGCGACCACGTCAGCGTTCGTTACGGTGTCGTCGATCAACATGGCAACGTCGCGGGTAATGCTTGGGAACTTCGAAATTGGTTGGTACTGTTGCCGAGCCTTTGGTAAGGCAATCAGCGCGGTCAAATCAAGTTCGAAGACGTAGGTTTCCCGGACTTTGTAGGCCTTAGCGGTGTTCGGGTGAATTTCACCCACGAAACCAACTAACTGATCGCCAACGAAGATGTTGGCGGTCCGGCCGGGGTGCATTTCGGGGTGGGCGGTCGTGGCTACGTAGCTGACCGGCGCTTCTAAGGCGAGACTCTTCAGGTAACCGGCGACGATCCCCTTGATCTGGTAAAAATCAACGGGTTGTTCGGCTACGCCCCAGCTCTTCTTAACCATTGAACCGGTAATCGCGCCGGCAATGTGTTCAATTTCCTTCGGACGAACTTGTTCGGGCTGGCTGTAGAAGACCCGGCCCTCTTCGTATAACGCCACGTTATGTTCTTTACGGGCGTTATTGTAGGCTAAGTCGTCCAGTAAGCCGGAAACCAGGCTCAAACGCAAGGTGGTCCGTTCCGAACTCATCGGGAAGTCCAGCTTGGTCACGTCACTTGGGTGTAACGCAAAGGCCTTGGCCTTGGCTTCGGTCGTCAGGGAATAACTGATGGCCTGCGTTAAACCGGCGCTTTCCATCAATTTGCGGGAATCGCGAATGATTTGTTGGGTCTCGTTGAGTTTCCCGATGGTTGGTTGTCCCGTTGGTAAGGTCGCCGGTAAGTTGTCGTACCCG
This sequence comes from Lactiplantibacillus garii, assembly GCF_003885105.1. Lineage (GTDB taxonomy): Bacteria > Bacillota > Bacilli > Lactobacillales > Lactobacillaceae > Lactiplantibacillus > Lactiplantibacillus garii. Next base: position 10,286 of record NZ_QWZQ01000041.1, read on the forward strand.
TATAACCGGGCTACTTCTTCAATCAAATCGGCTGGAATATGAATGTCCCAACGACGGGATGGAACCGTAACCGTGTAGGTTTCGCCAGTCAGCGTGGTTGGGAAATCTAAGCGTTTGAAGATGTCGGCCACCGTGTCGAGGGATAGTTCGGTCCCCAGCACGTGGTTGATCTTACTTAACGTAATTTGCACGGTGACTGGTTGAACGTCTTCGTCGCGCCCAACGCACACGCCGTTAGCAACCGTTCCGCCGCTTAATTCGGCGATCATGGCCGCGGCCGCGTTCAGCGCCGTTTCGGTCATGCCGTGGTCAATGCCCCGTTCGTAGCGCATGGAAGCTTCACTGTGTAAGTCGTGGTTATGGGCGGTCTTCCGAATCTTCACGGCGTCAAACACGGCCCCTTCAAGGGCGATGTCGGTCGTCGCAGCGGTCACTTCGGTGTCTAAGCCCCCCATGGTCCCAGCTAAACAGATCGGCGTGTCGTCGCTGCAAATTAAGAGGTCGGTTGGCAATAACTCGCGGTCCTCACCGTCCAAGGTGGTCAGGTGTTCACCGGCCTTTGCTAAGCGGACGTTCACGTGGCCGTTGGTTAACTTATCGTAGTCAAAGGCGTGTAACGGTTGACCGTACTGCATCAAAACGTAGTTGGTTGCGTCGACGACGTTGTTGATGGGCCGCATGCCGGCGTTCCAGATCCGAATTTGGAGCCAGAGGGGACTGGGTTTGATGGTCACGTTTTTGATCAGTCGCATTTTATACATCGGCACGTCGTGTTCGTCGGCGTCAACGCGGACTTCTAACTGGTCGTTGGCGTCATCGCTTTCGTCTTCGTGTAAGTCGACCGTCGGCATCGTTGGGGTTTGGTCGTAAATGGCCGCTAATTCGTGGGCGGTTCCGTTCATGCTGAGCATGTCCCCGCGGTTCGGGGTGACCGACATGTCAATGATCTCGTCGTCCATCCCCAGGTAACCAAAGACCGGGTCACCGGGCGTCGCGTCGTCAGGTAAAATGAAGATCCCGTCGGCCACTTCCTTAGGGACCAGCTTTTCGTCAAAGCCGAGTTCGTCTAAGGCGCAGATCATGCCGGCCGACTTAACGCCGCGCATCTTGCTCTTCTTGATCTTCGTGTGGTTTCCAATCCAGGAATTTGGCAAGGCCACGATCACGTTTTGACCGGCAGCCACGTTCGGCGCGCCACAAACGATTTGTAACGGTTCGTCTTCACCCACGTCAACGGAACAAACGTGCAGGTGGTCAGAATCGGGGTGCGGGTCACAAGTTAAAATATGACCCACGACGACCTTTTTTTGCCCTTCGTCGGGACGGATCACGCCGTCAACTTCAACGGCCGTCCGTTCAATTTTTTCTGCTAATTCATCGGCCGGAATGTCCAGCTTTAAATAATCCTTTAACCATGCTGTTGAAATTCTCATGTGGACTCTCCTCCTAGCCTTTCTTGTAGAACTGTGATAAGAAACGAACGTCGTTTAAGTAGAAGTTCCGGATATCGTCAACGCCGTACTTCAACATGGCGAACCGGTCGGGGCCTAAACCAAAGGCAAAGCCACCGTATACTTCGGGGTCGATCCCGGACATTTCCAGCACGTGCGGGTGGACCATGCCGGCACCGAGTACTTCGATCCAGCCGGTTTGTTTACAGATCGCACAGCCCTTGCCGTTACAGTTAAAGCAAGTCACGTCGGCTTCCACGGACGGTTCCGTGAATGGGAAGTAGCTTGGCCGCAACCGAACGTCGAACTGGTCCCCAAACAGGGTGTTGGCCACTAACGTTAAGGTCCCCTTCAAGTCGGCCATCGTAATGTGTTTGTCGACGACTAACCCTTCGATTTGGTGGAACTGGTGCGAGTGGGTCGCGTCATCGGTATCCCGCCGGTAAACGCGGCCGGGGGATAAGACCTTGAGCGGACCCTTGGAGAAGTCGTGATTTTCCAACGAGCGCGGTTGGTCAGCCGACGTCTGGGTCCGTAACAAAACGTCCTTGGTAATGTAGAACGTATCCTGCATGTCGCGGGCCGGGTGATCCTTCGGTAAGTTTAAGCGTTCAAAGTTGTAGTAGTCCTCTTCAACTTCGTCCCCGTCCACGATCTGGTAACCCATGCCCATGAACAGGTCTTCAAGTTCCGTAATGATCTGGGTGATCACGTGCGGTTGGCCCTGCGGAATTTCGCGGCCCGGTAAGGTCACGTCCAGCTTTTCAGCGGCCAACTGTTTGTTAACGGCGGCCTGTTCCAATTCTTCACGGCGTTGGTCGATGGCGTTTTGCAGCCGGTCGCGGACCTCGTTAGCGTAGGCCCCCACCTTGGGCCGTTCTTCGGGTGCCAAGTCCCGCATCCCGCGTAAAACTTCGGTGATGGGACCCTTTTTACCAAGCAGATCCACTTTAACTTGGTTGACTTTTTTTAAGACATCGGCGGACTTAATGTCGGCCAAGCCTTGATCACGTAATTCAGTTAACCGATCTTGTAAACTCATGTGCTTCCTCCAATATTTTTATTAACGTTTTAAACGCAAAAAAAGACCCCGTCCAAAAAGGGACGAGGTCATCGCGGTACCACCCTTGTTCACGGCGCTAGTTAGACTAGCCCCGTGCACTTTTCCCGTCGTAACGGCCGGGTGACCGGAAAATTATTTGTTCGTTCAAACGCCCAATTTCAGCTCAGAGAGTGAATTCGTTAGCTTAAGTCGCCGGGGTGCTTGCAATCGATGACACCCTTCCCTAAGACGCCGCTGCTAACTACTATTTCTCGTCAAGGCTTTTCTATCTACAATGTAAGTCTATGGCAAAGACTAGTCGCCGTCAACCCATTAATTAGTTTCGCTCGGACTAAACCACTTGTCGGACCACGTGTGGACGGTCTCCATCACTTGGCGGAGGTCCTTGCCCTTGGTCGTTAAACTGTATTCGATCAGCGCGGAATCACAGTGGGTGACCCGGCTGACGATCCCGTTAGCTTCCAACTCTTTTAAGCGCACGACCAACACCCGGTCGCTGCACTTCGGAATCCGCCGGGCTAAGTTTTTAAAGCGTTGCGGCCCGTCTTCGAGTAAAACGTCAATAATTAAACCATTCCACTTCTTACCGAGAATGGAAAACGTCTTTTCGAATTTGGGACACAGTTCAAAATCAACGGCTGAGTCTTCAACCGTTTCTACCATCATTTCTGACATAACAATGACCTCCAAAGAATCTATTAACCGGCGGAGACCTTGCCTCGGAACCGATCTAATTGTTTGGCCACTTTCGTACGCAATGGTCCAAAAAATTCATGTTCTGCTTCATAATCGTCGACTAAAGAGACTAACAAACTTTCACGGTACTTGGGAACGGCCAAGGTCGCCCCAAACATGTGCTTCAAAATGATATCCTTTTCCATCGGCGTTAATTTAGTTAACTTTTCCGCGTTCCGTAACGCAACGCGGGGATGGATAAACGCGTGTGACCCTAAATCAAACTTGGTTTCACGCCAGTCATAATAAAACAAATCATGCAATAATCCACCACGAGCAACCGCCGTCGTATTGAGATGCCATTTCTTCGCTAAAACATAACTATCATATGAAACTGCAATCGAATGATCTAAGCGATTCGAATGGTGGTGCTGCGTAAAGTCCGCTAACCGCTGTACTTCGGGCTGAGCCAACAAATCCGCAATGATCGCCACGTATTCGGAATCTTGTTTCCACGCATTAGTTTTCATTAAAAGCTCCCTTTGTTAATAACTACCGTTATCCTACCAAAAAGTAAGTAAATTGAAAAGTATTTTGCCCAATTTAAACGGCCATCTTACTTATCTTAAGTTAGTGATAGAGTCCAAACATCAGGATCCCGGCGGCGACCGCCACGTTCAGCGACTCCGCGCGGCCCTTGATCGGGATGTAGAGGTTTTGGTCGGTCTGGGCGAGTAATTCACGGCTCATGCCGTTACCCTCGTTACCCATGACCAGGCCAAAGCAGGCCGGCGCGTCCACGTCTAAGTACTGGGTCGCCTGCGGGTTGAGTTCCGAACCGTAGACCGGCACGTGGTCGGCGTGTAAGCGGTCCACTAAGGTCGTTAAATCAGTGCTGATCAGGTGCAAATGGAACTGACTGCCCTGCATCGCCCGTTCAACTTTCGGTTGGTGGACGTCCACGGTCCCCCGCCCAAACGCCACGCCGGCAAAACCAGCGGCGTCGGCCGTCCGGACCATCGTCCCAATGTTGCCGGGGTCCTGAACGTTATCTAACAATAACCACGGTCGCGTTAGGTCCAGCTTGGCCAGTTCGTCGGCCGGGGCCTTTGGTAACGTGACCAGCGCAAACACCCCCTGGGGGGTCACGGTCGCGCTAATGTGGGTCGCCACTTCTTCCGAAATTTCAATCACGGCCGGAAACTTGGTCAGGTCCGGTTGCGTGGCTAACTGTTTCGCGGTGATCAGTAACGTTTTGATAGCAACCTTCGCCTTGACCGCTTCGTTGACCAGGTGCCAGCCGTCCAACAAGTATTCGCCCTGTTGTTTGCGGCCCTTTTTAGTCTGTAACTTTTTCCACGCTTTAACGTGCGCGTTTTGTAACGAATTAATTTTTTCCATCGGGATTTTGAACTTCCTTTTCTGCCCTGTCAGTTCGCCCGGAGCGGGGCAAACGCACAATTTACTTTCAAGTATAGCATATCGCCCGCGCGCCGTTTCCATGCTATTATATTAGTGTACGATACTTTACTACGAATACGACTTGAATTTAAAGGAAGTGACAGTATGCGCGCAGTAACTCTGCAAGCCAGCGGCCGCGTTCAGGGCGTTGGTTTCCGTTGGGCCACGAAGGTTGCCGCCGATAAGTGCGGTGTCAACGGCATCGTTCGCAATTTAATGGACGGTTCCGTTTTCATCGAGGCGGAGGGCGAAGATCAGCGGGTCCAAGTCTTCATTGACGTGATCCGCCAATCCCCGACCGACTTTGGCCGGGTTGATCAGCTGATCGTAAAGGATACCGAGCCGCAAAACTACCATAATTTTCGGATAACTAATTGAAATCCCCGTTCAGGTTTAGTATCATCAAGTTTATATATCTTTAACAAAGGGGATTATGATCTATTGAAATCTAAAAAAGGTCTCACGTTAATGTTAACGTTATCGACGTTGGCATTATTCCTGAGTGGCTGTGTGCGGACGACCGCGTCCGGTAAACCATACGGCTTTATTTACAACTACCTGGCCCGTCCCGGACAATCCGTGATGCAGTGGCTTTCCCACATCCTGGGAAACAACTACGGCTGGGCAATTATCGCTTTGACGGTGATCGTACGGCTCGTTTTGCTGCCGATGATGGTCAGCCAACAACGTAAGTCGACGTACCAACAAGAGAAGATGTCCGCGGTCAAGCCGCAGATGCAAAAGATCCAGGAACGGCAAAAGGCCGCCACGACCCAGGAAGAAAAGGCCGCTATCAGTAACGAAATGATGGCCCTTTACCGGGAAAACGGCATTAGTATGACTGGTGGGATCGGTTGTTTACCACTGTTGATCCAATTACCGATTTTCTCAGCCCTCTACTACGCCATCCGGTTCTCACCAGAAATGCAGACGGCGGTCTTCATGGGGATCCCACTGGGGAAATCCAGTTTACTGCTCGCCATTTTAGCCTTTCTGTCCTACTTGGCACAGGGGTACCTTTCGATGATTGGTTTACCCGACGACCAGAAAAAACAGATGCGCTTGATGCTGATCATGAGTCCGGTCATGATCCTGTTCGTTTCAATGTCCGCCCCGGCTGGGCTCGGGTTGTACTTCTTCGTTGGTGGGCTGTTCGCCTGCTTACAAACGTTGATCATCAACTTCTTCCGTCCCCGGATCCGGCGTGAAGTTGAAGCCGAACTGAAGAAGCACCCGATCAAGACACCGACCCCCGCTGCGGCTAAGCCGGCTAAACCAGTTAACGCCACCGAAAGCGACGCTAACCAGCAGTCGCACCACGCACCCGGTAAAGGTCGTAACGCGGGCAAGCAACAACGCCACCACCGCAATTAACTTTTAAACCACAAAAAACGGATTTCCGTCATGGAAATCCGTTTTTTTGTTGACTAAATTTATTCACTGAGTTGTACCCGTACCCCGGCAACCGCCACGGTGTTAACGAGTAGTTCGATGGCATGTTCCCCGGGATACAGCTTGCGGGTCGTCAATTGCCGCCACTTGATGGTGAACTGGCCGGTAAGCTCCGTGGCCGCTTTAAGCGTCAGCCGTTTTAAGAAGAAATCCTTAAAAGCGTCACTTTTATTTTGCCGAACGTAGTGCACCCGGTAACCTAGGTACAACGGCAAATCTTGCTTAGTCGGGTTACGTAGTTTGTACGTCAGTGCGGAGACCTCACCGATGGCGATCCGCGTCACCGCACTCGTTAAGCGAACGGGCGTTAAGAGCGCCGCGTCCCGTTGATCGTACCCCAGCAGGGTCAAGACCGCGGGGACTCCCTGCTTAAACAACGTCCGTAAACCGCGGGTCAAGATCCAATTAGCGCTAGGTGATTGGCCCCAATACCGCTGGGCAAACTGAATCACCAGGTCCGGGTGGTCCTTGCTGATATCGTTTAAATTATTAGCAACCGATTTTTGGACGTAAACGCTGGAATCCCCAATCAGCCTGGTTAAAATCGGCATGATCGGGGCCGGGTCATCAACGTAGGGCTTAAGCCGTATCCCCCACGGTAACCGCGGGCGCATCCCTTCGCTGGCCAACCGCCGCACATCCTCATCGGCACTCGCCGCCCACGTTAACATCTGGCGCGCCGTCCGTTCGGGGTAGCGTAAAATAAACGGCCGAATGGCAAATTCCGCGCTCGAGTAACGGGTCAACTCCGCTAGCGTGGTCATGGCCGTTTGCCAATCGTTAAGCCCGTACTCGGCCACGTAGTTCGGTAAGCAAATCGCCGCTAAGCCATGAAACTGGGAACCAATTTGCCGTAAAATGGCCGCCGCCCGCTTAAAGTCGGCCGGTAACTGGGCGTGCAGCCCGGCCGTGATCCGGTCACGCCGGTCCATCAGCTTTAAATCCGGCCAGTCCGATGTTAGGCAAAACGCCCGCAAAGCGGTACCGTCAAAATTCGGTTGCACCGCCGTCACCGCCGCGCCCAACCGGTCAATAAACGCGGGTGAGTACAAATCCTTTAAAACGTTTGCCAAGTAAATCCCTCCTTAACTTAACCTCACCATAGTCTACACGCCAAAGATTGACACGGGCTGTCAGCTTTTAATAATGCGCCAACATTTTTTGGAGTTCTGCTCGCACGCGTTTCCGCAAGCTTTGGGGTGCTAACACTTCTAAGCCGGCCCCAAACGACAATAAAAAGGTCAACAACCAGTCACTATCGGTAAACTGACTAGTGATGATGAAACTCCCGTCCGCTTGCGGGGCCACCTGGTCCGCCGGAAAGTTTTCACTGATCCGGTACTGCAACGCCGCCGCTAACCTCAATTTAACCGTCATTTGTTTGGTTGGTGCCATCCCCGTTGGTTGGGCCTTTAGCCACGGCCGTTGCGGATCGCCCGGCGTGGGTGCGGCACGCAAGTTTTCGATGCGGCTGAGTTTAAATAACCGCGGCGCCCGCCGCTCAACGGCGTAACCCTCAACGTACCAGGCGTGGTCTTTAAACAGCACCCGGTACGGGTAAACCAAGCGTTGACCCCGCTGGTTTCGCGAGTTTAAGTAACCAAACGTCACGAACCGCTCTTGTAAGATAGCGTCCCGCAACCGTTCAACCCATTCACGTTGGTGGGCCGCCGCGCCACCCCAGGCCGTCGGGTCAATTTGCAGCCACGCCACCGGGTGCCGGTTAAAGATGGCCGCCAGCTTATCCAACGCCATCCCGTCGTCAACCCGCAACGTTTGTAACGTCTGCAAGGCTGCCAAGATGTTGACCTGCTCATCCGCGTTAACGACCGTACTGTTGAGCTTAAACTCCGGCAACAGCGCGATCCCCCCGTTACGGCCCTTCGTCGCGTAAACCGGGAAGCCGGCCGTACTAAGCGTGTCCACGTAGCGGTAAATCGTTCGCACCGACACGTCCAAACGCTCCGCTAATACCGGCGCGGCCAGTTGCTGATTTTCCAGTAATAGGTAGATCATTTTTAACAGTTTTTCGGCTTTCACGTCCCCGCCCCGCTTCTTTTTGTGATAACTTTCAGCTTAACAAAAAACACCCCCACGCGCACGTGAAGGTGTGAATAATGGCTAAAAAATAATGCCCAGAATCAACCCGATCAACTGCATCCCCTGAAACATCATCAGGTTTTGCGGCGCGGTGTTAAAGGTAGTTTCCTTCACTTGTTCCGCGTTGAACGCCCGGATGTTCTTCAGGATCTTCGGTAAAACGAGTAAAACTAATAATTGATAAATTGGTAAGACTTGTAAGATCACGCTAATGATCACCGGTACGTAGCCGAGCAGCGCCAACGTATCGTAAACTTGTAAGGAACGCTTGTGGCCGATGTAGTACGGCACCGTGTAACGTTCATTACGAATGTCTTGCTGCAAGTCCGAAATGTTGTCGGCCAGCATGATGTTGGACACCAGGAAGATCCCCGGTAAACCAACTAAGATCATCACCAGGATGTTTTGCAAGTTGCCGACCAGGGCAAAGCGTGGCCAGTCAAAGGCAAAGCCCGCCAAAACCGGCGTGGCCACGTTCATGTAGACGCTCAGGAAAAAGACCCCGAAACCTTCCACGCAGCCGGATAAGAGTTCACCCAGCGGGAACCGGGAAAATGGTACCGGTCCGTACGTGTAGAAGACGGCAACCCCGATGGCCGCCGCGCCCATGAAGAGCAACAACAAATTGGTCTTAAAGACTAACACGATTCCTAAAATAATGGCCGTGGCCAGCATTGCCAGCATCATGTTCATGGACCGCCGTGGTGACAGGTGCTCGCGGCCCACGATGTTGTAAGTATCGCGGTAATGCAGATCCTTTGCTAAGTAGTAGTCCTGCACGTTATTGAACCCCGTTACAAATAACGCAATCGCGACTTGGGCAATTAAATAAATTAACGAATTAACCCAATTAAACGCGTGAAAATAATAAATTGAAAACAAAATACCAATGAAGTACTGAACCACACTGGCCGCTTTCGCATTCAACCGAATGAATTGCAAGAATATCTTGAACGTCATCGGCCGATAAGCTGTTTCGTTTGTCAACTGTTTCGCCCCCCGAATGAATTTACTGCTCTTCCACTATAACAGAAATTATCACTTGTGAAAATAGGTTCAATTAAAGTATGGCCGCCAAAAATCGCTCGGTTTGAAAGCGCACCCGTGCCCCCGACGATTATTACGGGTGGCTGAGTTCAACTTAAGCGGTACAAACTGACTTTTAGGCCCGTTACGGCACCTTTATTACGCAAAAAAGCATCAATTACACCGTTGTTGGCGTACTTGATGCTTAGTTTTTAACGGACTTATTTGTAAATCATTTGTAAAATTGACGGACCGCGGTTAGCTAACACGAAGCCGGCATTTTGTTGGTGCATGAAGGCCACACCTTCAAACTCACGGTTGCCCGTAAAGTTGGTGGCACTCACGTCGCTGGCGTCCAAGTGGCCCAGTTTGTCCACCGGTACCGAGAAAATACTGCCGTTTGAAACTAGGTACAGGCGGTTGTTAGCGCCGTTATAGCCCATGGATTGGACCACGCTGCCGGGCGCCTTGCTCAACCCCTGCATGACCAGGCTAAAGCGGACCCGCCCGGTACTAATCTCACCCTTATAGATTTTGGCGGAATCGACCGGCGCGGTTGCCCACGGCGTGACCGTTTGCGTCCAGTAGTAGGCGTTCCCGTCGTTGTCAAAGGCTAACACGCTGCCCATGTGCATCCCGGGTTTGAGCGTAAAGTTGACGGCGGCGTCCGGGGTCAAGGTGTTAGGGTTCAGTCGTTCGACCGTCGATTTGTCGGTTGAACGGCCCTTTACGAACCACAGCTCGTTAGTTTTCGGGTTGAGGGCCAACGACTGGGCGTGACCCGTATTAAAAGTCGGCCCAACTTTAATGCACTTTAAAATGGCCTTATCCGTTTTAGTAGCCTTGTTGTGGTACTGGTCCACGGCGGCCTTGCGAACTAACTGCATTTGGCCGTTTTTACGGACTCCTAAGCTGGTCAACTTCTGCCAGTCGTAGCGGATGACCCACCCGTTTTGACTGTCCGTTCGGTTCCCCGTCTGATCCACGTACATGACGTAGAGGTAGCGGTCGTCCTTAGAAAAGACCGCGCTTTGGGGGTTCGAATTGATCCCCTTCTTCGTCGCGCTGTCTAGCGGTAAGTACAACGTGGACTGTAATTGATAATTGCTATCCGCGCCGGTCTGCCGGACGGTCGCCAACGTATCACTTTTCGGCTGTAACGTTTTTTCCGCGTGGTAGGTCGGTGAATAGTCGTAGCTGTACTTCGGCACCGCGTACTCGCTCGGCACGGTGACCGTCGAAAAGTCCTTGGACTTATAAGCGTTCAACACGTTCGCGGTCGCGTTGTAGGCCGTCACACCGTTCGTGGTGGCCCCCGGCGTGGTTAAACCGCTGACTTCTACCGGTTGCTCAGGTTCGGCCGGTTTGGGCTCAGCCGGTTGGGGTTTGACCGGGGCCTTAGTGGTCAGATACTTGTTCCAGACCCAGCCCTTAGTCCCACCCTGTTTGACGTAGTAGTAAGTGTACTTTTTGCCGCGTTTTGGTGTACTTTTTATTCTTAGCCAGCTTTTTACCCTTTTGAAAGTAAACGTAGCTGTTTTTACCCTTTAACTGGTAAAGCTTGCCGACCTTGGTGGTTGAACGGTAGTAGACCTTCGCCTTCGTTTTCTTAGGCGTGGTCGCCTGACCATTTTTACCGGCCTTTAAATTGGTCACCTTGGTCCAGCCGGCCGCCCCGGTCTTGGCGTTTTTCACGTAGTAGTAGCGTACCTTGTGACCCTTTTTCGTGACGGTCATCTTTTTTGAGCGGACCCAGGTCGTTTTGGTATACTTTTTTAGCGCGTGGTTCGCTTTTAGGACCGGTTTTTTCAGTGAACCGCTCAGCTTGTAAGTCACGCCCTTTTTGCTCAGCGAATAGTACGCCTTGTGACTGACCTTAGTCGCCTTGCTGCGGTAAGTTTTGCTGACCGCTTTGCCCCGATGCTTGCTGGCAGCGGCCGCGTTATTCGGTTGGCTCCCCATTCCGATCAACGCCGCACTTCCGAGCAGCGTCACCCCTAACATGACGCGTTGTTTGAACTTCATCCCTGACACCCCTTATATAAAAATTGGCCCGCTGCGGACCTCATTTCACGTTTAGCCCGTACCCTGCGTTTCCCCGCGATTGCTTAAACGTATAAATTAATTCTAACATAAACATACATAAATACATTAATAGTTTTAGGGAGCGCGAACGCCGCTACTAATTGCGACGGCGCGGGACGACAAAACGCGGCCGTTACTCGGTTGAAACTGGAGTAACGGCCGCGTTTTATCAGCGCTTGCCGGGGTTATTAAATTATTGATAACTTAGCCGCATGAGTTCCGGTCCCTTATTGGTCAATAAGTAGCCGGCGTTACTGCGATGGCGCCAAATCAGCCCTTCAAATTCACGGTGGCCGCTAAAGTTTGTGCAACTCACGTCACGCGTCGTTAAGTGACCTAACTTAGCCAGCGGCACTGAAAAGATACTTTCGTCCGCGACCAGGTACAACCGACCATTTTGCTGATTATAGCTGACCGATTGTAAAACTTTGCCGGGGGCTTTTGCCAAGCCCTGCATGATCAGTTTAAAGTGGACCTGGCCCGTCCCAAGGACCCCCTTGTAAAACTTGACCGAATTAACTGGTGCCGTCGGCCACGCTGACTTGGTCTGGGTCCAGTAATAGGCGTTCCCGGACTTATCAAAAGTGAGCGTGCTGCCCATGTGCACCTTGGAATTCAATTTAAAACTGACCTTGGCGTTGGGTTTTAACGTTTTGGCACTCAGCCGCTCCACTACCGCGGTATAGCTATCCTTATAGGACTTAATAAACCACAACTGGTTGGTCTTGGGGTTTAAGGCCAGCGACTGCGCGTGGCCGGTCGTGAAACGGGGCCCAACTTTCATACAGTTGAGTACCTGCTGATCCACCGCGGTCACCGTCCCGTTATAGTAGTGGTTGGTGGCCCGCCGTAAGCGGTCCTGACTCACCAGGCTACTCCCAAACAATTTGCTTAGCGCCGTCATATCGTAACGGATCACCCACCCGGTTTGCTTGGCGTTGCTGGCCTGCGCGTTATCTACGTACATCACGTACAGGTAATGATCATTCTTAGAAAACGCGGCGCTTTGGGGGTTACCCAGGACGGCTTTACGCCCCAGCCCCTTATAATCAATGGGTAAATACAGCGCCGTTTTAAACACGTAGTTGGAGGCCGAATCGCTGGTCCGCTTGGCCACCTTTAACGTGTGATTGGCGGTTTGAAACGAATTGGTAGTCGCGTAATCGCTGTCGTAGGCGTAGTTGATTGCCCCCAACGCGTAGTTGCCGACCGCGACCGTTGAAAACTTGTTGCTTTGATACGGTGTGAGGGCGTCACCCTTCACCCGATAACTAGTTACCCCCTTGCTCGTGCTCCCTTTGACCGTCTTTCCCCGTTTGCTGTCAAGCGTTAAGTAACCGCTCCAGACCCACCCGTGGGCCTTGCGCTGCTGATTCGTGACGTAAACGTACTTGACCGCGTGGTGGTTGCGGGTCAGCGTGACCCGCTTAGTGGCCTTCCACGTCGTTTGCCGGTAGTTTTTCAAGGCAACGGTCGCTTTTAACCGGGTTTTAGCGCGCGTACCGCTGAAACGGTAGGCTTTGCCCGTCGTACTCGTCGAATAGTACGTTTTAGCTTTGAGCTTGGTCACCGCGCTGCGCCGATACACCTTGGCCGCCTGCACGGTCGGTGCGCCCATTAGCGTTACGCCCAGTCCGACCCCGATCATCATTAACCACCGTTGTTGCCACCGCATTTGAAGACTCCCCTTCACACGTCGGCCCCGTTCGGCCGAACGTGTTAAATTTAAATTAATCACCCTATAAATCATCTTATCATAAACTAATTCACTGTGATTAATTTAATTGTGGAAAATCCCCGCACTTCACGGCTTCGGACGGTAATTTTTTAACTTTGATGAGCAACTTAACCTAACTAGCAAAAAAACCAAGGGTCCTCACAGCAATTCTGCTGCAAGGACTCTCGGTTGAATTTTTTGACTTTAATGATGCTGTTTGGCATTCGGCGCGTCGTCATCGTGTTCGTGATCATCAAGCGGCTGCTCGTCTTGGTCATACGTCGCCGGCTTGATACCCGCCGGTAATTCCGACTTGGCAATTTTTTCGACCTTATCCGTTTCGGATTCGGCCGCGGCTAACAGTTCCGGGTCGCGCAAGATCGGCAGGTGGAACCGGAAGATCGAGCCCTGGCCCACGACCGATTCCACGCTAATCTTACCGTGGTAGCCCTCAACTAGTCGCTGGGCGATCGATAAGCCCAACCCGTTACCGCCCTTATCACGGCTGCGGGCCTTATCCACCCGGTAGAACCGGTTAAAGACCCGGTCCAAGTTATCCTTGGAGATCCCCTCACCAAAGTCCTGGACCGCCACTTCGACGTAACGGATATCGGTCGACAGTGACAGGTGGATCTCCTTGCGCTTGGTCGAATACTTGACCGCGTTGTCGAGCAGGATGATCAGGATCTGTTCCAAGTGATTACGGTAGATCTGCGCGTAAACCGGCTTTTTAACGTCGTCGTCAAACGTAAAGCGGAAGTCCGGGTGAATCATCTTAAAGTCGTTAAAGGCCTGGGTAACCAGTTTCTGGACGTCGGTGGTCTCGTGACTAAAGTTGATTTCCAGTTGTTCGGCCCGCGACAGGTCCAGCATTTCCTGAACCAAGCTCTGCATCCGTTTAGTTTCCGACAAACTGGCCGCGAGCGATTCGGACAAGACCTGCGGATCATCCTTGCCCCAGCGGTTCAACAGTTCCATGTGGCCCTGAATGATGGCGACCGGGGTCCGCAGTTCATGGGAAACGTCCTCCACGAACTGTTGCTGCTGGGTGATGTAGCGTTGCATCTGGTCCAACATGTCGTTAAACAGCACCGCCAGATCGGACAACTCGTCGTTGCGCTTTAAGTCTGGGACCCGTGAATCGGTCTGCGGGTCGGCGTTGACCGCGTTAATGGTTTGCCGAATTTTACGCATCGGCCGTAATAGGAACGCCGCTAAGCAGTAGCCCAGCAGGGTCGCCCCGAAAATGGCAATCATCGTCATGACCACGAAGATCCAGATCAGGTTATAGGTCGTGTTGTGGTAATCGGTCAAACTATCGGTAATTTGCGCGTAACCGATCAGCTTATGGGTCGCGGCCGCGTAAATTGGCGAACGGCCCACGAGTTCGGCGTCGTGGCCCCGGCCGGTCAGGTCGACCTCCCGCTTCGTGCTCTTTTGGAACTCGTGCGCGTCCTTGCGGGAAATGTAGAGCGTTGTCCCGTGCGGATCATAGACCGTCACGGCTAAGTTAGTCCGTGACAGCGCCGTGAGCTCCGAATCCGAAAAAATTTTACTTTGCAAAGCGCCGTGTTTGCGTTCGGTCATACTGTCGGCCGGTTCCACGCTTGCTTCGGGTTGCAGCTTGGCCGCGACCGACTTGATGGTTAAGCCCTTGGATTCGGTCCGTAATGATTGTTGTACCGTGGTGATGGCACTAGCAACGTCGCGTTGTTCTTGGCGCAATAAGAGGTTCGTGAAGCTCTTATAGACCAGTATTGAAAAACAAATAAAAAGGAGCGCGGTCCCAATTGCGGTCCCGAGCGCCCATTTCCATTTTAATGACCAACGCTGCCGTTGCTGCGGCATCTCCGCCTCAGCGTGGTTCGTCATTAGGAACGGATCACGTATCCAGTCCCACGAACTGTTTGGATGTAACTCTTTTCACCCGGCCGGTCAATTTTATTCCGTAAGTAACGAATGTAAACGTCCACGACGTTGGTTTCGACTTCGGATTCGTAACCCCAGACCTTGTTCAACAAAACGTCCCGGGCTAACACCACGTTGATATTTTCCATTAACGTCAGTAATAATTCGTATTCACGCTTCGTTAAGTTGATGACCTCGTCACCGCGCTTAACCACTAAGTTTTCCTTTTCGATCGTCAGATCTTTGTAAGTGACCGTAGTTTGCTTAGTGCTCTGTTGTTCACTTTCCAAATCGATCCGCCGTAACAGCGCCCGTAAGCGGGCTAACAATTCTTCAATCGCAAACGGTTTAACGATGTAGTCATCGGCCCCGTGATCTAAACCGGAGACCCGGTCAATGACCGAATCACGGGCGGTCATCATGATGATCGGCGTGTTTTTAACTTCGCGCACCCGCCGGCAAACTTCCAAACCGTTTAATTCTGGCAACATTAAGTCTAATAAGATGGCGTCAAAATCTTCGGCTAAGGCGGTGTCAAGCCCCTTACGCCCGTTATATTCAACTTGAATGTCGTAACCTTCGTGCTTTAATTCAAGTTCAACAAACCGGGCCAGATTTTTTTCATCTTCAATAATTAATATTCGACTCATTTACTTTTAGTCACTCCTAATATTCAACTTATCTAAGAACCGTGCATAACCGTGCTGATAGCCCGGTTACTGGTAG
>NZ_QWZQ01000042.1 GCF_003885105.1 Lactiplantibacillus garii
CCTCACTTTTTGTGGGGATTTTTTGTTTTCTTAATTGCTTTTTACGCTTTGCTTCTTCTACTAATTCGGACATTAGGTTAACGCAATAATATGTAAGACTTTCTGCCGGAATTTCTTCTTTTAATTGCAATTTTTCCAAAAGATACTTACTGATTGATTCTTTTTGGGAATAACTAGCCTCATTGATATAATCCTTGAATTTATCTTTGGCTATACCACTTTTTTCGAGCTTATGAGCAGCCGAACGATTCAACCCTTTGTAATACAGCCTTTTATAGTTTGATTCTTGATAATTATGTGCATTCCAGTTTTTTGTGTAATTCTCAAATATCACTAGTACTGCATCTTGGATAGGTACTGACTCATCGATTTCACTAAGAGGTTTTAATGCATCTACTAGTACCTGAAACCTGTTAATCCCCAATTTCCCACCTTCTAAAAATAACTTTCAGTGACTTTGAGTATCTAAAATGACTGAGATGACTTAATTATCTTGTTACTATTCAAATATCAGTTAGAGATTAGTACTCGACAACGATAATTATACCAGATTAGCATTTCCTTTCGGATAATTATCTTTACATTCGCGTATATTTTTAGCTGATTAATTAGCATGTGTTGCTCGATCAACAACTTTTACTAGCATGCACTTAACTGAATAACATCCTGTAACAGGCCACTAGTAAGGCAAGTTGCAGTACCCAAGCGATTTATCGTTTAGGTCTGTTTCTTATTGCCTTGTTAGTGGCTTTTAGTATGCCTTCGATTCCTTCGCTTGGGAGATCCAAGAGGAGGAATTTCTTATGAAGAAATACTACGACGACCGTCACCAGCTCAACATGGAGATCTCAGACACTAAAGATGGCAGTATGCGCATTAAGCTACATCAACCAACTGGGATCAAAGAAATCACGGTCACAGAAGCTAAAGGCAAAGAAATCATCGAACTTAATCGTATTGAATACAACGATAACCACCGTGAAACCCGTCGTCATGTTTCACTCGAAGCCTATGACCCATATGGCGCCCTGGTAAAAGATGATGCTGATCCGTTGCAAGAGGTAATTAATAAGGAAGAAATGGATCAACTCCACCAGAGTGTCAGTCAACTTACACCAGCACAGCGAAAGTTACTCATGAAGAAGTTCTGGGACGGTATGAAACAGATCGACATTGCCAAAGAAGAAGGTGTCAGCAAAATGGCAATTACTAAACGTTTGCAAACCATCAAGCGACGCCTCAAAAAAATTCTTCAAAAATAATCGTTTACTTTTGCGCTTCACATGGCCTGTAAGTGTAAGGCGATTATTCCTTACTAAATCCAAAAAGAAAGGATAACCAATATGGCTAATAAGATTTCAATTTCAGTAGCTAATCATCCTCAAGATGGTGTTGTCAGCATGCGCAACGTCACGATCCGTGAACGACTGCTACGTTTACTGCTCGGTAAACCGCATCACTTGATGGTGATCGCACCCAGTAAGGATGTTCAACAGTTACAAATTAACGAAGTAAAGGAGGATTCCTATGAGCGCAATGAATGACTTCGATTTACAACTTAAGGAAGCTGAGAACCAGCTTGATCAAGCCAAGGATGCCATTCAGTCCATACGTAAATTGCTATCAAGCAATCAGGATGCAGCCCCATGTGATAATGAGCAACCAAAGCGCGATCCAGTTGAAGATAAAGTAACGGTTCGCAAGATGCTAGCAAAGAAGAGTTGTGAAGGCTACACCGCTCAAGTGAAAGCATTGCTTCATAAATTTGGTGCTGAAAAATTATCCGACGTAGACCCTAAGGATTACAAGGATCTTTACTACAGTGCGGAGGGCTTGGGACAATGAGTTCACCAAAATATCACGCTTTACTATCAGCTTCCAGTGCCAACCGTTGGCTAAGTGCTCCGCCACTCCCACGATTGGAACAATACTTCCCGCACTCCACCACCAGTGCTGCCGCTGAAGGAACGGCTGCTCATGCCTTGGGAGAGTACAAGATTCATCGTCTACTTGGCAATAAGTTCAAACGTCCATCCTCTGATTATCAATCTGATGAGATGGAGAGTCTGACTGACGATTATGCCAGCTACGTTATGGAACAATACAGTAAAGCAAAGAAATATGCGCCTGACGCTACCATCCGCGTGGAACAGAAATTGGACTTCTCTAAATATGTCCCAGAAGGCTTCGGCACTGGCGACTGTGTGATTATTTCCGATCACCTGCTCCACATTATCGACTTCAAATATGGCAAAGGTGTCCAAGTAGAAGCCAAGAACAACCCACAAATGAAACTCTATGCCATTGGTGCCCTGGAAATGTTCGGTAACTTGTACAACGTTGATGAGATCGAAACTACAATTTTTCAACCTCGTATGGCCAATATCAGTACTCGGACGATTAATGCCAAACAGCTCATGCACTGGGCTACCACCGAACTCAAACAAAAAGCTGAATTAGCTTTTGCTGGCAAAGGTACTATTCGTTATGGTCCCTGGTGCCAGTTCTCTGCTTGCAATGCTGTATTGCGTGCCCGATATGACTACCATCATAAACTTACTAGGTTTCAGCTTTGTTCTCCTAATCTGCTAACAGATAATGAAGTTACTGAGGTGCTGGAACATATTGATGACTTAAATCGATGGGCACATGAAGTTAAAGAATACGCTGCCGACTTAGCCATCAACCATGGTAAGCAGTGGCCAGGTTTCAAAATTGTCGAAGGTCGATCAGTCCGACATTACAAAAATGAAGCGGACGTGACAAAAATTGCTGAAGCTAATGGCTATCACAATATTTACCAAAAGAAGCTACTACCAATTACAAAATTAGAAAAACAGCTCGGCAAGAAGAAGTTCGCTGAGCTGTTCAGTCGGGAAATTGTCAAACCTGCGGGTAAACCAACTTTAGTACCAAATTCTGATCGGCGTCAGAGTATTGGCAAATCAAACCCACAGGATGAATTTAAGGAGGAAAAATAATATGTCACAACAAACTAAGGTCGTTACTGGTATTAACACTCGTCTTTCTTACGCCAACATCTGGGAACCCAAGTCTATTAATGGCGGTAAAGAAAAATACTCAGTCAGTCTGATTATCCCCAAGTCAGATCAGAAAACCATTACAGCGATTGAAAAAGCCATCGATGCCGCCATCCAAGAGGGGATTGGCAAATTTGGCGGTAAGAAGCCAAACAAGGCCACCCTCAAACTTCCTTTACGCGATGGGGATGTGGAACGGGACGATGAAGCTTACCAAAACAGCTACTTCATTAACGCTAACTCCATCACGTCCCCACAAATCGTGGACAAGCATGTCCAACCCATTCTCGACCGCAATGAAGTTTACAGTGGCTGCTATGCCCGGGTATCAATCAACTTCTACTCCTTTAATACCAATGGCAACCGCGGAATTGCTTGTGGGCTCGGCAATATTCAAAAGATTCGGGATGGGGAGCCGCTAGGTGGTCATGCTAGTGCCAGCGATGACTTTACCGCCATTGACGACAACAATGATGATTTCTTAGCTTAAATCAAAAGATGGGCAGTCGAATGTGACTACCCATTTTTTGTAGAAAGGATTTCTAATGAAGCAACTTTCAATCGACATTGAAACTTATTCCAGCACCAATTTAAATCAAACTGGAGTCTACCGTTATGCCGATAGTGATGACTTTGAGCTATTACTGTTCGGTTATGCTGTCGATTTTGGGCAAGTCAAAGTCGTTGATTTAACCCAGGGTGAAAAGATTCCGCCTCAGATTATCCAAGCTCTGAATGATCCTACCATTATCAAGAGCGCCTTCAATGCACAGTTTGAACGGGTCTGCTTATCCCATTTTGTTGGTCGCCGTTTAAAACCTGCTGGTTGGCACTGTTCTCGAGTTTGGGCTGCCACCCTTGGTCTGCCCTTATCTTTGCGCGATGTTGGGACAGTTCTTGGACTACCCCGCCAAAAAATTACTGCCGGTAAAGAACTGGTACACTACTTTTGCACCCCTTGCAAACCGACCAAAGCGAACCAGCATCGCACTCGTAACTTTCCCTACCATGCCCCCAACAAGTGGCAGCAGTTCAAGCAGTATAATCAGCGTGATGTGGAGGTTGAAATGGAAATTACCCAAAAACTCAGCCGCTTCCCGGTACCGCAAAACGAATGGGAAAATTACTGGATGGATCAAGATATCAACGACCGTGGAATTCGGATTGATCAGCAGCTGGTTAACAATGCTATCAAGTGCCAGGAGGAATTTCATGATCAGTACTTGCAAACTTCCCAGCAATTAACCGGTCTGGCTAATCCAAACTCGCCCCTGCAGTTAAAAGATTGGCTCAACCAGCGGGGAGTGAATACCGACTCTCTATCCAAAGCCTCAGTAGCTCAACTTTTACAAACTACCACCGATAAGGTTCATCAAGTTCTAAGCCTGCGTCAACTATTATCAAAGTCTAGCGTAAAGAAGTATCAGGCAATGCAAAAATCAATGTGCCAAGATGGTCGCGTTCATGGACTCCTGCAATTTTATGGTGCCAATCGGACTGGGCGGTGGGCTGGGCGCTTAGTACAAGTACAAAACCTGCCACGCAATTCAATGCCTGACCTAGAAGAAGCTCGTGAACTAGTTAAACAAGGCAACACTACTGTGCTCTCGATGCTTTACGACTCAGTACCTGACGTCCTATCACAATTAATTAGAACTGCCTTCATCCCCAGCCAAGGACATCATTTCTATGTAGCTGACTTTTCAGCCGTTGAAGCACGTGTAATTGCTTGGCTCTCTGATGAGCAATGGCGACAAGAGGCCTTTGCCAATAATGAGGACATCTACTGTGCATCCGCTAGTCAGATGTTCGGGGTTCCCGTTGTTAAGCATGGGGTTAATGGTGGACTCCGGCAAAAGGGTAAGATTGCTGAACTTGCACTAGGCTATGGTGGTTCCATCGGTGCACTCAAAGCGATGGGTGCCACTAAATTGGGTTTAACCGAGGAAGAATTACTCCCGTTAGTACAAATGTGGCGTAATGCCAGCCCTCATATAGTGCAGTTTTGGTGGGATATCGACAGAGCAGCAAAAGAATGCATTAAATCACATCTACCGCAAGCCACCCACGGCATGAGGTTTATTTATCGTAGTGGCTGCATGTTCTTACGATTACGGTCCGGTCGCTATCTCTGCTATCCTCAACCCAAGATTGGTACCAACCGTTTTGGCAGTGAATCAATTACTTTTATGGGTATCAACACTGTTAAAAAGTGGTCCCGTATTGAAACTTATGGGGCGAAGCTCGTCGAAAACATTGTTCAAGCAACCAGTCGCGATCTATTAGCTGAAGCAATGCGACGTTTAGAAAATACCGGTAACCCTGTTGTTATGCACATTCATGATGAAGCCGTAATCGATGCCCCGAAAGACAGTTCATTAGATACGATAGTCAATATCATGACTGAAGTTCCTAGTTGGGCTGGCGGCTTGATCCTGAATGCAGCCGGGTTTGTCGGCGATTTCTACAAAAAAGATTAATTTTGATGGTTTACTTTCCACCCTCATCTGGCTTATCGGTGAGGGCTTTTTGAGTACTCAAATTTTTTTATGAAAGGATCTGAATCTATGTCAAAAGCAACCACGGCAATTGCCAAGCTGCGCAATAACAAACTAAATCCCAATTACCGTCCAATGATCTTTGTGATCGCACCCTTTACCGAGGTAGTAAAAGGTGATGCAAAAGTCATTATGGCAGTTCGCTCTTACTGCCGTTTTGTCTATCAACATGGCGGGATTCCCGTTTGTCCGCAGCTTTACCTGCCACAATTTATTAATCTGCACCGTTCCAAGGAGTTTCAAGTCGCGGCTTTTATCAACATCGTCATGCTCACTAAATGTGCCGAAGTCTGGTCATTTGGCAACTCAACGCACGACATGCGCTACTTCATCCGCCTAGCTAAGCGAAAAAATAAGAACATCCGCTACTTTAATACCGAAATGGAGGTCCACTAAAGATGCACTTTACCTTATCAACTGCGACTAGTGCTGGTCAGGCTAGCAATACGGCCTATCCCCGTCAGTTGACGATCACTAACGTTAAGAAACTAGAACAAGCCGTCCACTACGATCATGTTTGTGGCCAATTCAAACACAATCAACGTAACATTACAAACTTCATTAAAGCTGATTGCCTGGTCATGGACTGCGACAACGATCACTCAGATGATCCTACAGTCTGGATCAAGCCCGCAGATATTGCCAATTACTTTGACAATGTTGCCTTTGCTATCGCACTGTCACGCAACAACATGAAAACCAAGAACCAGAAGGCACCCCGACCTAAGTTTCATGTCTACTTCCCTATTACTGAGATTACAGATGCGAAAACCTATGCCGAACTAAAACACGAACTTCAGGAATACTTCCCCTACTTTGACGATAACGCCCTTGATACTGCCCGTTTTGTCTTCGGTGTTCCAATCACAAAAGTTACCTGGCATGAAGGAACACAGACGGTGGACCAATTTATGATGGCCCAGCGTTACTTTACCAAGCAAGGTGTCGGCACCATTCGCGAAGGCAAGCGCAATGCCACCCTTTCCCATTTTGCTGGTCGCATCATTATGCGGTTGGGAAATACCGCTGAAGCCCGTCAAGCATTTCAAGATGAAGCGGCCAAGTGCGATCCGCCATTAGAAGAGCGAGAGTTACAAACTATCTGGCACAGTGCCATTAAATTTGGGCAGCGAATGGCCAGTCAAAAAGGCTATATTCCGCCTGAAGAATATAACCAGCCGAACGATGGACTGCAACCTGATGACTATTCTGACACTGGCGAATCCTATGTCTTTGTCGACAATTGCAAGAACCGTGTCTGCTACACCAACCAGTCCGGCTTCATGTGGTTTGATGGCAAGGTCTGGCAGGAATCAGAACCGCTAGCTCTAGGCGAAGTTCAGCGTTTCACCGATCAACAACTAGCTGATGCCCAACTCCGTGTCTCTCAAAGTTATCAAGTAATCAAGAACAATGGGGTCGCAAACGCCCTGCAAACAATGGGCAAGACGAAAGCCAGCCGGGGCTTTAATGATGAACAACAAGCGACGTTCAAAGACTACGAAAATGCTAAATCCTATGAAGCTTTCATTTTGAAAGAACGCAGTACTCGGGGGATTAACGGGATCTTAACCAATTCACGGCCAAAGCTCGTGAAAGAAATCAACGAGTTCGATGCCGATCCATTTTTACTGAATACCCCAATTGGTCCTTTCAATTTAAAGAAAGGAATGCACGGCCAACAGGACATTCAAGCAAGCAAATTAATCACCAAATCAGCTTCCTGTATTCCCGGTAATCAGGGGATGGACCTCTGGCAAGAAGCGTTGAATACTTTCTTCTGCAACGACCAAGCACTAATTAATTATGTTCAAGAAATCGTGGGTCTGGTAGCAATCGGTCAGGTTTACTTAGAAGCCCTGATCATTGCTTATGGCAGCGGACGAAATGGTAAATCAACTTTCTGGAACACAATTGCCAATGTACTCGGCACTTACACTGGCCACCTCTCGGCTGATGCCTTAACAACTGGTGTCCATCGTAACGTCAAGCCGGAGATGGCCGAAGTAAAGGGCAAGCGGCTGATTATCTCCGCTGAGTTAGAAGAAGGCAAACGACTGAATACCTCCATCGTGAAGCAGCTCTGTTCGACCGATGAAATTTACGCCGAAAAGAAGTACATGAAGCCCTTCTCCTTTACCCCCAGTCACACCATCGTCCTTTACACCAACTACCTCCCCCACGTGGGTGGTAACGATGAAGGGATCTGGCGGCGCTTGATTGTGATTCCCTTTAAAGCCACGATTGCTAAGCGCAACGATGTCAAAAACTATGCCCAGTTTCTTACTGAAAAAGCTGGCCCGGCTGTTTTGCAGTGGATTATTGAGGGCGCGCAGCGAATCATTCAGCAGAATTACCGGTTAACCACCCCGGCAGCGGTCGAACAAGCAGTTAAGGCCTACCATGCCGATAATGATTGGTTGGGACACTTTCTCAACGAGAATTGTGAACTAGATCCCAGCTATGAGCAAAAGTCAGGTGATCTCTATCAAAAGTACCGGGAATACTGCCAGAGTATCGGTGAATATATCCGCAGTACTTCAGACTTTTACACGGCGCTACAGAATGCTGGCTTTCAGCGTCAAAGGAACCACAGTAGACGTTTCGTGAAGGGGTTACGACTAAAGACTGAGGAATTTCTTAATTGAGAGTGTCATCGACCGTCACTTTCAATTAACGAGAAAGCGTGTTCCATCAACATTCATCTGTAATGGTGACAGTCGTGACAGTCTATTTCTTCACTTGTATATAGGAATAAAAAATAGAAAAAAAGAGCATAGAGAAGAGTAGTAAATCGACTGACATGACCGTCACAAACTCTCTTAATACTTTGATGAATCAACACATAGAAAGGATTATCGAAAATGCTAGAAAAACGAATCGAAACAGCTTTTGTGAAAGCTACTCAAAGTCGCGGCGGTTTATGCCTGAAGTTCGTTTCGCCATCAATGGCTGGAGTTCCCGATCGAATTGTCCTTTTACCTGATGGTCACCTGGGATTCGTGGAAATGAAAGCTCCCGGCAAGCATCCCCGCCTGCTTCAAGTACAAAGGCTCAATCAGCTAAAACAACTTGGCTTTCAAGTCTTCGTTTGCGATCAATTCGATCAGATTGGAGGAATGCTTGATGCAATACAAGCCGCATGAATATCAGCAATACGCTACTCAGTTCATTCTGGATCATCCTGTTGCTGCGATCCTGCTCGACATGGGCCTTGGCAAAAGTGTCATTACCCTCACGGCTATTAAGCAGCTCATTCAGGAAGGCAAGGTTCACCGGGTCCTAGTTGTGGCGCCGCTAAGAGTTGCTAAACAAACCTGGCCAGATGAAATAGAGAAGTGGGACCACTTGAAAAGCCTGACTTATTCAGTCGTAACAGGTCCCAAAATACAACGCATTAAAGCTCTGCAACAAGACGTTGACATTTACATTATCAATCGGGAAAACCTAAAGTGGCTGATTGAATTCTCTGGTATGAACTTTGATTATGACATGCTGGTAATTGATGAATTGTCGAGTTTCAAGTCCTATCGATCCCAACGCTTCAAGGCACTGAAACGAGTCCGTCCCCTGATTAAACGTGTGGTTGGCCTAACCGGCACGCCATCTTCTAATGGGCTAATGGATTTGTGGGCAGAATTCCGGGTGCTGGACATGGGCAAAAGACTTGGCCGCTTCATCTCATACTACCGGACTAATTACTTTGATCCTGACAAGCGCAATATGTATCAAGTCTTCACTTACAAGCCAAAGCCAGGTGCTGAGCAAAGTATTTACCGGGCCATTGATGACATCACCATCTCCATGAAGTCTCAGGATTACTTGGATCTTCCACCGCTAACCATGAACACAGTACCGGTCAAGATGAGCAATAGCGAACAAGCAATCTATGATGAACTCAAGACTCAGCTGGTGGTTTCGACCCACGGCAAACAGATCGATGCGCTGAACGCGGCTAGTCTGTCTAACAAACTTTGTCAGATGTCCAATGGCTGTGTTTACGATGATCAGCAGCAAGTTGTTCAAATCCACCAGCGTAAACTCGATGCCCTGGAAGATTTAGTCGAAGCTGCCAACGGCAAGCCAGTACTCGTCGCCTACTGGTTCAAGCATGACTTAGCACAGATCAAGCAACGTTTTAATATGCGTGAAATTAAAGACACTCAAGACATTAAAGATTGGAATGCCGGTAAGATTCCGCTCGCACTAATTCATCCTGCCTCTGCGGGTCACGGACTTAATCTGCAAGCTGGAGGTGCTACTTTGATCTGGTATGGACTGACCTGGAGCTTGGAGCTTTACCAGCAAACCAACGCTCGGCTCTGGCGGCAGGGTCAGCGTCAGCCCGTGGTTATTTACCATATCATCACTGAAGGTACGATTGATGAAAACATCCTGGCCGCCTTGAAGCACAAGGATAAAACTCAGCTGGCGCTGATCAATGCAGTGAAAGCCAACCTGAAAGGAAGTGTTTGTGTATGAGTATCATGTGGAATTACTTAGACAAGCGCCGGGCCACTATTGCTGCATTAAAAGACTACGATGGTATGAAGTTTATCATTGATTCTTATCGGGATGATTTGAAGCAGGTTAAGGAACAGATGATGAGTATCAATTCACCACAGTATGGTTTCGCGCCCAGCGGCACCAAAAAAGATAATCCCACTGAGCATCGTCTGCTTCATGGCATCAGTCAGACGGCTAAGCTGAATGAACGCTACCAGCAAGCTCAGCTTTACTTCAAATGGTTTGAACCGGCCTGGGACGAACTGTCTGAAGATGAACACTTTATCCTGGACGTTTGCTACCGGACTCCGCACCAATCAATGAACGAAGGATTAACAATTGTAATGAATAAGTACTTCATTGCTAAGACCACCGCCTACAATAGGAAGAACAAGGCACTCGACCATCTTACTCTCCTACTCTATGGAGCACATCACTAGAAAGGTAAAATGAAGAACAAATAACAGTCTTATCCATGTTACGATGATAGTGTAGAAAATTAAGACAAGGCATTTGCTTTATAACATTGAGGCCTGGCAGATTACACCGCTGGGCTTTTCTTATGCTATTAGAAAGGAAGAACGTCATGCCTTATTCACCCAAGAAGCCGTGTCGTTACCCTGGCTGCCCACGGCTAACTCACAATACTTATTGTGATGAACACGCTAAGCAAGTAAGTTCTAATTACAATCGATACCAACGACCAAAGCACAGTCGTCCCCGTTACCATCATGGCTGGTCCAAGATCAGACAGCGCTACCTGCTTCACCACCCCTTCTGTGAGATGTGCTTAAGCCAGGGCAGGTACACTCAAGCTACCGAGGTTCATCACGTTTTACCGCTCGAACACGGTGGTACCAACGACCTCAAGAACTTAATGGCATTGTGCAAGCCATGCCATTCCCGTATTACAGTGCAGATGGATGATCGCTGGCATCAGAAGCCGCGTCAATATCATTATTAGACCACGGAGGGGGCCATCGAATCTTTAAAAATTTTGCGCGCGGGAGCGGGCCTGGGCCTTCGTGTGCAAAAAAGCGAAATCAAACAGGGTATTAACCCCTGCCGGAAGGAGGGAGAGATTTGGCTAAAGATGGTACAAACCGTGGTGGATCCCGAATTGGTGCTGGACGCAAACCTAAATCACTTCACGATAAAATTCAAGCTGGACAAGACGCCCAAGTAATTGACCTACCAACTCCAACTAATTTGGAAGGTCATGTGATGCCGCCAGTTAAAGAGTACCTAAAAGCCAAGCAGAAAAATGGATTAGAGTTTGACGCTGCTGATATTTTTAAGAAAACCTGGGAATGGCTCGTTGAACGGGGTTGCGAAAGATTAGTCAACACACAACTGATCGAACAATATGCAGTAAGTGTTAGTCGCTGGATTCAGTGTGAAGAGTGTATCTCAAAATTTGGTTTTCTTGCTCGCCACCCGACGACCGGGAATGCGATTGCTTCCCCTTACGTATCAATGAGTCGCGACTATATGAAGCAATCTAGCCAATTATGGTTTCAAATTTTTCAGGTTGTTAAAGAAAACAACGCTACTACTTATCAAGGATCTACCCCACAAGATGATGTGATGGAACGCTTGCTCCGTTCACGGAAAGGAATGAACTGATGAAAATTGTTAAAAAGAAAATAGCAGACCTCATCCCCGCTGACTATAACCCACGTAAAGATTTGCAGCCGGGTGATCCCGACTACGAAAAGTTAAAAAGATCAATGAGAGAATTTGGCTACGTTGACCCGATTATCTGGAACCAACAAACTGGCCGCGTGGTTGGAGGACACCAGCGATTAAAGATTCTCCAGGATGAAGGGATCGAAGAAGCCAAATGTGTAGTCGTCAGCTTAAACGAAGAGAAAGAAAAAGCACTGAATATTGCACTTAACAAAATCAGCGGTGATTGGGATAAGGATAAGTTAGCTTTGTTGATGACTGACTTGCAAGCTAGTGATTTAGATGTTTCATTAACTGGTTTTGATGAGGATGAAATCTCTAACCTGCTTGCTACTGAAGATGATACTCATGATGATGACTTTGACGTTGATAGCGAATTGGATAAACCACCCTTTTCAAAGTCAGGTGACTTATGGCACTTAGGTAAACATACTTTATTATGTGGTGACGCTACTAAAACAGAAAGCTACCAGAAATTACTGGGTGATCATAAGGTCAACCTCGTGTTAACCGATCCACCTTATAATGTCGATTACCAAAGCAAGGCTGGCAAGATCAAGAATGATCATCAAACTAACGACAAGTTCTACCAGTTTCTACTCGCTGCTTTTCAAAACACGAATCAAGCAATGGCTAATGACGCCAGCATCTATGTTTTCCATGCCGACACGGAAGGACTTAACTTCCGCCGTGCTTTCCAAGATGCTGGCTTTTATTTATCTGGTTGCTGTATCTGGAAAAAACAATCATTAGTGCTTGGTCGCTCACCCTACCAGTGGCAGCATGAACCAGTTCTATATGGCTGGAAGAAAGATGGTAAACACGAATGGTACACCGGACGAAAGGAATCTACCATCTGGGAATTTGATCGTCCAAAGCAAAGTAAGGAACACCCAACGATGAAACCAATCCCATTACTAGCCTATCCGATCATGAACTCTACTATGTCGAACTGCACAGTTCTTGATCCATTCGGCGGTTCTGGTTCGACTCTGATTGCTTGTGAACAGACTAATCGGATTTGCTACATGATGGAGCTGGATCCTAAATATTGCGATGTCATCGTCAACCGCTATATTGAACAAGTCGATTCGGATCAGAAAGTCAGTGTGGAAAGGGATGGGAAATCGATTCCTTACAGTAAGGTTAAAAAGCCGGCCTAAAGTACTGAAAAGCCTTGCTATCTGTGCCTTTTAGAGTGATGTATACAGTAACCCAATAAGGAGATACAGAAGATGGAAATCAAATTTAATGTACACGGTCGGCAGCGAAAAGAACTGGTGACAAAGCTAGCTGTCTATACTCATCAAAAGGCAGAATATCAGTACACACCTACCTACGCTTATCAGATTGGCAAGTACACTGTTAACAAAGATGGAATCCTAACATCCTCGGATGAAATTCCAACCAATTTACTTGAATACCTTGAACAGCAAGGCTTCCACCCTACTGAAATAATTAAACTGAATCTGACCTACCGGCGAGATAAATTTACAGATCAAGCTCTCGATAACCTGCGTCACCTAATCTGGGCCAAGGGACAGCTAATTAAGGATGCTTGCCAGCTGGAAACGCTCCCCTTAGACGTTGACGACCAACAAGTAACATTTAATTGGTTTGATCAAGTTGATGCTAGTGATGCGCTGGCTTATCAACAATTTGTCGACAAGTTAGTGCAATACGCCATCAGCCACAAACGAATCATATCAGAACCACACGAAGAGATTAATGAGAAATATGTCTTCCGTTGCTTCTTGCTACGCCTAGGATTTATCGGTCCCGAATACAAAGCACAAAGAAAAGTACTGCTACGAAATCTAACCGGATCAGCTGCTTTTAAGAATCAGGAGGTCTAATTATGAGCAGAATCAAAGACGAATTAGCTAGACGCGACCGCATCCGTCAGCAAGTCTTACAAATCCGCAATACTGGCGAAGTAAACATGTTTGATATCGAAAATGTTAAACGACTAGCCTATTATTACAACTGCCACGATTTGGTTGATTACCTGACCACTGACCGAGCCAGCTATGTAAACCTAATTTTAACTGGCAAATTCAATTAATCATTCAGCATTGAGTTTATTCTCAGTGCTTTTTTTAGTACTAACGAAAGGAAGTGATGCTTTCTTGAGAAAGTTAAAAGATTATAAACCAACTCGCTTTATGGCTAAAGATTCTACTTACAACAAGGATGCAGCTGATTTTGCGGTTTCTTTTATTGAATGCCTCTGTCATACAAAAGGAACTTGGGCGGGTAAACCATTTGAGTTGATTGATTGGCAGGAGAAAATCATTCGTGACATTTTCGGCATTTTGAAGCCTGATGGTTACCGTCAATTCAATACCGCTTATGTTGAGATTCCAAAGAAACAAGGAAAATCAGAACTAGCGGCAGCAGTTGCCCTTTTGCTTTGTTGCGCAGATGGTGAGGAACGGGCCGAGGTTTACGGTTGTGCCGCTGATCGGCAACAGGCCGCGATTGTTTTCGACGTATCTGCTGATATGGTACGAATGAACCCCGCTTTGAAAAAACGATGCAAAATCCTCGCTTCACAAAAGCGGCTGATTTATGAACCCACTAATAGTTTTTATCAGGTTCTATCCGCAGATGCCTATTCTAAACATGGATTCAATGTGTCAGGAGTTATTTTTGATGAACTTCATACCCAACCGAACCGGAAACTATACGACGTCATGACGAAAGGTTCGGGGGATGCCAGAACACAGCCCCTTTACTTTCTAATAACCACTGCTGGTAATGATGAACACTCTATCTGTTACCAGGTTCATCAAAAAGCAATCGACATCATTGAGGGCCGTAAACATGATCCCCGTTTTTATCCGGTCATTTACGGCGCCGGACGTGACGAAGATTGGTCGAGTCCAGAAGTTTGGAAAAAGGCCAATCCTTCTTTAGGAATTACGGTCAAAATGGAAAAAGTGAAAGATGCCTATAATTCAGCCAAAGAAAATCCTGCTGAAGAAAATACCTTCCGTCAGCTTCGTTTAAATCAGTGGGTCAAACAAGATGTCCGATGGATGCCGATGGATAAATGGGATGCCTGTGCCTTTCCAGTTGATCCCGTTGGATTACGGGGACGAGATTGTTATGGTGGATTGGATCTTTCATCCACCACTGATATTACGGCTTTCGTTCTGGTTTTTCCGCCGCGTGATGACTCTGAAGGCTATACCCTGCTTCCTTACTTTTGGATTCCTGAAGATAATGTTGATTTGCGGGTAGGCCGTGATCATGTTCCCTACGATATTTGGAAGCAGCAAGGTTACCTGCAAACCACGGAAGGTAATGTAGTTCACTACGGATTCATCGAACACTTTATTGATGATCTGGGAAAGAAATATCACATCCGTGAAATTGCCTTCGACCGGTGGGGAGCTGTCGAAATGGTTCAAAATCTTGAAGGTATGGGATTCACCGTGGTCCCATTTGGCCAGGGATTTAAGGACATGACGCCTCCAACTAAAGAACTAATGCGATTAACTCTGGAAAAGAAGATCGCTCATGGCGGTCATCCGGTCTTGCGTTGGATGATGGACAATATCTATATCCGCACTGACCCAGCTGGGAATATTAAACCTGACAAAGCTAAGTCAACTGAAAAAATTGATGGCGTAGTGGCCACCATTATGGGACTGGATCGTGCTATCCGAAATGAGGATAATGGTGACTCTGTTTATGATGGTCGAGGTCTATTAATGTTGTAATTACGAAAAACTGAAAGGAGTTGATGCCATGAGTCTATTTAATAAATTGTTCCATACCAATAAAGCTTCACCCAAAAACACCTTATCCAGCACCATGTCATTTTTTTTCGGCAGTTCGATGGCTGGCCAAAATGTGACCGAACGCACCGCAATGCAGAATACAGCAGTTTATGCTTGTGTGCGAGTCTTGGCTGAAGGATTAGCTGAACTGCCACTCCACATTTATCAATACACCAGCGATGGTGGTAAACAGCGGGCAATTAACCACCCGCTTTATTTTTTGCTTCATGATGCGCCAAATCCAGAAATGACCAGTTTTATCTTTCGTGAAACCATGATGAACCATTTATTGCTGTGGGGTAACGCCTATGCACAAATCATTCGAAACGGTCAAGGCGAGATCACTGGGCTCTATCCTTTGATGCCTGATCGAATGGACGTTAACCGTGCTGCCAACGGTGAAATCTACTACACCTATACTCGCAACTACGATGATTACCAGGCAAAGAATAAATCGAAGCAAGTAATTCTCTTGTCCGATGAAGTCCTTCATATCGCAGGGTTAGGATTTGATGGTTTGATCGGCTACAGTCCTATTGCTATGGCTAAGAATGCGATTGGATTATCTATGGCCGCCGAACAATATGGAGCCACCTTCTTCAAAAATGATGCCACGCCTGGTGGTGTTCTCGAGCATCCTAATGTAGTCAAAGACCCTGAACGGCTTCGGAAAAGTTGGCAGTCACAATTTTCGGGATCTAATAATCACAGCATTGCTGTCTTGGAAGAAGGAATGACTTTTCATCAACTTTCCATTCCACCTGACCAAGCGCAATTTCTTGATACCCGAAAATTCCAACTCGACGAAATTGCCAGAATTTTTCGTGTACCACCGCATATGGTTGGTGACCTAGACCGTTCAACTTTCTCAAATATCGAGCAACAATCACTAGAATTTGTAAAGTACACCTTGAACCCTTGGTGCATTCGCTGGGAACAAGCTATGAATCAACAGCTACTTTCCGCTGATGATCGACGAAAGTTCTTCGTCAAATTCAATGTTGATGGACTACTACGTGGCGATTACGAAAGCCGAATGAATGGCTATGCCATCGGGCGCCAAAATGGTTGGCTGTCTGCAAATGATATTCGAGAACTTGAAGATCTTAACCGCATCCCCGCTAATGAAGGTGGTAACGAATACTTAGTAAATGGCAATATGCTGCCCCTCAACCAAGCTGGTAACTTCTATAGTTCTCAGCCATCTAAAGAAAGTGAGGAACCAAAAGAATGAAACGTTTCTGGGACTGGAGCGGTCCTCAAAATCAACGTGTCTTAACTATCAACGGTACGATTGCTGAAAATAGCTGGGTTGATGATGAAGTCACTCCCCAAGTATTTCAAGATGAACTAAACCAAGGTAATGGGCCTATTGATATCTGGTTAAATTCACCCGGTGGTGACTGTGTCGCTGCCAGTCGCATTTATACAATGCTAATGAATTACCCCGATGATGTGAACGTCAAGATTGATGGTATCGCTGCTTCAGCAGCATCAGTTATCGCCATGGCAGGAACAAAAGTTTCTATGGCTCCAACCGCGATGATCATGATCCATAATCCATTAACTATTGTTGGTGGACAAAAAGAAGATCTTGATCAAGCTGCACAAATGCTAGCGGAAACAAAAGAATCAATCATTAATGCCTATGAGCTTAAAACAAACCTTCCTCGCGAAAAAATCTCATCCATGATGGATGACGAAACCTGGATGAATGTCAATAAAGCGATTGAGTTGGGCTTTGCTGATAATATGCTGGGCCAAGATAAAGATGTCATAGATTGTTACTCGTATTCAGATAAGCAATCTGAATTGGTTCTATTGAATAAGCTAAAGCCACAAACAAAATCTAATATCTCTGTAAAGTCGCTGCAAAAGCGGCTTTCTTTGTTATCACACTAATTTTTAGGAGGACTTATCAATGAGTAAGATTACTGAATTACAAGAAAAGCGTGCCCGTATTTGGAAGCAAGCAAAGGATTTTTTGGATACTAAGCAAAAGGAATCAGATGTACTTTCAGCTGAAGACAATACCCGCTATGAAAAGATGGAGCAAGAAGTTGTCGACTTAGGTAAGGAAATCGATCGAATGCACAAGCAGGCAGAAATTGAAGTGGCATTAAACCAACCCACCAGTAAGGCCCTTACTAATTCCCCAATTGCTAACCAGCTACCAAAGGGCCAGGAGGCTTATGCAAAAGATTTCTGGCAAATGATGCGTGGTCATGTGGTCGTTGATGCACTGAAAGAAGGTACGGATCCAGATGGTGGCTTCCTAGTGCCCGACGAATTTGAAAATCAACTTATCCAAAAGCTTCAAGAAGCAAATGTCCTACGAACCATCAGCCATGTCATCCAAACCAATAGCGGTGAACACAAAATTCCAGTAGTGGCCAGTGAAGGTACCGCAGCCTGGCTAGAAGAAGAAGCGGCCTACACAGAGTCCAACACACAATTTAGTCAGGTGTCACTTGGCGCTCATAAATTAGGGACCCTGATCAAAGTGTCAGAAGAATTACTAAATGATTCGGCATTTGATTTGATGGCTTACCTATCTGATGAATTCGGTCGCAGGCTCGGTAACGCTGAAGAACAAGCCTTTTTAAACGGTACCGGTACTGGTCAACCTACTGGTATCTTGACCGATACTAATGGTGCTTCAGCTGGATCAACAGCTGCTAAGGCTGATTCATTAACTTTTGATGATTTAATCGATCTCTTCTATTCTTTGAAGACACCATACCGTCAAAATGCTGTCTTTTTGATGAATGATGATACTGTGAAGGTCATCCGCAAGATGAAAGATAAAAATGACCAATACATTTGGCAACCTTCCGTTCAAGCAGGTCAGCCAGACAGAATCCTCAACTGCCCTGTTTATACCAGTCCATTCATGCCAACACTGTCTGCTTCCAATAAGCCAGTTCTCTTTGGCGACTTCAATTACTACTGGATTGCAGATCGACAAGGCCGAACTTTCAAACGTCTTAATGAACTTTATGCCGTAACTGGTCAAGTTGGTTTTTTAGGCTCACAACGAGTTGACGGCAAAGTTATCCTACCAGAAGCAATTAAAACCTTGTCCATGGCTGCTAAATAGAAAGGATTGATGAAATGTGGCTGCTATTACTTTGGCCGAAGCAAAAGCCTACCTGAGAGTAGACAACACTGTTGAAGATGACCTCATTACAAAGTTGATTGGATCGGCAACAGCTACGGTCGAGAATGTGCTTCGCCAACCACTATCAGCGTTTGATCCCCTCCCTGAGGATATTCATACCGCCATTCTCTATACAGTGGCTTACCTTTATGAATATCGGGAAACAGCTGATTTTGATGCCATGATTAAATTTCTTCGGGCCATTTTGTCCCCTTACCGGAAGGAGGAATTTTAATGCAACAGCAAAACAAACGTATCAGTAAGATTGCTGATATTGGTGAACTAGATCGACGCATTACTCTAATGAAAAAGAAATATGTCGGCGAAAATCCTAATACTGGAATGTCGATGTACAAAGATGTTCGCCTCGGTGATGTATGGGCTAAAGTCTCGGCATTGCACGGTCAGGAATACTACACGGCGGTATCCGTTAAATTGGAAAAGCAATTGTCCTTTATTATCCGATACCGTGACGACGTTGACGAAGAAACTAACATCTGGTTTGAAGGACGCGGCTACAATATCGGCTTTATCGATGACGTCAAATACAACCATGAGTATCTGGAAATTAAGGCCGAGTATTCGAGAGGAGTTGATAATCCAGATGAAGACAACTAGTTTAACCATCATCAATACTTGTTTTGGTGCTGTTGGTGCATTTCTTGGCTGGTTTTTAGGCGGCCTGGATGGCTTTTTGTATGTTCTACTCATTTTCATGGTGGCGGACTATATTACCGGTGTGCTCTGCGCAATTAATGAACATAAACTCTCCAGTGAGATCGGTTTTCGTGGTCTCACTAGAAAAATGCTGATTCTACTCTTAGTAGGTATTGCCCACTCTCTTGACGTCTATCTGCTAAAAAACGGTTCGGCCATCCGAACAGCAACAGTCTTTTTCTATATCTCTAATGAAGGAATTTCATTACTGGAAAATACCAGTCGCTTAGGCTTACCTGTGCCCGATAAGTTAAAGAGTATTCTCCAACAATTACATGACAAGGATGGTGATAAATCATGATTCCTGGGATTGATATTTCTGAATGGCAAGGACATGTGGATTTCAATGCAGTCAAAGCAAGTGGTGTTAAGTTTGTTCTAATCAGAGCTGGCTATGGTCGGTCAGCGAGCCAAGAAGACCGTTACTTTGCAGAACACTATACCCAAGCCAAAGCAGCCGGTTTACAAGTAGGAGCTTATTGGTATTCCTATGCTATTTCTCCCGAAGACGCAGCTAACGAAGCTCGTGCCTGTTTGACTGTTTTAGGTAACCGTCATTTTGATTATCCAATTTACTTTGACCTCGAAGAACAATGGCTATTCCATCAGGGACGTGCCTTCTGTGATAGTTTAGTCAAAAGTTTTTGCTGTGTGCTAGAACAAAACGGTTGTTACGCCGGTCTCTACATCTCACGGTCACCACTACAAAACTATATTTCATCAGCTGTAGCTCAGCGTTATGCTGTCTGGGTGGCTGAATATGGTCCGCGTTGTAACTACAGTGGTAATTACGGAATCTGGCAACATTCCTCTACTGGTTCTGTTCCAGGTGTCAATGGCAACTGTGATCTGGATTATGCCTACATTGATTACGCAGCAGTTATTAACAAAAAACAGCCAGTTGCCAGGAAGAACCCTGATGAACTAGCTGCTGAAGTTTTAAATGGTCAATGGAGTAATGGTGCTGACCGTCAACAACGCTTAACCGCTGCCGGTTATGACTATGCGGTGGTCCAAGAAAAGGTTAACCGTCTCTTAAATCGTAAGTCAGTCGACCAAATAGCTCGTGAAGTTATCCGTGGTTCCTGGGGTAATGGTAATGAACGAATCAACCGCTTGAAGCAAGCTGGCTATGACCCCACCCAAATTCAAAAACGCGTTAATCAACTATTGTAACTTTTGCCTGTGGACTCCGGTCTGCAGGCTTTTTTCTTTTACCATAACAAAAAGCCAACCATATAAGATGGTTAGTCTTCCTAAACTGTGGTTGGAGTCAAATGAGATTCCTTCTCAAATAAGCCACGTATCTTAGATCACGCTTGAGGGTCAGAGTAGCGACCTTGCCCTCTTACTATATATTTAAAGAATCTTTTTCAATTAGCAAGTTGATTTGAGGGTTTACTTTTCCACTTTTCCTGGCTTATCAGTGGAGGTAATTAAATATGGTAAAGAAAGTTCAAGCGATGACTCATCAACCGTTGCAATCAATAAAGAATAATATTAGTTCAGAACAATTATTGAATGATTTGCATTATCAACAATCAAAACAAATCATCCAAGCTCTACTCAACAAGGGTCTAATCTCAACCACTGAATTTAAGGAGATTGATGACTTAAACAAACAATCATTTCCGCCCTTATTAGGACCAGAAAATATTGATACATCAAGGTTCTAGAGCTAACATACCACACTAACGAAAGGAGGTTTGCCATGTCAACCATTACTAAAATTGAAGGTTACCAACGCGATGTCAAGCAACTCCGTGTGGCGGCCTACTGTCGAGTTTCAACTGACAATTTTGAACAGTTGGAAAGTCTGCAAAATCAGCGTGAGCATTATCAGGAGTACATTAGTCATCATCCCAATTGGCAACTTGCCAAAATCTACTATGATGAAGGCATTTCTGGCACTAAATTAACGAAACGGAATGCTTTAAAAGAATTACTGGGTGATTGTTGCAATCACCGGATTGACCTGATAGTAACCAAATCCATCAGTCGCTTATCACGAAATACGACTGATTGTTTACAAATTGTCCGTGAATTGCAACAGCTAAACATTCCCATCATTTTTGAGAAAGAACACATCAACACTGGAGCAATGGCCAGCGAGTTATTTCTATCGATCCTTAGCAGCATCGCCCAGGATGAATCCCACTCAACAGCAGGTAATCTACGCTGGGCAATCAGGAAACGCTTTGCTAGTGGTGAATTTAGAGTATCTTCTGCACCTTACGGTTATAAGCTTCGAGATGGCAACTTATTAATCTATCCAGCAGAAGCACGTACCGTGAAACATATTTTCCATAAATTTCTGACTGGCACTTCTGCCACGCAAATTGCTAAAGATCTAAATGGACATCAAGTTGCGACCCAACGTGGCGGTCACTGGCGCAGTAATACGGTCCTTAACATTCTACGAAACATCAACTACACCGGTGACATGTTGTGTCAGAAAACTTATCGTGATGATCAATATCATCGCCATTTCAACCATGGTGAACTAGCCCAATACCTAATTGAAAACCATCATCCAAGTTTGATAAGTTACCAAGCCTTCGATCAAGCTCAGAAAATAATTAAGGAAAATGCGCAAAAGTGCCACATTGAAGTCGGTACTCACAAGTATCAGCAACATTATCCTTTCTCAGGAAAAATCATCTGTGGATATTGCAGTACCACCTTTAAGCGACAAACCAGACCTAATAAAATCTGTTGGGCATGTCAAAAGCACTTAAAGTCTGCCAAGCAATGCCCGATTAAAGCAATTAGTGAAGAAAGTTTGGAAGCCGCCTTCTGCAGCATGATGAATAAGTTAATCTTCAGCCAGAGGTTCCTACTGCAACCATTGCTTGAAGAACTACAAAATCAAGCTAATAGCAATTCCAATGGTGAATTAGGAAAATTGGCTGAGCAAATCAAAGCTAACGACCATAAGGCCGAAACGCTAACCCAATTGATGCAATCAGGGCTGCTCGACAAGGCCATTTATGTTAACCAAACGGCCAAACTAGAACAAGACACTTATCAATGCCGACAAAAGATCAAACTGCTGAATAGTCAAAATACTGATTCAGCCAACAATTTTGAAGAAGTCAGGTCTTTACTGCGTTGGTGCCAGAAAGGGCAAACGCTAACCAGCTTTGATCCCAACTTATTTCAAACTTTTGCACAGCAAATCATTGTCAACGATCCGACTGAAGTGATCTTTAAACTCAAATGTGCCTTGGAATTAACTGAAAAACTAACCAAGAAAGCCGCAGTTTATCAACAATTCTACCGTGGCATCATTAAGCAACGGTTCAATGAACCAATCAAGCAAGCCGAATATTTGTACAGCATTATCGAAAGTGAAGGTGATTTAATTGGGTAAAGTACGCATTATTCCTGCCCATCAGCCAAAAGGAAACAGTGTCCATCATCAACGTAGTCCACAACCTTTTGAAAAGCTCCGGGTAGCTGCTTATTGCCGGGTTTCGACCGACTATGATGAGCAGGCTAGCTCCTACGAAACTCAGGTAGCTCACTACAAAGAGCTAATTCAAAAGGAACCAACCTGGGAATTTGCAGGTATCTATGCTGATGATGGAATCTCCGGAACCAACACCAAGAAACGGGAACAATTCAATAAAATGATTGCGGCCTGTAAAGCCGGTAAAATTGACTTAATTGTCACCAAGTCAATTAGCCGATTTGCTCGAAATACTATTGATTGCCTGAAGTATATCAGAGACTTAAAAGCCATCAATGTTGCAATCTTCTTTGAAAAAGAAAATATCAACACCATGGATGCCAAAGGTGAAGTTCTGATTACCATCATGGCTTCCCTTGCTCAACAAGAAAGTGAGTCCTTATCGCAAAACGTCAAGATGGGGATTCAGTACCGCTATCAGCAAGGAAAAGTATTCGTGAATCATAATCACTTCCTGGGCTATACCAAGGATGCTCAAGGTAACTTGGTAATTGAACCGGAAGAAGCCAAGGTTATTAAACGGATCTTCTATAGCTACTTAAATGGAATGAGCATGAAGCAAATCGCTGATTCACTCAAAGCTGATGGTATTCTGACTGGTGGCAAAACAAAAAATTGGCGCTCTAGCAGCGTGGCCAAAATCCTAAAGAATGAAAAATACATGGGTGATGCCCTTTTACAAAAGACTTACACCGTTGATTTTCTTAATAAAAAACGAGTGAAGAATGAAGGTATCATGCCACAATACTACGTGGAGAATGATCACCCGGCGATTATTCCCAAATCTATTTTTATGCAAGTACAGCAGATCATCAAACAACGACGTAACGGAATCACCACTAAAAACGGTAAGCATAGACGTCTGAACAGTAAATATTGCTTCTCTCAAAAATTATTCTGTGGTAAATGCGGTGATATTCTCCAACGGAACATGTGGTATCGACCAGAAAAAGTAGCAGTCTGGCGCTGCGCCAGTCGGATAAGGAGAAGTAAAACTGGTCGCCGCTGCATGATTCGAAACGTTAAAGAACCCCTTCTAAAAGAAGCTACTATTGAAGCTTTTAACCAGCTCATTGAAGGGCATGAGTTAGCCAATAAACAAATCAAAGCCAACATCATGAAGGTCATCGAGAACTCCAAAGGACCAACACTTGATCAAATCGACCAACAGCTGGAAAAGGTGCAGATGAAGCTCATCCAGGCTGCTAACCAGCATCAAGACTGCGACGCGCTAACCCAGCAAATTATGGACCTGCGGAAGCAAAAAGAAAAAGTCCAAAGTTGTGAAACTGATCAACAGGCAAAACTACACAGTCTTGATGAAATCAACGAATTAATTGAATTTCACAAGTATGGCTTGGTAGACTTTGATGAACAATTGGTCCGTCGCTTGGTAGAAAAAATCACCATCTTCCAACGCTACATGGAATTCACGTTCAAAGATGGTGAAGTAATTAGAGTTAATATGTGAAAACTTGGGATATTCAGCACTCAGCTACTTTGGCTGGGTGCTGTTTTTGTTTTAATAAGGCATATCGGTTAGTAATACCTTAGTTTGATCAAATCCATGTTTAATAAGGTATTGCTTTATTTCTTTAATTCTTTTATCAGCACCATTCTTATGACTAACAACTATGGATGATACCATATCAGGTGTGAAATCAGTAATTATTACCGGTCTATTATTAAAATGAGTGTCTGGTTTCTGCTCCTTAGAGATACTTATCCTTTCAACCACAAAGCGAATCTCTTCCTCTTGATACAAGAGATGCCTTTTAAAGCAAAGTGAGAAAAGAAATAATGCCTGAATACATTCAAAAGCGATATCACTAGCTACTTTTTCCAAAGGGGTGTTTTTCAATCCACGATAAGCTAATAACCATTCTTTTAAAACCGATCGTAGATATTCATTTTGTATTTCTTCATTGTATTCAACATATAACGGAAAAGTGTATCCATTACCTTCGTGCATATTTTCAAAGTACAGATTCGTATTGCGATTAGCTAAATGATTTTGAAGTTTCTGAACATCTATACCAATGGCGATTTCTCCATAATTATTTAAGGCTTGATTATTCTTATTTGCTGAAAAACTCCAAATATATGAATCAAATATTGTCGACTTAGTATCTTGATTAAATGCCGTCTTCTCATCTTGTGAAGCTCCCATCTCATCTAAAATTTTTTGTGAGATATCATAAGTGTATTTTATTTCTAAAGGGTCATTCATATGATAAGCAGATCC
>NZ_QWZQ01000043.1 GCF_003885105.1 Lactiplantibacillus garii
ATAATTACCTTATCGTAATGTCAGTGAATGCATCGTCGCCTCCTGAAACGTCGCAATAATTTTATGAATCTCCGTCAACGATTCCTGTTGTCCACCCAGTAACCATTCCCGCCAGATGGCATAGACCCCGGCGCTCATGAATTGGGTCCAATAACGCTGTTGGACCGGGCTTATATTTTGCCACTGCACACTTTTCTGATAAAAGATCACCATATTCTCATTAAAAACTTGCCGAATAATATGTTCAAAGCCCCGGTCCACTGCCAACTTCATGGTATCGGCGAAATTGATAAAGAACTGCCCCATAGCTTGCAGCTTTTCTGCTTGGGGGACGTCTTCTTGAACATCTTTAAACCGAGCCGTAATTGCAGGCCGAAAATAGCCTAACAAAACGTCGTCCAACGTTTCAAAATTGCGGTAAAACGCCATTCGACTAACCCCGGCCCGTTTAACCACCTGGGTGACCGTAAGCGTATTAAGATCCTTAGTTTTCAATAGTTGTAGTAACGCCGTCGTTAAATAATCCTTCGAATCTTGTTTGATTGCCTGAGCATGATTAGTCGCTGCCATTACAATTCCTCCCATTTGTCACAGATGCTCGTGATTTGCTTGTTTAATTGCTGAGTCCATTGTAGGATGTCTTCACAGACGTTACAAGAGTAACATCAGTTAAAAAATAATCAGGTTCTAAATGCGGAGGAAGCA
The DNA here is from genome assembly GCF_003885105.1 of Lactiplantibacillus garii. Classification (GTDB taxonomy): domain Bacteria; phylum Bacillota; class Bacilli; order Lactobacillales; family Lactobacillaceae; genus Lactiplantibacillus; species Lactiplantibacillus garii. Next base: position 706 of record NZ_QWZQ01000043.1, read on the forward strand.
TACTTATGAAAAAGCAATTAGTCGTCGTTACCGGTGGTAGTGGGTTCATCGCAGTCCACATCATCTTACAACTTTTACAACAGGGCTACGCGGTCCGCACCACCGTTCGTTCCCTTAAAAAAATTGACTTAATTCACCAGATGCTAGCGACTGGTGGGGTAACCGATTTTGGCCAACTAGAAATCGTTGAGGCTGACTTGACTTCAGATCAAAATTGGGACCGGGTGATGGCCGGTGCTACCTACGTGATGCAAGTAGCCTCACCAACCCCCACCCTTAACTTTAAAAATGAAGACGAGATGATTCGACCGGCCGTCGACGGCGTTTTACGCGTCCTTAAAGCCGCCCGTAACGCCGGAGTTAAGCGGGTCGTGATGACTTCCGCTTATGGTGCCATCTTCGCCGGGCATAAGCACCGGTCGACCCTCTATACCGAAAAAGACTGGTCAGACCTATCAGCCAAAAATATTCATCCTTACCAAAAATCTAAAACCTTGTCTGAACAGGCGGCGTGGAACTTTATTAAAAATGAAGGCAACGGTTTAGAACTAGCCACCGTTAATCCGGTCGGCGTCATGGGACCCGTTTTGGCCGCCGATTATTCCCACTCCAACATTCAAATTCAGAACTTCTTGGAAGGGAAAACGAAGGCCGTTCCCAAAGTTGATTCGGGTTACGTCGATGTTCGTGACGTTGCTAGCTTGCATTTATTAGCCATGACGGCACCCCAAGCCAACGGGGAACGCTTCCTGGCAACTACCGGCGAAACACTGTCCATGTTAGACGTCGCCAACGTACTTCGTACAGCCTTTCCAACGTTTGCTAGCCAATTACCTACCAAGGAACTACCTAACGCCGTGGTTAAGGCAGCCGCTCTCACCAAGCCCTATTTAAAAATGGTGGCGGGATTAGTTGGCACTTACGCCGAAACGAGTAATGCCAAAGCCGTTACCATGCTTAACTGGCACCCCCGTTCCGCGGCCGACGCCATTATCGCCACGGCTCAATCAATGATTGATTTAGGCATCGTTAAGGCCCCCAAGCATAACTAATCACCCTACAACCTTAATTACCCCACCATACCGATGTTTCACGTGAAACATCGGTATGGTGGGGTAATTTTTATGTTATGGTTAGCGTTCGATTTAAATTATATATACTCATTTCTAATAAGTGGTACACTTGTTTTCAATAAGACTAGTTAAGTAGGAAGTGAAAAGCGTGAAAATCATCATCGCCCCGGCCAAGAAAATGATTGTTGATCAAGATAGTTTTCCCGTTGAAACTCAACCGCAGTACTTGGACCAAACGCGTGAATTACTGCAAGCGCTCCGACAACTCAATTATAACCAAGCCAAAACACTTTGGCATTGTAGTGATAAGCTTGCCCAATCAAACTATCAGTGGCTGCAAAAACTCGACTTAGATCACCGCCAGACACCCGCTCTACTCAGTTATAGCGGGATCCAGTACCGTTACATGGCCCCAGACATCTTCACCCAATCAGCCTTGGATTATGTCCGTAGCAATCTCCGCATTCTATCGGGTTTTTACGGTATTTTACGTCCCTTTGACGGTGTCGTCCCCTACCGGTTGGAGATGCAGGCTCGCTTAGCCGTCGGTTCAACTAACAATTTATACGACTTTTGGGGCAACCAGCTCTACCAGGCCTTAACACCCACTCCCGAACCAATTATTAACTTAGCCTCGTTGGAGTACGCTAAAATTATTCGCCCCTACCTCGCCCCCGACCAACCAATGGTCGACATCGTATTTGCTAGCTTAGTCAACGGTCAGTTAAAAACAAAGGCAACCCTTGCTAAAATGGCCCGCGGCGCCATGGTCCGGTTCTTAGCCGAACATCAAATCACCAACGTAGCCGGGATTCGAGAATTTGATGACCCGGACTACCAGTTTGATTCGACTCGTTCTACCCCTAGCCAATTGGTTTTTATTTATCAAAAATAAGTTCTTAAGCCAAATGATTTATCACTCAGTTAACAACCGGTGATAAATCATTTTTAATTTACTACACGGTTACACCCATCAATCGGTCCAAAGGTTCCGTGCTGAAGCCGGGCCCAGCACAAACCTAAAGTTTTAATATTTCCCGGGAAATAAAAAACGACCCGCAAGCTGCGAACCGCCGTGTTTTCAATCAATCATTTTGAGCCAACCAAGTTTGCATCCGGGCCATATACGCTGCGTGTTCATCAATAAAGGCCATGTGCCGACTACGAGGGAAAAGGGCCCACCGTGCGTCCGGTAAATGGTCGACCATCGTTTTTGCGATTAGGGGCGTACAGAGGTCGTTCGTTCCACTCGTAACCAACGTTGGCACCTTAATTTGAGTTAACCGCTGCGTATAGTCGTAATCGGCTAACGTACCGGTTGGACAATACTCGTTGGGCCCCCACGCAACGTTATACGCCGTCGTCCCCGTCCGCTTTGGCCGTCGCAGAAACTCCGGATCAGTTGCCGTTACCGGTCCCGTGGCGTGCAATTCCATGAACCGCTGGTTAGCGGCCAAATAAGTGGCGGTCGTAAAATCACCGGTCCGTTCCGCGGTCGCGATAGCAGCCTGCTCATCAGGAGCCATGAACTTAATTAATCGGTGTTGTTCCTGTGCCCAGAGCTTAGCCGACGACAACGTACTGGCTAGGATCAAACTTTGAATGCCCACCGGGTGGTCATCACACAGATAAATAATGGCTAACATACCACCCCACGACTGTCCCAATAGGTGTACCCGGTCTAAATGAAGGTAACGGCGAACGGCTTTTAGTTCGGCCACCCACGTCTCCTTGCGCCAGAGACTAGGGTCAGCCGGTATCGAAGAACGGCCACAGCCCAATTGATCGTACATGACTACTTGGCGACCAGTTCTTGCGGCCAGTTCATCAAAGGCTTCAAAGTAATTGTGCGTGGACCCCGGGCCACCGTGTAACAGCAACAACGGGACCTGCTCAGCGTGTTTTTCACCCACAATTCGATAATACGTCTGATAGCCGTGAAACGGCACGTAACCCTCTTTAATTTGCAATCAAAACACCTCATTAGCCTTCATTTATATCTCAGCTTTTAGTTTCTTAAAGTTAGCTGCCTTACCATGATTATTTTACGGCAACCCCCGCTAAAATGCTTTATATTATAAGGAGTAAAAGCACTAAATCCTAAGTAATTCGCTAATTACACTTAATAATCTTAGGAATTTTCATTTAACGGCTTAAAAAAGAAAACTTTAACCTTTCTCTCATGGAAGTCAAATGACATCACTTCTGCAAGCGCTACAATGGAGTCGAAAAGTAATCAGAAAAGGGTGAATAATGATGGTATTAAGTATTATTACTATTTTAGGAATGGGTTTGATTGCGGCTACGGGCACACACTTTATTAACGGTGCCAAGGCCATGCAAGCAGGGACGGTAAGCCGTCATTATGGTAAAATGCCGGCCAACTTGCACCAAATCGATTTTCTTTAAAATATTTGTTTATTAGCGTAACGAGCCGGCCACGTTGGTCGACTCGTTTTTTGTTTAAAGCGCATTTGAAGTCCCAATATTCCAAGCGTATCATTAATATGATAAAAAATATTATATTTCTGTTCCGTCAAGTCATGCCATCTGACAAGCGACCGTTCAGATAAGGAGTGACTATTTTTGAATGATTTATTTGAGAAGGCCCCGATTCCAAAGGCCTACATGCAACTCGCGCTGCCCGTAGTTTTAGGGATGGTAGCCAGCATGATTTACAACCTGGCCGACACGTTTTTCGTCGCGCAGACCGGTAACGCGGACCTCGTGGCCGGCATCGCGCTGGGTAGTCCGCTATTCACCTTCATGTTAGCGGTTGGTGATATCTTTGGTCTGGGCGGCAGTGCCGTGATTTCCCGGGCTTTGGGGAAACATGATTACCAACAAAGCGCTCGCGTGAGCAGCTTTTGCTTCTACGTTGCCATCGCCCTTAGCATCGTGTTGACCGTTCTATTGCTGATCTTTGAAGCACCCATTTTAAACCTACTAGGCGCCACGGACGCAACCCGGCCCTACATCGCTGATTTTTACCGCGTTTTAGTTTTAGGTTCGACCTTCATCATCGTTTCACTAGTCCCCGGCAACATTATTCGGACTGAGGGGTTGGCACAGTTCTCCATGATTGCCACCATTAGCGGAACGGTTTTAACCATTATTCTCGATCCAATGTTTCTCTTTGGGCTTCACTGGGGCGCTTCCGGTGTCGCTTTCGCCAACGTTTTGGGATTTGCCGTGAACACCGGCTTACTAATTATTTTCATGCGGCGGGCTAAATCGTTATCGTTAGCACCCCGGCAAGCACACGTTTCACGTCCCGCGTTCAAAGCGGTCGTGGCCGTTGGTATTCCGGCTTCCCTAACCAATCTCACGCAGAGTTTCGGTATGATGTTATTGAATAGCTACCTAGCCGCGTACGGTGCCCAAGCCGTGGCGGCCATGGGGATCGTTCAAAAAATCTACATGGTCGTCATGATGGTCATGGTCGGGTTTGCGTTTGGTGCTCAACCGCTGGTTGGCTACAATTACGGTGCCAAAAATTGGCAACGACTGCGGGCAATTCTTCGTTACGATTTAAAAATCGAAGGCGGGTACGCATTCGTTTGCGCCGTCATCCTAATCATCTTTACGCCCCAACTGATTAAACTATTTATGGCCCAAACTGCCATCGTTACCATGGGGACCGTGATGCTGCGCGCCATGTTGATCACCACCCCGTTGGTCGGCTTTATCCTAGTCTTCACGACCGTTTTCCAATCGGTCGGGGCCGGTACCAGCGCGCTGATTATGGCGCTTTCCCGTCAGGCCGTCTTACTCGGTTTAGCCATCGTGATCCTGGCTCAACTATTCGGGTTAAACGGAATCATCTGGGCTCAGCCGGTCGCCGACGTGTTGACCTGTCTGATTGGCTGGTACCTTTACCGCCGCGCGTTTCGTAACGTTCAATTTAATCACTAGCATATTAAAAGGAGCCCCCATTCGGTGGCTCCTTTTTTACAGCGTTAATTAGCTTTTAAAGCATACCGCCAATGCCTAGAAGTCCCGCAATGGCCGTGGCAATCGTCAAAATAATGATGACACCAATGAATGAAATAATAAACCCGGCAATTGCTAACCCCCGTGGTTGTCGGAATAAACCGATAAACGAGAACAGCGCCCCTAAGAACCAAATGACCCAATCCACGAATGGAATCACGGAAGTAAACAAACCAATCAGTGCCAAAACGAAGCCGGCCGTTCCCAGACCATTACTTTTTTGCGCGGATTGTTGGATGTACACCGTGTTACCCCCGGCCGCCTGACTCGTTTGGGTTGCACCAGCTTGAGCCTGAGTATCACTATCCATCTGTGACTTAGTTTCAGTTGACTTCATCATCTTATTTGCCTGGTGTGCGTCTACCGTCTGATTGACTGAATCCACCGTACTTTGCGTCACGTGTCGTAATTTTTGTTCAAACGCGGTCGCGCCACTGCCGTTAGTCCAAGCCGAACTGTATAACCACAACAGTACGGCGACCAGAGCGACTAATCCTAGCCACACGTTGTAAAACATGGCCCGCGTGATGAGCGTAAATAGTAACAGGCCGACGATAATAATAATTGCAGTTGCCCAGTTATTCGTGACCCAGTTGACCATGGCATCCAACCGTGCCGAAAAATCACCGGCCTTATGCTCAGACGTCGTGGTCTGCGTCGCTTGCGGTTGTTTAGTCTCGTTGGCATCCGCCGCCGGTTGCGTGGCGCTGGCTTGATTCGTAACCGTATCGGTTAACTGATAACCGCACTTTGAACAGAATTTAACTCCCGCTTCCAATTCAGCCCCACAGTGCGGACAAAATTTTGCGTTTTTCATGTTTCTCCCTCTTCCCAATAAATCTACTCCAGTATCGTTACCCTGAAACAGTTTTATCATAGCATAAACGTTCACTTAATTAACAACGTTTAACCATTCGATTCCGGGGAAACACCAGACTCCTTCATAGCAACACCTAGTCGCGCTGATTATGCCGCTGTGCCGATAGCTGGTTTAACCTGCGGGCCATCTTTTGACTTTGCCATTTTTGATAAACGTAAAAAAACAAAGTGTGTCCAATTAGCGTTATCAGCGCCACTTCCCACCAAAACGGAACTAGCTGGTACAACCAGTCATTTGAAAACAACGCTGTCACTAAGTAACCCGCTAAAACGTTGAGCCCCGTTGCTATCACTACCGTCACCGGTGCGGGCCAGGTCACCACGTTCCAAAGGACGGGATACCCACAGCCCATGACTAGTCCCATCACCCCACCAATGCCAAAGAAACGCCACACGGTTCCCACACTTAGTAGCTGATTTCCCATAAATAACGTGACTAACAACAGGACCCATAACGTCGTTAGTAAGGTAACACGGATAAAGTTTGTCACTAACGTTTTGTACATAGTAGCGCCTCCCGGATTTGTTTAGCATAGTGACGACTGACGATTAACTGTTGGCCCGTGGTCGTTTCCACCACCAAACGAGCGTACTTCTCGGTACCAAAGTTAGTAATTAAGGCCAGGTTTAAAATGGTGGTGTTATTGATCCGCATCAGTCCTGCCGCTGCTAAATATTGCAACGCTTTAAGCCGCCCAGCCACGTAGTACGTTTGACCACTAAGCGTCCGCACGCACGATTGCTGCGTTAGCGCCGTGATGGTCACAATTTCATGGTAGTCTAACCTGTATGTATGCCCGTTTAACGCGCTTTGGACCGTTAGTTGTTCTTGGTGTAATAACTTAGTCACCCACTGGCGGTTGCTAGGGTGGGCCGTCACGTACAACGTTTCCCGGTCCATTCCAGCCCGCCAATCATATTCAATTTTCATGCAATTTACTCCCCCTCCGTAACCAAAAGAATACCAATTTCACCGTCCTTACGCGACTAATTTTTCGTTTGGGACACCTTTTAACCACTTAGTTGCACCCAAAAGAAAAACGCCCCGTTATTCACGGAGCGTCGACTTAACTAAAATATTAACCGTGACGACGGGGGCGCCGCATCCCCAAAACGTTGGGCATGATCACCGCCGCAATAATCAAGATCACCCCGCCAATTTGTGACCAACTAACCGTTTCACCTAGTAAAACAAACGCCACCACGATGGAGGCCGGTAATTCCAACGATGACAGAATCGGGCCAATGCCGAGGTCTAAGTACGGCATAAAGATTGAATAAACCACCAACGGAAACACCATCGAAAATAGGGCAATTAAGACACCCCACTTCACGGTTGCCACGGTCGTTGGAGCGTGCACAATTTGCGGTGCCCACACAATGGTAATCAGTAAAAAGGCCCCTAAACATAGTAACCAGGTCTTCGATAACGGGTCCAAGTTGTTTCCCAGACTCGCCGTAAACTGCATGGTGCACGCGTAAGCACAAGCCGCTAAGAAACTAAACAATAATCCGAGTGGCGATAACGCGGTCGTAATGGGAAATAATCCGGCAGCTAAGACCGTCCCCACCAAAACCAAAACGATGCTTAGAACCTGCAACCGGGACGGCCAACGGTGGTGGATCAGTGCCCCCAATAACGTGGATAACCAAACGGCCTGCATTAACATTACGGCGGCCACCGCGACCGGAATCAACTTGAGTGCTTGAATGTAAAACGTATTGGTAAAGCCGGAAGCGGTCCCCGCGGCCACGACCAGTCCAATTTGACGCCAACTAGTATGTTGCTGACAGAACCATTGCCGGCGCACAATTTGAATAATGCCTAAAATAATGACCGCGCTCAAAAACGACCAGAATAGTAGTGGCCCGTTAACGACGCCCTGCGCCCGTGCGATTTTAAACAGTGACGCCGGAATACCAAAGCTAATGGCGCCCAACGCCACAAAAATTGGTGCTAACTTCTTCAAAAAAACCATCCTTTTTTCGTTAACTTTCCCCCTTATTCCATAGTACTCGTCCGTTCCTCAAATTTACAACCACGAAAAAAAACGGCCACCGTAAAATACGGCTAGCCGTTCACTCATTCTAATTAAGGTGGGCTAACTGGTCCTGAGAATACCGGTACGGCACGTGAGCCATGGCCGGAACCTGGTCCCAGGCCACCGGGTAACCCGCGCCGTGCGCACAGAAAACGGAATCGGGGGTGTTTTCCAAGTCGGCCACCGGTTGATAATCACTAGCAGCAACGACCGCCGCGGTATCGTGACACGGCCGGTAACCATCCACTAGGCACTCCAACTGACCCTGGCCGTGCGTGTAGGCGCGGACCTCCTGGGAATAGTCCCGCATGGTCGCAACCGGTGCCGTTCCAGTAATCACCGTCAGGGGACTCCCGTCCGTCGCCACCCCGTCACCGGCCACCGGCGGTTCAAAGTCCCCGTACATCCGTTGAATATCCGTCATGGCCCGCCCGACTTGGTCCTGACCCACTTCAAGGCGGAACCGGTACCAGGGTTCAAGTAACTGACACGCCTCCCGAGTTCGGAGCATCATCAAGCCTTGACGTAACGCCCGCCATGTTGCTTCCCGGAAATCGCCACCCACGGAATGCACGATGCTAGCCCGTCCACCGATCAGCGTAACTTTAACGTCGGTCAGTGGTGCCCCAACTAACACACCCAGTTGCTCCTTCGCCCGCAAATTACTCAAGACTTGGTGCTGCCAATTTTTCCCGAGCACCTCTAACGAACAGTCGGCCGCAAAACTTAGACCACTGCCGCGGGGCGCTGGTTGCAGCAATAAGTGTACCTCGGCGTAGTGGCGTAACGGTTCGAAGTGGCCGACGCCCTCCACCGGTTGTGTGATAGTTTCCTGATACAAAATACTGCCCGTTCCAAAGCCCACTTGCAGGTTAAAACGGTCCCTCAAAATTTGTTGTAACACTTCCAACTGAATCTTACCCATGACTTGGACCCGAATTTCCTGTAAGTGGCTCGACCAGGTCACGTTCAATTGGGGATCCTCATCTTCTAATTGGCGAAACGCGGCTAAACAGGCGTGTAAGTCTTCCGCTTGGGGATCGACCGCGTACGTCAATACTGGTTGTAATTGCGGGGATTGGCCGTCCGGTACTTGGCCTAACCCCTGTCCCGGATAGGTTCCCGTTAAACCGGGAATCACACAAATTTCACCCGCCGGCACGCTCGTACTCGTGACGTAGCGGGTCCCGTTATAATAACGCAATTGGTTAACTTTCTGTTCACCTAATACCACGTCCTTCGGGTGGAGTTCACCCCCGGTCAACCGTAACCAAGTCAGCCGTTCATCCTGTTCGTCGTGCGTAATTTTAAAAACCTTCGCGCCAAACGTCTTGTGCAACGGAGCCGGTTGTGTCCAGCGTTCTAAGCCGGCCATGAGTGCGTCTACGCCGGTTAATTTTAAAGCCGCCCCGAAGTAGACCGGGAATAGTTCCCGGTGGCTGATCATTTGCTGAATGGCGCCGTCTTGAAGCTGACCAGTTTCCAAATAATCGGCCAAAACATCGTCGTTTTGGGTCGCCACGTCTTCCACCGACGTAGCCGGCAGTGCCCCGTCGACTGGTGCTGGCTCGGTTAGATCCGGTGCGTTAAACGCCACGCAACCGGGCGCCAGCACCGTCTGTAATTGTTTCAACAATTTAGGCCCGTCCGCCACGACCGCGTCCATCTTGTTGACAAAGATAAAGGTTGGAACGTGGTAACGCGCGAGTAACCGCCACAGGGTGCGCGTATACCCCTGAATACCGTCGGTGGCCGACACTACTAAAATGGCATAATCCAGCACGCTCAAAACTTGTTCCGTTTGACTTGCGAAGTCCACGTGGCCCGGAGTATCCAGCAAGTTTAGCCGAACGTCGTTAAACTCTAAATTAGCTTGGTGCGAAAAAATGGTGATCCCGCGCTGCTTTTCTAATGCGTCAGTATCTAAAAACGCGTCGCCGTTATCGACCCGCCCCAATTTACGGCGCGCGCCCGCACGGTAAAGCAGCGCCTCCGACAGGGTAGTCTTACCGGCATCCACGTGGGCGACAATGCCCGTTACAATGTGTTTCATGATTAGTTGCCTCGAATTCTTTTAACTATTAATAACTGTAGTATACCGGTTATCCTGACCAGATGACCAATTTGACCATCGTCAAGGGCACCACCAACCCCAAAAAACGACCGCAGCCCCCCTAATACGGGTACTCCGATCGTTGGTCGTTAACGGACTAACAGTTTTTAGCCGTCATTCATTATTCTATTTGTAAAATTCCGGGAAAGCGGCGTCTAGTTCCGCTTGACCATCCTTAACGGCTTGCGCGACGTCCACACCCTGGGTTTGCGTCCCTTGAACCCGAACCATGTAAAAGGCGTCAAAACCCATAATTTCTCGGAACATTTTATCAAGGTATAACCGAGAAAATTCCATCGGGGTGTAACGGTCATTGCGCGTATAAATTGAGCCACTCGCTTGCATTAACATAACTTTATAATTATCCGTCATTAACCCGACTGACCCGTTTTCAGTGTAACGGAAGGTCTCACGGGCAACCAAAATATTGTCCATGTAGTCCTTCATCTTAGAAGTCACGTTAAAGTTATGCAACGGGGATGCAATGACGATCCGGTGGTGTTCCTTAAACTGCTTGAGCAGGCGCTGATTCACGGCCTGCACGTGTTGTTCGGCGGGACTTAAGCTAACGTGGGCGACCTGTTTTTCCCACACGCCGAGGAGTTCTTCCGTCGTGGCCCGTGGAATCTCCGTGTCGTATAAGTTTAAAACGTCGACGGTTTCGTCGGGAAAGGCTGCGCGAAATTTAGCTAAAAAAGCTTGTTCCATCTGAACGGAATAGTGGGCGGCGTTACGAAAATCTGGGTGAGCATTGATCAATAAAGTTTTCATTATTTAAGTTCCTCATTTCTTTTGGCTTTCAACAGGGTTTATAATACCGGTTAAAGGTGCCAAGTAACGGCACCTTTAAAATTTTATTTTTGAGGTAATTAAAATGAACCGTTCTGAACGCTTAAATCAGGAACTCATCTTTCTCAGTTATAAAACGCACTTTCACGTCAACGACCTGATGACTGAGTTTAACATCTCTAAACGGACTGCCCTGCGTGACATCAGTTCACTAGAACAGTTAGGGTTAGCGTTTTACGTTGAAGCGGGTCGTTACGGCGGTTACCAGTTAACCAAACGCCAATTGTGGGCCCCGGTATTATTAAACCTGCCAGAAATCAACGCGCTCTTTTTTGCGATTAAGGCGCTTAGCCTATTATCGGCAACGCCGTTTGAAAAATCCTACACCACCATCTACCAAAAACTAATGGCGACCCTGCCCCTTACCGAGCAACACAAGGTCAGCCGTCTACAAGAAGTCGTTAACTACTACACGATTCCCAACCTCGACGTTCCGGAATTTCTACGCCAACTCCTAGACGCCATTTTGGATGAAACCGTGGTCGCACTCCGGTTAACCGACCGTCCAACTAGTCAGGCTTTTCAACTCTACGACCTCCTGTACCGCAACGGCGTCTGGTTTTTTAGCGGCGTCAATTTAACTACTGATGCTTGGGAGATCGTCCGTTGTGATACGGTCACGGCCATTCAGCCAGCCAAACAGCCCGCCCCCTTTACCCACGCCACGTTAAAACAGCGCGAAGCCGCGTACAACCAGCAACACCATAACGTGGCCTACAAGTGCAAGCTGACACCGCTGGGCAAAGAAATGGTCCAGCGCAATAACTACCCCAACATGCACCTGAAGCAAGTTGACGGTCAGGACTACCTGTACGGCGGCTACAATCAGGACGAGTACGACTACATGGTTGAATACCTGCTTGGCCTGGGCACCAACGTTCAAATTATCGCCCCACAAGCATTAAAGACGGGCTACTTAGCCGCCATTGACCAGATCAAAGCCATGTATCACTAACAAACAGCGTATGCCAAAAGTCGATTAGCCGTTAAGCGGCGCCCGCTGACTTTTGAAACCCGTTTCGACAATAATCATTCGGAGAAGAAAAGAGGCAGTAACTTTTGTCACTGCCTCTTTTTAGTTTGTTCAGTTTTCTGAATAATTATTTTGCCGTGATGTAATCGAGAATTTTATCCAGGACAACCCGATTTTCTGCCGGGACCGGCGTGGCCATAATTTCAGCCGCCGTTTGTTTTAAGACCGAGCCCTGAATATACGGGTAGTCGTTCACAACCATTTCCCGGACGTTATTGGCACGAGGCTCAAAGTGGAACTGGAGCCCGACCACCCGGTGATTCAACACAAAGCCCTGATTTTTGACCCGGTCACTTGAAAATAGTAATTCCGCTCCGGCTGGCACGGTAAACATCTCTTCGTGCCAGTGCAGGACGGTTAATTTCTCTGGAATTCCCGGAATAACGGTGCTCTGGCGGTAAACCGGTGCCCAACCGACTTCCTTAGCCGGAGCCTTAGTAACCGGATAACCCAGCGTTTTACTAATTTGCTGCGCACCGTAGCACGCGCCTAACATCGGAACGTCTTGGTCCAATAATTCCTGAATCAGCACGCGTTCCCGTTTGATCCACGGTAACTCGTCGTTCGGGCTCATCGGCCCACCTAAGATGATCAGCAAATCGGTTGCGGCCGCCGTCGGGAGGTGACCAAACTGGTACGGGTGGTACACAAACAGTTCGTGACCGTGCGCGTTGGCCCAGTCTTCAATCATTCCCGGACCTTCGTTTGGCGTGTGTTGCAAAACGTTAATTCGCATGGTAGTCCTTTCCTCAACGGCAATGTTTGGTGTGGGTATCGCCTGCAAATCCCCAAGATGGCTTCATTATAACACGGGTTCAGGGAGGCGCACTCCAATCAATTTCACCTAATCAGGGAATGTTTCACGTGAAACATTCCCTAATTTACAGCAATCTTGATTTCATTTAAACTGAAGCTAATCTCACACTCTAAGGAGCTTATCCGATGACACCCCAATCCTATTTTGAACAGGCTAAACGGGCTTTACACCTACCCGTTGAAACTAAGTTACAGAGTGCCTATCAGTTCGGCGTGGACGCCACTGAACTGGCGCAACTCGTATTAACTGGTACTAAAACGGCAACAACCAGTGCGTACGACCTCTACGAAACTAACGAACCGCTCCCCCAAGTGGGGGCCTACGACGTCATTTTAGACGGACAACAAAATCCAGTTTGCGTGACTAAAACTGATCACGTTACCATCCAACCCTACCTAGCCGTTAATGCTCAGCACGCCTTTAACGAGGGGGAAGGTGACCGGAGTCTCAGTAGTTGGCGACGGGCACACACCACCTTCTTTCGCCAAGAATATCAAACGGAAGGTCACCAATTTAATCCACAAACGGCGCAAATGGTCCTGGAACAATTCCACGTCGTCTACCCTGCAAAATAACTGACCGTTTGTTTAATTAATCAACAAATCCCCCTATTGCTACCGCTTACACAGTGATATAGTGAAAGGAATAACAAAGGGGGAATTATCCATGCACACGATTGAACAGCTCGACGACGGTCGCGAAGTTTACCTGAACGGTCAGCGCATCAAGGTTTCAGAAGTTCCAATTTTCAGAAAAACGTTAGCACTGAATAACCAGTACTACGCTTTGCAACGGACCCACCCGCAAGTCCACACCTACCAAGAGAATGGTCGGACTTACGACATCGCCTTCAAGGTCCCGCGAACCATCAACGATCTCCGGCAAAAACACCAGGCTTACCAAGAAATTGCGCAAAGCAATAACGGAATGCTCGGCCGGACACCGGACTTTTTAAACACTGGGATGGCCGTCTTAGCCGAACGCAGCGCGTTTTTAGGCCATAACCAATACACCGACTTTGGGGAAAACGCGAAACACTACGCTGAATGGATCAAAGAAAACGACGTCTTTATTAGTCACGCGCTTCAAAATCCACAGTTAGACCGCCAGAAGGCCATTAACGGCATCCCGTCCGGTTACGCTGGCGTCCACGTGCTGGAACGCACGGCGGATGGTATCGTAGTTTCCGGCGCCAAAATGGTAAACACGATGGCCCCGATTGCGGACGATCTACTGGTCTTTAATCCACCGGAACTGTTACTCGAAAAGGGCGACACGAGTTACGCGGTGGCCTTTGCCACACCGTTAAACAACCCGGGCGTTAAAGTCATTTGTCGCAAACTGCTGGACCACCCCGGTTACACGGAAGATGATTACCCGCTGAGTAACGCCCTTGACGAAATTGACGCCTACATTGTTTTTGACCACGCCTTTATCCCGTGGAACAAGGTCTTCGTCGAAAACGACGTGGAGATGAGTAACCGCTTCTTCATTGAATCCGGCATGTTCATCCACACCTCCCACCAAGACGAGGTTCGGGGCATCACTAAGTTAGAATTTGCCACGAGTTTAGCCATCCGAACGGCCCACGTTCTCGGGCTGGACGGTTTCTTAGGGGTTCAAGAAAAATTGGGTCGTTTAACGGCTAACTTGGAACTGATCAAGGGCACCATTACCCGGTCCGAAGAAGAGGGGCACTTAGATGAATTTGGAATTTACACGCCGAGTCAGCAGGCCCTGTTAGCCGTACGTTCAACGTTACCCGAATTCTACGAGACAGCCCTTAAGGCGGCCCAACACTTTGCCGCTGGTTCAATGGTCGGCGTACCGGGCTTTGCCGAGTTTAAAGGTGAAAACGGCCCGCTTTTAGAACAAGCCCTGACAACTGACCGCGCCGAAGCGCAGGACCGCTCCAAATTATTAAACTTAGTCTTCGATTTAACGACGGCCGGCTTCGGTCAGCGTCAGTTAATGTACGAATACTACCACGGTGGTGACCCAATGCGGATTCGCTCAATGCACTATCACGATGAAAACCTTAGTGCCGGCAATGCCATGTTAGATAACTTATTAAAACGATAATTATTAAGGGGCGACTCGCTATGAGTCGCCCCTTTTATCACGCCGTTTCCAAGTACAACCGTCTAATTTGTGTTAATTCACTAGCCGTTAAGTTCAGGCCCGCGTGCAGGTAATTTTCAAACGTTCCGTAACGTTGGTTGATGACGTCAAAGTAACGTTGCAAATAGTCCCGGTCAACCTTTAACGCGGTGTCAATGGCGGCTAACTGGTCCGTGGAAACCTTCCCCGTTAACGCCGTTAAAATCGTTTGGTTGGCGTCCGCCCGGCGTAAATTTGTTTGCAAGTAATCCCCCATGATTTGTTCGTTACTGACGTTTAAAATTTTGAGAATCAACGCTGCGCCTACTCCGGTGCGATCCTTCCCCGCAAAGCAGTGAAAAACTACTGGGACGGGGTTTAGTAGACCAGTAATAAATTGGTGGTAACCCGCCCGGGCTGAGGAACTGAGTGCGAGTTGTTCGTACAGTTCGAGCATCCGGTCATGGACGTTGCCGTTACCCACGATCATGCTTTGTAAGCTGGCCCCGGCGCCACCGGTTTGCTCCAAAATATCTAAAACGGTGTAATCGGCGTGCGGTACCGGAACGTCCGGGAACCGCTGGCGCTCTTCGGCCGTTCGCATATCAACGATTCGTTTGATTTTTAAATCGTGCGTCAAGTATTGCAGCTGGTCCGGATCCAACTTATCCAACTGGCCGGAACGGTACAGCCAGCCGTGTTTCACCGTTTGACCAGCCAAGTTGTGATAACCACCCAGCGTCCGAAAATTCGTAATTGGTTGCATGGTATCCCTCCTCCAAGCATATTCTTAACCATCATTGTAGGTCATTCAATTTAATAAGTCCGGGAAAACGAGACCATTCCACGTTAATTTTACCAACTAAAAAACGCCCAGCCGTAAAGCAACGGCCAGGCATTTGAAGTGTAACATTTACCAGAGATATTCGACTGGATTTTTGATGTACTTATCATAAACATCCCGAACGACGGCCATCTGCTCCGACGTCAGGGGTGCCAAATCGGCCGCGCTCGTGTTGCGTTCAATTTGGGTCGGGTTGCTAGCACCCGGAATTACGGCGGAAACCGCGTCGTACATTAAAATGTAGCGCAACGCCACCGCCGCTAAATTATCGGTACCTAACCGTTGCTTTAATTCGTCGGCAGCCTTAACCCCGGTCAAAAAATCGACCCCGGAGAAAGTTTCTCCCTTATCAAAGTGCTGCCCGTTACGGTTATTCGTCCGGTGATCACCGGGCGCAAACTTGGTTTCGGCGGTGTACTTCCCGCTCAACAACCCACTCGCCAACGGGACCCGCGCCAAAACCCCGACGTTGTGCTGTTTTGCCAAATCAAAGAACAGGTTGGCCGGTCGTAACCGGAACATGTTGAAAATAATTTCAATGGCAGAAATATTGTAATCCATCGCCTTAATGGCCTCTTCGACCTTTTCAACGCTCACCCCGTAGTGCCGAATTTTACCGGCCTGCTTAAGCTTGTCCAGTTCAAAGAAGGTTTCCGGTTGGTACAACAACTGGGTTGGTGGGCAGTGCAACAAAACGGTGTCCAGGCAATCCACATCCAAGTTCTTCAATGATTCATCCACGTAGCGGTCGACGCTTTGGGGACTAAAATGGTCCAACGACAACGGTTCCTCTTTACGCCCAATTTTAGTCGTGTAATGGACGTCGGGGTGGGTTTTCAAAAATTGTCCCACGGCGTGTTCACTGGCACCACCCTGATAACCGTCGGCGGTGTCAAAAAAGTTCACCCCGCGGTCGTAGGCTTCCGCCAACGTATCCATGGCGTCCTTTTCGCTAAAGGGTAACCCCCACTTGCCCCCCAGTTGCCAGGTTCCCAACGAAACTTCACTGACGTCGTAACCGGTGTTTCCAAATTTACGGTATTTCATCATGCTACCTTCCCTTCATACTTAACGTTCACTCATAGTATAGAGCTTACAGCTAACTCTAAGCCAAGCGTTACGCATTAAAATTTTTC
Organism: Lactiplantibacillus garii; assembly: GCF_003885105.1. Taxonomy (GTDB): domain Bacteria; phylum Bacillota; class Bacilli; order Lactobacillales; family Lactobacillaceae; genus Lactiplantibacillus; species Lactiplantibacillus garii. Next base: position 17,585 of record NZ_QWZQ01000043.1, read on the forward strand.
ATTTTATTAGTCAGATTATAAAAAACACCACTCGGATGAAAAATCCGGATGGTGTTTTACTCACATAGCTTAATCGAAGTGTCGCCACTCCTTATCCATCAGCGCCCGCGCGACGAATAGGCCCAACGGTAAAAACATGATAATCAGGGTCGCCTTAGTCAACCACAGCGCGCCGGTTCCAATTTGGTTACTCCCAATGTTGTAAATGGCCCGGTAAATGTAAAGACCCGGCACCATGATCACGATTGACGGCACCGTTAGTGAGATCCGCGGATAACCATTATACCGGTTAATGAGCGACGCCAGTAGTCCGGCTACCAGCGCCCCGCAAAACGCCGCCGCGGCCGGGGGCATGGCCGTTAGATCCACTAGTTCTAGGCGTAAGGTATTCGCAATTGCCCCCATAAACCCAGCGGTGATCGCCATTTTTTGCGAACTGTTAAACATGATTGAGAAACCGTAGACCCCGCAGAAACTAGCGGGTAGCCGCAATAGCATTAACGCCAACGGTGATAGTCCCAGCGGTAAGAAGTTCCCCGGCTTAAAGTGGAACAAGGTTGCCACTAGCCAACCGACCAGCGTCGCAATCAAAGTGATCATGATAGCGTAGGCCAAACGCTCCAGTCCGGAGCGCATGTCCAGTTTAGAAATATCTAGCATACTGGTAATAAACGGGAATCCCGGGATCACGAACAACATCGCCCCAATGTAGCCGGCTTCGTGTTCGGATAACACGTGAAAGCCCATTTCAATCAGTTTAAAACTTGCCATGTAAACTAAACAGGCCACGGCGACACTTACCGCAATACCGGCAATCGTCGTTAGCGACCGTTTCCCCATCCGGGCCCGGACGTAGTTACCACAACCGGCGCCTAAAAAGGAACACAGCATTTCAGGAAGGCCCCCGCCCAGCAAAAAAATAAAGCCGCTGCAGGCTAAGGCCGCCGCTAACCCGGAAATCAGCGGCGTGTACTGTTTCGGGCGGGCCTGAACCTTATCAATCGCCACGTGCAGCTGCCGAATCGTCAGGTCGGCGTACCGTTCGTCAAAATCGCTGACAAATTTTTCCAAGCTATTTAATTTATCGGTATTGACCCCGGTGTTGGGCAGCGAGAGTACCTGCGTGTAGCTGCGCTCGTGACTAAAACAGGTGTAGTGCAGCGCGATGAGGCCGATATCGGCCGAACAAGTTAAGTTCAAGCTCCGTGCCACCGTATTCATCGCGTCCCGGACCCGCCAAGCCCCTGTTCCACAGGATAATAGCGAGATCCCGATCCGCCCGACAATTGACGTTCGTTCTTGTAAACTGGCGTTTTTAGCCGGCACGTCTTCGTTGCGAATAAAGTCTTTCCACGGAATTGTCATGTGGTGGCGTTGCGACAATTCCGGCTGATCATTGTTAGCCATGCGTACCTCCGTAAGTTACTTCAACTAATTTTAAAAAATGGGCTTACTAAGCCAACCCATTGGCACTATGGGTAATCCTAATAAAGCTGTTCAGTTTTCTAAACAGCTTTGTTCTAAGTATTTTCTGCATAATTCCCTTTAATTATAACTTTAATTATCCAACAACGACGGGTCGATTTTTAATTTTTCCGTTGATTCAATTGCTTTCCTTACCAGCCAACCAGTTACACGTGTGATTGATCGTCGCCCCCGTATAAATGTGATAAATTGGTCGTCATAATAACTGGAAAGGATGATTTTTAATGTGCACGAGTTTAACTTATACTAACAAAAATGGTGGTCACTTTTTAGCCCGTACCATGGACTTTAACATCGACTTTGGGGCCCGCGTCATGTTGATGCCGCGCAACCGTACCGTCCAAGGGGATGCTGGGGACTTTACGACTAAGTACGGGTTCGTGGGGGCCGGCCGACAGTTGGCACACGAGATGTTTACCGACGGCGTGAACGAGTACGGCGTCGGGGTGGCGACCCTCTACTTTCCAGACCACGCCGTGTATCAGCAAAAAGCGGATGCTGGCAAGTTAGCCCTCGCACCGGCGGACGTCGTCGCGTGGATCTTGGGTAACGCCAACAGCGTTGCTGATCTTCAAGCACAACTCAAAAACGTTCAAATTGTCAGTCGTACGGCCGAATTTATCGGCGTAATTCCACCGTTGCACTTTATCATTAGTGATCCAACCGGTAAAACTGCGGTTTTAGAACCTACTGGTGGTGACCTGCATTTAACGGATGATCCGGTTGGAGTCATGACCAACTCACCCGATTTACACTGGCATTTACAGAATATCAGCACTTACGGGATGTTAACCAACGTGGAACAACCCCTCCAACAATACGGCAATTATCAGCCCGAAACGCAGGGACCCGGTACCGGTGCCATTGGGTTGCCCGGTGACTATACCTCAATTTCACGGTTCGTACGGACAAACTTTTTAAAACATTACACCGACGTTCCAGAAACGACGGCGGAAACTCTCAACCTACTTCAATTTATTTTAAATTCAGTCACCATTCCAAAGGGCGTTAAGAAGATCAGTAGTGGTCAAAGTGATTACACGGAATACCGTAGTTATATGGACCTAGACGGTTTGACCTATAGCATGGAACTATACGAAAACCCGGGCGAATTACAACAAGTTGCGCTGACCGCTGACTTGCTCAACAGCGTGACGCAGCCGGTGGAATACCCACTCAACCACCAGCCGCGCGTGCACGTTTTAAACCCCGAACAAGTCGCTAAATAGACGTTAAAAAGGCAATGGTCAACGGGATCATTGCCTTTTTAACGTCTATTGTTGATTTAACTGGTGCAAATGCTGCTTAAACTTAGTCTTAACAACGTCGTAAGCCAGTTTGGGGCGTCGGTATTCATCCAAAACACCCTTATTATTATACGAACGGGGGCGCACGGCAAACCACTCTTCCTCGGTCACCCGGCAATCACAAAATTGCCAAATAAACGTACCGGATAAACGGGGATCGTTGAGGTACGTATCTAAACATTCCCCTAAAATATCGGCCTGCCGTTCCTCACTCCACTTACAACGGGTCGGGTTACGATAACCGTAAATCCCGCCGGCACCAAACTCACTCACAATTAACGGTTTACCCCGCCCCGCCGTTTGGTCAATCCAGGCCAGCTCGCGGGCGTTGCCGGCCTTGACCGAGCCGTCTTCGTACCAGCCCGTATACAGGTTGTAGGAGACAACGTCGGGAAGGTCTAAGCAGCGGTCTTTAAAGTGCTGACAAGTGGCCGACGTTAGCGGGCGCGTCGAATCAAGTTTGCGGAGTTGTTGGTACTGCGCTTGATACTTTTTACGTCCAACCGTGGTATCACTAGCGCATTCGTTTAAAAGCCCCCAAATGACGATACTGGGGTGGTTAAAGTGGGCGGTCGCCATTTCACGGTTGCAAGCCGCACACTGACGGTCAAAATTTGGATTTTGCATCTGCTTTACGGTTAGCCCGCGGGCGTGGGCCTCTTCCCAAACCAACAGTCCGCGTTCGTCACAAAGGTCGAGAAACCGCTGGTCATTCGGGTAGTGGGCCGTCCGAACCGCGTTGGCCCCCATCGCCACCATTAAGTCGAGGTCCTGAACCAGTTGTTGAAACGGCAACGCACAACCAAACGCCACGCTATCCTCATGGCGGTTAAAGCCCTGCAGGAAAACCGGGTGTCCGTTAAGCTGAATCCGGTTGCCCACCGTTTTAACCTGTCGAAAGCCCACCCGTTCAATCAAATCATCAATCACCCGCTCGGCCACCACTAATTCCGCCGTTGCTAAGTAGAGTTGCGGGTGGGCCGGTGACCACGCCGTGACCTGGTCAAACGGGGCGCACCACCGCAATACCCGGGACGTATGTGGCGCCAACGTAGCGCTAGATAACGTGGCCCGCTGCCCCGCCAAGCTAACGTTCAACGCGACTGGCTTAGCGGTAGCGGCCGTATTGACCACCGTCACCAGGAGTTCTCCCCGCCAGCCGATCGCCGTCATCGTACTTGTAAAATGGCTTTGCTTAATAAATACGGCGGGCGTTTCGGCCACCGTCACGCCCCGAACAATTCCACCGTACGTATAATAGTCATTAGGTTTATGTAAAGCCGACGCTTCGCTAAAACGGTTGTCGACGGCCACCGTTAACTGGTGTGATCCCGCAGTCGCGTCCGCAACTCTGGCCGTAAACGGCGTGTACGCGTTGTAGTGGTGTGCAATTTTGACACCGTCGAAGTAGACGTCGGCGGTGTGACTAACCCCTTGGAATTCAAACTGTAAGTCCGTCCCCGCCCGTTCAACTTGAATCGTACGGTGGTACTGGCCGCGCCCACGGTACGTGGCGAGGTCGGGGTGCTGTTCCCAACAACCTGGAACCGCCAAATGGTACGTTTGCGAATCATTTTCCCGTTGAAATTCCCACGTTCCGTCCAGTTCACGGACCCGTCGGACGTGGTGTTGCTCAAATAATCGAATCACCATTGCTCACCCCAAAATCAATCTTTTAAGGCCAGCCTACGCCCAATTAATAACGGCAACAAGCCTGCAAAATGCGGGTATTTGTGTTCATTGTTAAGCTGATAAAAATCAACGTCTTCGAACGTCCTTGAGCAACTCAATGCAGCGTTGTTGCTGGGCATTCGGCAAAAATGAACGGCGCACTGCTAACTGCATGTAACAATCTAATTGTTCCCGTGGCGCTAGTGGTACGCTGACGACCTGATCACGTAGGACAACGGAATCCTTAATGACCAGCCCCACTCCCACATTTTGCGCCACTAGTCCCTCAACCAACGCGTTCGTCGGGGCTTCATAAATAATGTTTGGGCGCACCCGACCTTGCCGACATAGTCGTTCTAACGCGGTACGGGGTAGGGCGTGTTTGGGGCGCGCAACGATGGGAACGTCCTTTAAATCCGCAACGTGCAGGGTTGCTAACCGGCTTAACGGGTTATTAACGTTGACCAAAAAACTCAGGGCGTGCTCTTCCAAGGTCGTGACCCGTAAATCACTCGATTTTTCCGGTACCAGCGTTGAAAAAACCGCCGCGTCAAGCTTGCCATCGCGCAACTGTGTTAACAATGGTTCGGAATCGGCCACCGTTGTCGTGACCTGATCTAATAATTGGTACTTAATAAACCGCTTGATGACCCGGGGTAACCAAATCCCACCGGCAACGTTTGAAAATCCCAGTCGTACTTGGGTTTCATTAGCGTGTTGCACTTCCAGTTCAACCTGGGCCAACTCCTTGATCAGGTGAGTCGCTTTAACGTATAGCACCCGCCCCGCCGGCGTCGTTTCTAACTTCGCCCGGTGGTTACGCTGGGTTAACAATGTGATGGCGTAATCCGTTTCTAGCCGCTTCAACGCGGCCGAAATAGCGGGCTGGGTCACCCGAAAATGTTCCGCGGTTTCCGTATAATTCCCCGTTTCCACTAGGTAACAAAAATACTTTAAATCCCGTTCATTCACCTGATCACTCCCCTTAGCATTAACGTTCCTGCTACTATCATAAAGCGTTTTCTGGTTCGTGCCAACTTCGTTTGTTTAGAAAAGGGGCGTGACTGACTTGGCGCACGTTTCAGCACCTTTTACACACGCCAAAACGCGTCAATTGCTCGGTGACTGCTGAGCAACTGACGCGTTTTCAAAAATTTATACCGTTTTTTTCTGAGCTTTACCAGAGTCCTAAGACCTTCGTCCAGAGAAGGCCGCCGCCGAGCCAAATTACGTTAAAAATCACGCCCACTAACGCACTTAACTTCCACCAGTCGGCGTTAGAAACGTAACCGGTACTCGACAATAGCGCCGCAGGACCCGCTGAATACGGAGTCGTTGATAAGTTGATGGACCCACAGAAGGCTAACATCATTGCCGCCAAAATTGGGGGTACTCCGGCACCAATTGCAACGGTCAAAAAGCCCGCGTACAAAGCGGATACCTGGGTCGCGATGCTTGGAAACATATAGTGTAGGTAGAAATAAACTAAGAATAAAATGGCTAAAACAACGATTGGATTCATTCCGTTAAGCAGGAGCCCCAGCGTTTTAGAAAACCACGGGAAAAAGCCCAGTTTCATTAATTTCTGTGACATCAGCATAATGATCGATAACCAGACTAAGATGTTCCACGCGAAGTGTTCGTTGAGCAGGTCCTTAGTTGTCAAGACTCCGGTTAGGAGCAGCACCACGACCGCGATAAAACTAACTTCCGTCGCGTCGATCCCGATCTTAGCCCCAACGAGCCACAGGATAATTGCTAAAACGAACGTGCCCGCCATGATTTTTTCGCTTAATCCCATTTTACCAATGGCCTGTAACTTCTTGTCGGCCCAGGCGTGGGCGTTGGGCGTCGCTTTAATTTCTGGCGGATAAACTTTATAGAGTACTAGCGGAATCACGAGTAGCGCCACGATTCCCGGAACACTCGCGGCGGCAAACCACTGCATCCAACTAACCGTTATTCCTTGAATTTTTGCTAAGCCAATGGCAATCATATTACCCGCTAACCCGGTCAAAAACAGTCCTGAAGTCACATTATTAATTTCATATTCATTAAAAACGAGGTAGGAACCAATTTTGCGTTGGGTCCCTTGATCCGGATCCGAACCCATTTCTCGAGATAAGTTATCAATAATTGGATACATAATCCCATTGACCCGGGCGTTGTTACTCGGAATCCCAATGGCCAAGACCCCGTCAACGACAGACAACGCGTACGCTAAACTTAACGTTTTTTTGCCAAACGCCTTAACAAATAGGTAGGCGATTCGTTTACCTAACCCCGATTTAATGAACCCCGCGGCCATAAACATGCACATGGCCACCATCCAGGCCGTTGAATTACCAAAGCCCGCGGCCACTTCGTCCATCTTAAAAATTCCGGCCAACGTTGCCACGGTAATTCCAATTAAGGTCGTCGCCATCATTGGCAGTGGCTTCGTGATACAGGCCACGATCGTCGCCACAAAGATCGCAAATAGGTGCCAGGCCACCACGGTAATGGCCACCGGTTTAAACGGCGTTAATAACCAAATTGCTACGCCTAAAATTAACGGTAATATAAACCCTTTCCATTTAACGTTATTATTCATCGTTACCTTCCCCTTACTCGTTGGTTTAATCAGATGTTCACATATTCACATGCTATTGCGAACTGACCGTTCGTTTCCTAACGGCTTTTCGTTATTTAACATAACTTAATTTATCATTCTGTCAATTCGGCCTAAAGTAATTCAGGGAAAAGTACGGATTAAGATTATTGTAACCGTTGTATTTACGACTATTTAGGCAAATCTATTTATTTTTTAGTGCCAATTAAATTCCATGGATAAAATCATTATTTTTATAAATATTTTTTATAAAAACCAAAAAAACATTTTGGACACTTATTTA
>NZ_QWZQ01000044.1 GCF_003885105.1 Lactiplantibacillus garii
GAACTATACTTCCATTTTTCAAAATCAAAGATATTATCGAAAAATCAAGATTACACAACGGCATTATCCAGATTTCAAATAAATCGAACTAAAATTCTCTAAGCGTGACGTCTGGAGAATCTGTATAAGGGTTAAAGTAAGTAGCCAACCCCCGGTGGCGTGATTTGATAGCTAGTTGGCACTAATTGCTGTTCTGAAAAAGCGGTCGGCACGTTATAGTAAGTCCATCAGTTAAATAAACGAAATATTGATGGAGGTTATTATCATGAAAAAAACAGCATTGATCACGGGCGCGACGGGCGGTTTGGGCCGCGCATTCGTTAAACAATTGGCAAAGGCCGGTCACGCGCTCGTCCTGGTGGGCCGTAACCCGCAGAAGTTAGCCGCTTTGAAAACGGAAATAGAGGCGACTTACGCCGTTAAAACGACCACCATCGCGGTCGACTTCACGGACGAAACGGCGGCGGAACAAATTTTTGACCAGGTCGCTGCTCAGGGGCTTCAGATCGATTACTTGATCAACAACGTTGGCTTGGGTGGTCAGGGGGCCTTCAGTGAACGGACCATGGCCCAAGACGTTGACATGATGCGGGTCAACATGTTAGTGCCCACCAAGCTGATGAAATTATTCGTGCCGGAATTTGTCAAACGCGGTGCGGGCCGGATCTTAAACGTGTCGTCGTCAGCCGCGTTGATTCCCGGTCCGTTGCAAGCGGAATACTACGCCACGAAGGCTTACGTCACCTCGTTAAGTAACGCCATTGCATACGAGGTCAAAGATAGCGGGGTGACCGTGACGACGCTGATGCCCGGGGCCATCGAGACCGGCTTCGCTAAGGCGGGTGGTTTGACGCAAACTAAGATGTTCGCGCACGGGGCGGATCCGGCCGCCGTGGCGCGTGCCGGCTACCGGGGCATGTTAGCGGGCAAGTTAAACGTTTTTGCCGGCTTATCCGCCGTACAGCGGCCGTTCGTCGGGTTGATGCCGCTCATGCCGAAGAAGGCGATTATGAGCTTCGTGGCCAACCAACAATCAAATTCAAATTAAGGTGACGTTCCATGCAAAAATTTGTGATCAATGGTCAGTACCAACAACTTTTAAAACAACATGGCTTTAACGTGGGCAAGGTCTTAAAAACCGCGCGACTGCCGGAAAACCTGTTTACGCACGAACAGATCCACCTCAGTGAACCGGACTATTACGCGTTGATGAACGCGATTGCCGAGCAAGCCCCCAGTTCGCAAACGTTGGTGAAGCTGGCGACCTATGACGGAATCGAGACCTTTGCGGCGCCGATTTTAGCCGCCTATTGCAGCGAAAACGGCCTGAAGTTTATCGAACGTTTAGGGCAATACAAACAACTGATCGGCCCGGTTGGCTATCAAATTAAGACCGACCAATCAACGGTCACGGTGACGTTAAAATCGTTGAACGATTTACCGATCGCCTCGCAGTTCTACGTGGTCAGCGAGCTGTTATTTTTAGGCCATTTATTAGCCAAGGCGACCGAAACGCCAATCACGCCCTTAAAAATCACGCTGACGTTTCCACCGGTTGAACAGCCCCTCGAACAAGCGCTGGGCGTTCAACCAGTGGTGGGTACGACCAACAGCGTGACGTTTAGGGCCGCGGACCTCGCCTTGCCGTTTTTGACCGATAACGCGGCGTTGCGTTCCTACCTGTCGCCGGAGTTAAAGCGGCGGTTATCGGAACTAGAAGTGGACGACTCGTTTAGCGCGCAGGTGCGCAGTGCCTTGGTGGACCTACTGCCAGCCGGGGCCAGCTCGATCGAAGCGGTCGCCGATAAATTAAACGTCAGCAAGCGCACGTTGCAGCGCAAATTAAAGGCCGAGGCAACCAGCTTTCAAAAACAGCTCAACGGGGTGCGTGAGATGCTGGCGAAAAGTTATTTACAAAATACCGCGTTGCCCGCCGACGAGATCGCCTACCTGCTCGGTTATCTGGAAGTGAACTCCTTTTTGCGCGCGTTTGCGTTGTGGACCGGCACGAGCCTGAGTGTGTACCGTGAACGGGTCACGGATGAGGAGCACTGAACGTTAAAGTAACGGGGCCAATCTGAAAACGGAAAAACCTGAAAAAGATTGCTGATGAGTCGATCAAATAGACTCGTTGGCGATCCTTTTTGAAGTCACTAGGTATTTGGACGCTTCCCGAAAAAATTGGGGGATGTCAGGGTTTATCAACGTGGTTGGCGGCAATTGGTCATATTTGCTCGCCTTTACATTTCCGGTAAGCACTCCTATACTGACCTAAAATTAGGTAAGGAGCAGTCAAAATGTCAGTCCAATTAATTGAAGTTCAACGTGACGGTCTCACGATTCGGGGGACCCTCACCATTCCCGACGGGGCAACGACCTACCCGTTGGCGATCCTGATGCACGGTTTTACCAGTGACCGGGGCAATACGCCGGACCAATTGTTATACCAACTTAGTGCCCAGTTAGTTGCACGCCAGGTCGCCACGCTGCGGTTTGATTTTAACGGCCACGGTGCCAGTGACGGCCGTTTTCAGGACATGACCGTGGTTAACGAGATCGCCGATGCCGAGGCAATTTTAACCTATGTCCGGCAGCTACCGGACGTGCAACGGATCTATTTACTGGGCCATTCACAGGGTGGGGTGGTCGCCAGCATGTTGGCCGGCCTGTACCCGGAAATGATTGCCAAGGTCGTTTTGATGGCGCCGGCCGCCACCTTAAAATCGGACGCGCAAAAAGGCGTGCTCCAGGGGGCAACCTACGATCCCCACCGGATCCCGGACGCACTTCCGCTGACGTTTAAGCCGCAACTGTCGGTCGGCGGGGCCTACCTGCGTTCAGCGCAGGTTTTGCCGATCTATGAGGTGGCCCAACGTTACCGCGGTCCCGTGGCCCTGTTCCACGGTGACCAGGATACCGTGGTGAGTCCCAGCGCGTCGCGGAAATACGAAGCCGTCTACGAACAAGCCACGCTGCACGTGGTTCCCGGGGCCGACCACGGTTTTCAAAATGGCCGTGAACGGGTGGTGGCCGCGGTGGTGCGGGAACTGACGGAATCCGCAAAAGATTAATTGAATTTAGCCAAATAGCAAACGTGCGTTGAGAACGGAACGGTTCTGAACGCGCGTTTTTTCAGTAAAATCAGCGGTTGAAGAACCATAAGTAAAACTAATGATTTGCCTTCAAATCTCAGATTGGTTCGCCAATCCGATTCGGTTAAGATGGGGGTAATGATGAATTGTTTAAATAACCGTTTTGAAAAAATTCACGGTTGAGGTTAGAGAAAAGGAGTGTTTTTTTGTCTAAACCAATTTTAGTGATCTATTATTCGTGGTCCGGCGCGACGGAACGGGCGGCGCAGGCCATTGCCAAGGTTCAACAAGCGGACGTGGTGCGTTTGACGGTCGCGGCCGATACGTTTGCGGCCGACATGTTCGTGACCTCGGACATTGCTCAAAAACAATTGGCTACGGGGGCGTTACCGGCCCTAACTAACGCCTTGCCCAACTTTAACGACTACGCGACGATTTTGGTGGGCGGTCCGGTCTGGAGCGCCAAGGTGGCAACGCCCGTGCGCAGTTTGCTGACCCACCTGGAGACGTTCACGGGAACCGTTGCCCCGTTTTATACCGACGCGGGCAACGCCGGGGACTACGAAACCGATTTTGCCGGCTTAGTGCAACGGGCTACCGTGAAACCGGGCTTGGAGTGCCATGCCGGACAGTCCGCGGCGGCAATTAAAAGTTGGCTACAAGCGGTGGAAACTTAGTCAACAACGTGTTTTTTCAAGGGTTACCCGCTATCTATAAGTAGAACTAATGCTTGTGTGTTTAATCAAAAATTGGTCGGATAATCGTTTGCGAGTAGGATAATCCTTGTAAGTTAAGACAAAACAAACGAGGTATTGATAAAATGAATGATGAAGTAATCGTATTATTTGGCGCCGGCTCGATCGGTGAAGCCATTGTTCGGCGGGTCGCGGCCGGACGACAACTTTTGCTCGCCGACTACAGCGAAGCTAAGTTAACGGCCATGGAGCAACGCTTGACGGCGGCGGGGTATTCGGTCTCCACGATCAAAGCGGACCTGGCTTCACGGCAATCGATCTTGGCAGTCGTTAAGGCGGCGCAGGATCTGGGTGCCATCATGGGATTAGTTAACGCTGCCGGGGTGTCGCCTTCCCAGGCTAGTCCGGAAGAAGTCTTGAAGGTCGACCTGTACGGGACCTCCGTTTTACTGGAAGAATTTGGTAAGGTGATGGCGAAAAACGGTGCGGGCATCGTGATCTCTTCGCAGTCTGGCCACCGTTTACCCGCCTTAACGCCGGCCGACGACCGCGCTTTAGCCCTGACCCCTACGGAAGACTTGTTACAATTGCCGATTTTACAACCCGCAGTGATTAAAGATTCCCTAGCCGCTTACCAATACGCTAAGCGGACCAACGTGTTACGGGTGGCGGCCGAATCCGTGAAGTGGCAAGCTCGGGGCGCCCGCATCAATGCGATCAGTCCCGGCATTATTATGACGCCGTTAGCCGTGGACGAACTGCAAGGACCCCGCGGTGCGGGTTACCGTAAGATGTTTGACTCGATGGTCACCAAACGCCCCGGCACGCCGGACGAAATTGCAAACTTAGCGGAACTATTAATGGATCGGCGGGGCGCCTTTATGACCGGTAGCGACTTTTTGGTTGACGGCGGCATCACCGCGCAATATTGGTTCGGTAACGTTTCGGAAGTCCGGCAGTAAATCGTTGATTTGATAAGGAGTGGATTAATAATGAAAGCAGCAACTTTTGTAGAACCCGGAAAAATGGTCGTCAAAGAATACGATCGACCAACCATTCAAAAACCGACCGACGCGATCATTAAGATCGTGCGGGCCTGCGTTTGTGGCTCCGACCTCTGGTGGTACCGGGGAATTTCTAAACGGGAAGCCGGTTCCACAGTGGGCCACGAAGCCATCGGGATCGTCGAATCGGTTGGCGCGGAAGTGACCGACGTACATGTCGGCGACTTCGTGATCGCGCCCTTCACCCACGGTTGCGGGCACTGTGCGGCTTGTTTGGCCGGTTTTGACGGTGACTGTTTGAACCAGGAAGCCGGTGGCAACGGTGGCTATCAGGGTGAATACCTGCGTTTTACCAACGCAAACTGGGCGTTAGTCAAGGTGCCCGGTCAACCGGCGGACTATTCCGACGCGATGCTAAATAACCTGCTGACGTTGGCCGACGTGATGGCGACCGGTTACCACGCCGCGACGAGTGCCGAAGTGAAAGCGGGCGACACCGTCGTCGTTATGGGCGACGGGGCCGTGGGATTGTGTGGCGTGATCGCGGCTAAGCTGCTCGGCGCTAAACGGATCATTGCCATGAGCCGCCACGCGGACCGGCAACAACTCGCTAAAGAATTCGGCGCAACCGACATCGTGGCCGAACGCGGGGACGCCGCCGTTGAAAAAGTATTGGCGTTGACCGGGGCCGGCGCGGATGCCGTCCTCGAATGCGTGGGGACTGAACAATCGGTTGATACCGCCGTTAAAGTTGGTCGTCCCGGAGCCGTTGTGGGCCGGGTCGGCGTCCCACAAAAAGCGGAAATGAACACCAATAATTTATTCTGGCGCAACATTGGGCTGCGCGGAGGGATCGCTTCCGTGACGTCCGATGATAAACAAGTCTTATTAGACGCCGTTTTGCAGGGCAAGATCAACCCCGGCAAGGTCTTTACCAAGCGCTTTACGCTGGATCAAATTCAGGAAGCTTACGAAGCGATGGACCAACGGACGGCCATTAAGTCGTTACTACTAGTTAGTGAAGGTTAGGAGGAGCACATGGCAAAAAACGTGTTAATTATCGGCGCGACCGGCACGATCGGCGGCGCAGTTCGGCAAAACCTTTTAAAGACGACCGAGGATCACCTGACGTTGTTTGCGCGGCACGTTGGTCGGTTACGGGCTAACGACCGCGAAACGGTACTGGCGGGCGACGTGACCGACGCGGCTGATTTGGACCGGGCAATGGCTGGTCAAGACGTCGTGTTCGTCGCGTTGAGCGGGCCGTTGGGACGGTTTGCCAAGGCCATTGTGAGCGCGATGGACCGCCAGCACGTGACGCGCCTCCTATTTATCACGTCCATGGGGATCTATAACGAGATCCCCGCGTCAGTGGGGAGTCGTGGTAACCTGGACAGCAACGGCATGTTGCAACCGTACCGGGAAGCCGCCGACGTCATCGAAGCGTCCGACTTGAACTATACCGTGATCCGCCCGGGCTGGTTCACTAACGGTCCGGTTGATTACGAGGTGACCCGCAAAGGCGAACCGTTTGGCGGCCATGACGTCTCGATCAGTTCGATCGCCGATTTTGTGAGCCGGGCGGTAGCCGACGAGACTTACTACGCCCACGAGAGCGTGGGTTTGAACACGAACAACTAAATCATCCAAACGAAGGTCCGGTTTGCCGGGCCTTTTTGGTGACCAAAATTGTTATAATAAAGGAAAACAATTTGGGGCGAAGCCGATGTTTCAACAAATGCAGTATTTCATCACCATCGTTAATGAGCACAGTTTTACGCGGGCGGCGGAGGCCTGCCACATCTCACAATCCGCCATTTCGCAGCAGATGAAGGAACTAGAGGCGCGCTTGGGCGTTAAATTGCTCGCACGTCAGGGACGCAGTTTTGAGGTGACCGAGGCGGGGCGGTACTTCTATACCCACAGTCAAATGATCTTAAAGGACGTGGCCCAACTCGTGGACGCAACGGTCCAGCTGGCCCACGCTGACGCGGCCGAACTGCGGATCGGGTACCTGCGTAGCTTCGGCACGGACGAATTGCGCCAAACGGTGGCCGAGTTTGTTGCCAAGTTCCCGCAGGTCAAAGTGAGGATCAGTAGCGGTACCCACGAAGAGCTGTACGAATGGTTACGGACCGACCAGATCGACTTAAACTTTGCTGATCAGCGGCGGGCGCTCTCCAACGAATTTCAAAATGAATTTTTAACGGCGAGCGACTACGTGGTGGCCGTCAACCGCGGATTGCCCGTTGATACCAAGCCAATCGAGACCGGCGATTTAGCCGACCTGCCCTGCATTGTCGTGGCGGAGCCTCAGCAGTTAGCTACCGAAACGGCCTATTACCGCGACATCCTGGGCGTGCAAAGTGAAGTTAACTTGGCAACTAACACCGACGAAGCCCAGATGATGATCGCGTCAAATCAGGGTTACCTGATCACTGACCGGCGCACTCAAAGTTTGTTAGATCAGACCATTGTTAAGACCATTTCACTCGTTCGGGGTGGGCGCAAACTGCGCCAAAACTACTACGCTTACTGGAAGGCCGATAACTCGGGGTACTACGTGGAAAGTTTTGCGGAATTGCTGAAGGCAAAGTTTTAATTGGCAGGGAATTCTAATGAATAAACGGTGCGTTACAGTCGTTCGTACTGAAGCTCAGCCATACGATTCGTCGACCGCTGAAAAACGAGCGCTTTCAACAAAATGTTAAAGTCCGTTGAATCCCGAAATAGTGGCCTTTCAGGCTGTGATTTTTCGAGTGCCCGTGGCCTACTTCAGTAAAAACAAGTTGACAACGCAACTTGTTCACCGTTAAACTAACCTTGAAAACTAAATACGATTTCTTCGGGGCAGGGTGTAATTCCCGACCGACGGTAACAACGTAAGTTGAAGTCCGTGACCCGCGTGAGCGGTTGACCCAGTGTGAGTCTGGGACCGACAGTAAAGTCTGGATGGGAGAAGAAAATTATTGCTTTGTTTTTGGGCAGTAGTGGCTAAAAATGCGACCGGTGACGGTTCTTTTTGGCGTACCTTACTGACGAAATCGATTTAGCAACTCATCAAACACCCGGTTATCGCAACTTGATAACGGGTGTTTTTTTATGGAGGTGCCAAAGGTGTTAAGTGCGTACATGCAGTTAGCCGTGCAACAGGCGTTACGGGGTGGCCCCGCGACGTATCAAAATCCCCAGGTTGGGGCGGTGCTCGTTAAAGATCACCGGGTGATCAGTCAGGGTTATCACCATCAGTTTGGTGGCGACCACGCGGAAGTGGACTGTTTAAAACGGGTCAGTCCGGCGGAAGTGCGGTGCGCCACGCTCTACGTAACGCTCGAACCGTGCAGTCATTTTGGTAAAACGCCGCCGTGTTGTCGGCGGGTCGCGACCGCCGGTGTCAAGCGGGTCGTGATCGGCCAGTTGGATCCCCACCCAATCGTGGCGGGCCGGGGCCGGGACTATTTGAAAGCCCACGGGGTCGCCGTGAGGGTCTTGGACCCCTCAATAGCAATTGAGGACCTCAACCGGCACTATAATTGGTTTTACCGCCACCAGCGACCGTGGATCACGCTCAAAACGGCCCAAACGCTGGACGGGAAGATCAACGCGGTCAATGGTGAACGGAGTTTGATCAGTGGCAGCGCGAGTTACGCGGACAGTCAGCGGCTCCGGGCCCAGTTTCACGCCATTTTGATTGGTGAACGGACGCTAGTGACGGACGACCCGCAGTTAACGGTGCGTCTGCAAGCGTTGCGGTACCCGCCGGTCCGACTCGTGCTTTTAAATACGAGTACGGTGGCCGTAAACAAACGGGTCACAAAAGCGGACGGGGTGGCGACCTGGCTACTTTGTCGGCGACCCGCGGATACCGATGCGCCGTTAGACCAACGACCCAACGTCCACGTGGTCGTTGGCGACTGGACGCCGGCGACAGTTGCGGCGTTTTGTCAGCGGCACGGTTGGCAAAGTTTGCTCGTCGAGGGCGGCAGCCACGTCCAAGCCCATTTCGTTCAGGCGGGGTTGGTGGAAGAATGGTGCAGTTACCTTAGTCCCCAACTATTTGGCGGCGGTAGCTTACCCGCCGTGCACGACGATCAGCTCAAAAGCGCACCGGTCCAGTTTGACCGGCCGACCGTGCGCGTTAGTGGTCAGGACATTCGTTTACAAGCTTACCGAACGGGGGTGCTGTAAATGTTTACGGGAATTATTAAGGGCCAGGGCACGGTTACGGCCGTTACGCATCGCGGTGACGGGTTGCGATTAACGGTGGACGCGCCGGCCGTCGTTGACGAACGGTTATTGATTGGTGCTAGTATCGCGGTAAACGGGACGTGTTTGACGGTCATCACGAAAAATGCGACGCGCTTCACGGCGGATGTCATGGCTGAAAGCGTGCGCCGGACTAACTTGGGACAATTACGAGCGGGCCAACGGGTCAACGTTGAACCCGCATTGGCAGTCACGGACCGGTTGGACGGGCACGTGGTCCAAGGTCACGTCGATTATTGTGGTCACTTGGTCCGGCGTTTACGGGAACCAACGGCGGAGCGTTTATTGATTAGTTTGCCGCCGGAGTACCAGCGGCTGGTCGTTGAAAAGGGTGCAATCGCCGTTGACGGGGTCAGCTTAACGGTGGTTGCCGTATCCGCAACCAGTTTTGAGGTCGATTTGATCCCGCATTCCCGGGATGTGACGATTTTGGGTCAACTGGTGGTGGGCGCGCCCGTCAACGTTGAAACGGATATTTTAGGAAAGTACGTGGCCCGGTTAACGGGCGAAAGGATGGTAAAACATGACTAATCGAGTAGAAGAAGCAATCAATGCGTTAAAAGCGGGCGGTTTGATCATCGTCGCGGACGACGAGACCCGTGAAGCGGAAGGCGACATGGTCGGTTTGGCGGAATACGCGACCACGGCAACGGTCAACCGAATGATCACGAGTGCCCGGGGCCTGTTGTGCGTCCCCGTTGCGGCCGAAGTCGCGGACCGACTGGGGTTTGAACCGATGACCACCAAGGGGCACGACGCCTTTGGGACCGCCTTCACTGTGTCAACCGATCACCACTCGACGACGACGGGAATCTCGGCCCAGGACCGGGCCGCTACGATTCGCGCGATTGCGAGTGCCGACAGTCAGCCGGGGGACTTTTACCACCCGGGCCACGTTTTTCCACTGATCGCCCAAACGGGGGGCGTCTTTAAACGGCGGGGCCACACCGAGGCCGCCGTGGATCTCGCCAAACTCGCCGGTGCAGCGCCGGTCGCCTACATTTGTGAAGTGGTCAAAAAGAACGGCTTGATGGCCCGTCGCCACGCGTTAAAGGCCCTGGCCGAGGGACTTCACATTCCGATGATCACCATTCAAGACGTGACCAACTACCGGTTGCAACACCACCAAGTCCCGTTAACCAGTTTAGAGCCGGTGCAACTACCAACGACTAGCGGTGACTTTGAACTGACCGGTTTTCAAATGCCGGGCGACGACCAGCTGCAATTGGCGTTGCAAACCGGCGACCTGACCACGGACGAACCCGTACTGGTCCGGCTACATTCCGAGTGCTTGACGGGCGACGTCTTCGGTTCGTTACGCTGTGACTGTGGGGCGCAGTTACACCGAGCGATGCGGCAAATCAGCCAAACCGGCCGCGGACTGTTGTTGTACTTACGGCAAGAGGGCCGCGGCATCGGGCTGACCAATAAGTTACGGAGCTACCACCTGCAGGAAAACGGCGTGGACACTTACGATGCCAACGTCCAGCTGGGCTTCTTACCGGATGAACGCCGTTACGACGCGGCGGTCGCCATTTTAAATCAGCTGGGTATTAAACGGGTCCGGTTGATGACCAACAACCCGGACAAGGTCGATCAACTGCGGGCGGCCGGTATCGACGTGGTGGAACGAGTGCCACTGGAGATCCCCGCGACCGCCGCGGACCGGGATTATTTACGAACGAAGCGGGATCGGTTTCATCACCAACTCACGGAAGCTTTATAGGAGGTATTTAAATGACCATTTTTAACGGAAAATATACGGGGAACCAGCGGAAAATTGCAATCGTGGTGGCCCGTTTTAACAGCTTTGTTACGGAAGAACTTTTAACGGGGGCGCAGGACGGTTTGGTCCGGCACGGGGTCGCAACCGCCGACATTGATGTCGCCTGGGTGCCCGGCGCGTTCGAAATTCCCACGATTGCCAAACAATTGGCAGCTAGTGGGCGTTACGACGGCGTGATCACGCTCGGCGCGGTCATTCGCGGGGAGACTTCGCATTACGATTACGTCTGCGGCGCGGTCAGCCGGGGCGTCGCCGAAGTCGGCTTAGCAACCGGCGTACCGACCATGTTTGGGGTGTTAACGACGGATACGGTGGATCAGGCAATCAACCGGGCCGGCGTCAAGAGTGGGAATAAGGGGACCGATTGCGCGCTCAGCGTTTTGGAAATGATCGACTTGAAGCGGCAGTTAGCAACCGTGTAATAAGCGGCATGGCGGGTGGTGTTTTTAGGCAAACATTTTAATTGAACGAATCTATCCGCTAGCCGGGTTCAAAAAGTCCCTTGACTGAGTACTGCTTGGTCAAGGGACTTGGTTTTTAAGTTAGTAGTCATTTAAAAGCTACACTTGATTTATAATTTTATTTCCGATAAAATACTCTAGTATTTACTGCGTATAATTGTTCAGCGTAAAGCACACGATAAAAGTGTCTTTGCGCTTTTTTTGCGTCAAGACCAAGAAAGAGGTTATTATTTTGAGTTTTTACATGAAACTTCCCCGCAACAGAGCAGAGTTTGCCTTATTTATGGCAATTGTTTCGATACTTTCCGTCAACACCATCGCACCACTGATTACCTGTTTTGAAACGGGATTTAGTTTAACGACTTGGAAACACACGTTGGGAGTTATGCCTGGTATTTGGCTTGTCGTCGTCCTCTTAGTTTTGATCACGCATCAGCCAGCATCAAAATTAACGGCTAAATTGATTTCGAAAGAAGATAGCTTTCGTGCACATATGATTGTAAATTGTCTAATTAATGTTGTCATGATGTCGGTTATTTTAACGGTCGTAGCGACTTGGATCGGTACGGGACAGGTTTCGTTACTCCCCATTGAGCAATTCTTTTTCAAGTGGCCCAGAAACTTTAGCATTTCATTCTTCGTTGAATTATGTTTTGCACAACCAATTGCTAGATTTGTGATTTACAAAAAACACCTTCATTTTGATCATGAATAACGTCTTGATGCCATTAATTTTATCTAAACCGTTGGCGACGGTCTCAATTTTCATGGTACCTACTCCTTGACTTAAAGGCCACTTCAAGTTGTATGCTGGGGACAACGAAGATGGCTCAAAGATCATCATTAAAAGGATGCGGTAAACGATGAAGTTTGCAAAATTAGGTCAAACGGACATTCAGGTTTCTAAAATTTGCGTTGGCGCCATGAGCTTTGGCCAACCCGGCAGCATGCACGCCTGGACGCTGGACTATCCGGCCAGTCAAAAGGTAATTGACCACGCGCTGGGCCTGGGAATCAACTTTTTTGATACGGCCAACGTTTATTCCAACGGAACGAGTGAAGCCTACTTAGGGCGGGCACTCAAAGCCAGCGGGGTGCCCCGTGACCAAGTTGTGTTGGCGTCGAAAGTGTACTTTAACGCGGGCCGGCTTTCGCGCGCGGCCATCAACCGTGAAATTGAGGGCAGTTTAAAACGGCTCGGCACGGACTACCTGGACCTGTACATCATTCACCGTTTTGACTACGAGACCCCGATTGAAGAAACGATGGGGGCGTTGAACGATTTAGTCGTCAGTGGCAAGGTGCGGGCGATCGGCGCCTCCGCCATGTACGGCTACCAGTTTCAAAATATGCAGCAAGTTGCCAAGGACCACGGCTGGGCCCAGTTCCAAACGATGGAGAACCACTACAACTTACTGTACCGGGAAGACGAACGGGAACTGATCCCGATTTGCCGGCAAATGGGCGTGTCGTTAATGCCATACAGCCCGCTTGCCGCGGGTCACTTGAGTCACGCGGCGTGGCAGGTCAACACCCGGCGCAGTCAGACCGACCGGGTGGCGATGGGCAAGTATGACCGGATGGAGCAAGCGGATCAGCAAATCGTGGACCGTGTCAACGAACTCGCGGAAAAGGACGCGGTTTCCATGTCGCAGATTGCCCTCGCTTGGCAGTGGGCGAAGGGGGTCACGGCGCCAATCGTGGGTTCGACTAAAAGCCGCCACCTCGACGACGCGGTCGCCGCGCTGGACGTGCAATTAACCCCGGCGGACGTGGCGTACTTGGAAGCCGCCTATCAGCCCCACCCAATCGTCGGCGCCATCGACCATAACCCGGCCGCGGGAACCGTTCTGATCGACGAAAAGAAATAGGTGTTCAGTTCAGGATTAAGCAAAGGAGCGTTTTCAAATTGGATTTAACCCAAGCAATCAAAAACCGGCACTCGGTCCGCCAATTCACGGACGAAAAGGTGCCGCTCGCAACCATTAAAGCGATTCTCCAGGACGCCCAGCTCGCGCCGTCGTGGGTCAATTCGCAACCGTACCAGGTGCATTTGTTGATGGGAGACGCCTTAGAAGCCGTGCGGACGGCGCAAGCCCAACTAGAAAAAGCCGGTACCAAGGGCACCCCCGACGTTCCCGTCATGGGGCGTCAGCACTGGTCGCCACAGGCTCAGCGCAACATGGCCGCCTGGACGGCCGGACTCGGGAATGCCGCGCCGTTAATGGCTCCAGCCGCCGCCCAGCTTTACCACGCACCCGCCATTTTATACTTGACGTTACCGACGGGATATTCCGACTGGTCGTTGTACGACTTGGGGGCGTTTGGCGAAAGTATCTTACTGGGCGCTTCGGCGCGGGGCCTGGCCACGATGACGGCCTACCAGCTGATCAAGTACCCGCAGCTGTTGCGGCAACACCTCAACATTTCCGCCGCCCAGCAAATTATCATTGGCATCGCAATTGGAAAGGAAGATCCGGCAGCGGCCGTTAACACGCAGATTAAAACGACCCGGATGCCGCTAGACGCGATTTTAACGGTGCACGAGCATTTACCGAACTCGTAAACGGCAATCCGCGGATGACGAAAAAGTCTTAAAATAACCTGAATGGTCCCACAAGAATTGGCTAACCAGGCCAACTTTTGCGGGACCATTGTTTTGGTGTGGTAAATTCAAGTACTGGTTCACGGCAACTGAACTGAACAGCAGTTTTGACAGTTACGCGGCAGTGTAGCGCGTACGGAATAATTTTTACAAACGCTTACAATTAATGGTTTTATCTCATCTGGTCACGTGGTAAGATGGGCTTAGCAAGTCGCAGATGGTGGGTCCCGGTGGGCTTGATACCCCGGTGGCCCGTTTGGTGTGTTCTAATGATTAACTTAGTCCAGGGAGGCTAAAATGATGCAAGCACAAGTAGTAACGTATCCCGTAATTCTTCATCCAGACCATGGTGAGTACGACGTCGAGATCCCGGATATCAATAACGAGACCTGGATTCGCGGCACCAGTGCCGCCGAGGCGTTGATCCTAGCCAAAACGGTGATTGGTAAAACTTTGGCCGGACTGACCGAACTACCGCCCGTCACGCCCGCCGAGCAATTACCAATCAGCGGCCAGGACATTGAACACCTGGTCACCGTTGACTTACGGGATTTTCGTTTGGCGACATCGGCAGAATAATTGAACATGCTTAAAGACTCGTCAACCTGACGTTCAAGTTGGCGGGCCTTTTTATGTTGTCGAGAGTAGGACCCTTATCCGAGCAACCCTCGCCAAAAGTCATAACCACGTATGCCAAACAATCCAAGCCCAGGATTATTCGCTTTACGCCGTTAATGCTCACCTGCTAACCGACTTTTGGCACACTCTGTCGTGCTACATTTTGGGGCCGAACACTTTTTCTTATCCCGATAAAAAAACATTGACAATCTTCAGGGATGCTTGTATATTAATCAGGACGAAAAAATAGACCAATCGGTCTATTTTTTCGCCCTGACGCTGAAGGGAGTGACTATCATCAAACCAAGACAAGAACACATATTAGACGTTGCGACGGAGCTGTTTCACCGTTTAGGCTATTTTCAGACTGGCATTGCGGAAATTAATCGCCGTGCTGGGGTTTCTAAGGGTGTGTTTTATCATTATTTTCCCGATGGTAAATTACAGTTAGTGCGCTGCGTTTTGCAAAGAGATTATGACTACTCAAATACTTTAATGAACGAATTTTTTAACGGCCGTGACGCTGAAACGGCGATTAACTTGTTTATTGATAATTTGAAAAATAAAATCAATACGCCCGATTATTCAACGGTTCGGATGAGCATTCTTTTCTCGGAAATGATGGAAGCAAAGGATGTCGATCCTGAAATCGTTGCCCTAGCGAAGAGAACTTATACCATGCTCGAAGATCATATTGAAGAGAAATTGAGTGCTGCTGGTATGGACGAAGGGACGGCTGTTCGTAAGGCCAAGCAAATCAACGCCATGATTGAAGGTGGCGTTACGATCGGGATTATCAAAGAATCAACCGAATATCTGGAAATTGTGAGCGAGAGTTTAAAGTGGATTTTAAGCGGAAGTAACTAAACTTCCTTTTTTTAAGCCAAAAAATAGACCGATTAGTCTAGTGTTTTGAAAGGATGACATAATGAATAAGAGAACAAGAACAATCGTAACGATCATTACCTTAATCATGGCGTTTACCGCTACTTTGAATCAAACGTTGATGGTAACGGCTTTGCCGGTTTTAATGACCAAATTACACGTTAGTTTAAATACGGTCCAGTGGCTAACGACCGGTTACGTTTTAGTACTAGGCATTATTACGCCCTTATCGGCAAATTTGTATCAAAAATTTTCTAACAGAAAGGTTTTCATTTCCGTCGTTTTACTATTTTTATTAGGATCGATTCTTGGAGCCGTTGCAAATTCCTTCACGGTGATTTTAATCGCCCGGTTATTGCAGGCAACGGCTGGTGGAATTTTGATGTCTTTTATGCAAATTATGCTATTGGAAATCTATCCCAGCCAAGAACGGGGAAAGGTGATGGGGCTGGTCAGCCTAGTGGTTTCCCTAGCACCCGCGATTGGGCCGTCATTGGGGGGACTCATTGTTAGTGCCTTGAGCTGGCGTTACCTTTTTATTCTGACCATCCCAATCACGATGATCATTGGCATTTTGGCCATCATTTTCCTGCCGAACGTGACGACACCCAGAAACATCAAAATTGATATTTTTTCCGTTTTAACTTCGAGTGTTGGTCTGGGGGCGTTGATGTACGGGATCTCAATCATTACGACGAACTTAATTCTAGGAATGGTATTCGTGATTTTGGGGTTAATGGTGACGGCTATTTTTGCAAGAAGGCAGTTTAAATTATCGTTTCCAATGCTCAATCTAAAACTATTATCACAAAAAACGTTTTTACTGATGTCGGTTTCAGCCTTACTAGTTTTTGGCGTGCTGATGGGGACCGAGACGTTAATGCCGTTATTGGTTGAAAATACGTTCCACCAGACGGCACTGATAGCTGGCCTAGTGATGCTACCAGGGGCATTCATGTTAGGAATTTTGTCGCCCATGATTGGAAACTATTATGATCAGCATGGCATGAAGCGACCGTTTATCATAGGTGTGATTCTAACGCTGGTTTCATCCGTTCCATTTATGTTCTTCAATCAAGACACCGCTATCTGGCTATTAACGGTTGCCTACATGGTCCGCTTAACTGGGATTTCTTTCTTAATGTCAACCACCATCACAGAATCGTTAAAAGGACTAGAAAGTGTCAATATTAGTTTTGGGACGGCCTTGAATAACGCGCTCCGTCAAATTGGTGGTTCGTTATTTAACACCATCATGATCGTCATCTCTGGTTTAACGACGGTTTTTGTTTCGGGGTTCCACTTAGCAATGGGCTTTACCCTAATCATAACGTTAATGATTGGCTTAATTGGCTGGATTTACCTGCGAGAAAGTTAGTCATAAAATCCCCTGAAAACCTGAAGTGCCTCGGAATCATTAGACCAAGTGGTTGATGATTGTGGGGCACGTTTTTAATGGCAAAAAAACGGTGTTGTTTGAATCAAAAAAGCAAGGTGAGTTTCGCTAGGCATTCTGATCCTTGGTATCATTTAGTTAATTCGATAGTGTTAGTGTTGAGTGGTATGCTTTAGTGAAAAAAGGAGGGCGTCGTCGGATGGAAACTAGTTATCAAATTTTCTCCGCCCGCAGTGATTCTGATTTTGCGGCAATTCGCCAGTTGTATTACGACACGTGGCAGAGTGCCTACCGGAATTTGATTCCCGCAAGCTTTTTAGCCCAACTGTCACCACAAACGTGGCACCCGGAGCAGCGTTGGCAAAACACCATGCTGGCGCAGGATCAGCAGCGGCGCTTAGTCGGCGTCTGTAGTTTTGGTCCCGCCCGGTTAGCCGAATTTACGGGTTGGGGCGAGCTATATTCAATTTACGTTGCACCGGAGTACCAGAACTTAGGTGTGGGCCACCAACTTCTTCAGCAGGGGGTAGCTAGGTTACGGGCATCGTACGAGCGGATTTACCTGTTGGTATTAGCCAATAACGTGGCCGCCCAACGATTTTATCAACACTTAGGGTTTCGGGATACCGGTCAGCTCCGAACCGCTCAATCTTCCCTGGGAACGTTGACGGAGCGGATCTTTGTTTGTCAACCAGCGGAAAATAAGTGATCTGAATTAGGAATTGATAAAGTTAAACCTACAAGCGCTGTAAAAATGGTAACGGCTTTACAGCGCTTGTAGGTACATGGCGAAAAACATACTTGCTTGGATTTTGAATAAGCATGATTTTATTTGGATTGACACTTCGATAAGTTAAGAGCAAATTTGGTGGTGCTTTATTACTAGATGCATTAAATTTGGATAATAAAGTTTGTTCAAAAGCGGGAACTGTTCAATTTCGTAATCTATGATATGGCTAACGGCCGGACCAAAAAGCTGAAAAGAAACCAATAATAAAAACAATCAAGACCACTACCCACCAATACGCGGATAGAAAATCCCAAAAATTCATTTTACCAAATCTGCGGACGTAACGATTACGCTTCGGATCAAAAACTAACGTATCTAAACTGACGTTAAAGATATCGGTTAGCTTAATTAAGTTGTTTAAATCTGGCGTTGAATCTCCAGACTCCCATTTTGAAATGGCCTGCCTAGTCACAAACAATTTACTGGCAAGTTCATCTTGGGTGATAGCTTTTTCTTTTCTGATTTTTTTGAGTTGTTCGGGAAATTTATTCACGGTAGGTTCCTCCAGCTAAATTAAAAACGTTTTTTTCTAAAAATTAGGTAGCCGATGATGATAAAAGTCAACGTATACACGACAGTTCCAAGTAGTAATTGTGAATCCATTAAATGACTGGTTTCGTGGTAAGTGACATAGTTACGGACAGCTGTATTGGTATTACAAACGATGGCTGATCTTAATGGGTGCAATCTCACAGCTAGTGACTTATCTTAACATCTTAAAGTTAGTCCGTTTCAGTTAGCTAAGTATGTTTATGGAAGTATCATAGCGCTAACCCGGGAAATAAATACGGCTAGTGAACCAGAAAAAGACCCGCCGACTTAACGTTCAAGTTGGCGGGCCTTTTTGAGTGATACGGCGTCGGGTTTTAGTTGAGCAACCCTAACTTTTCCATCCGGTTGGCAGCGTCGATCAGGGTCGTTTCCGCCGAGCGGGGTTGCCAGCCCAAGTCACGCTGGGCTTTGGCGGACGTGTACCGAAATTGTCGGTTTAGCAAGCCGATAAATACGGCCGCGTTGGCGTTTAGCCGGGCAACTAAGCGTAATAACCAATCGGGGATCGTGTTGGTGTGTACGCGGTCGGCAATTACGGGAACCCGGGCCTTCAACAACTGGGCGATGGCCTTCATTTTTAGGTTATCGGCAACGGCCAGGTAGCGTTGCCCGGCGGCTTGATCACTGCGCATGGCCATGATCTCTAGGTCAACTAGGTCGCGGACGTCCACGATGTCGAAGCCAATGTTGAACACGCCGGGTAAGCGGCCCCGTAACATCAGCGTGATCAACTGTTGGGAACTGTTATTTTGTGGCATCAGGACCGGGCCAAAAACCGCGGTCGGTAAAACGGTCGTGAGTTGCATCGGGCCGTCGTAATCAGCCATCCAATCCCAGGCCGCTTTTTCAGCGAGGGCCTTGGAACGCTGGTACGGGTTTTGAACCGGGTCGTTTGGTTGGGTCCAAACCGTTTCGTCCGAGTGCCAGTTGGTACTATCATCGGCCGGTTTAGCGGCTGCGGCGGCCGACGTGATCACCACGTGCTGAACACCCGCCGCGGCGGCAAACCGTAATAACCGTTCATCGCCTTCGCGCTGGGGTTTCAGGAAGGTTTGGATATCCGCGGAATTGGCGGTGTGCATGGGGGATGCCACGTGTAGAACCCGGTCGACGCCTTGCATGGCCGCGGCCCAGCCAGTATCGGTGGTTAAATCGGCCGCGACAAACGTTAGTCGGTCTTGCGGGTCGACCTGCGGAGCAATGGCCGCGCGCACTTGGGCTTCCTTTTTTAAGCTCCGCACGGTCGTCCGCACCCGGTAACCTTGCTGAAGCAGGCGGACAATCGCCCAGCTGCCCACGAACCCGGTCCCACCAGTCACTAAAATTAATTCATCCGTTTTGCGCATGTTTTTTTACCATCCTCGTTTAATTGTTGCGCCTAGCTTAGCATCGTGAGATTCAAAAATCAACAAAAAAGACATTTTTTGTCAAAATTGACAATTTTTAAGAAACAGGGTACACTACCATCAATTAAGAAAGGCGGGATTCCATGACGACCGTTGCAGAACGTAAACACCACATGATCATGACCATCACGGAAACCATTGTCCAAAACGGCTTTGCCACGTTAAAAATGGACCAGATTGCCAAGCTGATGGGGGTCAGTCGCGGTAAACTCTACCAATACTATTCTTCTAAGGACGCCGTGATCGCGGCCGTGGTCGCAGAGTACCGCCAATTTATGACGGAACAACCGGTGCCGCCGGTCAAAAACGCCGCGGATAGCGTGCAGCACTTCCCGCGGGTTCTATTGAGCCTCATCACGCTGATCGGGTCGAGTTCTTGGCAGTTTCGAACGGACCTGGCCCACGATGATCCGGAACTGTCGCAACAATTTGAACACGACTACGCTGAGTGGTTGGCTCGGACCCGTCAATTTTTTGCGGCGGGAATCGCGAACGGCGCGTATAACGACCAACTCAATCCGGACCTCTTGATCATGCAACTAGAAGCGATGATTCCGGTCGCCATGAAACCCGCGGCTCTCAGTCGTTACGGCGGGCGCACGCAGGACGTTTTACCCGATTATTTACAGATGTTGATGACGCAGGTCGTGGTCCCGTCCAAGTGGGCCGAGGTTGATTTTTCAACGATTACGGCCGCACTGCAGCACCTCACGTTAAAATACCAACGAGTACTCACGAAGTAGGGAGGGATTCAATGAAATTAGCCATTATTGGCGCGACTGGTAAAACGGGTTCGGCCGTCCTCCGCGTGGCGCTAGACCGCGGGCTGGTGCCAACGGCAATCGTCCGCAACGCCGCCAAGTTGACGGTGAGCGTACCGGTGATCGAGCGGGACCTCTTTGACCTGACGCCAGACGACCTGCGGGGATTTGACGTTGTGATCTGCACCTTTGCGTCGGCGAAGAAGGCCGACTACCCGCGGGTTAACCAACACCTGACAGATTTGTTGAAAGGGACGGCGACCCGCCTGATCGTTGTCGGGTCGGGGGCCACGCTGTACCTGGACGCGAGCCGGACAAAAACGGTGGCTGACCAGTTACCCCTGATCATGCGCCCGGCCAGTCGTGCACACGTCAAAGCCCGGCAGATTTTGGAAAGTTCCGGCGTCAATTGGACCTACGTGGCGCCACCGTACAACTACCTGCCGAATGCGGCAACCACCGGTCGTTACCAAACGGGCAGTGACGTTTTGCTTTACGATCACACTCACGAGTCGACCATCAGCTACGCGGATATGGCGTTAGCCTTGGTGGATGAGGTCCAACACCCGCACTATGAGCACCGGCGGATGACCGTGGCTTGGGAGTAAGTGAACCGGATGTAACCGGCGTTTTTAAAACGGCCATTGCGCGGATTGAAAATGGCGCTGACAACAATATGATTAATAGACGGTTAGTGTAAAGCACCCCTAAGGTTGAAACTGTGTATCCAACCTTAGGGGTGCTTTACAATTTTGAATTTAATTATAGGTAAGAAGTTTGTTTTAAAACGTCAATGCATTTTAATTGATTCTGATTTGGAATAAAGTTTTTGCGTAGTCCTAACTGCATGTAACAGTGAATTTGTTGAGCTGCCTTTAGTGATAGAATCTGAATCGCCGAATCATCGCGATCAAGTACGGAGTTAATCATTAATGCGATCCCAACGTTTTGTTTAACGAGTTGCTTGATCAACTCCACATCGGGAGTTTCGTAAATGATGTGCGGCTTAAAATTGCCTAACTGGCAATAGCTAGTAAGTGCTTGGTGAGCAGTTGGCTGGGGGCGGGCGATGAAATTCTCGTTACGAAGTTCGTGAACGTCCACCACCGTTTGCGTTGCCAACCGGTGCTTGGGATTTACAATCAGTGACAAGTCGTAGGTTGCCAGTGTTGTAATAGTTAAATCCTTCTGAGGATACGGTGTTAACGTACTGAAAATAGCGGCATCAAGTTTATCCGTTCGCAGAGCCTCAATTAAATAGTCAGAATCTCGTTCTTGAGTGTGAACCATATCAAGGAGATTCATGACTTGAAACTTTTTGATAACGCGAGGAATCCAATGGCGACCTGCCACGGTGGAAAAACCGACCCGAATATTGGTGTCATTTGCGTGGGTGACTTCGTCGTGTAATTTGTCGGCGGCAGTCAGGATGTTTTTAGCTTTCAGGTACAAAACGCCACCGGGAAGCGTAGTGGTTAAGGGAGCCCGACGATTCTGCTGCGTTAGTAATTGAACCTGGAATTCCTTTTCTAACCGTTTGATTGCAACTGAAATGGCCGGTT
Organism: Lactiplantibacillus garii; assembly: GCF_003885105.1. GTDB lineage: Bacteria > Bacillota > Bacilli > Lactobacillales > Lactobacillaceae > Lactiplantibacillus > Lactiplantibacillus garii. The sequence continues at coordinate 21,880 of NZ_QWZQ01000044.1, forward strand.
GAGTCACCTTAAAGTGCTGGGCAGTACCGATGTAACTGCCACTATTGACTAAGTAAACAAAATATTTGAGGTCGCTATAATTCATAAAATTCCTTTCTAGGTTAACCAATTTGGCGGATAAACATGAAGCCTGCCATGACAACAAATGAAAACAGGGTTGTCAAGAATATGGAAGAGACCATTTCACGTTCACCTTCACCATACTGTTGCGCAAGAATCGTTGGGAAAACCATTTGTGAAATCATTAAGGTCAGTATAATTTCGTTAATCAGCTCGGTGGGTTCGTGCATTAATAACATTAGGCTCATGGTTGAGAGTGGAACGAGTAATTCTTTGGCAATCACGTCGCCCCACACTAATCGTGAGAAACTGGGTTTAAACGCGTATAAAATTAGCCCAATCGAAAAGAGTCCAAGACCGGCAGCGGTTTTGCCTAGTTGCATAAAAGTCGCCGTTAAAATAACTGGTAACTTTAAACCTAAAAATGCCGTCACGAAACCAAGAATGGTTGCAAGAATAACTGGTTTTTTAAATGCGGTAATCAAAATTTGTTTGATACTCGCGTGTTCTTGGACGGCCTGGTTGGAAGTTGCGATGGACAGGGCAAAGAGGGTCAAGCAAAGTTGAATTCCCATCGTGATACTACCAATTGAAACAATGATGGTCGCGGTTTGAGGAAATAGTACCGGAAAAAGGGCGGGCCCGACGAAAAGGACAGCTGGCGTTGAAATGGCGAAGGCCCGGATGGCGGCTAACGTCTGACTAGATTTCAGCATTAACCGACTAACGTAGTAGGTAATCAACCACCAAGCTAACATACTGAATAGTTGCCAGCTTGCAATTTTCCAGTTATTAAAAATAAGTTGTTTCGGCATCTGATTGCTTGAAAAGAACAGGCTTAGCGGTAACGCATAGTTCATCACGATCTTGTTGAGTACTCCGGCTGTTTTAGGTTCAATGGCTTTCGATTTGCCAGCAATGTAACCGAGCAAAATTGTAAAAATAATGGGAAGTAAAGCCCCAATAAAAGTTGTCATCATGATTAATCAGCTCCAGTTTTATTTAATGATGTTGTAAA
>NZ_QWZQ01000045.1 GCF_003885105.1 Lactiplantibacillus garii
GGTTGGTATTTAAAATCAGGTATTTTAAGCAACGTGCTATTAAGACTAAATAAATTAGTGGTTACGGCCCGCCAACGACTAGTTGAAGCCTGAAGGGAGAGCGTGGATGGCCCCAGCGGTGAAAGGCCAATGGTTGAGACCTGGGTTGTGGGCTCAAATTTGTGCCCACCGCTTTTTTGGCCAGTCCACGCCGACCGGAGGGCTGGAAAGTGTGCACTAACTTGGAATCGGTAAGCAGAGTTTGAAACAAACTAGGGCAATTAATTTAGGTAAAATTGAATGATTGGCGTTAGGCGTGAAGCATTGACTTTGGAAGGACCAGCCCGAGCCGTGATAATTGCATTTATAAAAAAACATCAAAAGAACAATTTTAATATCCCGTTAAATTAGGGAATATGATAATCTGAAACTAGCTTAAGACGAATAGGTAAGGGGGTATTCAGATGGTTAATCCTGATCGGGACAATAATAATTTGAAACTGGACCAACGTAAGTTTGCCGAGATGGTGGTTGCATCGCACCAGGTTGCCGATGACTTGGATCCCGAAGCAATCGTGAAACGAAAGTTAACGCTGTATTTAACGGCGTACTACTTGGCGGAGCGCTTTAATAATTTGGAAGACGCACACTTTAAGGGCGAAATTAGTAATGATCATTATCAGAAGTTGTTGCAACAGTTGAAGGACGATAAGTTCGGCGACTGGTAAAGGCAGGAACGTGTAAGGACCGACAGCGATGCCGATCCTTTTTTTATTGTTAGAACAAGTTCACAAATGAGCATAATGGGAAGCGCTCCGCTTGGTTGAAGCATTGTTTCAGGATACCAAACGGGGGAACGGCGTGGACTAGGACAACTTTAAAAGCTGATTTTTGAAATTAGTGGCAAGTGTTCTTTCTGTGTGCTTATGAACAAATCGGCTAGAAAAAGCGCTTTCATCAGGTTATGATTTGGTTATAAATTTTAAAGGAGTTGAAACCATGTTACTAACAATAATCGCCTACGCTATGATTGTCGTCTTCATGTTTGTCATCATGAAGAAAAAGATGTCACCATTTACAGCATTAGTGCTAGTGCCATTAGTTTTTGCTATTTTTGCAATGGTTACGGGGGTTGCCAAGAAAGGCACCATCGGGGATTTCGTTCTGGAAGGAATCAAAACTACGGCCAACACGGGAATTATGCTCTTATTTGCCATTTTATATTTCTCCATTATGTTGGACGCGGGGTTGTTTGACCCAATCACCAAGAAAATGATCTACTTCGCAAAAGGGGACCCGATGAAGGTGCTGATGGCGACCGCCGTCGTAGCCGCCGCGGTTTCCTTGAACGGTGACGGAACGACCACCACCTTGATCTGTTGTTCAGCGTTCATTCCGATTTATAAGAAATTGAACATGCGGATGATGGACTTAGGGGTGCTGGTTATCCTGCAAAACACCATCATGAACTTGTTGCCATGGGGTGGTCCAACGGCCCGGGCCATGGCGGTGTTGGACGTTGATGCCAGTATCTTAGCCTACGTTATGCCGGGAATGATCCTGGCCTTGCTCTACGTGATTTTCGTGGTTGCGCGTGGAATGGGTAAACGTGAACGGAAACGTTTAGGGATTAAGGAATTAACACCGGCTGAAATTGACGCCATGATCGAAGTGACTGATCCAGAAGTTGCCGGTATTCGGCGGCCCAAGAACTTTGCTTTTAACGGTATTTTGACCATTGTCCTGATTGCGTGGTTAGTGGCCGGGTCGTTCATTAAAGCTTTAGAAATGCCACCACTGTTACTATTCTTAGTCGGAACTTGTATTGCTTTGATGGTTAACTATCCAAACTTAAAGGATCAGTCCAAACGAATCGGGGCAAACGGTGGCGACGCGGTCCAAGTGGTTATCTTAGTGTTTGCGGCTGGGGTCTTCATGGGACTCTTCCAGGGAACTGGGATGGCGACCGCTTTGGCACAAAGCTTCACACAAATTATCCCTCACCAATTAGCCGGGTTCTGGGGCATCGTGATTGCCGTTATTTCAGCACCGGGGACGTTCTTCCTCTCAAACGACGGCTTCTACTTCGGGGTGTTACCAGTCTTAGCACAAGCTGGACGGGCATACGGCTTTACCAACATGCAGATGGCGTTAGCGTCATTAATGGGACAAGCCTTCCATTTGCTCAGTCCGTTAGTTGCCTTTATTTACTTACTGTTACGGTTAACTGGTTTGGACATGGGGGCTTGGCAAAAAGAAACCGCCAAGTACGCCCTCGGGGTCTTCGTGATTTTCGTGGTCACGATCCTATTGACCGGACACATGCCGTTCTACATTCCACAATAAAGCACATTAAACCGGTTAAATTGCCAATACTTAGGGAGTGAAATCCATGACACATTTATGGCAACGATTGTTACACCATTCGACGGAAGCACTGCCGGTGGTTCCGGAACCCCCGAAGCCGCAAGTGGCAACGCGGCCGACGTCGGAATGGGAACCAGTGCCGTTATATTTAGAAATTGATCCAAAGGAAAACGTGATTCCGGCGCTGATTGCGGCGAGCGTTGCGACAACGTCGGTCACGGACAGCAAACTAGTTTTAAAACACCTCTACGTTCAAAATCCGGAAGCGCAACTAGTTAGCGTGATTGCTAGCAGTTGTGCGACGGCGGTGGACGACGGGCACTTCGTCGTCAAATCAATTAGAAAGCGAGTTGACCAGCACTAATGTTACGTAAATTTAAGATCACCATTGATGGTAAGGAATACCTGGTTGAAATGGAAGAAATTGGTGGTACGGCGACTCCCGCGGCCCCCGCACCGCAACCAGTTCAAGCCACACCAACGGTTGCCCCCGCTTCGGCGGCGCCGCAACCTGAACCGGCCGCAGCGCCAACACCGGCTGCGTCTGGCGATACGAGTGACGCGATGAAGGCGCCGATGCCCGGTACGATTATTAAGATGTTAGTTGCACCCGGTGATCAGGTTACCGAAAATCAACCGTTGTTAGTTTTGGAAGCCATGAAGATGGAAAACGAAATCGTGGCTAACCGGGCCGGTACCGTGGCAGAAATTTTTGTTAACAAAAACGACACGGTCAACGCCGGGGACGCGCTAATTACGATTAGCTGAAAGGGGTAGCGATGTGGAAACGCTGATTGAAGGAATTACCGCGATTACCTTTAACCAAATCATTATGATGTTGATTGGCGGCATCTTAATGTACTTAGGGATTAAAAAAGAATACGAACCGACCTTGCTCGTTCCCATGGGATTGGGAGCCATTCTGGTCAACTTTCCCAAAACCGGGGTACTGACGCAGATGGTCGGCGGAACTAAGGCCGAAGGGGTCCTCGACGTTCTCTTTAAAGCCGGTATTACGACCGAACTATTCCCACTGTTAATTTTTATCGGGATCGGTGCAATGATCGACTTCGGTCCGTTATTGCAAAATCCGTTCATGTTACTATTCGGTGCGGCCGCGCAGTTTGGGATCTTCTTCGTCATTATTGTGGCGGTCCTGTTTGGTTTTGACATTAAGGAAGCTGCTTCGATTGGGATCATTGGGGCCGCCGACGGTCCGACCGCCATCTTCGTTTCAAACCAACTGGCGGAGAATTTGTTGGGGCCGATTACCGTGGCCGCGTACTCGTACATGGCGCTGGTTCCAATTATTCAGCCCATGGCGATCAAGGCGGTCACGACTAAAAAGGAACGCCAGATTCGGATGACGTATAAAGCCGAGAGCGTTTCAAAGACGACCAAGATCCTGTTCCCAATTATTGTTACGATTTTAGCCGGCTTTATTGCCCCGATTTCACTGCCGTTGGTCGGTTTCCTAATGTTTGGGAACCTACTGCGAGAATGTGGGGTGCTGGATCGCTTATCCGCTACGGCCCAAAACGAACTGGTCAACATTGTCAGCATTCTGTTAGGTTTGACCATTTCCGTTAAACTACAGGCTGACCAGTTCCTCAACTTACAGACGTTAATGATTATCGCTTTCGGGTTAGTTGCGTTTGTGATGGACTCGATCGGTGGGGTGTTGTTTGCGAAGCTGTTGAACGTATTCCGGAAGCAAAAAATTAACCCAATGATTGGGGCGGCCGGAATTTCAGCCTTCCCAATGTCTAGCCGGGTCATCCAAAAGATGGCGTCGGACGAGGACCCGAAGAACTTCGTTTTAATGTACGCGGTCGGGGCCAACGTTTCCGGTCAAATCGGCTCGGTCATTGCCGGTGGGTTATTACTTTCATTCTTTATGTAGGGGGCAGACACCATGCTAGAAAATTTAAAAATTGCGTTTGAACTAATGGGTTTTGGAATGGGCGGCGTGTTCTTAGTCCTCTTCATTATTTACTTAGTTGCAAAGTTATTGTTGAAACTATTACCAGCAAAGTGAGGTGCGCGGGATGCGAGTCCAACGACTGTGGTTAGAGCTTAATCCGTCCGCCAAAGCGGCGTGGCAAACGTTATTACGGCAGTCGGGACTAGTCCCGGACGCCCAGGTTGATTACGTGGTCGGCATCTACGAGCAGGAGTACTTGATTGCGACCGGTTCGACGTACCAGAACATTATTAAGTTAGTGGCGGTCGCGGATACCGCGCAGCATCAAAACCTCCTGGCAACCATTACTACGGCCTTGTGGGAACGGCTCACGTCTACGGGTTACGAACAAGCTTACGTGTACACGAAACCGTGTACGGCCACCTATTTTCAGGCCTTAGGGTTTAAAAACATTGCCACAACGGCGCACGTGGCCTTGCTAGAACGGGGGTACCCCGATTTAGCGGCTTACCAGGAAAAGCTGCGGCAAAAAAAACAACCCAGTCACCAAGCGGGGGCCGTTGTGATGAACGCTAACCCGTTTACGAACGGCCACCGGTACTTAGTTCAAACGGCGTTAAAAAGTTGTGACGTCGTGTACGTATTAGTGGTTTCGGAGGACCGTTCCACTTTTGATACGGCGACCCGTTTAGCGATGGTTCAACAAGGCTTAGCGGACGAGTCCCGGGTGGTCGTTTTACCAACGGACCACTACCTCGTGGCCAACACCACGTTTCCATCCTACTTTTTAAAGGATCAGGCTGATTTAGCGGTAGCCGCTGAACAAGCCCGTTTAGACGCCCAGCTATTCTTAACGCGGATCGCCCCCGTTTTGGCGATCAAACAACGGTTCGTTGGTGAAGAACCCAACTCCCCGGTAACGGCGCTGTATAACCAACAGATGGCAGCGACCTTTGCTGGACGATTGCAACTGACGGTGTTGCCGCGTCTACGCGTTGATTCGCGGGTCGTGAGTGCAACGACGGTGCGGCAAGCAATCCGTGCCGGTGACTGGCCGCGGGTTCGCGCGCTGGTACCACCAACGACTGAACAAATTATAAGGAGTGTTTACCATGACAAATAAGCAAAGCGCCACGGCTGGAACGACGGAATCAAGCGACATCATGATTACGTTAAAACCGAACCAGCAAGGGATTCAAGTTGAATTAGAAAGTAACGTCAAAAAACAATTTGGTGAGCACATCACCGCACTGATCACGGATATTTTGCAACGGTTAGCCATCACCAACGTTAAGGTCGAAGCCGTAGATAAGGGAGCCTTGGACTGTACGATCAAGGCCCGGACGATTGCGGCGGCTTACCGCTTACGTGGCGAATCAGATTACGAATGGGAGGCCATCAACTCATGGAACGATTAAGAAGAACGATGATGTTTGTCCCGGGCGCTAACCCGGCGATGTTGCGCGATGCCGTTTTATACGGTGCGGACGCAATCATGTTTGACTTGGAAGACGCCGTTTCTTTAAAGGAAAAGGATACGGCCCGGGTCCTCGTCTACTCCGCCTTAAAAACGTTTGACTATTCCAGCGTTGAAACGGTTGTCCGGGTCAACGCGCTATCCGCGGGTGGCCGGCAAGACATTGAAGCGATGGTGCTCGGTGGCATTAACGTGGTTCGGCTACCCAAAACCGAAACGGCCCAAGACATCGTGGACGTCGACGAAGTCATTACCGCGGTTGAGAAAAAGTACGGGATTCCGGTTGGAACGACCAACATGATGGCCGCCATTGAATCGGCGGAAGGGGTCCTCAACGCCCGTGAAATTGCTAAGGCGTCGCCCCGGATGATTGGGATTGCTCTGGGTGCCGAAGATTACGTCACCAGTCAAAAGACGAAACGCTACGCCGACGGAGCGGAATTGTCGTTTGCTCGTAACTACATTTTACATTCAGCCCGGGCGGCGGGTATCGCCGCCATCGACACCGTCTACTCGGATGTTGATAATGAAGCCGGTCTGCGCCGGGAAACCGAACTAATCAAACAACTTGGCTTTGACGGCAAGTCGGTCATCAACCCCCGCCAGATTCCGGTCATTAACGGCATCTACGCGCCAACGGTTGAAGAAGTTCAAAAGGCTAGGGAAGTGATGGCCGGAATTCGTGAGGCCGAAGCCAAGGGGTCCGGGGTAATCGCCGTGGACGGCCAAATGGTCGATAAGCCAATCGTTGAACGGGCCGAACGGGTCCTCGCTTTAGCCAAAGCAACTAATATGGAGGTGGACTAACCATGGGGATTAATCAAGTTAATCGCGATATTCCAACTAAATACGCTGACCAATACGGCGTCTACGACGGAGAGTTTACGAACGTTAAACCCTTCGAAGCCGCCACGAAACATGTACAACCAGTTAAACCAAACGAAACGAAGTTACTGGCTAGCATTCACGACGCCATCGTTAAAACTGGTCTCAAGGATGGTATGACCATTTCATTTCACCACCACTTCCGGGAAGGCGACTTCGTCATGAACATGGTCCTCGACGAAATTGCCAAGATGGGTATCAAGGACTTGTCAATTGCGCCAAGTTCAATCGCGAACGTGCACGCACCACTGATTGACCACATTAAAAATGGCGTGGTCACCAACATCACGTCCAGTGGTTTACGCGATAAGGTCGGTGCGGCCATCTCTAGTGGAATCATGGCTAACCCGGTCGTGATTCGTTCCCACGGTGGACGGGCCCGGGCGATTGCCAGTGGCGATATTCACATTGACGTCGCCTTCCTGGGTGCCCCGAGTGCCGATGCGTACGGGAATATCAACGGGACGAAGGGTAAAGCCACCTGTGGTTCTTTGGGTTACGCGATGGTCGATGCCAAGTACGCCGACCAAGTAGTCGCGGTGACCGATACGTTGGTACCGTACCCGAACACCCCAATTAGTATTCCGCAAACCGACGTCGACTACGTGGTCCAAGTGGACGCCATCGGGGATCCGGATGGAATTGCGAAGGGTGCGACCCGCTTCACAAAGAACCCGAAGGAACTTCTGATTGCGGAATACGCGGCCAAAGTCATTACCGCGTCCAGTTACTTCAAGAACGGTTTTTCGTTCCAAACTGGGAGCGGCGGTGCCGCTTTAGCCGTGAGCCGTTTCATGCGGCAGGCGATGATCGACCAAGACGTTAAGGCCAGTTTTGCGCTTGGTGGGATCACTAACGCGATGGTGGAATTGCAAAAAGAGGGCTTGGTTGACAAGCTGATCGACGTGCAAGATTTTGATCACCCGTCGGCAGTCTCACTGGCTGACAATCCGGACCACTACGAAATTGACGCCAATATGTACGCCTCACCGTTAAGCAAGGGTGCCGTGATCAACCAGTTAGACGTGGCGATCCTATCCGCGCTGGAAGTGGATACCGATTTCAACGTCAACGTTATTACCGGTTCCGACGGTGTCTTGCGGGGCGCTTCGGGTGGCCATTCCGATACAAGTGCCGCTTGCAAGATGAGCATGGTCGTCGCGCCCATCGTGCGCGGCCGCATCCCAACCATTGTGGATGAAGTCACGACCGTGGTAACGCCGGGGGCCAGTGTGGACGTGATCGTGACCGAACTTGGGATCGCAATCAACCCGAACCGCCCGGACTTGATCAAAATGTTCAAATCATTAAAGGTGCCGCAATTTACCATTGAAGAATTACGGGACAAAGCTTACGCCATTACCGGAGTTCCCGCGAAGATCCACTATGGCGACCAAGTTGTTGCGTTGATCGAGTACCGGGATGGTCACTTGATCGACGTTGTTAAAAATGTCTAACCAGTTTAAAAATTTAGATGGTCCGGAGATCGAGTTGATGGCGATGCTGCAAACGCGGGATTGGCGCGCTGACCAACAACGAACCATCTTAGCAGCGCAGCCGGAGTCGACGCTGATCTGGTCGTCGACCCGTATTCCGGGCCCCGTAAAGACCGGCACGCACTTAACGACGAAGTACCAAGCCGTTGCGAACGGGATTATTAATAAGTACGGGGCGGCGGTGGTCACGGCGGCAAGCTTTCAACGGGTGACCGGCTTTGAATTTTACGTCTTAGTCAACGAACCGGCCAAACGGGTCAAACGGGACTTAGTAACCTTTGAACAGGGCGCTAAGTTTGGTCAGTTATGCGACCTTGACGTGTTGACGACGGGGCCGGACGGGTTACAACACATGAGTCGGGAGGATTTAATGCTTCCGCGGCGAAAGTGTCTGGTCTGTGGCGGTGACGCGAAGGTTTGCAGCCGCTCACGGGCGCACCAGTTAGTTGAGATGCAACGGGCCGTTGACGAAATTATTGCAGAAGGGTGGCGGGAAGTATGAGTAAACCAACCGTTGAAATGATGGAAACCGTGCTCCGGGATGGCCAGCAGAGCCTAATTGCCACGCGGATGCCGATTAGTGACATGGTCCCCATTTTGGATAAAATGGACCGGGCCGGCTACCACGCGCTAGAAGTGTGGGGTGGTGCCACGTTTGATTCGTGTTTACGCTACTTAAATGAAGATCCGTGGGAACGTCTGCGGACGATCCGCAAACACGTTAAACACACGAAGTTACAGATGCTATTACGGGGACAAAACATCCTTGGGTATAAAAACTACGCCGACGACGTGGTGGAAAAGTTTGTGCAAAAGTCGCTTGAAAACGGGATCGACATTATTCGAATGTTCGATGCGTTAAACGATACCCGGAATCTGAAAACGGCACTGGCCGCAACAAAGAAGTATGGGGGCCACGCGCAAATGACGATCTCGTACACGACCAGTGAATTTCACACGATTCCGTACTACGTTCAGTTGGCCAAAGAGATGGAAATCATGGGTGCCGATTCGCTGTGTATTAAGGACATGGCGGGAATTTTGACCCCCCAACGGGCCTACGACTTAGTTAGCGAACTGAAAGCGACCATTAACATTCCGATTGAAGTTCACACCCACGCGACCAGCGGAATTGCCGACATGACTTACATTAAGGCGGTCGAAGCTGGCGCGGACATCATTGATACTGCTAGTTCCCCGTTTGCCGGTGGTACGAGTCAACCGGCCACGGAATCAATGCTCGTGGCGTTACGGGATCTCGGTTACGAAGTACCGGTTGACGCCACGCTCGCGGCGGAAATTGCGGAATACTTCGCACCGATCCGTGACCGTTTCAGGGCTGACGGCGGCTTGAACCCGAAGGTGATGGACGTCCAACCGAAGTCGTTACGCTACCAGGTTCCCGGGGGCATGTTGTCGAACTTATTGGCCCAACTTAAGGACCAGGGCCAAGAAGCGTTGTATGAACGGGTGCTAAACGAGGTACCCAAGGTACGGGCCGACCTTGGCTTTCCACCACTGGTAACGCCGTTGTCACAAATGGTTGGGACCCAGGCGTTGATGAACGTGATGAGTGGGGAACGGTATAAGCTGATCCCCAACGAAATCAAGGACTACGTGCGCGGCTTATATGGTCGGCCACCGGTTCCGATTGCCCCCGCCATGGTTCACAAAATCATTGGTAACGAAAAGCCGATTGATAGTCGACCAGCGGACGCCATCGCGCCACAACTGCCTCAATTTGAGCAGGAAATCAAGGCATACGCGCATAGTATGGAAGACGTGCTGATCTACGGTCTCTTCCCGGATCAGGGGCGCGACTTCTTAGGACGGCGTGAAGATCGTTATTACGACGTTCCCCTGCAAACGATTCAACTAGATTTTGCCCCAAAAGCTTAATATAGATCATGAACAACCCGAAGCAATCGCACGAGTGGCGGTTGTTTTGTGCGGACGGGCGGTTATTGGTGAGTGAATTGCAACAATAACCGCTACCGCTTACATAATTCTGATATAATTTAACAAAAACGGGAGTGAGCAGCATGGATATCGTGGTTAAGGCAGTGGCGAAGAACTTAGACCTATCACAGAATAAGCCGTTAAAAGATTTAGTGTTAGAAGCTTTTCGGAAAACCATTATTTTGGGCGATATCCCGGCTGGGACCCGAATTAATGAAAAGAAATTTTCCGAAGAACTCAACGTTAGCCGGACCCCCATTCGCTACGCCATGCAACGCTTGGCGGCCGAGGACCTCGTTGAAAGCATGCCCGGCGCTAGTACGATCGTGAAGGGCATTACCATTAAGGACGCCTACGAGATTTTTGATATTCGTAAGGAATTAGACGCCTTAGCGACCCGCAAAGCGATGGCTAAGATGACCGAAGACGACTTTGTGACCCTGCGTAAAATGTTGGAGCAAACCGAAGCCGAACTGGACCAGGCCCCGGACATTACCGTTGTCAGTTACTTTACCGATTTTAACCTGTTCATCTACCAACACTGTGACATGCCGCACCTGGTTAGCATCGTCTTTAAGTTACAGGCTTACCTGGTTTACTTCCGTGACATCTCAATCATGTCCCGCGAACGCCGGGCACTGGCGTTGCAAGAACACTGGCGAATCTACCAAGCGATGGTCAACCACGACGAGGTCCAGATCAACTTGATCATTCGCGAACACTTAGGACAGTCACTTCAATTCATCATTAAAGAAATGAGGGCTCACGACCTTGAATAGTTTAACGACCATCGACTTAGCCGCCGTTGCCCGGCAGTCCTTATTAGCGGAAGTCACACTGAGCCCCAAACCGGGGCTAGTGGACCCGTACTCTAACGGGGCCCATACCGATATGGATTACGATTTGTTTGTGACGAGTATTAACGCTTTGACGCCGTTTTTACACCAGTACGTAACTCTAGGGCGGCAGGCGACCAGCCTTACCACCCTGTTTACGGCACTCCGACAAACGGGGGCGACCGGTGAGCGGGCAATGCTTACGGCCACCCGCCAAGTGAATACCCATAAAGGTGCCAACTTCTCTTACGCGGTGTTGTTAGGGGCGCTGGGGTGGTGTTTACGCGACCAGTCGTTGGCCGAGCTACGAGTACGTCAGTTTACACCGGTTTTTACGACCGTTCAGGAGATGACGGCCGGGTTGACTAGCGGGGACTTTGCCCAATTACGTGCCAAGCAACGGTTGTCTTACGGAGAACAACTCTACGTGAAGTACGGTGTCCTGGGCGTTCGCGGTGAGGCTGAGGCGGGCTACCCGGCCTTACAAAGGTTAGCGTTGCCCTTTTTACGGCAACACCAAGCGTTGGCGCCCAATTACCGCTACGCCAAATTAATGGTCTACCTGATTGCTCAACTAGAAGACGGGAACGTCTTACACCGTGGTGGGCAAACCGGTTTACAGCGGGTTCAAGCCTACGCTCAGCAATTAATGGGAAGTACTTGGGACGATGAGGAGCGTTTGCGAGCGGCGCTAGTGCAGTTTGACCAGCAGCTGATCGATTGGCACCTGAGTCCCGGCGGTACCGCCGACTTACTCGCGCTAAGTATCTTTTTTGACCAGTTAAATCAAAGTGTTTAAAATTAGCGGACCGTTCAGAATTTTTTAGCTTCTGAACGGTCTTTTGCTCTCACCAGTTCCTAATCGTGGCGGGAAGTATGATACAATGGAAAAGAGTTTACCCCGGGTAGCCCGCAAGTTAGCGGGAACCGCGGGACCGTTCGCAAATGAGTGTTTTTTAATGGACGGCACTTAAACTAATCGCGACTGAACTACAAACAAGTTTGAAGGGAATTTACGTCATGGCAGAAACTAAACCAACATATTACATTACGACGCCGATTTACTATCCTTCGGGGAAATTACACATCGGTAACTCCTACACGACGATTGCGTGTGATACCTTAGCACGTTACAAGCGGGCGATGGGTTACGATGTCTTTTTCCTGACCGGGACGGACGAACACGGCCTTAAAATTGAAGAAAAAGCTGAAAAATTAGGAACGGATCCCAAGTCATACGTGGATGGCATGGCTAAGCAGATTCAGGACCTTTGGAAATTACTCGAAATTTCGAACGATAAGTTTATCCGGACGACCGACGATTACCACGAACGCGCCGTTCAAGAAATTTTTGACCGCTTACTAAAGAGTGGCGACATTTATTTGGGTGAATACGAAGGCTGGTACTCCGTTGATGATGAAGAATACTTCACCGAAACGCAGTTAGCTAAAGTTTACCGCGACGATAACGGCAAAGTGATCGGTGGGAAGGCTCCGAGTGGTCACGAAGTGGAACTCGTTAAGGAACAGTCCTACTTCTTCAAGATGAGCAAGTACTCGGATTGGTTGTACGACTACTATCAAAGTCACCCGGACTTTATTGAACCATCCAACCGGATGAACGAAATGATCAATAACTTCATCAAGCCCGGTTTGGAAGACTTAGCGGTTTCCCGAACCAGCTTTACCTGGGGGGTTCCGGTCAAGAGTGATCCCAAGCACGTCGTTTACGTGTGGATCGACGCGCTGACCAACTATATCACCGCTTTGGGTTACGCCACTGGTGGCAGCGAAGAACTGTTTAACAAGTACTGGCCGGCCGACGTGCAAATGGTTGGTAAGGAAATCGTGCGGTTCCACACCATTTACTGGCCAATTATTTTACACGCCCTCGGATTGCCACTACCTAAGAAGGTCTTCGGTCACGGCTGGTTACTGATGAGTGACGATAAAATGTCTAAGTCGAAGGGAAACGTGATTTACCCCGAAACCTTGGTGGAACGTTACGGCCTCGACGCCATGCGTTACTACTTAGTTAAGGCGATGCCTTACGGAAACGACGGTTCGTTTACGCCGGAAGACTTCGTGGCCCGCGTGAACTACGACTTGGCTAACGACCTGGGGAACCTGTTAAACCGGACCGTGGCGATGATCAACAAGTACGAAGATGGTAAATTACCAGCCTTTAAATCCGACGTCACGGAATTTGATGCCGACTTGGAAGCGACCGCGGCCGCAACTATTGAAGCCTACAACGCCGACATGGACAGTCTGCACCTCTCCAACGCACTGGGTGAAGTTTGGAAATTGGTCAGCCGGACGAACAAGTACATTGACGAAACTGCGCCTTGGCAGTTAGCTAAGAGTGAGGCACCGGAAGACGCTGAAAAATTGGCCAGTGTAATGGCCCACTTAGCAGCTAGTTTACGGGTCATTGCTAGTTTGATCAGTCCCGTTATGACCCACGCGCCGAAGGAAATCTTCACGCAACTCGGGTTAGACGTTGCCAGCTTAGCGATTGCGAACTTAAAGATGAGTGATTTGCCAGCGGGGGCCCAAGTGGTTGCCAAGGGAACGCCAATCTTCCCACGGGTCGACATGGACGAAGAAATTGAATTCTTAAAGGGTAAGATGACTAAGTCTGATAAACAGAAGGGGCGTAAAGCGATGGAAGCGGCTAAACACGAAGCCGAAGTTGAACACGATTGGGACCCGGCACAAACGAGCCTGAACTTAACGAAACCAGAGATTAAGATTGATGATTTTGATAAGGTTGAATTAAAGGTTGCCGAAGTAATTAACGTGCAAAAGGTCAAGGGAGCCGACAAACTGCTCCAATTCCGGTTGGATGCTGGTGACGCCGATCACCGGCAGATCCTGTCCGGAATTGCCAAGTGGTATCCGGAACCAGAAGACTTAATTGGTAAAAAGGTCATCATCGTGGGGAACTTAAAGGCCCGTAAGATGCGTGGCGAAATGAGCCAGGGAATGTTGCTTTCCGCCGAACACGACGGTCAGGTTCAACTGATCACCGTGCCAGAAAGCATGGTCAACGGTTCGCTGATTTCGTAAATTAAAATAATGGTTTAAATTTAAAGGAGTCGTGGTGCGTCAATCACGGCTCTTTTATGATGGCGTGAAGTGACCGATTAGCACATGAATTTGTTAATAATTTGATTGATTATAGTGGTACGGCTAGTTTCCGAATACTGGGGGTGTTACGATACGGGTGGTAGTTGTTTAATGGGGAGATTGAGAATATGCAACGTAAATCATGGTTAGTGTTTGTGGGAATTATCGTCCTTGTCGCGGGGGTTTTTACGGTTCATCAAGTTAACGGGATGTACGCGCACGCCCGTAAAGTTACAACTAGTAAAGCGGTTAAGCGTGCAAAGAAACGAGCAGCGGCTAAAAAAACGGTGATGCGGACACCCATCAACTGGCGGAAATCTTCGGAGACGGTCGCTTATCCGGATGTGAAGAAGTATCCGGATTTGAGCATTAAAGTTTCGTTGAAGCAGCAGCGGATGTACTTGCTGGATCACAAGCGGGTGCTTTACACGATGTACGTTTCGACGGGGGTTCCGAGCGCTGACCGTAAAACGCCGCGCGGAACCTACCACGTGCAGGCCGAACGTGGTAAGTATTTCTATAGTGCTAAGGTTGATGAAGGCGCCTATTACTGGGTCTCATGGTTAAATCACGGTGAATACTTATTTCATTCCACTCCGGTAGACGCTCAGGGGCACTTTATTAAGTCCGATGTCGCGGATCTAGGTAAAAAGCCGTCTTCGCACGGCTGTGTCCATTTAAGCGTGGCCGACGCGAAGTGGGTCTATCAAAACATCAAGTACGGGACGAAGGTCATTATTGAGTAACTTGGGTTAGTCATTAATAATGAAATAGTTAAATATTGTAAATAAAAAGTGAGTTTTAACGTCTCTTCAACACGTTAAAGCTCGCTTTTTTTAGGCCGTCAATGTCAGAGCTTTTTGACAAACACTAAAAACTCCCGTACAGTGGTTGAACAGAAACGAGGTGACTGCGCATGAAGTATGAACAAATTTTAGTGTGTGTGGCCGTAGATGGAAAAGGACGTTTTTCCGCAAATTAATTTAAATAGGAGTTATAAATTAAATGAAAAACGTCCAAAAACAAGTTCCGTCCTTACTATTATTAATTACCTTAGTGGGCTTTCCCCAAATCAGTGAATCAATTTTCACCCCAATTTTACCCGCGTTAAGCCGGGCAATGCACGTTAGCGCGAGTCAAAGCCAACTCACCATGAGCATTTACTTCGTGGCCTTTGCCGTGGGGGTGCTCTTCTGGGGACAGTTTGCCGACTACCGGGGCCGCCGTCCCGCTATGCTGGGTGGGTTGATCTTTTACCTAGTGGGTAACTTGGGGTTGTATCTCAGTCCAAGTTTTAACTGGTTGCTGGTTTGCCGGCTCATTCAGGCCTTTGGTGCCAGTGCCGGTTCGGTCGTTACCCAGACCATTATGCGGGAAAGCTTTTCCGGGGTCGCCGGAGCCAAAGTTTTCGCCAAGGTCAGTGCCGCAATGGCGCTGTCGCCAGCGTTAGGACCGTTGATTGGTGGAAGTGTTCAGACCGCTTGCGGGTACCAAAACGTCTTTTCCGTGCTGATCATGATGGCAATTGCCTGTTTACTTTACGCGGGGGCGCGCTTACCCGAAACCCGGCCGGAAACGGTTAAAGTAGCTAGTTGGTCACAACAACAACGGGTGGCTAAACGCCTGTTGAGTGACCCAGTGGTGTGGATTTACGGCCTATTAATTAGTGGGATTAACGGAATTCTGTTCAGTTATTACGCCGAAGCGCCGTTTATTTTTGAAACGCACTTCGGTTTGAGTGCCGTTGCGTACGGCAGTTTAGGATTATTATTAGCGGCTGCCAGCTTAGGCGGTGCGCTGTTGGTTAATTGGTTAGTCAACTTTTGGTCGCCAATGAAAATTGCCCTTAACGGGTTGTTACTCAGCAGCGTTGCAGCAATCGGCTTGGTGCTTGCCGCCAGTTGGAACCACATGCTGGGAATGCTGATTGGCATTTTCGTGGTGTTTTTAGGTTTAAACATCACGTTACCCAACGCGCTTAACCGGGCGTTGATCGGGTACGAAAGCGTGATGGGGAGTGCCAGTGGCTGGTTCAGCCTCGGCTACTACTTGGCCGTCAGCGGGCTGACCTACTTAATGAGCTGGTTACACCACGGCAGGATCACCACGCTGCCGGCCTACGTTCTAGGCGTGTGCCTAGTTATGGCCGGCGCGTACGCGTGGTTGTACTGGCGTGACCAACACGCATAAAATAAACGGACGTCCGCGGGTTAGCGGGCGTCTTTTTGTGTCAGTGGGATTGATCAAAATGTTCTATATAATAAGTGTAAAATGGAAAATGATTGTCAAAACGCTGCGCGTGAATAATATCCACCGACTTATTTAGCTAGTCGAAACGTGGAACAGCCAACAAAGCCCTCTGCTTAGCTACGGCTAAACAACAATTGGGAAAACCACCCATTATTGCTCAGCCTAGGCTATGCTCGGTCTTTACCCGCTGGCTGTTCCACTCTTGCGTCTCATGTTAAAATCAACTAAGATAACAAAAGTCGAAAAGGGGTTCTGACATGCGCATTTTTGATTCCCATACCCATTTAAACAGTGAAGAATTTATTCAAGACGTTCCACGCTACCTGCAACAAGCTAAGAACTTAGGCGTTGTTCGGATGGCCATCGTGGGCTCCAACACCCAGCTTAACGCCGACGCCATTAAGCTCGCCGAGACCTATCCCGAGCTGGTCGCCATCGTCGGCTGGCACCCGGAAGATTCGAAAAATTACACGCCCGCAACCGAAAAGGTGCTAATTGACCAGTTGCAAAAACCTAAAGTCGTTGCCCTCGGTGAAATTGGGTTGGACTACCACTGGGACACGTCGCCCCGGGAGACTCAGCGGAAGATTTTTGCCCGCCAAGTGGCGATTGCGAAGGACATGGGCCTGCCAATTTCCGTACACAACCGCGACGCCTTTGAAGATACGTATAAAATTTTGAGGGCCGCCGATATCCGTGATACCGGTGGGGTCATGCACAGTTTTAACGGGGACCCCGAGTGGCTCAAGAAATTCTTGGACCTCGGGATGCACATCTCGTACAGCGGGGTCGCGTCGTTTAAACACGCCGATGAAGTGCACGCTTCGGTTAAGGAAACCCCGTTAGATAAAATGTTAGTCGAAACCGACGCGCCGTACCTGACACCGGAACCATACCGGGGCAAACAAAATGAGCCGGCCTATACCCGTTACGTGGTCGAAGCGATTGCCAAACTCCGAGAAGCGACGCCGGAAGCCATTGCCGCGCAAACTTATCAAAATGCAGAGGAATTTTTTAAGATTGAAGAAGATTAAAGAAGTCATCGTCGTTGAAGGCAAGGACGATACCAAACGGTTAGCCTTAGCCGTCGACGCCGATACGTTAGAAACTAACGGGTCAGCGATTTCCGAAGAAACGCTGGCCCACATCAAGCAGCTCCAAGCGACTCGCGGGGTGATCGTGTTCACCGACCCGGACTTCTCCGGGGAACGGATTCGTAAGATCATTTCGGCCCGCGTGCCGGGCGTCAAGCACGCCTTTTTACCCCGTAAAGCGGGGGTCCCAACGAAAGCGGGGGGCAGTCTCGGCGTGGAACACGCTAGTCCCGAAGCGATTCGGGCCGCGTTAGCCAGTTTATACACCGAACGGGTCGACCAGCCAGTCGCGTTGATTAGTCAACGTGACCTGATCCAAGCCGGGTTGTTAGCCGGTCCCCAAGCCCGTCAACGGCGTGAACGCTTAGGCGAGCTGTTAAAAATCGGTTACGTCAACGGCAAACAGTTACCCAAACGACTACAGCTATTTCAAGTTCAGCCGGATGCTTTTTGGCAGGCCGTTGAGCAGTTAACTACGGAGGAAAATTAATTGAGTAAAGATTTAGACATTGCCAACCCCGCCCGCACCCAGGCGATTATGAACGCCTACGGACTCCGCGTCAAAAAGAGTCTGGGCCAAAACTTTTTGACTGACCAAAACGTCTTGCACAACATCGTGTTTACCGCCGATATTAGTCAGGAAGACAACGTGATTGAAATTGGTCCCGGAATCGGGGCGTTAACCGAATATTTGGCCCGGGCCGCCCACCAAGTCCTAGCGTTTGAAATTGATGACCGGTTGTTGCCGATCTTAGACGAAACCTTGGCCGACTACGATAACGTGGAAATCGTTAACCAGGATATTTTAAAGGTTGACCTGCCCGCAATGGTCAACGAACACCTGGATGCCGACCGCCCGTTAAAACTAGTTGCCAACTTGCCGTACTACATTACGACCCCGATTTTAATGAACCTCTTAGCCGGGGACGTCAAGTTTGAAAACATCGTTGTCATGATGCAAAAGGAAGTCGCGGACCGCTTAGCCGCCGAACCCGGAACTAAGGCGTACGGGGCCTTGACGATTGCCGTGCAATACCGCATGGCCGCCGAAATGGCCATGGTGGTTCCCCGGACCGTTTTTGTGCCGGCGCCAAACGTGGATTCCGCGATTGTTAAGTTAACCGCGTTACCGACTAGAACGCACGTACCGTTTGACGAAGCCGCCTTTTTCAAAGTGGTCAAGGCCGGATTTGCGCACCGCCGGAAGAACTTATGGAACAATTTGCAGAGTCTGTTTGGTAAACAACCCGAAACGAAGGAAGCCATCCAAAAAGCTTTGGATACGGCAAAAATTGACCCTAAAATTCGAGCAGAACGCTTGACAGTTGATGAGTTTATTACCTTGACCGATGCTTTACACCAGGCCGAATTAATTTAGAATTGGTCTGATTATAAAATTGTTGCACATTGGAAAACCTTGTGATATAATATTGACTTTTCTGTGAAAAGCTAGTATAGTGTCTTTCATGAGGAGGATTCTGAATGCCAATTTCACTAGCTGCAATTAAAGATAAACTCGACTCCCGGATCGGCCAACGTATGAAGGTCGTCGCTCAAGCGGGTCGCAAGAAAACCACTGAACGTCACGGTGTCCTGAAAGAAACTTACCGTTCTGTGTTTGTTGTAGATTTAGACCAACAGGAAAACGCATTTGAGCGGGTCTCCTACAGTTACACCGATGTGTTAACCAAAAACGTTCAAATCGCCTTTGAAGACGAAACAACTGAAGCTTAATTCGCGTCACGTGAATTCTCAATATTAAGACCCCCAGCAAGGTCTTTTTATTTTGCCTTGATATTAGTATAATTGTATCAAAGTAAGCTAACGGCCCGCGTTGCGCGGGTACGGAAGAGGGTGAGACGCGTGCAAATCGTGGAAAAAGCGCCAGCCAAAATTAACTTAGGACTGGATACCTTATTTGAACACCGTAACGGTGACAAGGAATGGGACATGGTGATGACGTCGGTCGATTTAGCCGACTACGTCCAACTAGAAGATCTGGCGACTAACCGAATTGAAGTGGTGACCGACAGCGGTTTTTTGCCAAATGACCGCCGCAACTTGGCCTTTCAAGCGGTTAGCGTCTTAAAACGGCACTCCCACGTAGAGCGGGGGGTGCGAATCAAGATTAAAAAGGCAATTCCGGTGGCCGCCGGTTTAGGTGGTGGTTCGTCCGACGCGGCGGCGGTTTTACGTGGCCTCAACCGAATGTGGCAACTTAACTTGGACCTACCAACGTTAGCCCGGTTAGGCCTGCAGATTGATTCGGACGTGCCGTACTGTGTCTTTAGTCAAACGGCTCACGTGACCGGCAAGGGTGAAGTGGTGACACCCTTACCGAAGCTACCACCGATGTGGATCGTCCTGGCCAAACCCAAGGTCAGCGTTTCAACACCTAACATCTTGCGGCAAGTCGACTACACTCAGTTAGCACCACATCCGAGCATTGAACGCTTGCTAGCGGGGATTCACGCTCAGGATCCGGTGGAGATTTTTAGCCACATGGGCAACGTTCTAGAACCGATTACGTCTAGGCGTTACCCGGAAATTATGCAGATCAAGCAGCAGTTATTGAATTTTGGGGCCGACGCCGCGCAAATGAGCGGGACCGGCCCGACCGTTTTTGGCGTTTGCCGCAAACAATCGCGGGCCCAGCGGGTGTATAACTCGATGAAGGGCTTCTGCCGGGAAGTTTATTTGGTTCGACCAGTCATTTTAGCAGAACATTAAGGTGAAGCTGGCCCGGGTCAGCTTCTTTTTTAAATGAAAATGAAACCGGTTACGATAATTGAAAACACGGTTCTTGATAGCGAATCAATGCTAACAAAAAGGCCGTTTGCCAAGCATTCGGACCTGATCTATGGTTAAATGAAATGGAAATGAGGTGGCTAGGATGAAAGAGTCAACGAAATTAGGATTAAAGTTAGCCGGGGTTGTCGGGGCGACCACTTACGCCGGTTCGCTGGTCGGCGGGTTAGTGGCTTATAAAATGGCGATGCACGTTAACGACGCGCAGAAACTGCGGGGGCAGGAGCTGTCCCGGGCCGAAAATACGGAGATTGAGAATTTTTGGTACGAAAAGCAGCCTAAGCAGCAATGGATGATCCAGTCCTTTGACGGTTTAAACCTGGTGGCCACGTACATTCCTAACCCGAAAACGGTGGGCCGCCTAGCCATTTTAGCACACGGACTGGGCCACTCGCGGGAGCAAATGATCCCCTACGCCCGAATCTTTATGAGCTTGGGGTACGACGTGCTAATGCCCGACGCACGGGCGTTTGGCGATAGTGAGGGCCATACGATTGGGTACGGCTGGCTGGACCGTTTGGATTACGAACGCTGGATCACGATGGCGTTGGACCAGTTAGGTGCGGACGTTGAGATCGTATTAATGGGTATTTCGATGGGGGCCGCCACGGTCATGGCAACCAGTGGTGAACCGTTACCGGAAAACGTGAAGGCGGTCGTTGAGGATAGCGGGTACGCGGACCTCTACGATGAGGCTAAGTACCGCCTGACTCATAAGTTCCACTTACCGGCCTACCCAATCATGCCAATGGCGAACCACCTGGCAAATACCCGGGCGGGCTACGCGTTTAAAGACGGTCAAATTTTACACCAAGTTGCGATTGGGGGCCTGCCGATTTTAATGATTCACGGTTCCCGGGATCAGACAGTCCCGGTGCGTAACGCTCACCAACTGTACGACCAGTTACCACAGCAGAAGGGGCTCTACATTGATCCGGACGCCGAACACGTTCAGGCGATTCGAACGCATCCGGATCGTTACCAAGAAGTGGTCGACGAATTTCTAAGGGAAGAAGCCGGCTTACAATAATGAATGGAAGCGGGGATTGAGATGGCAACACCAATTGATATCTTAGTAACGTTAGACGCGGGTTACGTCCCACCACTTAAGGTCATGTTGTGGTCGCTGCACGCCAACAACTTAAAGCGGTCCTTTCACGTTTGGCTCGTTCATGAAAGCCTAACTGACGCGCAGGTCGCGGAAGTGCGCGCCTTAACGGATGGTTTGGGTTGGGAGCTGACGGCCTTGCCAGTCGAAGTTGACCTGACCGACCAACCGGCCCTGATCAAGCGCTACCCGCCGGCCATGTATTTCCGGTTACTGTGCGGGCAAGTCCTGCCGGCAGACGTTCACCGGGTGATCTACTTGGACCCTGATATCCTGGTGATCAACGACGTGACGCCGTTATGGGAGTTAGATCTGCAGGGAAACATGTTAGCCGCCGCGGCGCACCGCGGAGTCACGAAGTTAGTCGATAGTGTTAATCAGATCCGTTTGGGGACGAACACGAGTTACTTTAATTCGGGAGTGTTGGTGATTGACGTGGATCAGGCCCGTCGCAACATCCACTTAAACGACATTACAGCGGCCATCGCGGCGTACCACGACTATTTAATTTTACCGGACCAGGATATCCTGAATTTCTTGTACGGCGAGAGCATTTTAGAAATTGACGAAGAAGTTTGGAATTACGATACGCGTAAGTACTTAGTTTATCAAACGCGTACGTTGACCGAGCACGACATTCACTGGGTCATGAGTCACACGGTGTTGTTGCATTATTGTGGCACGCCCAAGCCGTGGGAGGCCAATAGTGATAGTAAATTTACTGGGTTATTTTTGAATTATCAACAACAGGTCCAACGCTTCCTGTCCGTTCCAGCCCCAACGGAAGCGTAATCAAAAACAACGTGGGGGCTGCTCCGAGTCAAGTAGACAGTTCAAATAATTAAAATAGCTATGCAGTTTTTAGAATGGCATGATTCCGAAATTCTTTCGGGGTCATGCCATTTAGTGTTTCTTGGCGACGCTTGTAGTTAT
>NZ_QWZQ01000046.1 GCF_003885105.1 Lactiplantibacillus garii
GGTTTTCAAGACATATAGGACCGCACAGAAGACCTCGTAGAGGTCATATTTTCGAGGCTTAGTTCGCTTACGAAAATTTTCTAAAGCTGGTCGAATTAATTCAAATTGTTGCCGAGTAATATTGCTGAGATAATTTTTCATAGCTTAAACTCGCTTTTTACATAGAAGTATATCAAAAATCATAGATCTTGGACAGCTTCTTAGAATTGCGATCATTACCAGCTAAACTCCTCATAGTATACTCGTTCCTCATTGATCCCATTATTCAGCAATTGTTTTTGCCAACTCTGCCCCAGCGCTAGCGGGCCTGACAACAGATAGGTTACATTGGGTCGAATAAGGTCACGCGGTACACTGCGGAAAAACCGCCCTTGCTGAATGTGCACGGTTAAATTGTTTCGTTGTGCTGCCAAGGTTTCAATTTCCTGTTGGTAGATCAACCCTGCCTTGCTATGGGCGGAATAATACAGAGTGATACGGCGGTTTGGCAGCCCACGCATTAATGAAATCATTGGAACTATACCGCTACCGCCCGTAACTAGAACCAACTCGTCATCAGGATGTTGTTTTATGATGGGGTTAAACCGACCATAACCGCCATCGATCAAAACCTTTGACCCTACCTTGGCGTGTTGAACGGCTCGGGAAAAGTCACCGTCTCCGCGAATTGCCAGCGTAATGGTTCCGTCTACTACGCTGTTCAAAATGGAAAATGGATGCAATTCTTTCAGGTGGTCAATGTTAGGAAAATTAATAAATACGTAGTCACCAGGATACAATTTCAGTGCATGATGCGACTTGAATTGAATCGTCAGCTCATAGAAGTTAGCTGCAATGGGTTGAATGGCTGTGAGTTTTCCTTGGGCTAAGCCGTATCGACTGCGCAACTTTTGTAGTAGGTAGGCACCCGTCACAAAAATGGTGTAGCCATTAAACAACCAAATATAAATGGTCATATTAGTGATATAGCTGATCAGTTGAACGTGGATGAAAACGAGAAGCACTGCAATCAAATTTATCCTGTGAATCCATACGGATAACTCATGTTTAAACAAGATTTCCAATTGTTTTTTCAACCATAGCAACGGCTTGAACCGACTTGTTAGCCAGCCGGCCATAAATACCAAAGAATAAACCAGTAATCCCCAAAAGAGGTCAAATGCCCAGTTGCCAGTGGTTTTAATCCATCCATATGAACTTGTGCCTTCCTTGTGTAAGTAAGCTAATGCAATCGCAAGCATGCTGAGAACACCGTGGATAAAATAGATGCTGGGTAGGCCAATTAGTCTGTCAAGCCATTTCGGTTTGGTTGCCAAATATACCGCCAGTAGCATCCATACATAAGCGATCGATCCTATTTGAATTGCAAGGGACGTGCTGGTGTATAGACTGGGCAGTTCTACTGCCATGGCTTGAACCAGTGGCAGTGGAATAACAAAGAGGATCACGCCCCAAGTCAGAATTTGCCATACGGTCATTTTTTTCATGACTGGTCACCGTCAATCATGATCAATTTGTGAGCTGCTGTGAGCAAAATAGCGTTCAACTTGTGCGTTTCAGCAAAGGTTTGAAACGGTATTTGGCCCATGGAAATTGCGGTTGTGGCCAACATGTCGGCATCAATTAAGTTTGTGGCAATGATCGTGGCTTGGGTCAGGGTATTTGCCGAATCAAGCCGGCGAATATGGTCGCCCCTTTTTGACGATCCCGAAGTGGCCACCGCGCCATTGGCGATCTTGATCTCCCGAAGCATTTGGCCAGTATCTTCTGGGTCTTCGATACCAATCGGCCATTCGTACCCGCTGTCAACCAGCGCGCCAACCCGAATATCACCGGCACCGTTTAGGGCCACCGCGATGGCTCCGGTATTAAGCAACGGTTTTAGGTAAGTTTGAAATGCTCTTTCGATGGCCCACCCTTTTACGATGCCGGTGGGGTCGTATTGACCACTAAAGTTTGCGGTAAAAGCCCCGCTTGTCATTTCTTCCGCGATGACTGTCAAAGCAAAAACTTCCTGAAATTCAGCGTTAAAGTTAGTAACGGCGAGTGAATGACGTTGGTATTGGGTAACTAGCGAATCTGAGCGAAATGGTGAAAATAGATGGTCCACATGATCGAGATATGTTTGAATAAGAGTAACTGTTGTATGCCAACGTGATTCTGATAAGCTGTCGGGTTCACTAACAATCATAATGGTAAATGGCATTGTCATGGATTCAATTGTCTGCTGGTAAGTTTTCATTGGTCATTCGCCGCCTTTTTCAATGCGTTTTTCAGGGATCCGGTGAAGCCCTTGTATGTTTCACTGGCACCGGAAACCAACTTAATATTGGCACTCTGCGCAGTAATTGCTTCAGACTTATACGTCGGCAATGCCTGACTGCTGATCTGCTTATCGCGACGATTAACGTTTGGATATTTCAGAACAGTAACCTTAGTCAATTTGCCATTGGTCACAACCGCTTGGACCTGCACGTTGCCCCACTGAGTACTGACAGTTGAGCCAGTATACGTGCCATCCTTGTATTTTCTGGTTGAAGTCTTGCTGGTAGAGTTGGGACTGGACGATGTGGTCGTTGTACTCGATTGAGACGTCCTTTGAGCATCAGAACTAAGCTTTCCTCTAATAAATAAAAAGTAGTTATCGATGATGATGGCTGTCACAATCGCGAAGGTCAAGATCCCCACAACAAATTTTTTCATTGTATTCACCTCTAGATATAATTATATCTAAATATAATATATGAAATTTTTGCATATAATATATGAAATTTTGCCGGTTGTTCCTTAAATTTAGCTTAAAGCAATTTTTTACTGAAACTTGAAAGAGGCTGGGACATAAGTCCCGCCGATAAATAAACTGAGACGGATTTTGGTTCTATAATATTTGGTACTGATAGAAATTTTTCTATCCTAAGTACCAATTTTTATTTTATGCCTTGAATTTACACTTTAATTTTTACCAAAAATGCCACCAACTCTTATTGGGTTTATTTTTATGCATTCTTTTTTGTTTTTCACTATTCGACAAGGCATCGTCCTTGTCGTTTGATTGTTGCTGCTGATCTATCAATTTTGTTAGATGATCTATTTGGCGGTCTTTGCTACTTATTTGTTGGTCTTTGGCAGCAAGCTGTTTGTCACGTTGAGACTTTAAATCTTCTACTTCTCGTCTTAGAACCGACGATTCCCGTCAATATGACGGCTTATCTTAATGGTCTCAAACGGCGGTATTTCGCCTTACAAAAAGGCCACCCGGAGCAACAGTTCAAAATCCAGCTCATAGCCAGTTACTTGGATCACTTTACTAAAGTCCAAGAATCCAAAAACATGACGACTAAGCAACATCTGCTAATCGTTAAGGTGCCAATTAAGGACAAAAGTGTTAAGAGCTTAAACATAGCGGTCACTCATTTAGACGAAAAGATCGAACAGGTTAAACGGGATATTGAAAATGCGTTAACGGACTTTGATGTGACGGCCAAAGTGTTGACTAGTCAAGAAGTCCAAGAGATTTTAAAGAACTTGATCAATTTTAATGGATAGGAGGCAACAGTATGAGTTTTGGTGATAAGGTCATTGATTTATTTATGCCAACTAAAAAAGAAAGACATCAAGGCAACCGCGGGTCGATTCAAATCGCCGGGCCGGTGAATGTGCTGACTGGCTTCACCGAGGGACTGAATGACGGGACCAAGGAAACCGTTGATGTCAAAGTTGACCGGCACCGCATGTACGAAGAGTTCGTCGCGTTCGAAGCGAAAATTAGTTTGCTGAAGCCGTAATTGAGCACGATGACGACGACCTGGTCGAGCAGCTTCACAATCAGCGGCGAACCGTGCATTAAGGTGAGGCCGATGAACAAAATCGCCGTGTCCGCCAGCAGTGACGCGCCGCGCAAGGTGAGTCAGGCCGAAGAAC
This sequence comes from Lactiplantibacillus garii, assembly GCF_003885105.1. Taxonomy (GTDB): domain Bacteria; phylum Bacillota; class Bacilli; order Lactobacillales; family Lactobacillaceae; genus Lactiplantibacillus; species Lactiplantibacillus garii. The sequence goes on from NZ_QWZQ01000046.1 coordinate 3,922, forward strand.
AGCACCACATTAATGCCGGTGGTGAAGCCCCCAACAATCAGGTAGCGCAAGGCTGTACCGTATTTGCTGTAAAGGGTAGTGATTGGTTTTTCCATAAAAAGGCTCCTTTCTCAGCGCTGCATGCAGGTATAAATCAACGAGGTGGTGGGCTGCGATTGGCCGTTCACCGTTAGCGGGTGAGCAGCGAGCTGATAATGGTAGGTGTGGGTCACATCGACCTGCTGGCCGCGGGTGGTGAGGTTTTGAACGGTAATCCGATATTTCCCAGCGGCGAGCTGGTGGTGCAGGCGGGCCACACTGCCAGCCATCGTTAACCGATAATGTTGCCCGGTGGCAAGGGTAGTGAGGGTGACTTGCACCTGACTACCAGCATGAATCTGAACGGAAAAATAGTTCGCTGGCGCGTTCACATCGACCACCTCTGCCAGCACGGTGCCTGGCGTCACGGTCTTGGGCTTGGCGTGATACTGCACGGATAGCTGACTGCGCTGGGCGGCAATCACTTGCTTTTGTGGCATCTGAGCGCCAAGCACACCAGCGGCCCCAAAGGCGACGAGTAAAGCAGTGGCGCTATTGAGGAGGCTAGCTTGGTTCGCCCAGCGGGGACGCGACTGTCTGGCCTGACGCGGGATGGCCGCCAAAGCCACCCAGAGGAGCGGCAAAATGGCTTGACCATAGCGCGGTTCAACTTCCCACAGTAGGGTGTGGAAAGCCAGGTAGCCAAGGGCAGTGGTCACCGCCAGCAGTGCAAGGATTTGATGCGGGTCGGTCAGATCTGGCCGCCACCGTAAGAGCTTCAGCATCAGTGCGCCCCACATGAGCAGGGTCGCGGCCACATAGCCAATCACGGTCAGTCCCTGATAGAAGCCAGCATGATTACTGTACCAACTAGGCGCGGCGCGGAAGCCGCCGTTGTACCAGCGCTGAATGCCTTGGACATTGAGCACGATGCCTAACTTCACTACCCACAACCGGATGACGCCAACCACCCCGAGAGTTTTGATGCGCTTGGGGATGGTTTTCAAATTGTACCGCTGGCGGGCGGCTTGGCTGGGCAGCTTGATAGCACGTCCGACATCCTTGCCGGAGTAGCCGCCGTTGCTGTGCTGGTTGTAGCCCATCAAGATCCAGTTGGTCGCCGGGAACGAAAAGGCGGTGCGGGGTTGATAATTGGCTGCCACGTCAATGACTTTGGTCGCCGGCAGACTCAGCCCGAAGCCCAGCACAATCAAGAGGATGGGCAGGGTCAGTTTGGCTTGTCGCCAGAGGTGCTGACGGGCCAGAATCAGGCCGACAATCAGCAGAGCTGGCAACAAGACCACCAGATTAGGCTTGAGCATGGCGCCGAGCATCACGGCAACAACTAGTCCGCTGCCGGCAAACCAGCGCTGGCGCGACGTTTTCTGCGACCAGTTCAGCAGACTCCGCATGATGATGAGCAGCACCAGCATCGTTGGCAAGTCAGAGTAGAAGACTTGCAGGTAGTAGGTGTAGGCAAACGGCGTCAAGGCGAAAAAACCGAAGGCCACGACCAGCAGGCTGGCGCGCTGGCTGAGCTGCCAAATCGTATGCAGCGCCAGGGCAATAAAGCTGTCCAACACCAAGATACTCAGCAGGTGCACCGAAAGATTGGTGCTTAAGCCCACCAGTTGCGTCAGCCGCAACCACAGGGAGAGCAGATAAGCCAGCGGCACGTTATTGGCGTAGCGCCAGAAGTAGGTGATATCCCAGGTCATGTGGCCGGCGGCGAGCTGGTCGGCTTGCGACAGTACCCGGTACGGATCGTGGTAAACGGTGTTGGGCATCACGTGCAACACGACCACCTGGGCAATCAGCATCGCCAGTAAGCCAAGGCCAATGCCCCAGCGCAGCTGCCTTGTAGACAAATGGTCAAGTCGGGGCGCCCCGAAGTAAAGCCCCGCGCCCAGGAGCACTACCACCAACAGCGCCGGCACCCCGAGCACACTGGTCAGGTTACCGATGCTGCCAATGAGCAGGCAGAGGATTAAAATTGCTGGCAGAAAGGCGGGTTTAATCTTTTTCATACCCTCACCTTAATCCAGAATCGTTTGCACCGTGTAGCGCGGGCGATGTTTAACTTCGGTGGTGAGCTTGCCGATGTATTCACCAATCACCCCGAGGCTGATCATTTGGATGCCCCCAACGAACCACAGCGACACCATCAACGCCGACCAGCCGTGCACGGTGAGCCCCAGCATTGTCATGACAATGGCGTAAACCACCATGCCCACCGCCAGTAGGCAAGACAAGGTACCCAGAATGAGAATGAACCGCACCGGCGCTATCGTCAGGCTGGTAATCCCGTCCCAGGCAAAGGCCAGCATTTTTTTCAGCGGGTACTTGGATTCGCCCGCCATGCGCGGGGTGCGCTTGTAGAAGACTTCGGCAGTTTTGAAGCCAAGCTTAGGAATCAGGCCGCGAATGAAAATGTTACGTTCCGGGTACTGAAGGAAGGTTTCAACCGCGCGCTTGGACATCAGGCGAAAATCCGCGTGATTCGGCACCAGTTCAACCCCTAGCAGCTTCAGGACTTTGTAGTAGCCTTGGGCCGTGGTGCGCTTGAACCAGCTGTCGGTTTCCCGATTATTCCGGACACCGTAGACGATATCGGCGCCATCTGCGTAGGCATCCACCATGTCGACGATTTTGTCAGGATCATCTTGCAGGTCAGCATCGATGGTGACAATCATGTCCGCGGTTTTCACGGCTTCACTCATGCCGGCGATCAGCGCCGACTGATGACCGAAGTTGCGAGAAAAGCGTAGTCCCCGAATCCGGGAATTCGCGGCGTGCAGGTTTTCGATGATTTCCCAGGTGTGATCCTTGGAGCCATCATCGACGATCAGGATGTCGGCGCGCTGGCCCAGAACGGCTTGCGCGGCGATTTGGTCTTCAACGGCCAGTAATTTTTGCACCGAGGAGGTCAGCACCTCTTCTTCATTGTAGGCTGGAACGACAATCGTTAATTTTGATGTGGCCATGATTTCAACATCCTTTCCGGTAAAAACTGACGCATTTTAGTTTGAATAAAGGCTTGAACAGGCGTGACGAGCAGCCACCAACCGCCAGCTAAGCACACGCTGGCAAGCACATCAGAGAGGTAGTGGTCGCGCAGATACACCCGCGAAATGGCCACCATGGCAATCCAGCCAATGCCAATCAATATGGTAATCAGCTGGCTTTCTTGATCTTGAATGTGTGGTAGGCATAGCGTCCACAAGGTGAACACGAGCAGCGCCGTGCAAAACGTGTGGCCGCTGGGGAAGCTAGCGCCGTGATCCAGCACCAGCTGATGGAGCGGGCGACTGCGGTCAATCAGCAGCTTGAAGCCTTCCGTGATGGCGGAGCCGCCCAGCTGCAGGCCAGCGAACCACAGGCTGATGACTGGGCCTTGTTTGAGCCACAACCACAGGCACAACAGCGCAGTGAGGCCGATGACGGTGGCAGGACTGCCAAGGGTGGCGACGACTTTGAAAATCGCGGTATTCGTCGGATCAATGGCGCGCGTGGCCAAAGTGCTGGCCGCGGCATCCAATTGCGCAAGCCAGGCGGCATGCGTGATAACGCCGAGGGCTAAGGCGGCAAAGACAATCAGGCTCAGCCCGCCTAGCAATGTTTTGGTTTTAGTCGGCATCGTCGGCACCTCCGCGATGGCGCAGCGCCATGAAGGCGGCAGGCGCTAAGGAAATGACAACGATGGCCAGCATGATCAGTTCGAAATGGGTTTTAACGACAGCAATGTTGCCGAACAGGTAACCGGCGCCGAGGGCTACCGCCATCCAGGTGATCCCGCCAAGTACGTTGTAGGCGGCAAAGTCGCGGTAGCGCATCTGGCTCACGCCAGCGGTGAAGGGGATGAAGGTGCGGATGATCGGCATGAAGCGGCCAAGGAAAATCGCGGCTTTCCCATGCTTGTCGAAGAAGCGCTGCGAACGTTCGAGGTAGGCGGGTTTGATGAAGCGGCTGAGCTTGGCGCTGTGCGCGAGGCGCAGCCCGAAGTGTTCACCGATTTCAAAGTTAAGCGAATCTCCAAGCACCGCGGCCACGCTGAGCAGGCCGAACAGCACCCAGATGTTCAAACTGTGATTGGCCATCGCCGCCAGCGAGCCGCAGAGAAATAGGAGCGAGTCGCCAGGCAGAAAGGGCAGCACCACGACGCCGGTTTCAATGAAGATCATGGCGAACAAGCCAAGATAGATGAGTGAGCCGAATTGACTGATGAGCTGCGGCAACAATTGATTAAGGTTAGGTAGCAGTGTAATGAGTGCGGTCATGATGTGTTCCCCCTTGACTGAACTTTCAGGATGAACCCAGCATAACAACAATCCCGCGGTGCGCCCACTCATGAAAACTAACCCGAAACTCAATAATCTTCAGCTTTCACCGCGGCAGTGCCAGTATCAAGGGTGATTTAGCTGAAAAATATTCAGATTACTAATATTCGGCGCAAAAAAACCGCTCAAAAATATTTTTGAGCGGCATGAAAAAGTTTATTTGGTGGAGAAAATCAACGTGAAAATGGTGCCCTGCGGCTGATCGTCGGCGACCGTCAGCTCACTATTGCTGAGCTGAGCGAGTTGCGTGGCAATGGCTAGCCCTAAGCCGGTGCCAGCTACCGTGCCGCGCACATCGGCGCTGCGGTAGAAGCGCTCGAAGATGTGGCTTTTATCTTCAGCACTGATGCCGCTACCTTGATCTTTCACCGCCAGGGCCGCCGCCTCATTAGCCTGTTGGGTGAGGGTGACGGTAATTTGGCTGGCCGCTGGCGAATACTTCGCGGCATTGGTGACTAGGTTGACCAAAATTTGCTCAATCGCGCTTTCGTTGCCGGTGATATGGATGTCAGGCTGAATCTCGGTGGTGACGGTTTGTTCGAAGGTCCCAGCAATTTTTTGCATGATGGTAGTCACTGTGGCACTGAGATCAAGCGGGGTCAGGTCAAGCGCGAGCCGGTCGGCGCGGGAAAGTTGCAGGAGCTCATCAATCAAGTGCTGCATTTGCCGGGATTCCTCGGTGATGTAGCCCACCGACTTGGTAATGATTTCCGGGTGATCCTTGCCGTGACGTTCGATCAACTGGGCGTGGCTGCGAATAGTGGCAATCGGAGTGCGCAGCTCATGGGCGGCGTTCATCACGAACAGTTTTTGCTGCTCCTGGCGTTCATTCAACATGCTCAGCAACTCGTTGAAATTACCAGCGAGTTCCGTCACCTCAGTCGGTTGCGCCGGGACCGGTAGCCGCATCGCACCAGGTTCTTTGGCGCCGGCAATCATCTGGGTCGTGTGAGACAGCGTGGTCAGAGGATCAGTCAGTCGCTTGGTCAGCTGGCGAATGTACAGCGGCGTGGCCAGCAGCGTCACCGCCAGCAGGATGGCAGTGACTTCAATCACCCGCAGCAGCACCGCCAGCTGGGGATTCATGTTTTGCCACAACGTGTAGTAAATCCCGCGCGCGTGCACCATGCGATGGTACAGCAGCCCGATGCCTGGGCGATAATAGACATTGGTTAAAAACGGCACCTTAGTGGGGGTCACTTTTAATACTTTTTCCGCGTGCGGGGAGAAGTATTGGCTGACCTTGGCATCGGCGCGCTTGTTGTGGACATAAACATAAGTGGCGCTGGTGTCCAGGGTGCTGTTTTTGCGCCAGCTTTCCCAGTCATCATCGCCATCAATGTCGGTTTGCTTGAGACTGGCGGTGATATGACTGGTGGTGGTTTGAACCTCTTCCAGCAGCTGATGGCCCACGGCGATGATGATGGCAGCGCCGAGCAGCAAGGTGACAATGATGATGAAGCGCATCAGGCTGCGCAGCATGATGGCTGCGCTAGATTGTTTGTCTTTTTTCATATTAGGGCCTTATTCCGCCACGTGTTCGGAAAGCATGTAGCCCACGCCGCGGACAGTGTGAATCAGCTTAGGTTGGTTGGGAGTGTCGATTTTGCTCCGGAGATTGCGGACATAGACGTCCAGGATGTTGGGTTGGCCGTCAAAATCGACGCCCCACACAGTGTCTAACAAATCCTCGCGTGAACAGGGCTCGTTTTGATGACTGATGAGTGCCACCAGCAGCTCGTATTCTCGCTGGGTGAGGGGGATGATGGTACCGCCCCGGGTGACGCGTTTGGTGTCCGTATCCACATTCAAATTGCCAGCAGTATACACGGCGGCAGTGGTGGCCGCCGGCTGCGAATGGCGCAGGGCCACTTCGACCCGGGCAATCAGTTCTTCCATTTCAAATGGTTTGGTGACATAGTCGTCGGCGCCGCCGGTCAGCCCGGCCACCTTATCGCCGATGTAATCGCGCGCCGTCAGCATGATGATCGGCACCTGGCTGGTTTTGCGAATGCGGCGCAGCATACTGAAGCCGTCCAGGTGCGGCAGCATCCAGTCCAAAATGATTAAATCAATCTGGGTCTCGTTTTGCCGGAACATGTCCAGCGCGATTAGGCCGTCATTGGCCCAGAGCACATTGAAGTTCTCGAGCTCGAATTCGGTTTTGAGTGAGTCGGCTAAGCCCGCCTCGTCTTCGACTAGTAAAATGGTGGATTTCAATGGTCTTCTCCCTATGTGAATCGTGGTACTGTCAAACGTGCCTGTATTTACCTTGTTTTATTTATTAGGCAGATTGTAAAATTTAAGTTGAACATTTAAGTGGACAGAAAAAACCATCAAGGTCTTTACTGGTGTTACCACACAATCCATTAGAAAGAAGGACCTTGATGAGCACCACTATTTTATCATTCCAGAACCGTGTTGTCATTGAAACGCTTCATAATGAAGGACGTTCCTTGCGATACATCGCTAACTACTTAGGCTTTAGTAAGACCACCATCTTTAACGAACTTCACCGGCTAAATAGTGAGTACCAGGCTGGGCTAGCGCAAACTGACTTTGAACGAAAGGTTAGTCAACGGGGGCGGAAGTCTTCGCTCACTAAAAAACTTAAACACTTGATCGAGGGAAAGATTCAAGTCCAGAAGTGGTCCCCTGAACAAGTTGCCCATGTGGTGGGGATTGCCTACAAGACGGTCTATAACTGGATTGATCAAGGATGGCTTGATATACAGTTGACCGATTTGCCTGATCATGGAATTCGTCGTCATCGTGCTAAAGAAAAGCGTGGTACGTTCAATCACGGCCGCTCCATTGAGGAGCGGCCTCATAAAGTCGAAACTCGCCAGGAATTCGGCCACTTTGAAGCTGATACCGTACTTTCTGGTAAACGTAAAGGTCAAGCTGTGGCTACTTTTGTGGAGCGTAAGAGTCGCCTGACAATTGTTAAACGGCTCCATGGTCGCGACAGTCAGTCCATGACTCAAGCCGTACTTGAACTAGCTAGTCAACTTCAAGACAAGCTCAAGACGCTTACCGTAGATCATGGTAAAGAGTTCGCTAACTATCAGACAATTGAACGGCGAACTGGTACACAGGTTTATTTTGCCCATGCCTATTCACCGCATGAAAGAGGCAGTAATGAGAACCGTAACCGAGTTTTGCGGCGCTTTATTCCCAAAGGCCAAGCCATTGAAGAGCTAAGTGATCACCAATTGGTTCAAATTAATTGGTATTTGAATTCACGGCTACTTAAATGTCTTAATTGGCATACACCAATCGAGATCTTCTTGCTTAATTTACGTCATTAAATTCGTTCAAGTTATTTCTTGCAATCTGCCATTCCAAAAGCGGTCATTATTTCAGAAAATAGTTATAATTTTTCGTAACTATTAGAATTTTATTTAGAATCATTCTTATCTGTTTAAATAAATTGCATTTCATGTTAGGATTATAACAATCATAGAGGAATCAGTTACATAACACAAGAGGAGGGGTTTTCGATGCGCCATTATTATAAACTCACGTTAACGGTCAGTGTCGGGATCATTGCGCTAATTCTTCAGTTTGGCTTTCACCAACAGCTGGCTGCCCAGCTGATTATTACGTTGTGGGGCTCCGTTATGGCCCTATCAATGCTGGTTGAGATGGTCAAAACGTTACGGTCCGGTAAGTACGGCGTCGACCTACTTGCAATCACTGCCATCGTCGCCACCCTGGCTGTCAGCGAGTATTGGGCCGGCCTAGTGGTCCTAATCATGCTGACCGGTGGGGATTCTTTGGAGGACTACGCTGCTAAGCGTGCCAACACCGAATTAAAGGCTTTGCTCGATAATTCACCACGGACCGCACACCGCATTCAGAACGAACAGTTAACCGATATTGCGGTCGAAGACGCGGTCGTGGGGGATCAGTTAGTGGTTAAGCCTGGCGAACTGGTGCCCGTCGATGGTCACTTGATCGATGGCACTGCCATGTTTGACGAATCTTCACTGACTGGGGAATCCAAGCCGGTTGAAAAAGCCGTCGGTGATGATTTAATGTCCGGAGCGGTCAACGGCGATAGTGCCGTTACGATGATCGTTGACAAGCTCGCCGCCGATAGCCAGTACCAGCAACTGGTCAAGTTGGTGAAAGAATCTGAATCACGCCCCGCCAAGTTCGTACGGTTAGCCGATCGGTACGCGGTTCCGTTTACCTTAGTTGCGTACGTGATTGCGGGCATCGCTTGGCTCATCAGCGGTGATCCGCACCGGTTCGCCGAAGTTCTGGTCGTAGCTTCACCGTGTCCATTAATTCTGGCCGCACCAGTCGCCCTCGTCTCAGGCATGAGTCGCACTAGCCGGAACGGGATCGTCGTTAAAACTGGTGACATGCTTGAAAAAATGTCGACTGCCAAATCGGCCGCCTTTGATAAGACCGGAACGATCACTAGCGGCCAACTAACCGTGAATGACATCGTTCCCCAGGCTGGTTTTACCCCAGATCAGATTTTACACTTGGCCGCCAGTGCCGAACAAAATTCCAGCCACATTTTAGCCCGTTCCTTAGTTAAATTTGCCAACGACCAACCCCTCAGCCCCGTCGCCGACCTCGAAGAAGTCACCGGTAACGGGGTCACCGCCACGGTCGACAACGCCGTCGTTAAAGTCGGGAAGCTAAAATTCGTCGATCCAGCAACCACGACGGCACCACTCGCACAAACGGCGATTTACGTCGCCGTTGATGGCCGTTACGCCGGCTACGTGACCTTTATCGACAACGTTCGGCCAGAAGCCGCTGCCACGTTACAAGCCCTGCACGCTGAAGGCGTTAAAAACGTGATGATGCTGACCGGGGACCAACAAGCGATTGCCGACAACATTGCCGAAGCCGTCGGAATCGATACGGTGGCTGCCGATTTACTTCCGGCGGACAAGATCAAGCACTTAAAGGCCGTTACTAAGGATGAACGTCCGGTTATCATGGTCGGCGACGGGGTCAACGACGCCCCATCACTGGCCGTGGCGGACGTCGGCATCGCCATGGGGGCGCACGGTTCCACCGCGGCCAGTGAATCGGCCGACGTCGTGATTTTAAAGGACGACCTCAGCCGCGTGGTCACCGCGATTCAAATTGCCAAAGACACCATGCAAGTGGCTAAGCAGGCCGTTTGGATTGGGATCGCCATCTGTACGATTCTAATGCTGATTGCCAGTACCGGGATCATCCCGGCCCTCTTCGGCGCAATGCTTCAAGAAGTCGTTGACACGGTTTCGATTCTTTGGGCACTCCGAGCTTTACGTGACCGCCCAAATTCCAACGTTAAACCGCTCAAACCAACGACCGTACACCAAAACTAAGGACGTGACACTATGCCCCAATTACCCGAATGGCTCCAAAATTATGAGTAAGGTTGGCGATCTATTAGGAATTAATTATCTAGGTACTCATACAATGCGCAAAACTGGGGCTTATCGTGTTTATACGCAATCAAATTACAATATTGGCCTAGTCATGCACCTACTAAATCACTCAAGTGAAGCCATGACTTTAGCTTATTTAGGCTTGGATCAAGCAAGTACAGAAAACATGTTGAACCAAATTGATTTTGGGTAAATTGGTAGATTGTAAAATTAATCCGAATTTTTGGACAAATTTGTCAGCATAACCTGATACGGTGTTTGCCAGTCGAGTATTTTAAGCGGTCGCTGGTTAATTTGGAGTAACGTCGTCGTTAAATCTTGAGCACTAATGTGCTCAAAACGAGTCCCTTTAGGATAAAAATAACGTAAATTCCGATTAAAGCGTTCATTACTACCACGTTCAGCTGGCGTATAAGCATGGCAGTAATAGGTCTTAATACCATATTGTGATTCAAGTGATACTAGCCCACTAAACTCAGTGCCACGGTCCACAGTAAAGCTGTGCACCGGACCATTAAAAGTGGTTAGGAACTTAGTTAGGGCTTCATTAACAGTCGCTGTCGTCCGATCTTTTAACCGGTATGCCCAAAGGAACCGTGATTTTCGATCGATTAAAGTTAATAAAACTGCCTTACTATGCCCACGAGGACCAACGACTGTATCTAGTTCAAAATCGCCGATGCGCTTACGTTGATTAATCATCATGGGACGCTGTTCAATTGATCGCCCCAAAGATTGATTATATTTGGATCGTTGGTCAACGTTACGCCGTCGGCGTACGCCATGTTCAGGTAGATCATTCAAGGAGAGACCAATTCTCCCCTGATTTAGCCAATTATAAATAGATTTAGTAGCTAGTTTAAATTCGTGAGCAATCATTCCTGGTGACCAGCTTAGACGTAAATGGTTGAGAATTTTTTGCTTTAACTCATCGCTCAGCTTAGTTTTCCGACCACATCGTGATCGCTTGTATTCGGCATCTGTTTGTGCTAATTCAGCCTGATAAGGTTGACATCGAGATAATTCATAAGAAATTGTTGACGGTGATCGGTTCAGCCGAACGCCCATTTGGATATTGGACAGCCCTAGTTCACAAAAGGTTTCGATTTTAATTCGTTCGGAATAGGTTATACTAGACAAAAGATCAGCTCCTAAAAGATGGGTTTGTGGTAAACACCATTTTAAAGGAAGCTGATCTTTTTTTGTCCGAACAGCGTTCGGATTAATTTTACAATCTACCATCGAACTGGTCTTTGTTGACTAAAGCAACCGTGTTGCCCTCCTTTCCTAGTTGCGATGCTTCTCTCCTGATCGTTTGCGGCTAAGTACCCAGTCAAGCATGCTTAGTTGCAACAAAAATGACCGTCTACTTTTTGGTAGGCGGTCATTTTTGTAGATGCAAAGCACGAATTCGCAGCTATACCGCTTTCTTCGCGACTTCCTTTGGTAACGTCAACGCCAACAGCAAGCCAATCAGGCCCACGCCAGCAAACACAGCGAAGGTAACAGCAAAACCGCCAGCATGACTTCGCAGCGTGGTTTGCATGCCATCCAACAACACTGTGGCGAACATGACACCGGCAGACCCAAATAACTGACGAGCCGTCGTTGTGACCGCAGTGCCGTCTGCCACAAGCTCATTCGGCAAGGCATTCGCGCCAGCCGTCACTGAGGGCATCATCACAAAAGCGTTACCGGCTTCAGTCGCCATCGCCAACATAATTGCCCCAATCAGTGGTAAATGATGGGCAAAGACTGCTAACAGACCAAAGCCGCCAGTAATCAACAACATGCCAATCATGGCCACGACACGCGGTCCAAAGCGATCCAGTAGGCGCCCGCTAATTGGATTCAAAATACTCAGCAACACCGCAGCTGGCACTAAGGACAAGCCAGAAATCAACGGTGACAAACCAAGTAGCGTTTGAAAGTAAAGCGGCATCAGGATAGTGGTGACAATCAAACCGACGTATGAAATTCCGGTCAGAAACACCGCTTTAGTAAACATACCAGTGGCAAAAACTCGCATTTGCAACATTGGTGGTTGGCGATTCAATTGCCGAACAACGAAAATACCAGCTGCCAGAACGCCTAAAATCAACAAACTAACCACGCCAACAGTTAAACCTTTTTTCGACAAAGCACCCAAGGCATAAAGTAGAATTGGAAAACTTGCGGATAAAAGGAAGGAGACCCAGTCCAGTTGCGTCGGTTGCAATGGCATGACAGACGCAATGGTCACCGTTGAAACGGCCAGCACAAGCAGCGAAACGACCAAGAAGAACAAGAATAAAGCCTGCCAAGGGAACCATGTCAGTAAAACACCGGAAATAATTGGACCGACTGCCAAGGCTGAGCCCATGACCAATCCCGCCGTGCCCATCACCCGACCACGCTCACTATGCGGCGTAATCGTCAGCAACACGGTCTGGAAACTCGGAAAAATAATCCCGACCGCAATCGCTTCAAGCAACCGGCCAATCATGAGCACGATAAAACTCGGTGCCCAGATACATAAGCCTGTCCCAATGGCAAAAATGAGTTCAATCGCTTGGAAAAGCCGTTGGAAAGGAACATTATGCAACAGCCATGGACTAACCGGAATCATCAAGGTCATCACCAACATAAAGCCGGTTGTCAGCCAAGCAACTGTATCCGCTCCTAAACCAAAAGCTTTCATAAAAGCAGGATAAGCGGTGCTTAAAGAAGACTGCGAAATTGACATCGAAAAGGTACCTGTCAGTAACGTGGCGACAAAAGCCCCGCGATGTTTGATCGTTGGAGAGTGCATATTAAAACCATCTTTTTCTATATTAGTATTGTGGGACGTTTACATTTTCATTCCCATTTTTTCATAAGACTGCATACCGCCCATCCAAATCTCAGATGGTTTGACGCCACGTTCTTTAGCCAAGGCCATCATTAACGTATCCATATCCATCAATTTATATTCTTGCTTTGGCTTGGCTGGATCGAAAGTTTCAATCTGTGCCATCATGCCGCCATCTTCGTGCTCAATGATATGACAGTGATACATATAAACCCCTGGCAGATCAAAGCGAACCAGCAGCCGAACCGTTTCCCCAGAATTCACGCCAACGGTATCTTTGAAACCATGTTCATTTGGATACGGCGCATGCCCATTCCGCGACAAGACTAAGAATTGGGTTCCATGCACATGGAATGGATGAACCATTCCAGGCGCATCATTGCTATTGGTAACATCCCAGTACTGGGCTTTGCCAATCGCCTGCGTGGCATCAATCCGCTGCATATCAAATTTTTTACCATCGATCGCGACACTTTCGTCCATTCCCTGCATCACAACATGGCGAACTGGCAAATCCGGATCAACCACTGGTGCCTTCACGTCGAACAACTTATCAGGCAAAGTTGTCTGATCCGGTTTGAACGCATGAATGCGGAACTTTAACAATGGCACATTATCCGTATATAAGGTGACCACATCGCCTTCATGGTACTGCCCAAAATCAACCACAACTTCGGCACGCTCAGCACAAGTCAGCATTAGATGGGTGAATTTGACCGGTTCCGGTAACAATGAGCCATCTCCGCCAATTTGCGTAAATGGTAAGTCATCAGAAAAATGCAACCGCCATTCACGGCGATTAGCACCATCTAGAAAACGCAACCGGACCTTTTGCGTGGTGACATCAAAATAGGGATTGATTGTACCGTTAATCATTGCGGTTGGCCCAGCAACACCGTCAGGATCATAATCAGCCCGGTAGTCCCACTGATTGTTTTCGTGAAAACGCCGATCTTGCAAAATGACTGGAATATCGTCAACGCCATAGTTCCTTGGCAATGGCAGGCTGGCTTCATGGTCGTCTTTGACAATCACCATGGCAGCCAAACCATGCCAAACCTGCTCGGCCGTGGATGGGCACGGATGCGCGTGCAGCCACAAAGTCGTCGCCGGTTGGTCCAACGTGAAGTCGATATGCTTGCTTTCACCCGGATAAACCGGTGCATGGCATCCGCCATCAACATAAGGGCCACTGACATTAGCCCCATGCCAATGAAAAGTGGTCAATTCAGGCAAGGTGTTTTTCAGTGTCACATGCGTATGCTGACCACGGCGATACACAATCGTCTGACCTAACAAACTGGTATTATAGCCCCACGTCTTGGTCTTCGCTCCTGGTAACAGTTGCGTTTTCCCAGCCTCTGCTGTCACCGTGTAATAAACGTCGTTCGCTGTCTCTTTATCCGGTTTCAACAATGGCGGCACATTTAAGGGCTTCTCAGGCGCATCACTGACCTCAAGCGGCACGTACCCGCCATCGTGGAGATCAAAAGCTGGTTCATCAAAGAAATAGTCCGTATAGGTTTTCATCGTGATTTCCCCCTCTGACAAGAATTTTAACACTTTTTAGGGTTGCCATAAACATAATTTAGAATTAATCTAAAGTAGTAGTGAAAAATGGTATAGGTCTTATCCATACACTTGAGGAGGATTTTCATGCAACAAATGTCGAAAACAATGGGCTGGCTCATGCTGGCGTTAAATGTGGTGCTGCTGATTCTAATTGGTACCATGCACAATATGGCAGCGATGTGGTTAATGGGTCTGATTATGACTTTGGACGCTGTGACAGGGTTAGTTGCCGCTTATCGGCCCCAGTCAAGTCAACAACACGCCCACCAGCACTAGTTTGTTAAGAAGTTGCTGCAAGACCTTTCATGGAGTCATTGATCGGCGTTATATGTTGACATATGGTAGATTGCAAATTTAATCCGAATTTTTTGACAAATTGGTCAGCATGACCTGATAAGGTGTTTGCCAGTCAAGTATTTTAAGTGGTCTCTGATTAATTTCGAGTAAGGTGGTTTTCAAGCCTTGAGCACTAATGTGCTCAAAGTAAGTCCCCTTAGGATAAAAATAGCGTAAGTTCCGATTACATCGTTCATTACTGCCGCGCTCAGCTGGCGTATAAGCATGGCAGTAATAGGTCTTAATACCGTATTGTGCTTCAAGTGATACTAGACCGCTAAACTCAGTGCCACGGTCCACCGTAAAACTATGCACCGGGCCATTAAAAGTGGTTAGGAACTTAGTTAGTGCTTCATTAACAGTCGCTGTCGTCCGATCTTTTAACCGGTATGCCCAAAGGAACCGTGATTTTCGATCGATTAAAGTTAATAAAACTGCCTTACTATGCCCACGAGGACCAACGACTGTATCTAGTTCAAAATCGCCGATGCGCTTACGTTGATTAATCATTATGGGACGCTGTTCAATTGATCGCCCCAAAGATTGATTATATTTGGATCGTTGGTCAACGTTACGCCGTTGGCGTACGCCATGTTCAGGTAGATCATTCAAGGAGAAACCAATTCTCCCCTGATTTAGCCAATTATAAATAGATTTAGTAGCTAGTTTAAATTCGTGAGCAATCATTCCTGGTGACCAGCTTAGACGTAAATGGTTGAGAATTTTTTGCTTTAACTCATCGCTCAGCTTAGTTTTCCGACCACATCGTGATCGCTTGTATTCGGCATCTGTTTGTGCTAATTCAGCCTGATAAGGTTGACATCGAGATAATTCATAAGAAATTGTTGACGGTGATCGGTTCAGCCGAACGCCCATTTGGATATTGGACAGGCCTAGTTCACAAAAGGTTTCGATTTTAATTCGTTCGGAATAGGTTATACTAGACAAAAGATCAGCTCCTAAAAGATGGGTTTGTGGTAAACACCATTTTAAAGAAAGCTGATCTTTTTTGTCCGAACAGCGTTCGGATTAATTTTACAATCTACCTTTATAATTTATTTTTATTAACGATTAAATTAGAATCTTGCCATACCTAATGCATGTTGAGCAGCTAGGTTAAGCAAACTCCATTGACGGTCAAATCCTGGTTGGAAGAAGAAGTCTTGTTCAGCCCAGTCTTCCAAGCGCATCTTATGACTAATTGCCAAAGCTAAAACATTGCCTTGAGCAGTAATATCATACTTAGAAAGGACAGCACCGCCTAAGATTTGGTGAGTATATGGATTAAAGGTTAAGCTGACATATACCTTAGGATTATCTGCTTCTGGGACATAAGCTGGACGCATATGATCTTCATAGAAGCTAGTTTGACAATCAAGCTTATTCTTAGCAGCTGAAAACTTATTTAATCCCGCAGTAGCGAAGTGATAGTCAAAGACGCTAAGAGCTGAAGCACCGATAACACCCTTGAAAGCGCGATCTGGCTTATCTTCAAAGATATGATCAACCACATATTGTGCTTCTCTTCTAGCAGTAGTAGCTAAAGCAATTGGCATTGGCTTACCTGCTGGAATAGAAAGTGGCAAAATTGCATCTCCAATAGCGTAAACGTCTTTAACATTCGTTCTCAAGTATGGATCAGTCTTAATCCAGCCTCTTTGATCTAAATCAACTGTGTCCTTTAGCCAATCAGTATTAGGAGTTACCCCTGCTGAAACAACAACCAAGTCAGCTGGTATATCGCCTTGATCGGTCTTGACGCTTTCAACTTTTTCATTACCGTTGAAGCCTTCAATTTTAACGCCCATCTTCAAGTCCATATTCTTCTTAAAGGTAGGTTCCAAAACATCAAGCAATTCAGGGTTCAAGTAAGTTCCTAATGGACGATCAATCATGTCCATTAAAGTTACATGCTTGCCAGCTTTAGCAAATACTTCACTAGCTTCAGTACCAATATAACCAGCACCAACAATAGCAACATTCTTAATTGCTGGATTGTTAACAGCACTCATTAACTTAGAAGCCCAATCACGTCCACGCATTAAATAGATATTCTTAAGACCATTGCCAGGTACTGGTAAAAACTTTGGCGTTACACCTGATGAAAGAATTAACTTATCATATTGAACTTCTTCTTCAGAATTATTGGTTAAATCCTTAACTGTTACTGTCTTATGTTCAGGATGAATCGCGGTTACTTCATGGTTGGCATAAACATGACCGCCCTTCTTTTCAACATCTTCAGGAGCAAAGTTTCTGACGTCATCTTCAGCCGTAACTTTATTTTCTAAGTATAATTGCATACCACAGGACATAAATGAAATAAAGTCGCCAGCTTCATAAACAGTTACATCTACATCATTATATTTATCCAACAGCTCAATTGCTGATTCATGACCACCATGTGAAGCACCAACAATTACAATTTTACGTTTATCCATAAAATCCTCCTAACACAATAGTTTCTTCATTACATTTTCAAGGGTAACACTTATTACTTAATGTCTATCATATTTTGCTCAATAAATTGATTAAAAATAAAAGTTTGGAGTTGACGCTCCAAACTTTTTTGCTATATCTTCTGCTCAACATCATGAATCTTCACAACTAATACAGTGCGAATCCAATCAAATTGGGCTTTCATTTGGTCAAAATATGCGCCTTCATTAATGAATTGACCACTGCCATGAATATGATAACCGCGACCCATTCCAGCGGTTCCTGAATAATTGTAAGAACCAATCGTAATGATCAGTTCATGTTTTGGATCTTTTTCAAAATCTTGTTCAATCGAGTGCATCCCCGCAGCTGGAATCAAAATTATATCATCAGAAACCACGTTAATATATTGTGACCAAGTATTAACTACGCTAGCTGGATTACCATTAATCGAGACAATCGTTGCCGGCCCTTTGTCTTGTAAAACATCTAAGAAGCTATCTAAAATCTCTTAAGTAATAGTGCTAAAAACGCTAAAACGACCATTTGCAGACTGGTGGTTAATTGACGCTCACAATTTTTCCAAAGTCGCCGACAATTCTCTAGCCAACTAAAAGATCGTTCGAC
>NZ_QWZQ01000047.1 GCF_003885105.1 Lactiplantibacillus garii
CATGAAAGCGGATTCACGGTTAATATATAAATTTTTCATCGTCTTTTAAAATCGGTATACTAATACCAATTTAATTACTTCTATCAATCTTTTATATTCATAGAAATGTTTTAACAATTCCCGTGCTGACAAGCATTGTAACGTCCCACTTTTTCCAGCTGTTATACGTAATTTAAGTATAAAATAAGCACAAAAATATTTTAATTATCACTAAATTAACTTATTTTCGTGTTTAAATTTCTATAAAGTATTTTGTTAAAAATTATTTGGTATGGATCCAGTTTTACGAGCTCAACCCTACTTTAACACCACACAAAAACACCCAAACAGAAAATTGTTTGGGTGTTTTCATTAAACCAACATAAATTACTTAGTTATTATGAAAATTTGATTTCAGTTCCAAAAACGTCGGTTTTACCAGCGGTTAACGTATTAACCGCTTTTTTATCCTGCATTTGTTCCGGTTCACCGTAAACGTCGGGTAACCCGTTAAAGGGCTCCACACAAACAAAATCGGCGTTTTTCTTTTCTGGCGACCAAACGGCCAAGTATGGGAAATCCGTAATGTCCAGTTCAACACCGTGTTGAGCTTCAGGACTGGCCAGGGTAACGTGCTTTAGACCCTTCGCGGAGAAAACCACCAGCCCATCATCCAGCTTAGCGTGGGATAAGGCGTATTCACCGTTGTTTAGCTTAACCGCGTGTGTTTTACCATTCAATAGTGGCGCCGGATCAACTTCCTGGTTTTCTAACTCGGCAACGGCGGGATCAAACTTCAAGGCGTACTTCGAAAAGTCGCCAGTCGTGTTAAACCCGGGATGTAAGCCCAGTGAATAATACATTGTCTTCGTGTCCAAATTTTCAACGTTAAATTCAACGTTAAGGGCACTATCAGCTAAGCTGTAGGTGACCGTTACTTGGTAATCAAACGGGAACTTCGCCTTGGTTTCGTCATTAGCGACGCTCTTCAGTGAAACGACATCCTCACTTTGGTTCACAACTTCAAAGGTCTGATCCCGTAAAAATCCGTGTTGCGTCAAGCTATACTTCTTACCGTCAAAGTAGTAAGTGTTTTGATTGATCTGGCCAATAATTGGGAAGAGAATCGGCGCGTGCCGGCCCCAGTACTTGCCCGTCGTATCATTCCAGATATAGTCAAAACCATCATCAGTCCGCGTTACTGCTTGGATCTCGGCACCTAACAAACTAACTACAACTTTAATCTTGTCATTTTTTAATTCAACCGTTGCCATTGTGTTACCCCTCACTCTATTATTCCAAAATTAGTGTCCCCGATTGTTAAAAACGGTTTCACTATTTACACTCTTAGTATGAACATTTTGAAAATATTATTCAAGGGGTCTAGACCAAAATATATAATTTTTTTGTTTGATTATCTTTGACCACTCCAAGCGATCACCCTCAGTATCGAATTGAGCGCATACCAATTCCTAATTACAGGCGTTTCCCATCAAACGCTACGCTCTTCATATCGTTACTATTCAAAGAACGCTATTCCGTTCTTTATTTTATCTGAATCGCTGACCGCACCATATTTCCGTTTAATTTAGTTATTATAAATATGCTAATAGAACATGATTAAAACGGGTTTGTAAACGGTTAAATCACATGCTACTATGTAGCTGTTAACCTAAAAAACGACTAACTATAGAGGAAGAAAACTAATGCCTAAGTTACCTAACTATACGACTAACGGGCAAACCATCACTTTTGCCTACGAACAGCCTTTACAAATCAGTATCGTGACCCCCGCTATCCTACGCGTCTTTTCCGACCACGGAGAACCGGGATCGTCATACGCCGTAACTAGTGATAATCGTCAAAAGACGGACTTTACCATTGTTGATCAAGGTGATCATTACGAGCTTCAAACCGCCCAACTGGTTCTCCATTTAGACGCCGAACGGTACGTCGACGCGTATGATGCCCATGGTCACGTCCTCGTCTCCGATTACCGGGGAAAACGGACCCCCCTCGACCGCGGCACGGATAAAGCTCACGAAGACCTAGCCGCTGCGGAGGGCCACACCCTTGCCGGTGACGGTGAACCAACTAACCAAGGTTACTACGAGGTTGTTAAGGCCCTCGCGCCAGCCGAACATTTTTACGGTTTGGGTGACAAAACCGGTTACCTGGACAAACGTGGTTACGCTTATAAAAATTGGAATAACGACCATCCCGCGCCCCAAACCGAAGTTTTACCCAACCTATATAAGTCCATTCCCGTATTGCTAGGGCTGAAGAACGGCCACCCGTACGGCCTATTTTTTGATGATCCCTACGAAAGCCAGTTTGACCTCGGGAAAGAAAGTGACCAGTATTATTACTATTCCGCCGTGGCCGGAAATCCCGATTATTACATTATTGGTGGTGACACCTTAAAAAACGTCGTCACCAATTACACCGATTTAACCGGACGGACCCCGCTACCGCAAAAGTGGCTGCTCGGCTACCAGCAATCCCGTTGGGGGTACAGTACTAGTCAGGACAAGGTTCAGGCCATCGTCGACGGATTTAAACAGCACGACCTCCCCTTAGATGCCGTGCACCTCGACATTGATTACATGGACGGTTACCGCGTCTTTACCTGGAACACGGCTAGCTATCACAACGATCCTAGACGCTTCGTTAAAGAGCTTAAACAAGACGGCGTTAAGGTCGTGGCCATTATCGATCCCGGGGTCAAACAAGATCCCGCTTACCAAGTTTATAAGGAAGGCATTCAACACAACTACTTCGCCAAGAATCCCGACGGTGACGTCTACATCAATGAAGTCTGGCCGGGCAAGTCGGCCTTCCCCGACTTTGGTCGCCAAGCCGTTCGCCAATGGTGGGCCAATAAAACGGCCTTTCTAACCGACTTGGGCGTGGCCGGAATTTGGAACGATATGAACGAACCCGCCAGCTTCAAGGGGGCCATCCCGGGCAACGTCGCATTTAGCGATGGTGAACAACCGTCAACGCATCAAAAGATGCACAACGTCTACGCCCATAACATGGCTCAGGCCACGTTTATGGGGATCAAAGCGCACACGGGCAAACGTCCGTACGTGATCACCCGGGCGGCTTACGCCGGTACACAAAAGTACGCCACCGTTTGGACCGGGGATAACCACAGCATGTGGCCACATTTACAAATGATGATTCCCCAACTTTGTAACCTAGGTTTGAGTGGCTTTAGCTTTACCGGTACCGACATTGGCGGTTTTGGTTCGGACACCACGCCCGAACTGCTCACCCGTTGGATTGAAGCGGCGATTTTCAGCCCGCTATTACGGAACCACGCCGCGCTGGGAACCCGTAGTCAAGAACCCTGGGTGTTTGGTGAACCAACACTAAGTATTTACCGCAAATATTTAAAGCTGCGTTACCGGTTCATTCCGTACCTTTACGACCTATTCGCTAACGAAGCTAAGACCGGTTTACCGGTTATGCGGCCCCTGGTTTTAAACTATGAAAACGACCCGCGCGTTCAAGATCTGAACGATGAGTTTATGGTTGGCGATGACTTATTGGTTGCACCAATCGTTCAGCCATCACAAACGAAGCGACTCGTCTACCTGCCGGCGGGAACGTGGATCGATTTTTGGAACCACACCGAATACGCTGGTCAGCAAGACATCGTGGTCAACGCACCGCTTGATAAATTACCAATGTTCGTCAAACAAAACACGTTGTTACCATGGGGACCAGCCGTTAACCACGTTGATGAAGCCCCACTAGCAAGCATGACGTTTAAATTGTTTGGTGACCACGGTAGCTATCAACACTACCAGGACAACGGCACTGATTTTAAGTACCAGGATGGCGAGTGGAATAACTACCTGATCACGGTAAACCACGGTGACGTTGCCATTAAGGTGACCCATTACGGGTACGAACCAGTGTATCAACAAATTACCGTAGAATTAATTGATAAAGTCGTTACGTTTACCCATACTGCTGATGGATGCTATTCAAAAAAATAACGCCTACTAAAAAAATCAATCCTTATTCGGGAACACGGATTGATTTTTTTACAAAAGAACTGGCCCCGTTTACACCAATGGTGCGTACGGGGCCAGCCTAGGTTAGGGTTATTAAATTAAGGAGGAAACTGGGTTAGGTAGGGCTATGTGTTTAGTAAAGCTTATTTGTAGTCGCTAGCTTTTACTAAGTGAATTGGTGAGCTGATGTTCTTAGAAACCTTCTTGTTAGCGTAGTGGTCGTAAGCAGCTTGTAAAGCTAACCGGCCTTCAGCCTTAGGTTCTTGGGCAACGATCCCATCGATGTTCCCCTTCTTAACGGCAGCTAAACCATCGGGTGTCCCGTCGACCGAAACGATCTTGATGTCTTGGCTCTTAATGGCTTTAACGGCCCCTAATGCCATTTCATCGTTTTGGGCAAAGACCCCTTTAACGTCGCTGTGAGCTTGCAAGATGTTTTGCATCGTGCTCAAGCCCTTCGCACGGTCAAAGTTAGCACTTTGCTTCGTCACAATGTCTAACTTGCCCTTAGCGGCTTGCTTGAATCCTTTCCCACGTTGAACGGCAGCGTCGGCACCCGGCGTCCCTTCAAGTTCAGCAACTTTGGCGTTCTTACCAACTAATTTTTCCAAGTAGTTCCCAGCCATTTTACCGGCTAAAACGTTATCGGAAGCAACCGTCGTAAGCAGTTTCCCACCGTTTGAACCCCGGTCACAAGCAATCACTGGAATTCCGGCATTGTTAGCCTTCTTAACGGAAGTGACGATCGCATCGGAATCCACTGGGTTAACAATGATAACGTCAACTTTTTTAGTAATTAAATCAGAAATTTGGTTATTTTGTTTTGCACTATCGTTTTGGGCATCGAACGTTTCAACCTTAGTACCAGCCTTCTTGGCTTCCGTATCGATCCCTTTCTTCAAGTTAACAAAGAACGGGTTACTCAAAGTTGATAATGAAACCCCAACTTTAACGTCCTTCTTGGCCTTCTTAGTGACTTTAGAAGAATTGCTGCTACTGTTACCGATTGAAGCACCGCCGCAACCGGTCAATACTAACGCACTAACTGATAGAAGTGCCAATAATGAAACAACCTTTTTTGAAAACTTCATGATCTACTACCCCCTGGTATTTTTAGTTCTTAGCTTGTTTACGGTCTAATAAGACGGCAACTAAGATAACGATCCCTTTGACAATTTGTTGGAAGAAACTGGAAATTCCCAGTAAGTTCATCCCATTATTTAAAACCCCGATAATTAACGCACCAATTAAGGTACCGGACATCTTACCTTTACCACCGGCGAGTGAAGTCCCACCCAAAACAACGGCGGCAATGGCATCCATTTCGTAGCTGGTCCCGGCATCGGGTTGTGCTGATCCTAATTGTGACGTTAAGACCATCCCGGCAACGGCTGCTAAGAACCCAGCAATAACGTAAATCCAAATTAAAATGTGTTTCGTTTTAACACCGGCAACGAAGGCCGCTTTTTCATTACCACCAATGGCAAAGGTTTTCCGACCAAACGTCGTTTTATGCATTAAGACGTAGAACACGGCAAAGCCTAAGACCATCAGGTAAACTTGGAACGGAATACCGAACAAGTACCCCTGCCCTAAGAATTGGAAAGAAAAACTGTCATTCATTTTAGCGCCAGTAATTGGGTTCCCGTTGGTTAACACATAAGTTAAACCCCGGTATACCGACATCGTTGCCAAAGTAACGATAAATGGTGCCGCGCCACCGTAAGCAATCAGAACCCCGTTTAGGGCACCGAAAACGGCCCCACAAGCGACCCCAATTAAGAACGCCACGATTGGGGAAACACCACTAACAATCAGTTGCGCTGTGATGGCCCCACTCAACGCCAGAATCGACCCAACGGATAAATCAATCCCACCCGTTAGAATAACGAACTGCATCCCAAAAGCAATCAGTGCGTTAATCGAAACTTGTTGCAACAGGTTCATAATGTTATTAATGCCTAAAAACGACGTATTTAAAACGCTTACAATTATAGCTAAAACAATTAAGGCAACTAACGGGCCCAATTTTGAAATGAATTTACCAAAATCAAAACTCCCCTTGGCCTTTGTTTCCGTAGTATTATTCATCGAGCTTACCTCCTGTGGCCAACGTCATGACGTTTTCTTGAGTCGCATCCTTCGTTGCAATTTCACCATTCAAGTGTCCTTCGTATACGACAGCAATTCGGTCGGAAAAACCGAGGACTTCTTGTAAATCACTGGAAATCATAATGATTGCTACGCCACGATCCGTTAATTCATTCATTAAATCGTAAATTTCACGCTTAGCCCCAACGTCGACCCCCCGGGTAGGTTCGTCTAAAATCAGAACTTGTGAGCCACTGCCGACCCACTTAGCTAAAACAACTTTTTGTTGGTTCCCACCAGACAAGTCACCGGCTAAGTCTTCGCGACTCGTTGCTTTAACCGTTAACCGTTTGATCAACATTTCAACAAAGTCGTTGTCCGCCTTTTGATCAATAACTCCGTGCTTAACAAAACCATCAATACTTGGTAAATCAATGTTATTTGCAATCGAAGCGTCTAAAATTAACCCTTCGTCTTTACGATCTTCGGTCAAGAACCCGACACTGTGTTTGATACTGTCATATGGCGATTTTAAGTTAACTTCCTTACCATTAATCTTGATGGTACCAGAATCGTGACGGTCAATCCCGAAGATGGCCCGCATAATTTCGGTTCGGCCGGCACCCATTAAACCGGAGAAGGCTAAGATTTCACCCGCTTTAACGCTGAAGGAAACGTCTTCGAAGACGCCCTTGCTCGTAAAGTGGTCAACTTCCAACCGCGTTTCCCCGTACTTCGGGTTCCGGTCCGGATAGAAATCGCTCAAGTCCCGACCAACCATGTCCTTAATGATTTGGTGAACATCGACGTCCGCCGTTGCGTAGCTCGCAACGGTTAAGCCATCCCTCATCACCGTAATCTGATCAGTAATTTCAAAAATTTCTTGCATCCGGTGTGAGATGTAAATCATCCCGACACCCTGCTTCTTTAAACCACGAATAATATCAAATAAACTGTCAATTTCCTTTTCAGATAGGGCGGCACTCGGTTCATCAAGAATCAAAATCTTCGTATCGTTCATTAACGACTTCGCAATTTCAATCATCTGTTGCGTCCCAACGCTGAGCGTTCCAATCGGTACGTTTAACGGAATATCCACGTCTAACCGTTGTAAGACTTTTTGCGCTTGGGTGCGCATTTTTTTCATATCTAAAATACCGAACTTGTTTTTAATTTCGTGATTTAAAAACATGTTTTCAAGAACCGTCATCTCACCAAAATTATTCATTTCTTGGTGAATAAAACTGATCCCACTATGTTCGGCATCCAGTGCATCGTGATATTTAACGGGCTGACCGTCAACTAAAATCTCACCACCATTGGCATCCAATAAACCGGTTAAAATGTTCATTAACGTTGATTTACCAGCCCCGTTTTCACCCATCAAGGCGTGGACTTCACCGCTCTTAACGGTAAAATTAACGTCTTTCAGGACTTCGTTTTTACCAAAGGATTTTGAGATACCTTTCATTTCAATTTTCAAAAGACAACCTCCTAACGCTATTAGATTAAGGGCTAGAACGTAACGCCACTTTCCAAAATAATATTAGAATACGGGGTCGTTTCACCCGTCCGAATAAAGGCGTGGGTCTGACTCAGATCCTTCTTCAGGTTTTCATGTGGAACAAAGGTGACTTCCACGTCCGGCAGAATTTCCTTGATTGCCGTTAACTGACTAGGGTTCTGCGTTTTAATCTCACTAGCTAAATAAATATGCTGAACTTTCATTTCGGTCAAAACGTTCTTTAACACGTCGATAAACTTCGGTAGTTCGGGTTGTACGGCCAAATCAATTTTCGGCGTATCCCGGGGAACCGGCATCCCAGCGTCACCAATTGAAAGCCAGTCGGTGTGTCCCATATCCGCAACCACTGCGGAAATTTGTGAATTCATAATTCCTGCTTTTTTCATAACTAACGGACCTCCGCATTCGCACTAATAATTTCATCCTTTGTCGGGATCGACGGTAACGCGCCGTAACGTTGCACCGTAATGGACGATGCCCGTTGTGCGTACTGGGTTGCCGCTTCAATATTACTAAAATCGCTATCCAGCTGTGACGCCAGCGCCCCGATGAAGGTATCGCCGGCCGCCGTTGTATCCTTGGCGTGGACTTTAAACGCCGGCATAAAGCCAGTGTGGTTCGCCGTTGCGAAGAACGCCCCGCGACTCCCAACCGTAATGATGGTATTAGGAATCCCCATCTTCTTAAACGCCGCCGCGTTAGCTTGCATTGAGTCTAAGTCGGTCACTTCAATGCCGGTTAACAGGGCACTTTCCGTTTCGTTAGGCACAATTAAGTCAGTCAACGGCAACAGTTCTGGTAATATTTCGTGCGCCGGCGCCGGGTTCAAAATCGTTAAGACTCCGTCCGCCTTTGCTTGTTTAAAAGCAGCCAACGCTGCCGGTTGCGGCGTCTCAAACTGGGTGATCAGGAAGTCCTGACCCGCTAACCCACTTAGGTTTAACGTTTTACCCGTAATATTTTGGTTAGCCCCGCCAAATACTAAGATCTCATTTTGCCCGTTAGCATCTAGCAAAATGGTCGCGGAACCAGTTGCAACCGCTGAATCTTCGTAGATGTGACTCACGTCGACGCCGTCATCCTTTAACGCCTGAATCATCATTTGGCCGGCTTCGTCCTGGCCAACTTGCCCAATAAACATCGTTTCGGCTTGTGAGCGTGCCGCGGCAATGGCCTGATTAGCACCCTTGCCCCCGGCCGCTTGTTTTTTCTTGGAAACTGCTAAGGTTTCTCCCGGTTCTGGCATCCGTTGAACGCTCAAAGTAGTATCAACGTTCAAACTTCCGAGGACTGCAATTTTATTAACCACGGAATCATCTCCAATAGTCATTTAGTAATTTTGTTAGTAAAACGTTTTACTTAATCTATACCAGAAATGATACACCAAACAGAAAGCGCTTACAAGTATTTTTGAGCCTTTTTTATCGTTTGTTAGTACTTTCACGAATGATTAATTCGACGGGTAATTTGTTACTCTGAACGGGCTTGGAAGGGCTTTCTATCCGGCTAATAACCATTTCGGTAGCTTGTTCACCTAATCTCAAAATTGGTTGATGAACGGTCGTTAACGTTGGCTTCATGTACTGGTCAATATCAATGTCGTCAAAACCAATTACCGAATAATCTACTGGAATTTGCTTACCATGATCTTCTAATCCCCGGTAAATTCCCATAGCGACTTCATCGTTAATCGCAAAGAGACCCGTCACGTTTGGTAACTTGATTACCGCTTGGGCCGCCTGCCGACCGCCAACCTTACTTAACGGTGCAAAGACCCGGTCGACCGACACATTTTGATGGGCTTCAACAACTTGGTAAAAACCTTCCCAACGCCGCTGAATGTTCACCGACGCACTTTCAGGCATTACCACTGCTAAGTGCTGATGACCCTGTTCAATCAAAAATTGGGCAACTTGCTGACCACCATTATAATCATCAACCATCAGGTGATCACTGTCACTTACCGAAGTCGAACTTCGGTCCAGCAAAATGTAGGGAATGTGGTTATCTTTTAAAATTTTATCAATATCAGTTGTATCAAGAATATCCGATGCAATGATCATCCCATCCGCGGCCCGCTTGATCAGTTCTTCTAAATATTTGGAAGCCCGCTGACTATTATTATTAAAACCAAAGATCAACGGGACGTAACCCATCTCCATCGCCTTATTTTGAATTCCAGTAATAAACTGGCTAAAGAACGGGTTGCTAATATCGGGAATTAAAACACCAATCGTCCGGGAACTCTTGCGAATCAAGTATTGCGCGTTAAAATCGGGGATATAGTTCAGTCGTTTGCGTGCCGCGCGCACTTTCTGCTGCGTCAACGAACTA
The DNA here is from genome assembly GCF_003885105.1 of Lactiplantibacillus garii. Lineage (GTDB taxonomy): Bacteria > Bacillota > Bacilli > Lactobacillales > Lactobacillaceae > Lactiplantibacillus > Lactiplantibacillus garii. Next base: position 9,958 of record NZ_QWZQ01000047.1, read on the forward strand.
AACCGGTCGCCCTTATTATTTAAAATTTGTGACACCGTGGTAACTGACACGCCAGCTTCCTGTGCCACGTCACGAATCGTTATTTTATTTGCCATGGGCTTTTCCCTCAAATCCAGTTATGTGATTAAACTAATTATAGATAAAATTAGCGCATAACCAGCTTTAATTCAATACAAAAAAGTCATTTTAGCAAAAACGCTACGTTTGTTATGCTTATCATCCTAATAAAACCCGGCGTATACATATAAAGGGCAAAAAGAAAGCGCTACACAAGATGTTTTCCCACGTAGCGTTTCCTTTTACATTTGTCGTCAGTTTACCCCACGAGCTTCTTAACGCTCTCAAATAATTGCCGTACATCTGCTGGCCGGGTCATCCCCGTCTCTTTATCAATGATCGAGGAGTAGATGTGAGGGATAATGTGTTTAACCCCGGCGTCCAAAGCAATCTGGAGGATTTCTTCAAAGTTGTCCAAGTCAATGCCACCCGTTGGTTCAAGGCTGAAGTGGTTGTCCGCACAGGCCTTGGCAACCGCGCGGAATTCATCCTCGTGCGCCAACCCCTTCATCGGGAAGAACTTAATGGAAGTCCCACCCATATCTTTTAATAAGGCAATTGCCGTGTCGATGGAAACTTCAGCAGCGGGGGTTTGGGAACTCAGAGGACCCGTAGCAACGTTAACAATCCCAACTTTACCCGTTGGCGATACTAGGCCGTTAACGACCGTATCATCCTGCCCCAACAACGCGCGACTGGTCCCAACACCGGTAAAAACTTGATTAACGTGTTGCGGTTGGATCACCTTTGAGACCCGACTGACCATTTGACTTTGCTTCGGGTCACCCGCGCCCAAGCCAACTGATACGGCGTTGTTAATTTGCGATTGATACTTCAGCATATCCTCAATGGCTAATTGGTCATTGGCGTAATTTTTAGTTAACACCCCAAGAATGATATGTTCGCTCGCGGCTTCGTAACAATCCACCGCGTTTTGAACGGATCCCGCTAAAACGTTTAACGCCACCCGGTCTTTATAATAGTTTGGTGTTTTTTGCATGGTATGGCACTCCTTTTAATTAATCTAAAATTTCGTGTAACCGCTGGGTGATGGCCGTCATTTCATCCGCGTCCACGGCCCGAATATCAAATTCAATAATTCCTTCGTTGGCTCGATATTCACGGGTATAAATGGCGGGATTGCCCGCCTTTAATTCCGCCGTAACCGTCTTCGCATCTTTCGGTGAATCCGGTGTAATCACGACACTGGCCCGGTAAATATCACGGCCAGCCCCATCCTGAACCTGCTTGGCTTCAACGAACGGAACCTGGTTTAAAGCGGTCAAGAACGGCGCTAACCGGGCTTTCATGCTATCCCCGTTTTCAGGCCCCCGCTCTAAGTAAACCTCAATCGCCTTCGTTAAGCCCAGAATATTTTCTTTACCAATTTTCATCGCCCGACCTAAGCCAACCGATTGAAGCCGAATCCACTCAACGTACTGTTTTTTGCCAAAAACTAACGCCGAAGCGGGACCCGCCAACGCCTTGGCACCGGAAAAGATGATGATATCGACCCCCATCTTCACGTACTTTTGGAGATCCTCTTCCGCCGCCGCATCTAAAATTAACGGTAACGCGTGCCGATGGGCTACGGCCAAAGCGTCTTCAACGGACAACATACTTTTCTGCACGGCGTGGTGACTCTTAACGTATAACACGCCCACGGTTTTATCCGTAATGACCATGTCAACGTGCTCTGCCGTACACATATTGGCGTACCCCGCTTCCACGACCTGACCGCCACCAACGGTTACCATGACTTCTTCGGGGGTTCCGTAATCCACGTTCTGCCCCTTCGGTAACACGATTTCGCGCTTCGTGTAACGTGCATCGTACGGGTGGTACGCGTGATATTTACTCCCTTCACCAATTAGGGCCGCCACGGCTTCCGCGATACCGGCCGAGGCCGAATTAATAACGATTGCGTCTTCAGCTCCTAATAGCTGGGCTAAGTGCGCCCCCGTTTTTTGGACTAAGTCCGCCATCTCAAAGAAGTGCTCATCACCAAATTTTTGGGCCTCAATCACCGGCTGTTCCAACTTGGAAACACCCAAAATAGTCATTTTACCGCTGGCGTTAATAACTTGTTTCAAATGGTACTTATCATATACCGTCATACTTGCTGAGCCTCCACTTCGTATACTTGTCCCGCGACTACCGCACAACACGGCTTAATCACCGTTTCAGTTTGGCGCTGATTGCCGTTTGAATCGGTCAAAGTTTTTTTCGCTGCGACCACGTTAAAGATGGTCAAATCACCATCTGCGCCCACGGCCAGTTCGCCCTTATGTGCCAAATTAAAATTGTCCGCCGGAGCCGCCGTGACCATCCGGATAACCGTAGGTAGGTCAAAGCCCAATAACAGCAATTTATCCAGGGTCGTGGCCATGTCATAAACCGGCCCGTTTTCCCGGTTACGGTGGTAAATATCGGTACTGATGGATTGAGGAATCAACCCCGCGCCAAACGCCGTCGCTGCCGTTTGAAAGTTAAAGCTATCGGTCCCGTGACCTACGTCAAAGATCACACCCCGGTCGTAGGCTTCGCGGACAAACGGTTTCAGCGTTCCCGCCGCAGTTAAAATACCGTTGGGCTTACCGTTATACGCGTGGGTGAGTACGTCACCAGCCGTCATTAAAGCTAAGATGTCGTGAAGTTCCGGTGGGTTGGCTCCCACGTGCACCATGACTGGTAACTGACGGTCAATTCGCCGCTGGTACTCCTTTGCTTTAATTAGCGGCTGCACCCCGTTATCGACCACTACGGAATGACTCTCACGGGCTTTGATTCCCACGATAAAGTCCCGGTATTGTTCCACGGCCCGTTTAAACGGCTCCCACTGGACACGCGCCATGTCACCCAATTCGTCCTGTGCCAAAATTCCCGTTTTCGAAATATTGATTAGCGCGTAAACGTTAGTGTGTTTAGTCCGGGTCCGTTCGTAAAAATCGCCAATGTTATCCGCGCCGGTCGAACCAGCGTCAATGACCGTCGTTACCCCCGTTCGAACCCCGTCCGCGTCGGGATCATCGTAATACAACGTGAGCTTTTCGTAACAGTGAACGTGATCATCGATCCACCCCGCCGAAACGTAAGCTCCGTTAACGTCCAGCGTCTTTTTAGCCGTGACGTTGGTTAGCTTGGCCGCAACTCCCGTAATTTTACCCGCGGTAACCGTGACTTCTAACGGTTCACCGTGTACGTTACGACCATTTTGAACGTATAAATCAACCATTATTAAAAACTCCTTTATAATTTAACCGGGAAGAAAAAGCCTAAAATCATGGCGCCGATAATCGCACCGCCGGCAATCGGTTTCTTCCACGCGTAGAACGCCGCCGCACCCGCTGTCGCGCCAATTCCAATGGGAATGGAAGCCGTGACCGCACTCAAAATAATCAACGGGCCTAAAAACCGGCCGGTCTCGTTACCCGCACCCATCATAACGTCGGCCCCAAAGGTTGCTTTGGACTGTCCCAACGTGAAATGCCGGACCGCGTAAATGATGCCACCAATAAGGACGCCAATCACTAGCCCCGTTAACAGTGCTAACGGAAAGTTCTTGACCGGCGCTTCAATATCCATACTTAGTAAGATGGCCGGAATCCCGATCCCGACCCCGGTCAAGATCGAGCCACCCAAGTCCAAAATTCCGACTAACGATCCTTCCAAAATACGGGCAAATAGGAAACTTGCACCAAACGCGGCGGCCGCGCCGTACGAACCACCGGTCATACCGGCCTTTAACATGGCCACAATGGCCACTTCGTTAAACGCCCCAACGCCGTAGTTGTAATACATGGAAGTTCCCGCAAATACGCCGGCCGACATGATTCCGACAATGATTGGAAACGACCAGTCCGCGTACCAAAAACTCTTTGCGTGTTCTAAGTCCTTTACATCCTGATCCATTAAGTCATCCCCTCACTTTAACCGCCAATGGCACGATGCCAGCTTTGTAACCACTGTGGTACGCCCAGTCCAAACTGTTTCAACAACTGAATGTCAAAACTCCGGAAAAACGCACTTAAAACGAACAGTAAAATGACGGCCGCCAACATGATCCGGGTAATCCGGGTCCAGCCAATTTCTTCAACACCCTTACCAATTAAAATTCCCAGTACCACGCCGGGGACCGCGTTCCCCATAATTAGGGCCGCCATCCCACCAAACACCGTACCGAATAATCCGGAGCGGCGACCCGCGTCAATTGCGGCCAACCAGAAGATAATCGGCATCACCATGTTAATCAAGGTCGTCGCCGCGGGTACTAACACTTTTACGGCGGTCACTTGTAGCGATGCGGGAATCGACGACGACGTAACGTTTAAGAACGTCACCACGATGACGCCGATCAGGGCACTCATCAGGCCCATTTTTTTCGGATTGTGCATCGTTTGCGCGAGGTCTTTATTCTTGATTAGCAGAATAGCGGCTGACCAGTTGGGAATGACCCGGTGCGTCACGTCCTGAGTAAACGCCCCCGCGCCAACCGTCGAAGCCCACGCGTTAAAGAAGAATCCTAAGCCAAAGGAAAAGTGTGAGGCGGGATCGCCCTGAGCCGCGTTCATTTCACCCAGAGTCCGAAAGGCGCCCAGCGCCTGAACCGTTGGCGCGTTAAACATTCGGGCCGCCCCGATACCGGCCGCAAAGCCGACGAGGCCACCAATAATGATTGATTCAATTAAAATAACGACAATGTGCACGTTATTTTCCCCCTTTCAATCCACTGACCGTTTCAAAGTCAGCGTTCGCCGGTGCCGTTGTTTGGAAGGGAACCGTTGCCAGGTCAACACTATTGATGCTAACCACGATGTCAAGCGTGACGTGGTAAGCCGTCCGGGTCCGTGGGAAGAATAGAAACAGAAATCGTTCCCGGTAAGCGGTCGCACGTAGTCGTACCGGGATAACTTTTACGGGAACGATTTGCAACGTTACCTGATCCGTGTTATCCACGACCTGCTTTTGAATTTGGCTGAGTGCGTTCGCAAACGCCTTTTGCTTGGTTTCACCCTTACCAGCGACCCGCACCGTGACTTGGTGAGTTGCGTTAATGCTTGTTGCCATCGCGTTTTCCCCTTTCTAACGACGTCCCGTTACTGGTTATATTTCTTTTCAAAGGCTTCCGTTAACGCCTTACCAAGTTCGGCTTTATCCATAAACCCAAATCCTAAGACGGTCTTCCCCTCTTCAATCGCGGTCACACCTTCCTGAATAGACCGCATTCCGTGACGTTCGGGATAACCGTATTTGGTGCTGGCCGTAATCGCACCGGCACCACCACTACCACAAAACGAAATCCCCATGTCGGCCTGTTCCTGGTTCATCACGTCACCTAAGCGCATGTCCGCACCCATTCCCGGTACTACTACGGCCGTACCTCCCGCAGCTTCAACACCTTCCGCAACTTTTTGACCCTTACCCATCCGGTCCGCAATAACAACTTTAATCATGGTGAATTCCTCCTAAAATTTTAATTTTGTAACGCCGTTTCAAAGTGAATCGAAACGACGTATTTCTCTGAAGCCGCTAAATTTCCAATGTGATCAACTAACTGACTACCGATTTTCAGCGCAACCGGGGAGACCCCGGCAAACATTTCGGGATCAACAGCCGGTAACTGTTCCCCGGTAATGGAACGGTCGACCATTTCACTCACGTGGTTAATTAAAATAACTAACTGTAATTCGGTTGGTTTAATATTAGCTTGGCGCATCAGTTTAAAGACGTAGGTTAAGGCGTCTGCCGTTTCCGCCTGATGATGCGCTTTCCGTAAGACCTTTTGAACATCCTCCGTCAACCACGGTTCATCCATGCAAATCATCCTCCCTTTTGCGAAAGCTCCTGCACCCTGGTATATTGCAACAACGCACTAATTTCAGGGGCATTGATCGTTAATTGATTATCTAAGAAAACGCGCTTAATCGTTTGAACGTCTTCCACGGTATCTTGTGCTTTTAATCCCCGGACCGTGGCGGGATCGTAACTATGGTGAAAATAGATGCGCTGTACCGCCATCATGACGTGAATCATAAAGGCTTCCTGGTAACCCGCCGGAATGCGGCGCCCAAAATATTGGCGTAGGGTACTGTAGATGACGGCACCGTTTAGCATTAAGGTGTGTACCTGGTCTTCACTAGTCGCCTTAGCGGGAGCTAACCGAAGTGGCGTTAGACTCGTCGCGCTCACTTTCAAAACTTTGGCGACGGCCGCCCGGATTCGTTCCACGTCACCACTACTCGGCAGCGGATTGACTTGGACAACGGGAAGCGCTGTTTCCGTAATGGGAAAAATACTGATTAACAAGTCCGGCTTAAGTGCCGCTACTTGGTGCTCAACCGTCGTTACGGACGCGAAACCCGCAATTTCAATGTTGGAAACGTGCCGTTCGATTTCACGTTTGATTAAGCCGGTCACCCCCAGCCCAGTCGAGCACACGTACAACACCCGGGCGTACTGCGTCGTCTGGTGACTCTCTAAGGAGACCATGAAATGTAGGGTGACAAAGGCGATAAACGATTCACTAACCACCGCCGGGTTAGCTGAAATCCGGTCCCGCAACGCCGTCTGAACCGCCTCGAATAGGGGCAGATTCCGCTGCTTAAGGTCCGTTACGAAGGGATTGTACTCGTTAGTGAATTTGTACTTGTTACTGAGTTTAGTGAGTAAGTGGGAAAAAAGATTTACCTTTAACTGACTATCAGTATCAAAGGGGTAGTCCAGTTGACGACTAACCATTTGGATCACCTGATTCGTTAAGCCCGCAATGTTCTGATCATCAAACCGGGGGTTCACACCCCGTAACAGGTAAGCGTACTCATCTGCTAAAGCGGGAAAATCGTAGTGTCGCACAACTTGGTCAAACAGTAAGTAAGGGAGTTTTTGTTGCTCTTCAGCCGTCACGCTTAACGGCGTATAACTGCTGATAGGGTGGTTCATACTCAGCCGTACCACGCCAATGGTCATCCGAACAACCATGGTCAAAACGTCCTCTAGATCAAAATCAGCGTGTTCGGCGTAGTGTTGGTTTTCCAATTCAGTAATCACAACGCCCAGCACCGTTTGTAATTCTGGAACCGTTTGAAATTGAATTTGGCGAACGTCTTTTAAGGGATCGGCCGAAGTTAAAATGGGGGCTTCAAACGTGTGTAAGGTGCGACTCAAAACGGCTTCTAAAACGGAGCGAATGTTTAATTCCGTACCGGCGATCCGGTACCCGTAGTAGTTCTTGCGTTCTAGACTCAATTGAAACGGTTTTAAAAAGTGTTCAACTTTATCTAGATCCGCGATTACCGTGTTTTTGCTAATATCAATTTTATTTTCGAGTTGTTGCGTGGTCATGAAACCCGCGTTGATCGTCAGCAACAGCACAATTTGTTCAACCCGTTCCTGCGATGTACATGGTTGAGCACCGCTTTGATTCGTAAACAGTTGCCGCTTTAGCACCGCCTTCTCTTCCGCATTCGCCGCTAACCAGACACCGACCCGTGGCTTTGAGCGGTAATAGTCCCCGTAGTCGGTTAACCAGTCTTGAATCGCCCGTAGATCGTTCTTGACGGTCCGCACGCTGACGTGGACGGTTTCGGCCAGCGTTTGCGTGGTCACCGCTTGTTCCAACGTTAACAGTTTAGTAATAAGTGCCATCTGCCGGTTAGATAGTTGCACGCTTTCACCCCCATCCATTCCATTAATGCAACCCCTTACACCATTCATGATACTGATATTTTTACGCATAACAATACCAAATCAATGCACGATAATTAGTGCAATTTATAAAGCGTCCTAAGCTAAATTCACCATCATTGTAATTTCAGACTTGCCGTTAAACAAATATTTCTGTGTATAAATTAATTAATGCGTTAACGAAACCATTCTTAGTTTCCACGATTTCCATAAAGTTATTCCTTTTGGGAATAATTCGTGTCCAAATTTGACTAACTTCCAACTAATCCTCGTGATACGATTGAAGTAAGGCTTGTATATCTCAGTAGTAGTGACTTCATTGCCGAGAAAAGCTTAATTAACTTTTTTCATATTTGGAGGTTCAAAATGATTTCACTTAAACTCAAAACTAACGTATTTAGTATTGCTATTCTGGCTTTTTGCGGTATATTGCTAGAAACTTCGATGAACGTTACTTTTCCAACCCTCTCTAAACAATTTGATACGACCATCGCTAACACGCAGTGGATTACAACGAGCTACTTACTGGCCGTGGCGGTCGTCATCATCCTAAATTCATACTTACTACGCTCTTTCCCATTAAAAACCATTGTTTCCACGGCCTTATTACTATTTCTGTTCGGTGATATTTGTTGCTACCTCGCCCCGAATTTACCCACGCTGATTATTGGGCGGATCATTCAAGGAATCAGCACCGGGATCACGCTTCCGACGATGTTTGCCATCATCATGATCAACATTCCCCAGCAAAAACAGGGAACTTACATTGGTATTGCGGGCATGGTAGCCGCTTTGGCACCCTCACTGGGACCGACCTTCGGGGGGACGATGACGGCCCTGTTCACTTGGCGCGAGATTTTCCTCCTTGTCTTTCCTATTACCTTGATTGCCGGTATTCTGGCGATTATGACAACTGTTAATCTAAAACAACGGCAACGGTCACCGTTTAACTTGTTCCAGTACCTGCTACTAATCATCATAATGGTCAGTTTGACACTACTACTAAATACGCTAAGTACTGGTTTACAACCCGTTCAATTACTGTACGTTGTCATCATCGCAATTGTTAGTCCAATACTCTATTCACAATTACGCCGTTCGACCAATCCCATTATCAATATCCGAATTTTTAAACAGCCCGTTTTCAACGTTACCTTATTGATTTATTTTTTAGTTCAATTTATGCAAATGACTTTTACCTTTTTATTACCAACACTCGTCCAAAATGAATTTCGTCAAACGACCGTTATTGCGGGACTCATCTTATTGCCGGGCAGTTTATTATCAGCGGTACTACAACCCTTAACGGGAAAAATGCTTGACCGTCTTGGCATTACTTGTCCGTATAAAATCGGTGCTGCGTGCCTCCTTCTAGCAACTGGCTTGTTCGTAATCTGGCACAATTCAATCTTCTTGTTAGTCCTGTGGTTTCTGTTATACATGACCGGATTTAGCTTCGTCTTTAATAATTCACTAACCGTCGGCGTACAGCAGCTTAATCACGCCTTAATCACCGATGGTAACGCAACGTTTAATATGCTCCAGCAATATTCCGGTTCCTTGGCCACCGCTTGCATCTCCTCAATCATCGCCTTCATCCCCGGATTACGCGGTTACATGACCAGTTTTATTTTGATTTTCATCGTTTGTCTACTAACCGTGTGGAAAATGCGTTCACTTAAAAGTACCTTGTAATTAAAAAACGCGTCATTAAAGCGCCCCGTAGTTGACTGTTGAGTCTAACTACGGGGCGCTTTGGTGACGCGTTTAATTCCGATTCCTATCTAACACTTAATTAACCGTGGCATGAATGCCGTATAACCGGTCAGCATTAACCATTAAAATTTGTGTTTTGACGTTATCGTCTACGTTAAGGTCATTGATCATCGCTGGTCCTTCCGTCATCCACGGTACTTTAACCGGATAAGAAGAACCGTAAATAACGTTTTCAGCTCCTAAGACTTTAGTTGCGATTTCAAGGTTATCAACACCCCACGGTTGTGCATGCGAAATTTCATAATAGATATTGTTCTCTAAGCGGTGCTTGATGCTCGTGCTATTGTTGGTCCTATTTTTTTGTGTCCATGTGAACAACACCAATTAATAGATCAACGTTAAAACACCGCTTATTGCCGTTTCTTCACAGCTAACGAGCGGCGTTCAGCTGAATAATTTTAGGGTATAAAAAAAGGAACCAGCCGCAGCTGATTCCTAACTTTGCATGGCAACGTCCTACCCTCGCAGGGAGCGATCCCCCAACTACTCTCGGCGCTAAGAAGCTTAACTTCTGTGTTCGACATGGGAACAGGTGTATCCTTCTCGCCATCGTCACCACACTACTGAGAACTTGTGCCCTCAAAACTAGCTAATATCAAACATTTCCTTAATGAACCTGAACACCAATTACTTGGTTAAGTCCTCGACCGATTAGTATTAGTCCGCTGCATGCGTCGCCGCACTGCCACTTCTAACCTATCTACCTGATCATCTTTCAGGGGTCTTAC
>NZ_QWZQ01000048.1 GCF_003885105.1 Lactiplantibacillus garii
TCAGAAATTAATAGCTTTTACATTATTAATCAATAGTTTTATTCTATTTATACTTTTATTTTTAATAAAATTTGTAACAAAATCGCTTCATGGTGACTTAGCTTAGCCGTTTTGCGATAAACGACCGAAACGTGGAACTCTTCGCGTAACGGATCGTCAATTTTCAGCCCCACGAGCCCTTCGTTGGGCAAAATGGCATCTTTCACGAGGAAGCCTAAGCCCAGGTTAGCGCGGACAATGCTCTTGAGCCAAGCGATATCCGCCGTTTCGTAAATAATTTCCGGCTTGACGCCCGCCGCCTGACAATAGTCTTGAAAGGCCTTAGGGTGAATAAAGCCGTTGTTTAACCCAATAAATTTTTGATCACTCAATTCCTGAAAACTAATTTTATCCCGGTGAGCCAACGGGTTTTCATCACTAACGATCACTTCAAACGGCCGACTTCCCAACGCCGTGGCTTGCAAATTACGGAGGTGTAACGGGTGGGCCGAAGCAACCAAAGCTAAGTCTAACTTTCCCTTGGCCAGGTCGGCTAAAAGTTGCGCGGAGCCCTGCTCCACCACATCAATTTGCTTGATCCAGCCCCACGCTAAGAGGTGCTTGGCGATCTGGGGGAAAAAGTGCACGCCGATGATGGGGGGCAGCCCAAACCGGATCCGCGGTTGTTTAGTCGCCTCAATTTCTCGGTGTGTCAGCTCTAAACTATCATTCATTACTTGCGAGTTCTTATATAGTAATTGACCGGCCTCAGTAATCAGCATTTGTTGGTGCGCGTGGTCCTGTTTAACAAGTTGCGCGTCAAATTCCTTTTCTAGGCGTTTCACGGCCTGTGTCACGGCTGGCTGTGAAACGGCAAACTTTTCGGCGACATAGGTGTAATTTTTATACTTTACGACGGCCCTAAAAAGCGTTAAATCACGGGTGTTCACGGTCTATCAATCCTCTTCTTACGCGTTCGTGCGTGTTTTCACGACTTACCTTCAAACTGGTAACCGTTTTCAAGTCGCTACTACCGTTATATCACACCTTGAACGCCAAGCCCATTCACATTGTCCGTAACAAAACTCCCCGTGAGTTTGCATCCCCACGTTACACTCTCGTTTTATGTTATGTCAGACAATCATGAATCTTCATCGGCATAAACGCTATCCCGTTCGCTACGGAATCCGCCGTTACTCCGTTTTGCGCCGTTGAAACGGAATTTCAACGGCCAATACAAACGCTATTGTCCGGATAAATATTCTGATAAAAGCCCCTACTATTAAACCAGACGCTCGGCCTAATTCGTACGCCGCTACGTTCCCAACGTTCCCCGGTACGGCCACTAAGCTGACTGGCAAACTTAACGCTAAGTTTAACGTGCCCACCATCACAATAATCGCAACTAATCCCCACCGTTGCCGGGGTGTTGCAACCCACCGTTTAAAATCAGGGTATTGAAAAATCAGCGTTAACACGATCATCATGAGGAACAAATCAACCATTACGACCAGCCCCCCCTGCCAGTGTAAAAAGTTTCCTAAATAGTTTAAAAATAGGGCCGGTACCATTAAATAGTAACCGTTTCGTAACGTCCGCTGCCCCCGTTTGCCCAGCGCTGTTTGCGTTTCATAATGTTTCAGCATCCCTAAGTCCCCCTTTAATAACTGATCAACGGATAATCCGTACACTTCGCTAATCTTGACTAACATTCCAATATCAGGATAACTACGTTCATTTTCCCAACTCGACACCGTTTGTCGTGCCACGTGTAATTTTTCCGCCACCGCGGTTTGGGTCATTTTTCTTTGTTGCCGAATTAATTTTAAGTTATCCGCGAACTTCACGTGCTCACCTCCACAAATTAGCTTACGGAATTTAAACCAACGACACAAGCTAAGCTTCTTAGCAACCTGATTAAACCAGGCTTTACCAGCAAAATAAGGTCCCATTAATTCGGAAAGTTGACTAGCGTATAAGTGCTAGCGGGACCTCCCCCTTATCGTTTGTCGGTAAAATGGGACCATCAATAACCAATAAGGAGTGTGATCTTATCAAATCAATGACACTTTACGTGGTCCGCCACGGTGAAACTTACTTCAACCAGTTTGACCAGTTCCAGGGGTGGTCCGATACACCGTTAACCCCCACCGGCATCCAACAAATTCAAAACCTCGCCATTCAACTAAAGGCGTTGCCAATCACCGCGGTCTACGCCAGCGACATGACCCGGGCCCGGCAAACTGCCAGCATTCTCAGTCACCACACCGATTGGCAAACCGGCAACGTACGGTTTAAATCCGACCTGCGCGAGCACTTCTACGGTAGCTTTGAAGGTCAAAAAATGGCCCCCGTGTGGGAACGCATCGCGAACGACCACGGTTGCCAAACGTACGATGACCTCGTTATGCAGTTCAACGTTGATCAGGCTCAGGACTGGTTAAGCCAAGCTGATCCTAGTCACTTAGCAGAAACTAGCCAAGCGTTTTGGGCCCGGATGACGACCGGCCTCGCCAACATCGTTAACGAACGACCGGACCAGTCCGCGGCACTCCTAGTTTCCCACAGTTCCGTTATTCGGGCGATCGTTGCCCGCTACGCGCCGGAACAGCTTGACCCAATCACGCCGGACAACGGCCGGGTCACCCAGTTAAAACTAAGCCGGGGGGCAACCGGCGGGGTCGCCGTAGAAGTCGTTAACTACAATCAAAGCGCCGTCACGGCGTAGTCAAAGAGCCGCTCAATCATCCGGTTGAGCGGCTTTTATTTAGTATTGAACCCTTAATTAACCACGAGCGCCTTGATTGGTTGCACGTAAATGTAGCGTGCAACCGCCGCGTTTAGTAAGTATTCCCGCTGGTGCTGGTCGACTAACGTAATGACCGGAATACTGTTACTTTGGCTAACTACCGTTAAGCGTTGGTTTAATTGCAAACTAGTGTGTTCCAAATATTTCACGATACTGGTCGTTTCTAGATAGCTTGCTAGGGTCACCGTGCACCCCTCCGCCACCGTACTGAGGGCACAAACATTTTGATCGTGCTGCGTCTCAAAAGTGGGTAATTGTAACGGCCCACCAAACGGACTCACCCGTGGCGTTGCCAGCTGCTGATTTAATCGCTTCAATAAGTCTTGATCATTAATAGCGGCCATCAGCCACGCCTGTTCCGGAATTGCCACTAGTGGTAACTTAATTGTTTGCGCCAGCCAAACTTCACACAACCGGTACCTAAACATTAAATCCTGAACAAGTTGGTAACCAGCCGCCGTCAACGTAATTTCATGGTACGTTTTGCGGGTTACGAACCCCATTTTTTCTAAGTGACTGACGGCCTCGGTCACCGAGCCTGGAAGCACGCCCAGCATGGTCGCAATCTGTTTATTATTAGTTCCGTTTTGCGTATAACCCGCTTCATAAATCGTCTTTAAATAGTTGCTGATACTTTTTCGCATAAAATTATCGCCCCAAATTTAATTTTGTAGGTTGCCCTAAAAAGTATTTCCATTTTATATTATTTATTGTACAATAACAACCGTTCAAATGTTTTAGAACCATGAAAGGTGGAGTTACACTTGAGTGAAAAAGAGAGTACACCCAGCCGCAAGCATAAATTGATTGAATATGCGAACGGCCCGTCCTTAGAGGAGATTAACGGAACCATCGAAGTTCCCAAAAACCTCAGCTTCTGGAAAACGTTATTTGCCTATTCCGGTCCCGGCGCCCTTGTTGCGGTGGGCTACATGGATCCTGGGAACTGGTCAACGTCCATTACCGGTGGTCAAAACTACCAGTACATGTTAATGTCTGTCATCTTGATTTCAAGTTTGATTGCGATGTTATTACAATACATGGCGGCTAAACTTGGTATCGTGAGTCAGATGGACTTGGCTCAGGCAATCCGGGCTCGGACTAGCAAGTCCCTCGGCATCGTCTTATGGATCTTAACTGAATTCGCCATCATGGCGACCGATATCGCGGAAGTTATCGGTGCCGCCATTGCGTTATATCTATTATTCGGAATTCCTTTAGTGATTTCAGTTTTCATTACCGTTTTTGATGTTTTGCTCTTATTATTACTAACCAAGATCGGTTTCCGTAAAATCGAAGCCATCGTCGTCTGCTTGATTTTAGTTATTCTATTCGTCTTCGTTTACCAAGTTGCCCTCTCCAATCCGGACTGGGGTGGTGTGATCAAGGGACTCGTCCCAACCGCCGCAACTTTCTCAACGACCCGTTCCGTGAATGGGATGACCCCGTTATCCGGTTCCCTGGGAATCATCGGGGCAACGGTTATGCCGCATAACTTGTACTTACACTCAGCCATTTCACAAACCCGTAAGATTGACCATAACGACGAAGATGACGTGGCCCGTACGGTTAAATTTGCTAGTTGGGATTCCAACATTCAATTAACTGGTGCGTTCTTCGTTAACGCTTTACTGCTCATCATGGGGGTTGCCGTTTTCAAGAGTGGTGCCGTTAAGGACCCTTCGTTCTTCGGGTTATACACCGCTTTATCCAATACTTCCATGTTAAGCAACGGCATTCTAATCAGTGTGGCAAAGTCCGGCGTCCTATCCGCGTTATTCGCCATCGCCCTCCTAGCCTCTGGTCAAAATTCAACCATTACCGGGACCTTAACCGGGCAAGTAATCATGGAAGGCTTCGTTCACATGCGGATGCCGCTCTGGTTACGGCGCTTAGTCACCCGGCTAATTTCCGTAATTCCGGTTCTGATCTGCGTGGCCCTAACGAGTGGTAAGAGTGCCATCGACGAACATACAGCGTTAAACGACTTAATGAACAATTCGCAAGTGTTCCTAGCTTTCGCCCTACCATTTTCAATGCTACCGTTGCTCATGATGACGGACAGTGCCGTCGAAATGGGGCACCGCTTTAAAAATAGTTTATGGCTCAAGATCTGTGGCTGGTTCTCCGTTATTGGGTTGACCGTCCTTAACTTAATCGGCCTCCCCGACCAAATTGCCGGCTTCTTTGGCGACAATCCGACCGCGGCCCAAACCGAACTCGCCAACGTCATTGCCTGGATCCTAATTGCCGCCGTCTTAGCCCTCCTGGTTTGGACGATTTACGACTTACACCGCGGTAACAAGCGCTACGCCACCCAACTCGCTGAAAAAACAAAGGAGCGTGCAAATTAATGGCAACTCAATTCAAACGAATTTTAGTCGGGGTCGATGATTCGGCCGACGCCCTCCTCGCATTTAGCTACGCCATTCACCAGGCTAAGCAGGACGACGCCGAGTTAGTGATCGTTTCAATTCTGGAAGACGACGACATGAACGTTTATCAGGCCCTAAGCAAGGACTACGTTCACGGTGAACGCGACGAGCTTCAACGCCACCTCTTAAAGTATCAGCAACAAGCGACGGACGCGGGGGTAACTAAGGTTCGAACCGTTATTGCGGAAGGCGAACCCGGTGAGACCATCGTTAAGGAAGTCATTCCACACGTCCAACCCGACCTGCTGATCATTGGTTCGTTGGCTAAAAAGGGCATCGCTAAACGATTCGGTAGTCAAGCGGCGTACATGGCTAAATACGCCCCCATTGCCGTTTTAGTGATTCGTTAAGACGCTTTAAATTAGAACTGAGTAAACGTTCCACTATCATAGTAAAGGCCGGTACCATCACGTTGATGGTACCGGCCTTTATGTTTAATCCGATTTAAATTTAGGCGTACTGAAATTTAATTGACTACTTTTCCTAAACAATCTATAATAAGACTTGGTGTTAAGGAATGAAAGGAGTGTTCATGATGACCCCAAACGAAACTTATGATGCATTAGAGAAGTGGCACTTATTGCCAGACGCCGAATTTACGTGGCGACCATTTTCTTCCACGGCGGTCTACGTTGAAACAATGCAAGCGCGGTTAGTTTATCGGTTAGATTTAGCGAACGCAACGGTAGCGATTTTTAAAGCTGATCCCAGCACAGAGCTCTCGGAACACTTTCTACCGCTCAAGACGGTCCCACTAACGACCGCTCAACTGAACGACCTGAAGCACCGGCATGACACACCCGTTATGCAATAATTGAGTTGGACTTTTCTACACGCTTAGTCCAAAAATGACGACTGCCCGTAATCTCACCAATTACGTGTAATCGTCATTTTTTTAACCGTTCCAGCTTAGCGGTCGTCCGACGATCCCGGTGAATCAGCCATAATAAACCAACTAACAACACCACGACCACCGCAAAACCGAGGGCGTTTTTAAAGTGGGCCTTGATCAGTTCATCACCGCCACACGCGTAGATCACCGCCGTCGGAATACTCCCTAAAAGCGTGGCCATGCCCAGTTGGCGGGACCTAACCCCAGTTTTGACCGCGGCTAAGCTCACGAGCGACGTAGGAATAAACGGGATCGTGTAGCCAATTACGATCCCTAGCAGTGGGTGGCGCATGTTCGCAATTTCATCCACAATTTTACTGGGTTTAGTTGCCGATTGCTTTTCGGTGACCCGGTTAAAGACCCGCTGGGCAATTAAATTTCCCAAGGTAATGCCGACGACGTTTAAAGCAGCCCCCAAGCCCTTGCCAAAGCAGATGCCGGCAACCACGCTGACCGTGGCGACCGGCGCACCGGGAATAATCGAAAAACAGATCAATAGTGGCACGACCAGTAATATATCCACGGCCCGGTGTCGGCGGACCTGCGCCACGATGGTGGTTTGGTCAAAAACTTGCGCACGTAACATTTCCCAAGTACCGTGATAACGAATAACCAGCAGGCTAACCAATAGGACCGCTAAAACCGCGGCAGTACTGATCAACTGGCGCTTAGATAGTTTGAGTTTCACCGTGACGCCCCCTTCGTTTGAACGTTATCCTTATTATCACTAATCTTACCCCCGCTGGCAATTGTTTACCCACTCAGCGACCTAAAAAAGTTCAGGTCGACCGGCCGTACCGGTTCTCACCTGAACTTTTTTCGAAAAATCAGTCTGCCCACTGCCGCCCCGGGTGCGGTTCGTGTTTAATTTCGTGGGAAACGTGTCCCAGCATGGCGTTGACCATTTCTAAAATGTGCGGGTCGTCCAAACAATAAAAAACGTGCTTGCCGCGTTTACTGCGCGTCACCAACTGGTACTGAAACAAAATGGCCAGTTGGTGAGACACCATCGGTTGCGGTAACGCCACGTGGGCCACAATACTGGAAACGTCGGCCTCGTTATTTTCCAAGAAATATAAAATTTTAATGCGGTTAACGTTACTTAAAACCTTATAGATTTTGACCGCTTCTTCTAAAATTGGTTCACTTACGTCCACGTTGTGATCCCCCGTTTCTCCGTGGTTAGATTAGTGTCATCAAGTGACTGATCAGGCCGCTATCCCAGAAAACGTACAGTCCGATCAAAACGTAACAGACCTTCATTAGCCGTTCTCCGTGGGCCGCCATGCCTCGTTCCACGACCGGCACGTCGGCAATCAGCTTAATAACGATGACGACGGCCACCGTCAACACACCAACCAACCCTAAAGTCATTAAAAAGTGTAGCATAGTTTCTCCCGCCAAAACAGGCAGAAAGATTGATAAGTTGCACCCCGCGCAGACGGATAAATACGTCACTAGTACGCTTAACACCGGCGAACTGCTGGTGCGGTCCGCGTCATCATCGTCATCATTGCGCAACGCCATCCAAATTGGTAAGAAACCCAGCACCCCTAGTAACCACTCCGGCAAAAATAATGCCAGCGTTTTACCGATGAAAAAACTGGCAGTCAGTAAAATTATGTTACCGAGTAAGTACCCCACCACCACTTGTCGCACCCGGTACTTTTTAAGTAAAAAAATTAACATGAAGAAAAAATCAAGGTTAACGCTTAAAAACGTTAAGACCAGTAACCAGTAGTTCAATCCCATCACCCACTCTTTATATTTACATATATTATATGTCGCATATGATATGTGTAAACCCCCAACTTTTGCTCCGCCGAGTCCATCCAAAAAGGCCGCTCCCTGACCGGAAACGACCCACTTTATTTTATTGCTGTTAGTCCGCGGCCAAAGCGTCAATTGGGTTCAATCGGGCCGCCCGCCAAGCTGGTAAAATGGCGGCTAACAACGCAATCACCAACGCAATGATAAACGTGGTCACCACGTTGCCCACGTGAATCGCAATCATGTTATAGCTGGCAATTTGGTACAGTACCCGGTTCAAGCCGGCCCCCACACCGTACGCTAGCCCCGTTGCCAGGACGGCACTAATAACTCCAATAATCAGTGATTCACTGGTAAACAACCGCCGAATGTCGCCACGACTTTCACCCAACGCACGCAGAATCCCAATCTCTTTTTTGCGGGCACTGACCGACATAAACATCGTGACGATGATCATTAACGCGGATACCAACAATGAGATACCGGCAATGGCTGCCAAAATGGTCGTTGCTAAGTTAACGTACGTATTGACCGTGCTCAACATGCTGGCAATACTGGTTGCCGAGAACTGGCGCTTATTATTCGTCTTTAACTGATTAATGGTCTTAGTAACCGCATCGTTATGCTGCCGGCGGTCCACCTTGACGGCCACCGAAGTTGGTTTGGTCGTTAAGTCCTTGGTTTTACGCATCGCTTTCATCGTCGCGTAAGTCACGGCGGTAACGCCACTACCAGTGGTGCCTTCCGTAATACCGGCCACCGTTAACTGGCGC
Source organism: Lactiplantibacillus garii (assembly GCF_003885105.1). Classification (GTDB taxonomy): domain Bacteria; phylum Bacillota; class Bacilli; order Lactobacillales; family Lactobacillaceae; genus Lactiplantibacillus; species Lactiplantibacillus garii. Next base: position 8,659 of record NZ_QWZQ01000048.1, read on the forward strand.
TTGACCGTAACGGCCGTGCCGCGCGCATTGGTAGTTTGAAAACTAACCGTCACCTTTTTACCTACCAGGTCCTTCCAATTTTTACTGGACCACTTCTTGGCGACCGTTTTTTTATCCACGACAATTTCATTTTTTCCCGCTTGGTGGCCGGCCTTAATAATCGACGAGCGGTTGGCAGACGTCCACGTTGTTAGCGAACTAGCCGTGTAATCCTTTTTACCCACACTAATCGTCGCGTTACTTGCACTGACGATCGGTTGTACCGTTTGGACGTGGTCCAGTCGGCGCAACCGTGTCAATTGTGCCGAACTAAACGTTGGCGTGCTGGTCGTCGTGGTGGCCGTGCCCATCGCGGCCTCAGGACCGCCCTGACTGTCCTGACCACCCCGTTGTTGACTCTGCTTTTGATAACGGGCTACCGTAACCACACGGGGGTTGACCATGTTATTAATTTCCTGGTTAATATAGGCTTTCAAACCGTTGCCCAGCCCGTTAAATAGCATCACCGCGAATAGCCCGATAGCGGTCCCGATAATAATAATAAGGTTCCAACTCCACGTATAACGTAAGTGTTTAAACGCGGTCGTGACCGGGACAGTCCACGGTAATTTACGGGCAGGAATCTGTTGCTGCTTACTATCGACCGGGTACGCCGGGTGTAAACGTTCATCACTCGTGATCTTACCGTCCGCTAACCGCACGATCCGGGTCCCGGCGTTGGCGACTGCCTGCGAATGGGTCACGCAAATGACCAGTCGCCCTTCCGCCGCGATCTGGTCCAAAATTTTTAAAACTTCGGCGGTATTTTCCGAATCCAACGCGCCGGTCGGTTCGTCGGCAATAATGATTTGGGGGTCGCTCGCTAACGCCCGGGCAATGGCCACCCGCTGCTTTTGACCACCCGATAACTGGTTGGGATATTTTTTGATCTGGTCGGTCAACCCGACCCGTTTAAGCAGCTCCTTAGCCCGTTGTTCACGCTCACTGCGGTTCAACTTGGTCATGTCCAGTGAAATCAAAACGTTGTCCAAGACGGATAGGTGGTTGATCAAGTTATAGGCCTGGTAAATATAGCCAATCGTTTCCCGGCGATACCGGTCCATCTGACCTTCCTGATGGTGGTCCAGTGCCGTTCCCCGCAACCGGACCTGACCGTCAAACTGGCGATCCAAGCCACCAATGATATTCATCAGCGTTGATTTACCACCGCCCGATTCACCTAAGATGGCAACAAACTCGCCCCGTTCAAAGCTCAAGTTAATCCCGTTCAATACCGGGAACGCTTCTTTTCCCAAGTAGTAGGACTTATGAATATCCTTTAATTCTAAATAGCTCACGCTACCAACACCCGCTCTCAATTAGTGTCCAAACCAAACTGGCTCAGAAAATTGTCAATAATAGGTACCTCTGTCAACTAATTCTAACAAAAAAGCCTTCCAAAAGTAGCTTGGAAGACTTTCCGTGGTATTTTAACTTGAAACGACACCCACCCAACTCAGTTCCGGCGCTTGCGTAACCAAACTTCCGCGCCGCTGGTGATTGCTAAAAGCAGCATCCCACCGGCAACTAACCACTTGGACGCCCGCTCCCCCGTTCGCGGTAGTCCGTCGTTTAGCCCATCAGTGCTCGGTAAGGCACCGTCGTTCGCGGACGCGGGTGCTAAGGCTGCGCTAACCGCATCGGCGTGACGGTCATTTTCATCCGTTGACACACTGGCCAGCGGACTACCGGTAGCCGGCTGTTCATCGGCCGGAATACTGCTGCTATGATTCGCCGCGGTCATTGCTGTGGTACCGGATTCCTCATTCGACTCATCCTTAGTAGCTTCGGTGTGGTCGGATGACGCCGCCGTTGCCGCGTGCGTGTTAGTTGGTGTTGGTTTGGCGGTTAATAGCGGTTCCCCGTCACGGTCATCCTTAGAAACCGGTCGTTGACCTGACGTTAAAATGGATTCTCGACCACTGGAGCTTTCGTCCGCGGGGCGCTTGGGAACGGCGATTGGTCGTTGCTCCGTAGTCAGGCGGCCCTCTTCTTCGTTAGGTGTTAGAAACCCAGCCGATGAAGAAGATGTGCCAGGCCTTTTTTTTTGGTTGGTTTTTGCTTAGCAGGCTTAGTCGGTTTTGCTGGCTTAGCTGGCTTTGCAGGTTGTTGACTCGCTGGCTTGGCTGCCTTGCTCTTGTCATGGTTAGCTAAATCAACTAAAACTTCCGTGCCGTTAGTAGTCGCCGCCATGGCTTTTTGAACCGTTACGCGGCCCGCGTTTTTAGCCGCCTTTTTAAAGTTAACGGTGACTAACTTGCCCGTTGGTTGTTTCTTGAAACTGAGCGTTAACTTCAAAGTCCCGTTTTCCACCGTTTGCCGTAAAACTTTTACGCCCTTGGCAGCCTTTACGTTAGCAACTTTTTGATTGCCTAAGTCAATTTGCATATCTAAGGCGCGTAGTTGGCGTTTGTCCCGTAAGTTGGACATGTCAATGGTTGCCTGTTGCCCCTTACGACGCAAGTGCAACTTTTCAACGTCGCGGTCCTTCTTACCTAATTCGGTTTGTTTCAAGAAAGCCGACTTGTCAAAGACGTTACTGTTAAACATGTGCGGTGCACGCGGCACTTGTAACGCGTCTAAAACTAACGCGGTAATATCGGAGTTGCTCCCACCGTGTAAGCGGCGACCACTATCAACGGTTTCACCACCCATGGCGATGAAAATATCGCGGTCCGGCGCGTCGTTCGGGCCATGGTTCGTGTGTGCCCCACCGTGATCGGCGTTAGCAATCACTAACGTATCGTGGATGTGGCCGGTCTTTTCAAGTTGGTCCATGACCTTCTTGAATAGCTTGTCGTATTGGGAGTATTGGTTCCAGTAGTTATCGTTGTACCACCCACGACCGTGACCCTGACCATCCATGTAATCGCTTTGCATGTAGACCATCGACGTACTATCAAATTCGGAAGTTCCGATGTAATCGGCAACGTCGTCAAACGACTTTAAGCTGGCGGATTGTTTTGTTTTGACCGCGGCGTCCGGTTCCACGATTGAGTTCACGATTGGTCCCCATTCGGAGAACGCAGCCGCTCCCTGAGTGGGGTTGTTCTTTTGTAAGACTTTGAAAACGGACGGGAATAACTGGCGTTGCTTGCCAAAATCGGCGAAGTATTCCTGACCCATGGTCCCGTTCGTCCCTTGGTATTCCGTTGGCAAAGTTTCCCACGGCCGACCGTGCAACATTGAAATGTAGTTTTGCGCGGAAATGGCCGGTGCAACCGCCTTAGCGGACGTGCTCATCGCAAACTTGTTATTGAAAAGGTCCATCAAGTACGGGTTATTCCGCTTCTTCATGATTGCGGGGTCACTCGTCCATACCGGCGTTTCGGTTCCGTGCGCGTAGTACATGCCGTCCGGACTCCAAGCATTCCCACCACCATCAGTGGTCAATACAACGACGTGTTTATAAGGCTTGATTTCAGCCTTGTTCGCAACGGCCGCTTTTTGTGCGTCGGGAGCCTTGACGATGTCCCCGACCCCGATGATGCCGTCGCCGTTATAATCCAACGCGTACTTGCCGTTTACTTTAACGGATAGGGCCTTGCCAAGTTGGATCGTGCTATCTTTAGTAACTTGTTCGAAGCGAATTTGGGCCACACCGGCTTTTTTCTTCGTGTGTAAATTAATATGTGCTAAACGGGTCTTCGCGTACTGCTTAAACTCGTTCGGTGATAGCTTAGCCGTCGAAGTAATTCGTAAACGGCCGTTCGCTACTTGCTTAACCGTCGTTTGATTGCCGCCCAGGGTCCGGTCCGCATCAACGAAGTACATCAAGTCCGGGTTAAAGACAACGTCAAGCGTTAACTTACCCTGATCACCATATTTTACTTGGCGGGCGTGGACGTTTAGCCCGTATGTATGTCCAACAGCCGCTTCCTTGGCACCCACTAACATGGTACCAACCGTTTGCTCAGCGGGTACGACTACGTTCGTTCCATCCGTTTCGTGCGTTTCCGCCGTCACTTCACGGTTTAATGATTGGATTTGTTCGGCGGTCAAGGTGTGGTTGTAAAGGCGAGCATCCTTGATCTTACCCGTCATTTGCGATTGAACGTGGTCGCCACCGGGGCGCGCGTCGCCACCCAAAACAAAGTCCTTGGTTCCTTGGGCTAATTGTAAGTCACCGGGCATCGCCACGGATTGAACCAACTTGCCATCTAAGTATAGGCTGGCCGTTTTGTTCTTATCAATAACCCCAACGGCGTGAACCCATTTGCCGGCACGCAAAGTCCCAGCGGGTTGCTTGTAACCGTGACCGTCGTGGGCGTAGAAAATCACTTTTCCGTGCGCCACACCTAGACCTAAGCCGCCACTTTGTTGGCTTGAGAAAATTTCGTGTTCGCCGTTGCTATCAGCGGCCGGGTCGTACTTAAAGTAGGCCTCAATAGCCATTCCGTTTTTCAGTTCGTTAAACTGAGCGTCCGAAAAAGTTGTGTAGAAGGCGGACTTGCCGTCGAGCGTTAGGAGGTTACCCGGAACTTCGGTATCGGTCCCACTCTTAGGCTCGCCCACTTTGTTCCAAGCGGTATGACCCTTCACGTCAGTTAGCTGACCATGTCTGAACTGCAGATCCATGAAAGCTGAGTCGGCAACGCTGCTCTCAGCGGTTGCGGCTTTAGTTTTCGCGGACTTCTTCACCTTTGCCGAGGTTGGGGCGTTCGACTGGGTGGTTGCGGCAATCGCGGGGGTTACCGTCGTTGTCAAAATTGATGAACAAATTAATAAGGTCGTTAAAACACGCGGCTTCATTAAAATTATCACTCCAAATAATTTATTATGGTTACGCTAATAACCATTGAAATCTAATCATAAAGAACTAATGTAAATTATTCGTCGTGAGCCTTGTAAAGAAAAGGTGTATTTTGTGTTTAGATAACTAAACACTAATAATCGTGGTCATTAGTTAACCAGGGCATAAAAAAAGGTGCCGCTGGATTAGCGCCACCTTAACCTATTTTTCACGCTGATAGCCATTATCAACGAGTTGATTTTTAAACCAAGTTTCAAACATAAAACCATACCAGATGGCCCCTAACACGTTGATTGTCAACGCAACGTTTTCCGTAAAAAGTAACTGAGCTAACATGTTGACCAAAACAAGGGCTAAAAACGGAACCGCCGTTTTGATCACAAAAAACGGCGTCCGACAACGCACACTGAACAGCGCGTAAAACCAAGTAAATAGCAGGGCCCACCAGTTAAACGTGCCGTAGACCACCTTAGTACTCGTTTCACCATTTTCCGTCTTCGTAAACACCATATTTTCTTTGACCCGGCTCTTAAAACCAAACCATTCGGACCAAGCAAAATTCACGAGTAGTCCCTCCTTATAATTTTTAGTTAAAAACCATTATAAAAGTCCGGCGGCCCCCGCGTCAAATGGGAATCGCTGACTGCCACCTTACCCGTACTAGCACGAACATCCCGTCCGGCGGTTTACTTCTCGTATTGGAAAAAGTTCTCAACTTCCGCAGCGTAGCCGTATTCGGCATTCACCCGCGCCAGGAGTTCAGCGTCGTGCGTACTCGTTAGTCCGGTTCGACGGAGGTGTTCGTATAACTTTAGATAGGGTAAGTGCCGGGCCTTAGCCGTGGCGATTTCGGCTTCAACGTCGTACGCCACTTTTCGAAAATCGACCGTTAACTGCCCGGCATCGGTCACCATCAAAAACGCGTAGTGGGCCCGTTGATCCGCTAAGAATTTAGCATACGGACTATAAGGTTGACCAGTGGCCCCCGGATTAATAATCAACTGGCCACTCGAAGACACGCGCATCAGTTGTTGGTGGGTGTGACCATAAATTGCAACGTCGTGGGTTCCCGCTAAATGGTCAAAATTAGCTTGGTCTTCCGCCGGGTACAAGTCGTGGCCGGTAGACCGTTCCGGCTGGTTATGGCTCAGACCGAAAGTAAGTCCGTTAACCGTCACACTCGTCGCGATTGGGCGGTGAACCAATTGCTGGTAATCGTCAGGCGCTAACCGCTTCACCAAGTATTCCGTCAACCGCGCAAAGTAAATTTCCGACGCGTTGTCCCAGTGCCCTTCCCCGGTCATCACGGCGTTAATCCCCTGTTCCCAGTTTCCCTGTAGCCAAACCTTTGGCTGAACCGTCTTTAGCGTATCGTACAAATTCTGCGTTCCCGGTCCGGGCAAAAACAAGTCGCCTAAAAACCAGTAGTCGGTCGCACCCGCCCGCTTAGCATCCTCCAATACCGCGTTTAACGCGGATAAGTTACCGTGAACGTCCGCTAACACCGCAATTTTTCGTAACATCGTGCCCACTCCTTTTAGTTGATACGTTCAGTATACGCCAATCCTTAACCAATTCTTTGGAAACTTTACCGACACAAACGTAAATAAAATTTATTAATTTCATCATAAAAGCCTAAACGATGGGCGTCATGATGGAAGTAAATTATGATTAATATTACTAACGGTTATATAAAAGATTTGGGGGGATTTATTATGGCACCGTTACCTGCACAATTTAACACCTGCAACCAGTTCATGGCACTTGAAACTTGTTTGCACGCCGTCGTCCACGATGGCTTTGACGGTTTTCAAAACGTTAAGCTCGCACTAGTCGATGAACTGGCCCGTTTACTGGATGCCCGTATCACCATCCTATTAGATCAGCCGCAGTTCGTTTTGATTATTCACAACCACCGTGAAAAGTTGGCCGTTTTGGGGAACGTCCAACCCGGTAGCGAACGCCGCTACGACATCACGTTAGATGGCCATTCCGTCAACAGTGGACCCGAACTAATGGACACCATTTATAACTTTCTTTAAGATACTTTACGGCAACGGCTAACTTTTTTCACTTGTTAACCCTAGTAATCGTTAATTATTCGGTACCATGTGCTAAAATTAACAATATACAATAGGGGGAGGTGAGTCCGGTGACAATCGACAAACAGGCGGTTGGCCAACGTATTAAAACGTTGCGGTTAGCACAGCAGCTCAGTATGGCTGCGTTAGCCACGGCCGTTGGGGTTGCTGGCAAGAGCACCATTAACGATTGGGAAAAGGGCCGCACGTTGGCAAGTCAGGACAAGCTGGCAGCTTTAGCCGGCCTATTACACACGTCGGTCGGCTTTTTACTGCACGGTGACCTTCAACATTACGTGTTTAACGTTTTAAAAACGAACGGGATCAATAATCCGGAATTTAACGTTTTACTTTGGGAGTACGTGGACCTCACGACGACCAACCCCAACTTGCTCTCCGGAGACGTTTTTGGGGCCGATTCAACCACCACGACCCCAACGGAAAAGCGGGACAGCGTCATCGATGCCCACATCGACGACGCCATTAACCAAATTTTGCAGGCCGTAATCAATATTTTTCCAGCTAGCGACTACCCGGCACCCGAACAAATCATCAAAAGTGCCTGCGACGTTTTTCGTCAACGGATTCAGCTCATTCGCCGGACTTTTACTGGTAAGTACAACCGCATCGTCCGCTTATTAGACAACGTCGACCTGTACGAAAAATTAGGCGCCGACCCGGCCTTAAAGATTTATTTGGATGACACCACTGCCACTAGTGGCGGGTTCGAAATTGATCACGCCTATCAGCAAAAGATGAACCGGCTCATTACCGAGTTCCACCAACAACTAAACGCCATCAACGCCGATTACCAACACGCACTCCGGCAAAAACGGCAGAATTAACGGTCATTGACCCGTATCAACGAACTTTAGATTAAAACCAAACACGTTAAGTTGCTCAAAACTTTCCTTTCGAGCAGCTTAACGTGTTGTTTGTTCTCTGAATATTTTACCGACTTACATTAAACGGTTGCGGTCGCCGACTGAACGTGGTAGCCGTTAACCAGCAGTTGGTCTTTGAACCAGGTATCAAACATCATCCCGATCCAGACATACATGGCTAAACTAACGACTAGTCCCAAAAAGGTTCCTAATAGGAAGTAAACCGCCGAACAAACGACGCTCCCCACAATATCGATGGTGATAAATTTTTGAATAAAGCCGGGAGTCCGGTACTGTTTAGTTGCGAGGACGTAAATCCAATTAAACAGCACGGCCATCCAATTAAAACTGCCCCGCACCGTTTTTGACTCGACCTGTCCGTTAACTTCCTTCACCAACACCGTTTCACTTTGAACCCGGTGACTAAAATCAAACCAATCTGAAATATCCATGTTAATTTCCTCCTATATTTTATTGATTTTTTTGTGCGGTCCGAACGACTTTGATTACCCACCGCTGTGAATACCCGTATTCACGGGCTAAATCCTGCGCGTTGTGCCCGTCGTAGCGGGCAAGTACCCGCTGCGCCGCTTTTTGCCGGTCATACAGGTGGGTCGGAATCGTTAATTGCATGCCCCGGTACGCGTTAAATATCTTGAGCATGGCGTCACTCCCAACCAATTCATGAATACCTTGGTAAAACGGGTGTAACGCGTCAACGTCAATTTGATTTGCCATTTTACTGTCCTCCTTGCTTTCTTTATGTCCTAAGATTAAGCTATTAGATAGACACATTTTGTCTAGTTATAATATTTCAAGTCAAAAAATGACCACCAATTCCGGCACACTTGACAGTCATTAGCTAACGCTTAAGTGCCGGATCAAGGGGGACCTCATGAACGCAGCGTACCGCCAGTTAACCATTCTCCAGCTATTATTATCAGACCACCTCGTCATTAAAACGGCCTTAGCCGACCAATTTGAGGTCTCACCGCGGGCCGTTCAACGCGATATTAGTCAGGTCAAAAATTTTATTGCGGACCAACAATTGCCCTACCAGCTCGTCTACCGCCGCAAACTCGGGGGTTACCAGTTAGTCAGTGCTCAGGGCAACGTCTCTAAACAGGTCGTGCTGGTTTTAGTCAAAATTTTATTAGCAAGCCGGGCCGTCACGACCACCGAACTTCACCAGACCATTACCGGCTTAATGAACCTACTCCCCCAACCCGAACGGCGAGAGATTCAGCCCATCATTAAAAATGAGACTTTTTATTACCAGCCGGTCCACCACGGTAAGCCCCTGTTAAAACTCATTTGGGAATTAAGTCAGTTGATCATCCACCAAACCACGATCGACATTGACTACCGCAACGCCCACGATCAAATCGAAACCCGGACAATTTTGCCGCAAGCGGTCATTTTTTCCGAATACTACTTCTACGTGGTCGCGTACAGTGCGAAGTACCACGCCAACCGTTTTTTCAGAATTGACCGTATTTTTGACTACCACCGCGCCCACCAACCACTGACCCGCAACCGGGCGCAACGGGTCGAAGACGGTGAATTACGGCACGTCATCCACTACATGCAACCCGGAGAAAAGATGACGATTCGCTTTGAATTTTCCGGGATCGTTGAAGCGGCGCTCGACCGCTTTCCGACCGCTAAAGTTTTAAAGAAGTTCCCGGACGGGCGCGTCCTAATTGAGACCGAAGCGTTCGACCGCGGAGCCAAGATGTGGCTGCTCAGCCAGGGACCGCTGGTCAAAGTGGTTGCTCCCGCTAGCTTTGTCAAGGACGTTCAGGCCAGCTTACAAGCAACCCTTGCCCAATACTAAAAGACGAGGCTGTGACTTTTGTCACAGCCTCGTCTTTATCTTCGAACAATTATTGTCGAAACGTGCGCCAAAAGTCGGCGGGCTCCACTTAACCCCGTATACTCACCAGCTAACCGACTTTTGGCACACTCTGGTACTTCAATTTACAATTATGATTAATCCTTAAAGTGCGGGTTTGTGGGATGCTTCCACGACCCCCACCACTAAATTGGCCAATTTTTTAAATAACATGACACTAAAGAACGCAATTACCACTAAAACCGGGAAAATTTTAGCTAAACCCAGCCAAAATACCAGTTGTACCTGCCCCATTAAAACCTGTGCAGACGTTGCCATAATGGCCGTAATAAAAATGGTAAATATCACGTCCGTTAATAAGGGTAACTCCCGCGGGGTAAATAGGTGGATCAACCACCGACTAAGTGCCGGCAATGGTAAACAGGTAGTAGAAAATAGGGCCACGCACCCGGTGGATAGAATTAGAAACCGGGTGCTCTCCCAAACCAGTGGCGCACCTACTAATAGTGGTGTGACGGTGCTCATTACCGAAGCCATCCCGAACGAGACAATCACGTTGGCAACCCAAAAGGATACCGATTTAAATTTTTGCATGCTGAACCCCTCCAAAGTTAGTAATTCCGAACGTGCCGGTCCCCACCAGTTTATCCACGTCCGTTAGTTGACTAATTGTTCGCACTATCACGAGTGAACGGTTTAACACGTTATTCAAGCATCCCCGTCATTAACCGCGCTATCACGAAACCCGCTTATTATTAAGTTTATAGCAGATAATATTTTTGTCAATTTTAATTGTTATAAAAATCACAATATACTGATGCCATCAATAAATGAATAAATAGATATTAGTATAAAACATTTATACATTACTAAAAAATAATGCTTTTGATTTATTTTTTTCTAATGTGCTTGGTCCCCTGTCAATAAAATAGACAATTTAAATAGAGACTTTTTTGTCCTATGCCACGACTAAATTTTGAATTTGAGTTTGATACTCATCTTCAAGTTGCTTTGGTGATTTGAATC
>NZ_QWZQ01000049.1 GCF_003885105.1 Lactiplantibacillus garii
TTCAAATTGTTCACGAGAGATGTCGCTACTATAATGGTGTGCAAAGCTTTTCATGGATTAAAAACTCCTGTTTTTGATCTAATTTAACTAAAATCAAATCGAATGTCAAAGTATCCAAACACGTTCTGAGCGGTACGTGATCCGAGCCAAACCAACCAAAGTAATCGATGACGAAGGACATGAACAGTTGACCGAAAATGAAGAGCGCAAAAAACGTGGAATAGCTGATCTTCTTCGGCACGATGATCATCGCGGACACGATCAACGCGCTCAGGATCCCACCCGTCCAGTTCCACAGATGGTTACCACTTAGCGTTGGGGACTGTAAGCCGTTGCGTTCCAACGTCAACGCCAACCCCACCATTAAGAGGGCCCCGATAAAGTTACTGATAGCACCACTTAAATACGTTGAATTCAAATCATACTTTAATTGGGAGTTGATCCCACTTTGGATGGGCTGAAACAAGCCGGCAAGGGCGGCTAATAGGAAAAAGAGTAATGATTGCATGGTACGTTCTCCTTTCGCATAAAAAAATCTCTGTCAGATTATCCATCTGCCAGAGATTCCTTCTTTTCGCAATCAGCGAATCGAATTATTTATCATACTTATTTCTGAAGTACTGTTCAACTTCTTCAAGCGGAACACCCTTAGTTTCAGGAACGCGCATGGCAACAAAGATAATACCCAGTACACAGCAAATTGCGAAGATGTAGAAAGTATTCGACATGTTCCATTCAAGTAAGACCGGTGAAAGGAGTCCGACGATAAAGTTACCGATCCATAAAACGAAGATCGTGATCCCAGTCCCGATACCACGGTAACGTTGTGGGAAGATTTCAGAGTTGATCAACCAGGTAACTGGTCCTAAAGTACCTTGGAAGAAAATAATGTAAAGATAAACCAAGACAACGATCGTAATACCAGCCCAGCCGGCATTTGGCACCGTCGAGTGAATAACACCAGCAGCAACTAACGTGATCCCGCAAATTGTTAATCCGGCAAATTCAAGTTTCCGACGTCCTAACCAGTCGATCGTGAACATCCCAAGAACGGCCCCGACGATTGATAAGAGCCCGTTACCAGCGTTTAAAATCGCAGCAACGGTCGGATTAAATCCAGATTCTTGGATGATCTTCCCACCATAATACATGATGGAGTTGATCCCGGCGAATTGTTGGATAATCCCCAACATCGCCCCGGTGATCAAGATTTGAACGACCCAGCGTTTGCTGATCAATTCTTTAAAGGTTGCTTGTTCAGCGTTTAATTCTTTATCAGCCTTATCTTTGTCTTGAATTTCCTTCATTTCGGAATCAACACTAGCAGCGGCTCGAATCTTACGTAAAACGCCAAGCGCTTTATCCATTTTACCTTGTGAAACTAACCAACGTGGTGATTCAGGAATTAAGTACATCCCAATCCAGAGAATAATCCCAGGAATGGTCCCTAATCCTAACATCCAACGCCAGATAGCAGCGTTTGACGCACCTAACGGGGTCAAAGCGGCGTTAACACCGAAAGCAACGAATTGTCCGGAAACAATCATTACTTGCGCGGTCGTTACCATTTTCCCACGTAATTCCGTTGGGGCGATTTCGGCAATGTAAACCGGAACGTTGGCTGAAGCTGAACCAACAGCCAGCCCTAAAATAAATCTAAATGCAATTAAAATTCCAATGTTGGTTGCGAAGGCACAGCCAATCGCACCAATTGAAAAGATAATCCCGAGAATGGTCAAAATCTTTTTCCGACCAATCCTATCGGCAAATGGTCCCCCAATAATAGCACCAAACGCAGCCCCTAAGGTTAACCCAGAGGAAACGATCCCTTGCTGGAACGCCGTTAAGTCAAGCTGACTCTTTTGCGCCATAAATTCAAGTGAACCGTTAACGATCCCCGTATCATAACCGAAGAGTAGTGATCCCATGGCCGCGATAAACGTCGCTAACCAGAGAAAACCGGTGTGTGAACCCTTTTGGTCGGTTGTTTTTCCACTAATATCCATTGTTAAAGCCTACTTCCTTCAACAGGCCAATACCTATTAATTTTATAAGTTAATGTCTACCAATTGGACCGTATCAGCAGATTCCTGACAAGCCTTAGCAATTTTCAGCGCTTTGATACCATCATCAACAGTAACGTTAGGCTGAGTCCCCTTAGCGACATTATTAACAAAGTCTTGGACTTCATCCGTAAACGCGTTATCGAAACGTTCCCCAAAACTTTGGAGTGACGGACGAGTAACACCGTTTTCATTAAAGACCGTGACCCGGTTCAAGTCGGGATGTTCCCCGACACGTAACCAGCCATTTGATCCCATAACTTCTAGTTCAACTTGATTCCCATGTGCAGCGTGGCGGCCACCAATCAACGTCGCAATAACGCCACCGTTCATCTTCAGCTGAGCAACACCCGTTTCGGATTCACCAATTTTCTCCAGTTCAGGAGCAGCCAGATTACTCGTCAGGCCGTAAGCTTGAACGGGTTCTTGACCGGTGAACCACCGAATCAGGTCAACATCATGAATATTCATATCAACAAAGATCCCGCCCGAATCAGCTTCGGTTGCAAACTTTGTAAAGCTTTCCATACCAGAAATCGGGTCAATTCCGTAACCACGCATATAGATAATGTCACCGATCCCGCCTTCATCAACGATCTTTTTGGCGTAACGGTACGATTCATCATAGCGTCGCATAAAGCCGCTTTGGAAAATCTGCTTAGGATGTTCTTTGATGACCTTTGCCATTTCAGCAACTTCATCAAAATCAAGCCCTAATGGTTTTTCACAAAAGACGTTCAAACCGGCATTCATGGCGTAAATCGTCATTTCTGGATGGAATGGGGTTGGCGCAACAATAAAGATCGTATCGATATTTTCTTTATCGATCATTTCTTTGTAATCTTTATACGTCGTTTCAACGCCTAATTCATCATGAGCCCACTGTAGTTGATCATCCTCTAAGGCACAGGCCGCAACTAGGTCAACACCTTGAATTTTTTCAACTAAATGACGAGCATGACGTGAGCCTAAACGACCCAGGCCAATGATCGCAGCACGAATCGGTGTGTTATTTTTTGCATTGTGATGACCTCCCCAGTCAGGAATGTGTGTTAGTTATTCAGCAACCTTGGCGTCATCCTGGTAGAAGGCTGGCGTTTCTGGGAAGTCTAAGTCTTGCTTAGCACCATCATCAGCTAATGACTTCAAAGCGGCATCAGCAGTAACGGCAGCAATGTAACCATCCCATGATGAAGGACCAACTGGTGATTCGTCTTTTGAAACGTGGTTAATGAAGTCGCGGAATTCAATGTCATAAGCGCTTTCGAAACGTGCTTTCCAGTCCGTTAAGATGGCGGTACTGTGTTGTGCGTTCAAACGGGTGGCAACTTGTGGAACAGTTGGTAATTCCAAAACCCCTTCTTCACCAATAACGTCACACTTAATATCGTAACCATATTGGCAACGAACAAAGACTTCGTTAATGATGTTGATCCCGGTCTTAGTTTCGATCATAACGATTTGTGGATCTTGGATCTTAGCATTTTGAACGTGACGAGTTTGCTTTGGACTGAAGACCCGAATGTTAGCGTAGGTATCGTTAACTAACCAGTGGTCAATATCGATTTCGTGGATCGCAGTTTCAATAATTGAACGTGATGAATCGTATTCTTCTGGTTGAGTCTGGTTGTAGTGGCGTTGATCCATCATTAATGGCTTGCCAATAACACCATCGTCGATCATTTTCTTCATTTGAACGTATTCTGGCGCGTAGTGACGCATGAAACCAACTTGTAACATCCGCCGACCCAATTTCTTTTCGGAGTCAATGATGTCCATGCATTGCTTTGCATCTAAGGCTAATGGCTTTTCACAGAAAGTGAACTTACCGGCCTTTAAAGCAGCCATAACGATTTCATAGTGCGCTTCGTTGTTAGCCGTGCAGACAACGACTTCCACGTTAGGATCGTTAACCAAATCGTGATAGTCTTCGTAGGTCTTAGCCTTTAAGCCTTGGCGATCCAATTCTTTTTGCGCTTTGCCGGGAACGATATCACAAACGGCGGTAACATCAACGTTTGCAATGGTCTTAGTCAAACGGTGTAAATGGTCAGACCCGATAAAACCAATACCAACAATACCAACTTTTGTTACGTGTGCTTCAGCCATAATAAACAATCTCCTCTTAATTTGTATTTATAAAATGTTTTTTTATTTTAAAAAGCTAAATTATTTACCTTCAATAAGGTGTTCTTGAATGTATTTATGTGCAATCTGAGCCATTTCAAGCGGGTTGGCCTTTGCTGGATCTTGTTCAGCTTCAACGACGATCCAACCTTTATAGTTGTTAGCAACCAGCTTGTCGAAGACTGGCTTGAAGTCCAAGTCGCCATCGCCAGGAACCGTGAACATCCCGTTTAAGAATGAGTCTTGGAATGTCAGGCCCTTTTCACGGCATTCTTTTTCTTTGTTACGACGAACATCCTTGAAGTGTACGTGAACGACCCGGTCGATATGATCGTTAAGGAGTGACATGTAGTCGCCATCGGAAACGGCAATGTGACCCGTATCGTATAACAAACCAACTAATTTAGGATCGGTGTTAGCCATCAAACGATCAGTTTCTTCCTTCGTTTGAATCCCAGTCCCCATGTGGTGGTGATAAGCAACCTTGATACCGTACTTAGCCGCAATTTCGCCATAGTAGTTCAAACCTTTGCAAACTTCATCCCATTCTTTATCAGTGAAGTGGGCCTTATCAGTAAAGATATTGGCCGTATCTGATCGTTGAATCGTGTAAGTTTGTTCCGAAACAACGGCAATTGGCGCGTTCAAAGCGTGTAGGTATTGGCAGTGTTTTTCGAAAGCTTCACTGGCTTTTTCAATCCCGTCACGGATGATGAAACTACTGAACCACTGACCGGCAATTTGTAAGTTCCGGAGTTTTAATTCGTAGTTTAATTTTTCAGGACCTGGGAAGAAGCCCCCAACTTCGGTACCTTGGAATCCGGCAACGACAATGTCGCTTAATAATTGCTGTAAATTGTTATCTTTCCCGATTGAAGGAATATCATCATTCCGCCAGCCGATTGGTGCAATACCCCATTTAATATCTTCTTTAACATTTGAACTCATTATCATAACCTCCTAGGTTTATTTAAATGTCTTCAACTTTTGCTGGTTGGCCAGTTTCAAGTGACTTCTTGGCCGCTTGAGCTAACCGAATTGCTTTAATGCCATCTTCAAAGGTGCATTCAACATCGTGAACGCCGCGAACAGCGTCCAAGAAGGATTCTAGTTCATCCTTGTACGCGTCAATGTAACGCTGAAGGAAAAAGAACATTGGCTTGTCGCCGCTGACAGCATCCTTTCCTGAAAAGGTCGTCGTACTATCGTTAACGTTATCCGCATGGGCCATGCCCTTAGAACCGAATAATTCGATCCGTTGATCGTAGCCGTAAACGGCTTGGCGACTATTGTCGATAACCCCCATCATGCCGTTCTTAAAGGATAAATTAATAATTGCTGTATCAATGTCACCGGCTTTACCGATCTCTGGATCGATCAAGACGTTCCCAGTTACAAAGACTTGGTCGACTTCGGCGTTGGTAATGTAGCGAGCCATGTCAAAGTCGTGGATCGTCATATCCATGAAGATCCCACCGGATCGTTTAACGTAATCCATCGATGGTGGTTCGGGATCCCGTGAAGTGATCTTCAGAACCTGTTCATCACCGATATCGCCGTTTTCGCGGTGATCAACGATTCGCCGGAAGTTCTTATCGAAACGCCGGTTAAAGCCGACTTCGAATTTAACCCCAGTCTTCTTGACAACGCTAAGCGCTTTCAAAATTTCTTCATCGTTAAACCCAACGGGCTTTTCACAGAAGATATCTTTACCAGCTTCAGCGGCGTCGATCGTGAATTGTGGGTGTAAGTCGGTTGGCACACAGATCAATACGGCTTGAACATCCGGATCCGCTAAAACTTCGTGATAATCAGTAACGACGTTTTCGGCGGCCTTGTATTTCATAACCCAGTCATCAGTCGCAATCAAATCACAGATATATTTAATGGTGACATTCGGAATTCGCATTAAATTTTTGTAATGCACGTTCCCAATACGACCCATACCAATAATACCGATTGTGATATTTTGACTTGTGATATTTGTACTTTTTCCCATTTTGATACCCCTTTCCATAAGCATTTCTTAACTGAGCAACCGCTTGTGAAATTATCACGTTTCGGAGGAATTTCAGCCTTCATATGCGATATGTTCATTTCCTTGTTCGCTTACAGAATAACTGATATACCAGACTTTGTCAACACAATTTTAAAGATTATTTTCACAAATAAAGCGCTCTCTTTAAAAGTGTTGACATTCACAATCCATAGTGAAATAATAGCAGGCGAATTCAAATGGTGCTTTGTTCACACAGTAACGATTGTTTAAATGTTGTTATGGCGCCATTAGCTACTCACTTGTATTCCATTTATAAGGGTATAAACAAAATTAATAGAACGGTTTGTTATTTAGGAGGAACGATTATGTCCGAAGAAAAAGTGGTCAGAGATGACAAAGTCCCGCTGGATTCTTCTACTAATGATGAAGTTAATCAAAATGCCGGGCACAATTTAAAACACATCGCGTCGATCTCAACGCTTGGCGGCTTATTGTTTGGGGTCGATACCGGTGTGATCAATGGGGCCATCGGTTACATGGCGACCCCGCAGGAATTAAACCTTTCATCAAGTAATGAAGGGTTGGTTACCAGTGGGATCACCCTCGGGGCCGCGTTCGGGGCCGTCTTAGCGGGTCGGTTATCCGACCGAATTGGGCGGCGGCGACTATTAAAGTACCTATCAGTCCTATTCTTCTTTTATACCTTAGCTTGTGCGGTCGCACCCAACGCCCTGTTGATGATCATCTTCCGTGCACTCTTGGGCTTAGCTGTCGGGGGCGCATCGGTTATCGTCCCAACGTACTTGTCCGAGATTTCCACGCCTTCAATTCGGGGTCGCTTGGTCACGCAAAACGAATTAATGATCGTTACTGGCCAACTGCTCGCCTTCATCGTTAACGCCATTCTCGGGAACTGGTTCGGTCACATCTCCCATATCTGGCGCTACATGATCGGCTTTGGGATGATTCCCGCCGTCCTGTTATTCTTCGGGATGATGATCGTTCCTGAATCCCCGCGCTGGTTAGTAATGGTCAATAAACTTGACGACGCGCTCGACGCGTTAAAGCGGATCCGGCCTCGGGAAAGGGACTGTAAGGATGAGATCAGCCAGATTCAAGACACGTTGAACCAGGAAAGTGAAATCAAGCAGGCAACCTTTAAAGACTTGACCACGCCATGGATTCGGCGCCTTGTCTTTATCGGGATCGGCCTCGGCGTCATGCAACAATTTATCGGGATCAACATCATGATGTATTACGGCACCACGATTTTGACCGAGGCTGGTTTCGCCCATAATGCGGCCCTGATCGCCAACATCGGGAACGGGATTGTTTCCGTGATCGCCACTTTCATTGGGATGTCGATCATGAACCGCGTTAACCGGCGGAGCATGTTGATGTCCGGGATCATTGGGACGACGATTTCATTACTACTCATCGTGTTGATTTCAGCCTTTCTTAGCAAGAGCCCGTTACTACCGATCTACGTTGTGCTTTGCACGATGATGTTCCTCGGGTTCTTCCAAGGATTTATTTCACCGTTAGTTTGGTTACTCTTGTCAGAGATCTTCCCGCAAAACTTGCGGGGCCTTGGGATGGGCGTTTCAACGTTCTTCCTCTGGTTTGCGAACTTCTTAGTTGGTTACTTCTTCCCGGTTCTGCTCAGTGCTGTCGGGATGACCTGGACCTTCTTGATCTTCGTTGGTTTCAACATTCTTTCCTTTATCTTCGCCTATAAGTGCGCGCCTGAAACACGGGGCAAATCACTTGAACTCATTCAAATGGAATTCAAGTACGGCGACGCTTCCGGGGTTAAACCGGAAGATAAATAATTTAATTTGGGTATTAACTATTTAAAAATATTTACTAAGGTGGTTTTATATTATGGAAAAAGTACATGCAGGTATTATTGGTTTAGGCCGCGCCGGTCAAATGCATCTGAAGAACTTAATGACGATCCCAGAAATTGTGATCGAACAAGTTGCCGACGTCTTCATTGAAAACGTTTCCGAACATTTAAATGATATCGGAATCACGAATCAGACCCGCGACTACCATGACATCCTCAACAACCCGAAAGTTGACACCGTTTTCATTTTTACGTCAACAAACACCCACGAAGAGATCGTTACGGCTGCTGCTAAAGCCGGGAAGAACATCTTCTGTGAAAAACCATTGAGTATGAACCAAGTCGAAGAAGCCAGCTTAAACGTTTTACGCGAAGTTAAAAAGGCCGGCGTTAAACTCCAAATCGGATTTAACCGTCGGATGGACCCTCAATTCCGGAACGTCTACGAAGGCGTTCGCAATGGTAAGATTGGGACTCCTCAAATCGTTAAAGTCACTTCCCGCGACCCTGACTTACTGCCACACGATTTAATTCAACGGATCGGTGGATTATTATTCGACTTCACCATGCACGATTTCGATATGGCGCGCTACATGATGAACAGCAACATCTCAGAGGTGTATGCTAAGGGTGGTACTTTAATCGACCCAACCTTGAAGGACATCGATGATATCGATACCTTAGCCCTCGTTCTTCAATTCGAAAACGGGACTTACGGGTTAATTGATAACAGTCGTCGGGCCGTTTACGGCTATGACCAACGGGTTGAAGTCTTTGGCTCCGAAGGGATGCTGAAAGCTGAAAACGTAAGCAACAGTACCGTTGAACTTTACAACAACAAGAACGAAGAATTACAAAAGCCACTTCCAATCTTCAAGGAACGTTACCGTGAAGCCTACACTGCTGAAATGAAAGCCTTCGTTCGTTCAATCTTGAAAGACGAACCATTGGTTGCAGAAGGCCGCGACGTTATCATGGCACAACGGGCCGCCGTTGCTGCTAAGAAGTCCCTTGAAACCGGCTTACCACAAAAGGTTGATACGTCATACCCATTGGAATAGGCATTATATTTTAGAAAGAGGTTTTTTAAATGCTCACTACAGACGAAATCGCAAACCAGGAAAACCAAGCTTTGCTCAGCCACTTCAATTTAGCGGACGTTGATCCGTTGGTTGACAGTCTCCGCAAGATCGGAAAAGCCGACTTTGAACGGGTCTGCATTTTAATCACGATCAACAAGCGGGAAGTCTTCTTCCACGCCGGCACCCAAACCACGCACGAAAATAATTTATGGATCCAAAAGAAGGCCAACGTCGTCGACGCGTTCGATCACAGTTCCCTCTTTGAAAAGGCCGTTTACGCGGACGATCCTGACAGTTTCTACAAGGGTAGCGGGTTAAGCCCGAAAGACTTCGCCATCGTTGGTGGTGGTTTCCCAATCGGGATCACCAACACCGGGATCATTGGTAGCTTGATCGTTTCTGGGTTAACTGATGAAGAAGATCACGAATTAGCTTACAACGCCTTGCTCGATTTGAAGGCGCAACAAGCTTAATCAACGTTTGGAGGGATGGACTTGAAAGCATTTGGTTTTAATCAATACGGTAACTCTAACGTTATGGAAGAGCTGGAACTCCCGGTGCCAAAACTGCGGCCCAACGAAGTCCTCGTCAAAACGTCGGCGTTTGCCATTAACGCATTCGACATTGCCGTGCGTAACGGAACTTTCCGGAACAGCGTCACCATGTTGTTCCCGACCATTCTCGGAACCGACGCGGTCGGTCGGATCGTCAAGCTGGGCACCAACGTCCACGATTACGACCTCGGCGATGACGTGCTCGCCCGCCCCGGTATCGGGACTTACGCGGAATACTTTAAGGTTTCAACGGACCATTTAGGACTTCGGCCCAAGAAGTACAACCCGTATGAAGCGGCCGGCTTACCATTGTCCGGGATCACGTCCTACAATACGCTGGTGCACATTGCCCACGTTAAGCAGGGGCAAACGATCGTTATTCTAGGCTCTTCCGGTGGGGTCGGTTCCATGTTGGTTCAAATGGCGAAGGCCCTTGGGTTATACGTCATTGGGACCGATACGGAAAGCTCCCGGGAAACCGTCTTGGGCTTGGGTGCGTCCGAATTTGGAGCCTACGATACCGAACGGGTCAGCGCTAAATTCGCCGACATGGCCGACATCCTGATCGATGCCACTAACAGTGGTGCCGCGACGGCCGGGTTAAGTATCGTTAAGCCCCACGGGACCTACGTCTCACTGACCACCCTGCCACAGGATCGTCAGGCCAAGCCGGACGTTGCTTATAAGCAGGTCATCCCTCGACGCGAATACCGCGACAGTGACGCTTTTGCCGCCATCGCCTTAATGATCCAAAATGATCAGTTACACGTTTCCATTGATCGTTTGGAATCATTCACTCTGGATGGTATCCGAAAGGGTCAGGACCTCGTTGAGGGCGGTAACCCTGATGGTAAAGTCATCGTGACACTTTGATCGCACCCCGCACCGCTTTCTGTTAAAATTATTAGTGGTAACAACGGTATAAAAAATAATCATTCAATAATAATTATGAATTGATAAAAAAGCACCGACCACGTTACTTAAGTTACACTTCGGTCGTAACGTGGCTGGTGTTTTTATTATCAAAATTAAACCGGCTGACCTTGTCTCGGGTGCATGGTTAGGCCCTTGTATTAATAACTAACTTGTGCTATAATTATTAATATTAAGAAAATCAAACGATTATATTCAACCTTTCACGAAGGCCGTCGAAAGGCCAACTTAACCAACTTTTTAACGATATTAATTGGAGCTGAGAACATTGGAAGATATTATTTTAGATTGTGACCCCGGTCACGACGACGCGATTGCCTTAATGATTGCAGTCGCTTCAAAAAACATTAATTTGTTAGCGGTTACAACTTCGGCCGGTAATCAAAAACATAGCCAAACACTACGCAATGCCATGTCCCTTTTAACCCTGATGAAACGTGAAGACATCCCCGTCGCTTCCGGTAACGCTAAGCCGCTGACCCGGGATCTGATTTCCGGGATCAGCATGCACGGCATCACCGGGCTTGACGGCGCGACCCTGCCGAATCCAGACTTCTTCTCACAGGGCATTCCCGCTACTGAACTGATGGCTAAAATCTTATCCACTCATCAGAAAAAAGTAACCCTCGTGGTCACCGGCCCCTGCACCAACGTCGCCCTCTTCCTTTCGGTCCACTTTGAGCTCCGGTCGAGTATCAAGCAGATCGTAATCCTCGGGGGCGGCATGGGTCTAGGCAACTGGGGCCCCACGACCGAATTCAATATTCAAGTGGATCCCGAAGCGGCTAAAATCGTCATGGAATCGGGAATTCCCATCGTGTTAGCACCATTAAACGTCGACTTTGAAGCCCAATTATTACCCGAAGAAATCAAAAAGATACATAAGATCAAGAACCCGGTCGCCGATGTGATGGGCGGACTGCTCGACTTCTACGGGATGTCCTTTGACCATCAGCACTGGAACTTTAAGGGGTTACCACTCTACGACCCGTGTACGGTCGCCTGGTTGATCGATCCCACAAAATTTGAGAGTCAACGTTGCAACGTCGCGGTCGAAACTAAGGGCGAACTGACCGCTGGTGAAACGGTGATCGACTATTATCACATTACCAACCGTAAACCCAACGCCAACGTCCTCTTCCACATCGATCGCCAGTGGTTTGCCGACCTCGTCATTGATAGTATTAAATCTTTTAGCACGAAGTAACGCTCTAACCGACCTGGTTATTTGAATTCGACGGAATCTATGGTATTGTAGCGTTAATATTGGGAAATAGATTGGAATGAAGCCGTTATGAGCATTGTCAGCACAGTTGAAGAGCAGTACCCCACCCTTTCGCGGCAGGAACGTAAAGTCGCGTTAAAGGTCATTCAGTCACCAAAAGAAGTGCAGAAAATGACCATTTCGAGCTTGGCAAAGACCGTGGACGTGAGCAACGCCACGATCACCCGTTTCGTCAAAAAAATGGGCTGCACAAACTTTTACAACTTTAAACTCCAGTTAGCGGAAAGTCCCGCTCCCAAGGCCCCCGTCGTCAGTCAAACGGACACGGTTGCCGATCAAGTCTACAACTACTACCAAAAGATCCTCAGTGGAACCTGGGAACGACTCTATACTGATGAACTGCAGACCGCCGTCAACTTGATCTCCCATGCTCGGCGGGTCTACTTGTTCGGACTGGGCAGTTCCGGTTACACCGCTCAAGAAATGACCCAACGCTTACTGCGGATGGGTATCGCCGCGTTTTCGATGACCGATACGCACGTCATGTACATCAGCGGGGGCATTATGCAGCCCGATGACGTGATCCTCGCCATTTAACTAACGGGGGAAACAGACGAAGTGAATAATTCGGTGGCCCTCGCCAAAAAGAAATCCGCAAAAGTGATTTCGATCACTTCTGATGAAAACAGTCACCTCGCGGCTTTGAGCGATTTAACCATCCAAGTGAAGAATAGTAAATTCGTTAATAACTCGCGTTTCGTGAACTCCCAGTTCGCCATCACCTACGCGCTAGACATTATCGCGGCCATGTTGCTCGAAAATGCCGACTACCGTGACCAGATGAACCGGACGATCGACCTGATCACCGATAACAAACTGGGCCGGCACGCATAAAACTCAAAAAAACAGGTTTGTCGAATTTTTTCGACAAACCTGTTTTTTTACTGATTATTAACGCTTATTCCGCCGTTAACGTCCCTTCTAAGAGGGCCTCGTAAATTGTCAGAATCAAGAGGTCGGCCGACCCGCCCAAGCTAAGGTTGCGTGCAACAAAAGTCTGGTTCAAGTCCGTTAAGAAGGCCCAGCCTTCACTAGTCGTACTCCCACCTAAGTCAAAGTACCGCTGTGCCTGTGCTTGCATCCACGGTAAAATCTCAACGGTTTGGCCCGCTTGACTAGGTTTGAGTCACTCGTATGACTCGCAATCATCAGTAGCATATCCAACAAACGCTGATTGATGGTCCCCCGCCGCTCCCGTAAAAAGGGTAACCCCACGTTAACGACCGTGGGATAGCCGGCTTCGGCTTCGGCACGAATCCCGCCCTGCCCGTACTTTAAGTACTGCCGTTCACCAGCAGTCTGGGCCGTCTGCCGATTAAGGGCTCCTAAATCGTGATGGACCAGTCCCCGGACCATTGCCTTCACCGTTTGAAAAACCGCCGCGATCGTCGGTTGAGCCTGTCGCAAAACGACCGCGCTGGCAGCAACCAGGATCCCAAGCGAAAAGATCGCCCCTTTGTGGGTGTTGCCCCCCCGCGTCGCCTCCGCTTGCACACCCGCTGGCCGAATTTGTTGAAATAATTGCCGCAGATCGGCACCCTCAAAATCATGGCCGGCTTGACGGCATTGCTCGAAGTAGGGCTGCAAACTCACCGCACTATCAATAAAGGTGAAGACGGTCATGTCCGGATGGGGCCCGGGATCGGTCGGATCGACCAGTCCCGGTTTCGGTGTCACGGAAACCTCGTATAACAGCGCCCGTAATGCTAGCGCGGGTAACTGTTGATCGCCCTTAAGCATCGGTCGGCCCCTCCTTCGCAAAAAATTCTTGAACGCGCACATTGGTCGGCCACAAATGAAGCAGGTCTGCACGGGTAAGTCAAAATCAGACCGGGATAACGGCTTGACCTGACCGTCCTGGACCGTCAACACATCCAGGTCGAACAAGCGGCCAAGTGTGAACTGGTCCTCAAACTGAACTGCCAACCGTTTAACGACGGCCGCCGACTCAGCAACGACTTCAAACTGCTCCCGCCCGGTCGGCTGATCCCAGTCAGCCGAGATGGTCTGCGACACGTCCGCCGTTGCCAGCCGGTTTTGCCATGCTGCCATGCCCGCCGTAAAGACCCGACTCAACGTTTGGTTGGCCTTGATTAGACCGGGAATGTTGAGCTTCGCTACGACAATGGTCGCTGGCGCCTTGGTTGCCACCAATTGAGCTTGTAGCGCCGCACACGCGTCCTTGTTTGCTAACACCTGGGCAATCGTTTGTGGTGCCCCCGTCTCAAATATCGTTGTCATCTGCGGCCCCTCCTCATCAATTCTCTTAATTATTATACCGTTAAACACAAACCGGTCGCGGCGTCTTGTCGCGACCGGTTGAGCTAATGATCAATTACTAACTAATCCTTGACGCCCTTGATCGCATCGATCAACGTCCCGTCGCGGTATTCCACGAGGGCAACGGTTTGATCCGTATATTCTAGCGGTTTAGGCACACCAACGATTTTTTCAGCACGTTGCTGTAATTCTTCAATAGTGTAAACTGGCACACCGGGAACCTTCTTCATGGCGTCAATCAGGTCTTGGCGCTTCGGGTTGATGGCGATCCCCACTTCCGTGACCAAGACGTCAACTGAATCACCGGGGGTCACGACCGTGGCAACATCGGGAACCACCGTGGCGATCCGACCACGCACCAGCGGCGCTGAAATGATCGTTAATTTCGCCGTCGCCGCGTCCTGGTGACCACCAACGGCTCCCCGGATCACACCGTCGGAACCGGTCATAACGTTGACGTTAAACTTCGTATCGATTTCCAAGGCGGACAGGATCACAACGTCTAATTGGTCAACCATCGCCCCTTTATTATCAGGATCGGCGTACCAGGACGCATCAATCTCCTGTTGGTTCGGGTTCGTATGCATCGAGTCGGCCGCACCCTTATCGAAATCTTGAACGTCCATGACCTTGTTAACTAAGCCTTCTTTAAGCAGGTCGACCGTTGGTTTCGTGATCCCACCAAGCGCAAACGACGCTTTAATGTTAAGTTGTAACCTGGTTCGTTCCATTTAAACACTTTAATTATCACATATTCAAAACGTCAAAAAATTTGTATCTAAATATATCTAAGCTTTTTTAATGGTGAGAAACTTTGCCACTTGCAACGCTCGATTAATTACTTGGGTATACAAAATGATTATTGTCACGAGCCAAAAATAATCTTAATGTTTAAATTTGCAATCTACCAAGATGGCTTAAATTAGCCTAAACATGAATACTTAAATAATCGCTTACTAAAAAGATTACTGCTTGGTTTAAGTAGCCTTGAGAAATATTCATTTTGCTCCTATGTCAATAAATGGCACATCTTTTTCTAAACACTCGTTCTAATTCTGTCGGAATTAAACCAACTGATGTAATTTGAGGTTCGGATTACCAAGTCCTCAAAATTGGAAAAAGTTGTTTGAAAGGCAAACTCTCTCTTCAACAATGAGTGAGAAGCTTCAATTGGCCCATTATCATAAGGATAACCTTGTTTTGAGTATGAGTGGCTAATTGAATGGAACTAATACCCGTTAAATATTGTGTCACAATAGAAATTCGTAACTCTAAATTAAATTTAGTCATAATAAAACCCCCGAGATTGTTGTCCAATCTCGGGGGTTCACTTCACTATTCCGCATAATAGAGGACTTTTTTGTGTGCATTCTGCTTAATTTAAACGGACAAGTATACGTCTAAAAGCTGAACGTGTTGTCTGAGGACGCAGTGCTGTTCGTTAATCTGGTAGTTCTACAAGATGCCGTCTCTATAGAACTATAGATCTATAGATATTTAAAAATCTCGCATATTTTGTTGAACAGCTCTAACACTATCTATTACTAATTTTTTGCTTTGGTTCGGCATATTCTGAACATAGCTTTCAACGATTTCGTTGAGAACCTCATAGTTTCGCTTATTTTCAATGGTAGCTATTTGTTTTATAGCCATATGAGTGTCTAATTGCGCCTGGACAGACTTTGGAGTATCTTTTGCTGTCAATCTACGTTTTGGCTTAATTAGTACTTGGTCATTTGGCATGCTTCTGTGTTGTTCTTCAAATTTTTGTGGCTCAATTTTCTGGGGTCGTGTGGTTTTATTCTTTCTAGTTTTTCCAAAAGCACCTAATCCCATTTTATCGTTAGCAGTCATTTTTTAACCTCTAATCAATTTTAAACGTTCTAATAATTCATCTACAACCAAATCATAAAGATGGTGAACTCTCCTGTCGTTTATGTCATGGCTAGCATTATTTGTTATACCAGTACGATCGAATCGTTTTAATCTAGCCATCTGACGCACCTTTTGCTTAAACATGTTTGCATCGCCAAAGCTTGTAGTTGCATCTTCGATAACATCTAAATCTAAATCATTTCCGTTTTGTTGTAAGACAGGTAAAACGCCTAATAAATCAATGTCGAGAGAATAATCATCTTTGATTTGTAATAAATGTTTAACGTATGTTTCTGCCCCTCGTAATGAACGCTCTTGGGTTTGCAAAATAACAATAACGTAATCACTTGCAACCAAAGCAGAATCAGTAAATTTGTTTAATTGTGGGGGAACGTCCAATATCACAAAATCATATTTACTTGAAATTTTCGATAATAGTTTAGAGAAATAATGATCTTGTGTGTAGTCATCAGGAAACGAAGAGCTCAGAAATTTATCGTAGTTTTGTAAATCATCATCTGAGGGAAGTAAATCTAAGTTATCATTTACATGAACGATTGCATTTTCTAAGTTGCCTTTTTTTAAAGCAACTTCAAGCGTTTCGTTAAAATCAGGTTTAGTCCCATACACTTGGCTCATTGTTGTAAACAGCAAATCTGTAGCATTAGCTTGTGGATCAAGATCTACTATTAGAGATTTTTTCCCTCTGTTGGATAAGGTGTAAGCAATCATAACGGCATTGGTTGTTTTTCCAACTCCGCCTTTAAAATTCCCAGTTGTAATAGCTGTGGTCAACATAAACACATCCTTTTGGGAAAAATTATAGCACAAAAAAATAAAATTCTATAGAAAATATTATTCAAATCTATAGAACTATAGAAATGAATATCTATAGAACTATATATCTATAGTTCTATAGATATAACAAACAGCGAATATTGCTGATATAGCAGCTCTATAGAGCTATAGATTTATAGAACTATAGAAATTAACATCTATAGATTTATAGAACTATAGATCTATAGTTCTATAAATCACATGGTTCTATAGAATTATGTAAAAAGTGTCTTTACTTGTTCTTACTGTTGAGATATTATTTAGACATAAAATAGAACATAAAAAAACACCCACCGACTGGCATCGGTGAGCGCCAAACAATCTTATAATTTACAGATTATTATATCATGGCCGGTGCGATTTTTAAAGCCCTAGGGGACAAGCTGGGGTCTAAATCCAAGGGGACACGTTTGCCAGTGCGACTTCAATAAGTCTGGCTATACCACAACAAGGTCATCTGTACGGCTGGGTGGTGAATGGTGAGCGCGACCATTAACGGCGCGGGTGGTAAAACGAAGCTTCGGCTTGGTGCCACTGATTAGTTGGTGATCGAACAAAAATAAATACGTATTACCAACGCCTGCTAGGGCGTTTTTTAGTAGGTTAAACCGAAAACGTAGGTTTATAATGAGTGGTGGTAGCAATACCGCAATTGTACAGACAAGCGACGGGCGTTAACGACCGACGAACTAAGGGGAAACTTTTAGTAGTAGAATTGTACTCTGGTTCAGTTATTCCAAATAGCTGATTCCAGGGAACAATTCTGCGCTCAAAACGTCACTCCCTCTAAACTGAATGGAAAACCGTAGCCCGTCAAGTCAAATTCCAAAGAAAAAAAGAAAGTTGGTGGAATTGTTGGAATGTAAGGATTACATTGTTCCATTGAATCCAGATGTGATCGTTAAGAAGACAATCTATCGGAGTTCTGCAAGAATTACTGAGCGACAAAGGAACCAAGTGAAGAGAGTTTTGCGTAGTCAAGGGTATCAGGGAAGAATTAGTAGTATTCGATACACTCGGGTAAATTACAAGTATTCCTTTAAAGTATCCGTGAAGTATCAGGGGAGTGTCGGTAAGTTTTTGGTTAATACAAAGAATGAGACAGTTGAATTCAAGGGAATATCCTAGACGTAATTTCAGTGAATTTCACAAACTCATTTTCCCTAATTAAAGCCAATCTGCGACCTATACCACTTCTTTTTTGGACAAGTTCACAATCAAAAAAGAACGGAATGTGGAAGTACCGCGGTGAATGTGGGTTACTTGGGATAAGCCGCCTTATGTGAAGTAGAAGTTGGTATACTAAAAAAGGCTCCCGGTTTAACACTGGAGGCCTTTTTTCTAGGTTACATATTTTGATGGTGAATGCTTTTATCTTCGTAGCTTTTACTTGGGTGCTGTAACATGATGAATACTGCTTAGTTTTTGGTGCCGTACCCCGCAACAGATGCGTCGCTTCGTTGGTATTATCTTAAATGCTAAGAACGTGTTTAGAATCTTTTCAAGAGTATTCGCAGGAAGGCTAAGCTAATCATCATCTTACTGGTGTTCAGCTTTCGCTCACAATTGCGCCAGAGGCGCCGATATTTTCCTAGCCAGCTAAAACTGCG
>NZ_QWZQ01000004.1 GCF_003885105.1 Lactiplantibacillus garii
GAATTAAGGACTATTTTAAAAAAAAATTAAAGGAAGAAAAATATGCGTACTTGTTTTTATCTTTTTTAAGATTATGATAATCACTGTACTTAAATATTGAAACATGAAAGAGGGGCGTACCGATGATCCAAACGTTAAATATCGTGACTAAGTCCGGGACAGAATTGAAAGGAACGCTTTTTAAAGCCCCCCGTGCAACAACGGTGTTGGTGGCGATTACGGGTGTTCACGGGAATTTTTACTCGAATCCGTTTTACGTTAACATCGGTAAAACGCTGATGGCGGCCGGAATTGACTTTATTTACGCGCAAACGCGGGATGCGTTTAGCCAGGTTGAATCACTTAACCACTCAACGGGGCAAACGGAACTCGTTGGTTCGTGGTCCGAAAGCTTTGACGACGCCGATAGTGACGTTGCCGCTTACTTGGCATATACAAAAGCACAGCGCTATCAGCACGTTATTTTAGGTGGTCACTCGTTGGGAGCCAATAAAGTGATTCATTACTTGGCCAATCATCCACGGACCAACGTTGATAAATTTTTGCTACTTAGTCCGGCTAATCTCAAAAGATTAACGGACACGGTTCCATTGGACGCCCGCCGCTACGTTCAGGGGCTCGTAAAGCGGGGCCAAGGCGACCAATTATTACCATTTCAACTTTTTGGTTGGTTACCATGTACGGCGGATACGGCCTATCAGTGGCTGTACAGCACTACTTTAGATAACGTTCATTCGGATAAACAAGCCGATTTTAGCCAGGTTGAGCAAATCAAGCAAAGTGGTGCGTTGGTGATTGGGACGTTAGATACGTTTACTTATGGCGATCCCAAGCAATATTTACAGACAATTAACGCTCATTTTAGGACTAGTGTGGCCAACGAATTGGTTTATATCGAGGGAACGGGTCACACGTATCAGGATAAAGAACAACAATTAGCACGTGAAATTTTGAAGCTATTACAAGGATGGTTAAAGGGAGGGTCATAAAATGCCTTTTATGATGGTAAAAGTTAATCAAAAAATTTCAAAGCAACAAAGAACGCAATTAAAGGCGGGACTGGGCCGAGCAATCAGTTTTGTGCCGGGAAAATCGGAAGACGTTTTGATGGTCGGCATCGAGGATCAATATGACCTGTACTTGCGAGGAGATGACCGGGAAGTCTTAGCTTACGTTTCGGTCGCCATTTATGGCACACCCAACCATGAAGGTTACGTCGAGTTAAACCTGGCCATGACCAAGTTGTTTTATCAAGTCCTGCATATTCAGCCGGAAAATCTATTTATCGACTATGAAGATATTAAAGTGTGGGGCACTAGTGGTTACTTTATTGATGAGCAGGGGGTTCACGTTCCGGATGAACTCGGCGGTGCTCAAACGGATTAATTATAATTATGGTTTTAATAGCAGGGAGGAACAGTCATGAAGCAAAAATATTTACCGTTATTTGAACCCTATGAATTGAATAACGGGGTATCCATCAAAAATCGGTTAGTGGTCGCACCGTTGACCATTTACGATTCCGGCACTAACGGCGAGTTGACGGAGAGTGCCCGCAACTTTTGGCGGGACCGTTTTAACGGCTTTGGTACGTTTGTGATGCCGTTTACCAACGTTGATCCTAGTGGAATCGGCTTCGAATCTCCCGATGCTTTTAGTGACAACCAGCTACCGACGTTACGCGAGTACGTCCAACTAGCGCACGGACAGGGGGCTAAGATTATCATGCAACTTGGTCACGCGGGGTATAAAGCGCGACCAGATATGACCCGGGGGTTTAACGTGTTGGCACCCGATGGGACCGTTCGGCGCCGCGCTCGAACCATGAATGAAGGTCAAATTCAAAAAATGATCGCCGCGTTTGCTAATGCGGCTAGGTTAGGAATTAAGGCCGGAATGGATGGTGTGGAGATTCAGGGCGCAAACGGTTGGCTGGTTGAGCAGTTCTTTTCACCCGCGACTAACCACCGGTCTGATCACTGGGGCGGTTCCTTTCAAAAACGGCTCAACTTTTTAATGGCAATCATTGATGCCGTTGACGCCGTACGCCGGCGATATCACCGGCCCAACTTTATTATCGGGTACCGTTTTTCACCCGAACGGCCGCGCGACGGATTCAGTATGCAGGATTCCTTAGCGTTGATTGATGCATTGGTTCAAAAACCGCTCCAGTACTTGCACGTTTCACTACTCAGCTTTTATTCACGACCACGACGGGGCGCCGACCGGCAACAAACGCGGATGCAGATCTTTCATCAGCGAATCGGCGGTAAACTACCGTTAATTGGGGTTGGTTCACTCTATACGGGTAACCAAATCTTATCGGCGTACCAAACCGGCTGGGCCGAATTTATTGCGGTCGGCCGGTCAGTCATGCTGAATCCTAATTTAGTCCAACTCATCCAGTCTGGTCGGGACGATGAGATTGAGACGACTTTTAACTGGCAGCACGTGCAACGGTACCGTTACACGCCCGCCATGTTGCAAGCCAAACGGGAGAAGCTGGACTTAGCGTACCGTACACCGCACCGTATTACACTAAGGAGGTAGAGGCGCATGTTAACCGATTTAACTGTCACCATGAACACCGGAACGACCTTAAAGGGTGCCTGGTTTAGGACTCCCCACGCCCAAACGGTAGTAATTATCGTGACCGGTGTTGAGGGCAATTTAAATAACAATCCGTTTTTAACGACGCTTGGAACGACCCTGAATCAGGTCAACGTGGATCTAATTGTCGCCCACACGCGGGACGCTTTTAACCAGTTAAGTATGCCCAACGCAAAAACCGGACGCATTGAAACTTACGGGGCGTGGTCCGAAGACTTTGAAAATACGGATGCCGACGTTGCGGCGTATTTAACGGCTGCACTGCGCCAGCAGTATAAGCACGTTGTATTAGGCGGACATTCGTTGGGAGCCAATAAAATCATTCACTACCTGGCAACGCGACCTGCTAGTCCAATTGATAAGTTTT
The DNA here is from genome assembly GCF_003885105.1 of Lactiplantibacillus garii. Taxonomy (GTDB): domain Bacteria; phylum Bacillota; class Bacilli; order Lactobacillales; family Lactobacillaceae; genus Lactiplantibacillus; species Lactiplantibacillus garii. The sequence goes on from NZ_QWZQ01000004.1 coordinate 2,978, forward strand.
TACTGCTCAGCCCCGTAAACGTTGACCGTTTACGGGACGGTATCGCCGGTGTTCAACGTTCAACGATCAAGCACTACCGGCAGCGGGGTCGCGGGTCACGCAGGTTGCCGTTTAAACTATTCGGTTGGTTATCAAGTACTGCGGATACGGGGGCTCAGTGGCTAACGAATGAGACGCTCAATAATGTCCACATGGAACCCCAGGCTAACTTTGAGCAGGTGGCCGCGATCCACCAGACCGGGGCCTTAGTGATTGGTGACCGTGACCGCTTTACCCGTGGGAATCCGGTTAAATATTTGAAGAATATCAATGTTCATTTTAAGGACGCAGAGAAAAACGACTTACGCGTCATTGCCGCTACGGGGCACATTTATCGTCATCAGGAACGGGCCTTAGCGGATCAAGTCGTTAAATTATTGCAACAATGGCATTTTATAAGTAAGGAGCAATCAAGTCATGCAAGCTAAATATAATAAATTATTCGAACCCTACGTTTTAAATAACGGTGTTAAAATCAAAAACCGGTTGGTGGTCGCCCCACTGACAATTTATGATTCAGGCCCGGATGGGGAATTAACGGCCGCGGCCCGTAACTTTTGGCGGGACCGTTTTAAGGGCTTTGGCACGTGGATCATTCCCTTTACCAACGTTCACCCGAGTGGCATTGGATTTGAATCCCCCAACGCCTTTCACGAAGAGAACCTGGCGACCTTAAAGGAATACGCTGAAATTTCGCACAAGCAGGGCGCAAAGGCGGTCATTCAATTAGCACATGCCGGCATTCAAGCCGATCCAGCGATGACTCAGGGTTATGATCTAATGGGCCCCAGTGCCATCGGGTACATGGGGGTTCGGCAGATGACGGATGCGGAAGTTCGTGAGATGGTCCACGCCTTTGCCTATGCGACGGAATTGGCCATTCGAGCGGGACTGGACGGCGTTGAGATCCACGGTGCTAACGGGTGGCTCATTCAACAATTCGTTTCCGCAACGTATAATCAGCGCACGGATCACTGGGGTGGCAGTATGGAAAAACGGTTTAACTTCCCAATGGAAATTATTGACGCCGTTGACGCGGTTCGACAGAAATATCACCGTCCGGACTTCATCGTCGGGTACCGTTTCTCGCCGGAAGAACCGGGTGCTGACGGTTTGACCATGACGGAGACCTTGGCACTGATTGACCGGTTAGTTACTAAACCGCTACAGTATATCCACATTTCGTTATGGAATTTCTACAAGAAAATTCGGCGTGGTGGTAATACGAGCCAAACTCGGATGGAGGCCGTTCACGAGCGAATCAATGGCCGGGTACCGTTCATTGGTGTCGGGGACTTGTTCGCTGAAGAACAGGGCTTAAAAGCCTTTAATACCGGCTGGGCCGATTTTTTGGCGGTGGGTGGCTCCGTGGAGCTTAACCCGAACTTAGTTGAATTGATCAAAACCGGTCGTGAAGATGAGATTCAAAGTGAGTTTGACTGGAATGACATGGATTCCTACCGGTTTACCCCGGCCATGTTATACGGGACACTGGCGGGCAACGCGATGTTTCCTAAAATCAAACAGTCTTAAAGAATAGTAAATGAAAGAACGTGAACGAATGAAACGGTTAAAAATTATAACGGTTGCTGACCCCATGATGGGACTATTGTGGGAAACTTGGCCAATCCACCGGAAATTGGAAACCCATTTTAATTATCAAATTGACTTTGGAACGTTAATGGGCCAACTGGTCAAGGACGTTTACACGCTGACTGACCAGAACGTATTAAAGCGTTATGGAAAAACGGTGGCACTTAATCAGTACTGGGTCAAATTGATGCAAATTTATTTGCAGGAAGAGCGGATCGCGGGGATGCCGATCCAAATGGGGGCGGGCAAGCGGTTGTTTGATGCTGCCCACACAACTTCGCGACCTTTGAGCAAGGCGCTGCGGATCATCTCAAATCACAGTGCTCAACGAGAAGATCAAGTTCTCTACGAATTGCAATACGCGACGGTGGTGCTGAATCAGCAGACGACCGACCCACGCTATTTGCAACAGTTAGCGGTGCAGTTTGGACTTGACGCGGACCAGTTTAAGCGCCGTTATCAAGCCAATGACCTAGAATTAGATCTTGAAAAAGAGCAGAATATTATTGGGCAGTTGCAGATTCAACAATTACCGGCTTATATTGTGACGTATGGTGATCAGAGTTACGTGATTAAGGGGTTACCTAAATATACGGAGTGGCTAGATATCATTAAAAAGGTCAGTGGTGGTGAACTCACTCCCAGTGCAGTCCAGTTTGATCAGGCCGCGGTGACCCAACTAATGACTTTACATCCGCATATTTCTAGTTTGGAATTAAAGGAAGCCTTTGACGTGGCGGATGAGGCGACGGTCGTGCAAGCGTTAGCTGACACTAGTTTAACGAAGACTAAGTTTAAAAAGACGGTCTTTTATCAGCGTTAAAGATCGATCAGGTTTGGAATTAAACACTAAAGGGCACCCGGAATTTGTTCCGGGTGCCCCTTAGTGTTTAGTGCGCTACTTCGTATTATGAATCTTTTGCCCCCAATCAAACAGGCCCTCCATCGTGTAGACTAGCTCCTTACCTAAATCGGTTAGGTGGTAGGTGACCGACGGCGGGACGGTCTGATCGTCGTGCCGTTCAAGTAACTTGTCAGCTTCGAGTTCGCGGAGACTTTTGGTCAGCATGGTATTGGTAATGTTCCCGACCTTGCGTTTGAGGTGGTTATAGTGTTGACCATCCTCTAACATCAGCTTCCATAAAATGGGAATCTTCCATTTTGAGCCGATAATTTGCATGGAATAGGTGACGGGGCAATACTCGGGCATTTCTTTATTGAACCGGTTGACCTTAGTCTCAAAAACTTGTTGTTCCATTATTTAGTCAGATCCTTTGGAAAGAAAATTGAATGTACAGTTTCTTTTATTTCCATAAATTATACCACAATCTGACCGTTCATGGTACTTGCTGATTAAACGGCAAGTCACGTTAAAAGCCCGCCAACAAATGGGTTGGCGGGCTTTTAACCATCATCTAACTGTTGTTAAGCTTATAGGGACTGTTCAGTCCGTTCAATAATATCATCCTGAGTTTCTTTGGATAGACCCACGAAGAAGGCGGAGTATCCGGCAACCCGGACAATCAGGTCACGGTGTTTAGCAGGGTGGTTCTGAGCGTCGATCAGAGTATCCCGGGAAACGATGTTGTATTGAACGTGGTAACCGTGCAGGCGGTTGAAGAAGGTCCGCAGTAACGCAACCAGTTTCATGCAACTTTCGTCACTACGTAAAATTTGTGGTGACATCTTTTGGTTAAGCAGCACACCACCAGTGATGTCTTCGGTGTGTAACTTCGAAACGGACTTGAAAACGGCGGTTGGACCATCGGTATCCATGGCGTGTTCTGGTGAACACCCCTCGGCCAACGGCGTGCGAGCGTGGCGACCGTCCGGTGTGGCTAAGGTACTGTGACCCTGGCCCACGTTAGCGGAAATGGAGGAAGTTCCGGCGTACCGCAAACCACCAATCGGGCCCCGACCGTAACGGGTGTTCTTGTACTTGGCAATTTCGTCAATGTAAGGTTGGTAAGCGTCCACGATCAAATCATCGACGTAATCGTCATCGTTACCGTACTTCGGTGCGTCGTTGATCAACATCTGGCGGATCTTTTCACCGTCTTCACCGGCAAAGTCGGTTTCGAGGGCGTGCCAGAGTTGAGCCGTCGTTAACTTGTGTTCTTCAAAGACCAGTTTCTTAATGGCAGCCAACGAGTCGGCTAAGTTGGCGATTCCAACTTGAAGTCCACTGATAAAGTCGTAAACCGCGCCACCTTCCTTGATGGTCTTCCCGCGGCCAATGCAGTCGTCGGTCAAAACGGAGCAGAGGATGTCCGGGTAGTTTTGTTCCAAGGCTAAGTCACAACTGTTTTCAATGATGACACTTTGACGGGTCATCTCACGGAGGGCCTTATCCCAAGCGTCCATTAACTGTTGGTAAGACTTCATATCGGTAAACTTACCGTAGTTTGGTAAGAGTTGTTTACCGGATTCGGGGTCAACACCACCGTTCATGACAATCAGTAGGACCCGTGGGAAGTTGATGAAGCTCATCCCGGTACACCGGTAGCCCCACTTACCAGGGATGGCAGTTTCCACACAGCCAATCGCACTGTAGTTATAAGCATCTTCTTTTTTGACACCGCGGCGAATGAATGACGGGATGATGACTTCGTCGTTGTTAAAGGCGGGCATCCCGAGGCCTTGTTTGATAACTTCCACGCATTCACGCATAAACTTATCACTTAAGCCCTTGTGGTAACGGACCGTTAAGTTGGGTTGTGGTAAGTGTGCCTGAGCAATCGCCCGTAAGATCAAGTAAGAAGTTGGGTTAACCGCGTCCTTACCGTCCGGTGTCTGGCCACCAATGGTAATGTTTTGGTAAAGCGGACTACCAGCGGAGAATTCCGTGTGTTGCCAAGAACGGACTTTGTTGATCGTTAAGGTTTTGAGACAAAGGTTGGTCAATAGTTCGGTCGCACCGTCCGCGTCAATTTCACCAGTTTTAAGGTCGTGTTCGTAGAACGGATCAAGGTATTGATCCAAACGTCCGTAAGAAACCGAGTGACCGTTAGATTCAATTTGTAAGGTCAAGTGGGTCAGCCAAACGGCTTGAATTGCTTCGTAGAAGGTGTCGGCTGGTTCGTAAGGAACTTTGTTTAAAATCTGACTCATTTTTTGAAGCTGTGCCTTGCGCTGTGGGTTAGTGGCTTCGTTAGCTTGTTTAGCGGCCAAGTCGGCGTAGCGCTTTGCAAAGTCGTGAATGGCGTTGATCACGATCAAGCCGGCCTTGTAGAAGTAGTATTGTTTTTGTTGCTTAAAATCGGTCAGGTCCAGATTGTCAAAGGCCGTCTTGATCCGGTCTTCGTACCACTTAAGTCCCTTGGTGACGACGTTCTTGTAATCGACGGCGATGTGTCCGTCACCGGAGGTAATGTTACCATCCGCGCCGATGATCCCCAAATCGTAGAAGATTCGACTAGCTTCGGGGAAGCTGGCGTACCCGCGGTCTTCCAACGTATTGTGTTGCCAGAACGGCGCGATTTTACGCAATTCGTCTTTGGATTCTTCGGTAATGTAAAAGACGTCACCGGGGCGCTTTTCAAAAGTGTCGAGTTCATCAATGACCCAGTTCATCGAGTATTCTGGGAAAACGGGTGCCCAGCGGTTTTGCCGGGCCTGGTTACCGGCTAATAAAGTGTTGTCTTCGATGAAAATCGTCATGTGCTTTAAGACGTTTTCCAACATCTTGGCACGTAAAATATCAACTTGTTCGTCTTGGTGTTCCTTATAAGTTTGGGTCGTAAGAATGGCACGTTCCGGATCAACGTACGGTTTAGCGTCAATGATACTGTCCCGAAAGCGGTCCATCATGGGGGTCAAATGGCCAAAGTGGTTCGTTTCGTGGTTCGTGGTTTTAGTTTGGGTTAAAGTTTCAGACATGTTAGCTCTTCCTTTCTGTCGTTTGAAACATGTTTTACTTTCCTACGAAACTATCATAGCATGAACCGGCCGGATAATTAAGCGATTACAAATAAAAACATGATTTAATTAGTAACTGCACAAAGGTGCATAAAAAAAGCCCCTCGCGGTGTTTTGCGAAAAGCAAATTTAAATTTATGCAAGGGGTATTTGTGCGGGAACTGTCTGTAATTTGAGGTGGTGGTCACGGAGCTGTTGGGCCGCCGTCGTTGGGAGCTGATCATCCGTAATCACTTCGTAAACTTGGTCGAGTGCGAGTTGGCGCACGGTACTGCGGGTACTGAACTTACTGGAATCAGTCAAAATGTAAGTTTGGTCCGCGTTGGCGGCCATGGCTTGACAGGTATCGGCCCGCATAATGTCGTTCCCATAAAAGCCGTAAGTACCGTCAAAGCCGTCAACCCCAACGAATAGTTTGGACGTGTGAAAGTTAGTTAAAACGGCCTTAGTAATTGGCCCAACCGCTACCTGGGCTTCAGACTGGTATTCACCGCCCAAGACGTTGACTTTAACGTTGTGGTAGTCACGAACGTAATTGGCAATAAAAAACGAAATGGTAATAATGGTGACGTTCTTTTTGCTTTGGGCCAATTCCTCCGCAAGCAGGGCGCACGTTGAACCGGATTCGATCATGATGGTTTCGTTGTCCGCCACTAACTGGGCCGCGGCGTGGGCAATCTGACGCTTCGTGTCGTAATTTTGGGCCAGACGAAATTTTAAGTTGTTGGGGTTGTTGATAATGGCAAAACCGTGTTGGCGCCGCAGTAAGCCCCGGTTCTCGAGCTGCGTTAAATCTTTACGAATTGTCACTTTCGAAACTTGAAGTAAGTCCGCCAAACGGTTTACTTCAATTTTTTTGTGTTGATTAACGAGCTGTAAAAGCTGTTCATTACGTTGATTCATTGGGTTCACTTCCTATTCAGTACGATTATAGCATGGGTCTAACTAGCTGCCAAAATGTTTCTTTCGAAACTAAAAGTATTTACGTTTGAACGTTTTAATGGTAATCTATAGTCGAAAATAAATGAAGGGGTGATTGGTATGGCAACGGTAACGACTGAACCGTTAAAAGGGTTAGTTTTTAACATTCAAAAATTTAGTATTAATGATGGTCCTGGTATCCGTACGGTGGTATTTTTTAAGGGGTGCCCGCTACGTTGTAAATGGTGTTCTAACCCGGAATCGCAGTCGGGGGTTCAGGAATCCATGTATGACGAACAGACGGCCAAGGAAACCATCGTTGGTGATTACATGACGGTTGACGAGATTATGAAGGTTATCATGCAGGACAAAGACTTTTACGACGAATCGGGTGGCGGAGTGACCTTTTCCGGTGGTGAGGTTTTATTTCAAGCCCCGTTTGCCATTGAATTGGCGAAGGCCGTTAAAGCCCAGGGCATCCACTTGGCCTGTGAAACGACCGGATACACGACGCCTAAATTATTTAAAGAATTTATGAGTTATATGGACTTTATGTACTACGACTGTAAACAGTGGGACCGCACGAAGCACCGGGCGGGGACTGGTGCGGACAATAGTGTGATTTTAAAGAACTTGGAAACCGCGGTGCGGGCTCACAAAACCATGATGGTTCGGATTCCAGTCATTCCCGGCTTTAATTACACGCTTGACGACGCGGACCATTTTGGAACGTTGTTTGTTAAGTTGGGCGTTCCGGAAGTTGAATTGCTTCCGTTCCACCAGTTTGGGTTAAAAAAATACCAAGATCTCGGTCGCGAGTACGCGTTAAAGGACGTGAAACAATTGCAGGCCGCCGATTTAGCGGATTATGCCAAGGCAATTGAAAAGCACGGCGTGAAAGTTCGAATCAACGGTTGGTAATGGAGGCTTATCATGGAATTTTCAATTCGAAGGGTGTTTAAACACGGTGCGTTGGCTGACCGCCTAAACGTGATTCGAGCCGGTATTTTAGGTGCTAACGACGGGATTATTTCGGTTTCTGGAATTGTTTTGGGAGCTATGGGGGCCAGTTTTTCGTCGAACTACCTTTTAATGGCGGGGTTAGCCGGCATGCTGGCCGGCGCATGTTCGATGGCGGGTGGTGAGTACATTTCGGTACGTGCTCAGCATGATATTCAGAAAAATACCGTGGATCAGTTAATTGAGCGGGTCGCGTTGCCCGACAACCGGTCCCGTCAATACTTGATTCAAGCGTACCGGAAGCGGGGCCTCAGCCTTGCTACGGCGACCACGGTTGCGGATGAATTGATGTCCAAACAGGGCCGCCAGTCGGAAGTAGATGCGGAAGTGGCCAGTGAGTACCAGTTGCAAGTCGGTCACTATTTAAACCCACTGCACGCCGCGGTGACGTCGTTCCTGTCGTTTATTGCCGGTGCGATTATTCCGCTGGTGACGATGACGACCGTTCCAAACCCGTATAAGGAAGTTGGAACTCTGGTTGCCATGGTGGTGGCGTTGGGACTAAACGGGTTCATCAGTTCCCGTTCGCAAGTCCTGTCTACCAAGCAAACGATGGTGCGCAACGTGGTCGTGGGGTTGTTGACCACGGTGATCACGTTTGGCCTTGGTGCAATTTTCCATACGAGTATTGGTGGGTGAGTGAATTCGATTCGACACAAACGAGCGTGACTTGGTTGATGAACAGAAACGTGAAATCGGCGATTATTCCTTGATTAGGAATGGTCGCCGATTTCACGTTAAGCGGAGCAAATTATCTTTTAGCGCACAATTTACTGTGTGTAAAACAGATTAACCGGGATGATTGAGACCGGCGTCGCGGAGCATCTGCCGAATCGCGTCCACGGATTTTTTAGCCACTGCCGGGTCAACCGGTTTGGAAGCGGCGCTGGCTGGTTGGGTCGGGGCCGTTTTTTTCCAGTCTTGGTGGTGACTCGTTGCCGTGGTGGTCGGTGCTGCCTGGCCCGGGACCATTCGATCCATGGTTTGGTTTAACAGGTGGTCCACGAAGACGTTGCCTTGGTTGGTCGCGTGCCCCTTGGTCCAACTAAAGTTTAAGTGTTTAAATTGTGGTAACAGCCGGTCGACCGCCTGCCAAAGTTCGGCGTTGACGAGGGGACCGGCGCTCCGCTTCCAGCCGCGGCGTTTCCACCCGGCTAGCCATCCCTTGGTGACCGCGTTTAAAACGTACTGGGAGTCCAGGACAAAGCGAATCTGGGCCCCCGTTTTGTCTAATTTTTGGAGTTGTTCCAAGGCGCGTAGAAAGGCCATAATTTCCATCCGGTTGTTAGTCGCCCCCCATTCACCCCCGGAATCGGTAACGAGTTGGTCAGTCAACTCAATGCGGTAGGCCCAGGCGGCGCGGTCTTTGCTTTTAACGTGCCCACCGGCAACGTTGCCGGTGTTACGAGAACCACCGTCCGTATAGACGGTCACATCGGCTTGCACGGGGCGGCCAGTGGGGGCATTGGTCTGGGGTGACCGGGTCTTAGAAGGCTTAGCAATTGTGGGGACCGTTTCTCCCCGCATAAACGCCTGCGCCGCGGCTTCAGTCGTAAAACTTTTATACTGGGCGCCCGCAAACCCGCTCACTTGTTTTTGCGTTTCCGGCCAGCTCCGGTAAATACCAGGGTGTTGTCCCTTACGGACCGCGTAATATTTTTGTGCCAAGTTTGATTCCTGCTTTCTAATCGTTTTAATTAAATTTACCACGTTTAGTGACCGCCGTAAAAACGCCCGTGGAATACTCAATTGATTCCACTGAGGCGTTTTTTAAGTAAATTAGTTTTGTTTAAAGAGGGCCGTCAAGTAGGTCATGAACGTCTTTAAATAGCGATCTTGGTCAACGGTCAAGGCCACCGTAACGTTGGTTGGTTCGTTGAGCCGGGCCGGATCACCAATTGTGCGGCCGTAGTCGACGCCTTCATCCTGAACGAACATGTTTAAATCAAGGGTGGTCACAAAACTTGGATCTAAAGCCACACCAACGGCTAACGGGTCGTGGAGGGCGCAACCGTGCAAGTCGGGGCTGGTCACTTCGTAAGCGGCAATGTAGTAGTCAACGATGTCGGCAAACTTGGCACCGGCAGTGGTCTTTAAATCACGCCACTGTTGCGTTTCGTGTTTAGTTAATAACGTCCGCAGGGTAACGTCTAGGCCGACCATTGTAAGGTGCAGGTCGCTGGTGAAGACGGCGTTAGCGGCTTCGGCATCTTGGTTGATGTTGGCTTCGGCAAAGTGGCTGACGTTACCAGGAACCGTTAAGGCCCCACCCATTAAAGTAACGTTACCAATGGTGGACGCGATGTCCGGCGCCTTTTTTAAAGCGGCGGCTAAGTTAGTCAGCGGACCAGTTGGTACCAGCGTTAAATCAGCACCGTACTGGTGGACCGCGTCGATCAAGAAATCAACGCCGGATTGTTTTTCAACCGCGCGTTTAGGCGTGGGGAGGTCAACTTCGCCAATCCCGTTTTTACCGTGAATTTGTTGGGAGATGGCCATAACGTCGAAGTGTTCAGTCGTACTGGAATGGGGTTCGCCCAGAAAAACCGGCACGTCGGGCGCACCGAGTAATTCCAAAATGCGTAAGCTGTTGTCAGCTGCCTTGGACGTAATGACGTTACCGTAGGAACTGATAATCCCAATTAAATCAACGTCGGGCGCGCCGAGTGCGTAAGCAATGGCGAGCGAGTCGTCAATCCCCGTATCTAAATCCAAAATCATTTTGCGTTTTGCCATGAATAACATCCTCCCTGAATAGGTGTTCACCGCGTGGGTGACCTTGGTGGTAGAACTATGGTTTAATTGTAAACGTTTCAGTAGGTCGTGACAACGGGTAGCCGCGAATTACTTCCTGCAGTCGCTTAGAAATTGTTCGGATTAAGTGCCACTTGCAAGTGACTGGTCAAAATGTAATCGCTGCCTTATACTAACAGTCAAAGTAGGTTGGTTAATTGACTTGGCACTGACCAACCGGAAGTGAAGGGAAGCTAAGCAGGTGAATTTTGAAAAGGAATACCGTTACACGGGTAAAAAGACGCTGGGATTAACGCAGATTGCGACCGCGCCGAACGCAAAGTATACGGATGAAAAGGCTATTAAGGCGCAGATTGCCAAGAACATTAAGCAGTTAACGGAATTGCAAGGCAAGCTGTACGCGCAGGACCGTTACGGCGTGCTCATTATTTTTCAAGCGATGGACGCCGCGGGGAAGGATAGTATGATTGCCCACATTATGAGCGGGATCAACCCCCAGGGATGTCAGGTGGCTTCGTTTAAACAACCCTCGAGTAAGGAGCTGGCGCACGACTACCTCTGGCGAATTCACCGGCAAGTGCCTAAACGCGGGATGATCGAAATTTTTAACCGTTCCTACTACGAAGATGTGCTGGTTAGCCGGGTGCACCCGGAGATTATCTTAAACGCCCACATTGGCGATGTGGCGCAGGCCAGTCAAGTTAACGATGACTTTTTTGCGCACCGTTTTGAGGACATGCGTTACTTTGAGGACTATCTGCAACGAAACGGTTACCTAGTCTTAAAATTTTTCCTACACATGTCTAAGGCGGAGCAAAAACAACGCTTTATTCGGCGAATTGAGATTCCAAGTCATAATTGGAAGTTTTCCGCGGCCGACGTGAAGGAACGTAAGTACTGGGACGATTACCAACGGGTTTACGACGATGCCATTACTCACACGGCATCCAAGTCCGCACCGTGGTACGTTATTCCGTCTGACAGTAAGTGGTACTCACGGTTATGCGTCTCGGAGATCATTAATCAGCGCCTTAGTGAGCTCCCCTTAGCGTACCCGTCATTGGACGCGGACGCACAGGCCGTTTTAAAACGGGCGCTAAATAAATTGGATCACGAGAAAGATTAAAAAAAGATTCACGTTGCTAACCAGTTGTTGGGCTGGTTAGTTACGTGAATCTTTTTAATCAATGCGTCGAGTGCCGGCGACTAACGACAAAACCACCAAGTAACAAAACGATTAACAAAGCTAATCCCAGCAAAATGGACGTATGACTAGTTCGTTCATTGGTCTGAGGTAACGTGTTAGTCGGATTACTGTTAGCTGGGGCGGGATTCGTAACGGCTGGAACGGGCTGAGTTGGACTCGTTGTCAACGCTGGCGTACCGTTCGCAGTTGGTGTGCTTGTTGCGGATCCACTGGTTTGACCATTAGCCGTGGTACCAGTCGTTGCCGGTGCTGAAACCGTGGGACGCTGCGGTGTTGGAACTGTCCCGTTATCAGGTTGGCTCGGTACCATTGGGGTAGCACCGGAATTGTCGGTAGCCGGAGCATCCGCTACGCTCGTGTCGGAGTTGTCCGGCGCGGTCGTCGCTGGTTGCTCGGGTTCCGTAGTGCCGGGATTTTCTGGTTCGGAAGTTCCCGGATTCTCAGGTTCCGTAGTGTCCGGATTTTCTGGTTCGGAAGTCCCTGGATTCTCAGGTTCGGTAGTACCGGGGTTTTCCGGTTCGGAAGTCCCCGGATTTTCCGGTTCGGAAGTGCCGGGATTTTCGGGTTCCGTGGTGCCAGGGTTTTCTGGTTCGGAAGTGCCAGGGTTTTCTGGTTCGGAAGTCCCCGGATTCTCTGGTTCTGTAACCCGGTCAACCGATGCATCGGCCGAACCACTGTTGCCACCGTCGTCGGTATAGTCGGCGAAGTTGGTAAAGATCGCACTGCCGGTTGGTTCGTTAGTCGTTGTTTGATAACTTAAATTGAGGTGAGTAACGAACGCACCACTGGCTTGAAATTCGATTTGGTTACCGGTGACCGTTGTAGTGACCGGGACGGTGTTGCCAAGTTCATCGGTGAGGTGCGCACTGCCCGCGACGTACGTTTGGTTATCACTCAACTGATCGGTAATAACTGGATTAACTAACTGATTACCATTGGCCAAAACGTCAATACTCCAGTTGATTTTAGTCTGATTATTCGGATCAGCCCACGTCCCGGACTTACTCATTGCAATTTGAGCAAGGGTTCCGGGTTGGTCTGGTTCGGTGCCCTCAACGGCTAAGTGTAAGTAACCACGCCGATTCAGTGGCCGGTATTGGAACTGGCTGTTCAACGTGATGGTCCCAGTGTGTGAGCCCGCCGCGATAAAGAAGGTCCCAATCGGTTTGCCACCGGTCATACCGACCATGGTGAAACTATCATCTTCTGGAAATTCAACGTTAGCCGGAATTTGGACCGTCATGGTATCGCCGGAACGAACCCGGACCCCGTCAGGAATACTCCACGTATAGTTGACCGTGTACTCGGAACTTTGTGGCAACACCGCGTCGTGAGAAATAACGTTACCGTTAACGTCTTTGATGACGGCACTGTTGACGTCCAGTCCAACTGCCTGCGTGACCACGCGGGCTTGACTAATTATTGGTGGACTGGCCAGAATTAATATGAGCCCTGCAAGGGTCGCTAATAGCCATTGCCAAATTTTACGCATAAACGACTCCTCCCATCCAATCAAATCTGGAGTTATGCTTAACTCACAACTAGAACGTACCACGTCGGGTGGGGGCTCAGATAAGACACTTAATTGTTTGTAAATGGGTTAAACTAATTTAATTTTAGAATTCTCGGACGAATCATTAAAATAGTGATTACGGGAGTGTAACGGTAGGTCAGGACTACTTTAGCTTAAAGGTAAGGTGGCGTCAGTTGGTTAGTTATTTTTAATATTTATAAAATCAATACAACTACCGCACACCAACCAGTGCGTGGTAATTGTGAAACCTCGTTAGCGGTTATTTAACCGGTTTACTACTGAGGGTCACGGTGTGGCTGCTTCGTAAAACGTGGTGGTCATGTTTCCGCAACACGACGGTTTGTTTTTGCCGTAACACTTGACGTTTTTGATCCGTTTGTGCCAGATCACTGGCGGCTAATTGATTATGCCGGGCGTGACCGTTGGTATTTTGCGCAAACCGCGCTGCCTGCCGATTTAAAATTGGTTTGGATGGGCGCATCATATTATCACCGTCTTTTAAAAGAATTTTCGCCGGACAAAATTAGTCGTTCAACGAACACTCTTAAGCTAGCACGTTTTGACTGGGGAAATTTAAGGTGAATAATTGTTTGTCAGGTAGCCAAACCGGTTGAAAGTGGCTGAATTTGATGGTCCATAACTGAATCAATGACTAAAAAACACGGTTAAGTAAGGCCAATTGCCTTCACTAAACCGTGTAAAAACATTAGTTTTATAGAATGAATTAATTATTTTAATCAGAAATACCGTATAAAAACTGAACCAACTGCGCATCAACACTGGGGTTAATGTGGAGCATGGAATGTTCGGCCCGGATGGGACCACCGTGAATAACTACGGTTTGGACCGAAAAGTGGTGCCGTTGTAACTGGCGGCTAAAAGCCATCACACTGTTTAACGAAACCTCACCGTCACCGCTAGTACGCCAAATCTGACCAGCAACGTTTAGAACGGCCGTTTGGCGGGGAAAACGGTGCAGCTTGGCCGGTAGCTCCGGGTAGTTGGTTCCAATGGAAACGAAGCGGTTGATCCGGGGCTGCGCCTGAGCATGGGACGTCGTCAAATAGTCAAAAATAATGTTACCACCGGAAGAGTGTCCGACCGCGTTAAACCGTTGAACGTGGTAACGCTGCTTGAGCAAGTGCATGACGGTGGTGAGCTGATGGGCTTGTCGTTTGGGGTGGTGATTGTCCGCGAACACGACTTGAATGGTGGGATTGTGGCGGAGCGGAGCGTAACGTTTAAAAGTCACGGTGCCGTTTTTGGCAACTTTAACCAGCATTGCCCGGGTCATTAGTTGGTGGGCACTTAAGCGGTGAACGAACCCGTTAGTGGAAAAGGCTTTGGCATAGTCGCCCGCCACAAAAATAGTTGGAACGTTGGTGGCGCGCACCCGCACCCGGGTCAGGGGGAGTGACCGCCACTGCCAGTACGCTCCGCTTAACGTGACCACGGCCGCACTGATCAGTGCTAGGCAAATAATTGTTTTCTGACGACGCATTGAACCACCAGCCTTTCTGAACCCATTATAGCCATAAACGGCGAATTTGGTTTTGCAAAACCTTGGTGAATCCACTAAAATTGAGCCAATGACTAAACGTTTAGAAAGTAGTGAAACCATGAGTGAAAAATACGATTTGACCATTATTGGTGGGGGCCCCGTCGGCATGTTTGCGGCTTTTTATGCTGGGATGCGGAACGCCCGCGTGCAATTATTAGAAAGCCTACCGACCCTTGGGGGACAGGTCCAAGCACTGTACCCGGAAAAAATGATTCACGACATTGCCGGCTACCCGGCCATTAAGGCCACCGATTTGGTCAGCCAGTTGGCGGAACAAATGAAGCAGTTTCCAATTGACGTGGCGTTAAGTAGTGCGGTGACCAACGTGAGTGGCAAGATGGGGGATTTCACCGTGACCACCGTTAACGGCCAAGTATCGCATACGAAGGCCATTATCGTGGCGACCGGGAGTGGAGCGTTTGAACCGCGACGGTTAGCCGTTGATAACGCCGGTGATTTTGAAGGCAAGCAACTGTTTTACCACATTCCAAGCCTTGATCAGTTTAAGAATCAAACGGTCCTCGTTGCGGGAGGCGGCGATTCCGCGATCGACATGGCGTTAATGCTCGAACCAGTCGCTAAAAAGGTTTACATCATGCACCGTCGTAACCGGTTCCGGGGGATGGAGCACAGTGTCGACCTGCTTAAAGCGTCGTCGGTGACCATCAAGACACCGTTTTTGATTAAGGCTCTAGCCGAAACGCCGGCCGGTCAATTGAATTTAAGCATGAAAGAAGTACGGGGGACTGGTGAAGAAACCCTCGTCGTCGATGCTTTGATTGTTAATTACGGCTTTATTGCCGATAACAAAGTGATTCGTAATTGGGACGTGAGCCCTAGCATGACGAACCAGTTGTTTAACGTGGATACCGAAATGAATACCGACGTACCGGGAATTACGGCCATTGGTGACACGGTTACGTATCCGGGCAAGCTCGGTTTGATTGCCAGTGGATTTGGGGAAGCACCCAACGCGGTCAACCAGCTGATGATGCGGTTGTATCCGGAACGGCGAAGCCCGCTACACAGTACGACGCTTTTTGAAAAACAGGCCAAACACTAATTAAACTTAAAACGCACCACTGAATTTTTTCAAAATTCAGTGGTGCGTTTATTTTGTGAGTGGGGCCCAACTTTAAAGCGGACTTAAAATAAACCGCGTGACGTACTTGGTTTTTCGACGAGTTATTCGTTACTGGTCAAACTCAACTCGTTCATGAAGGTGAGTAGCAGCTTGGCGTAACTCGGGTGGTCCGTGTTGGTTTTCGCCTCTTGCTGCATTTCGTGAAGGTTATCGGTAATGACCGCGGTAACGCCCATGAACATCATTTGATCCATTTGGTCGGTGTCGTCGATGTCCCAGGCGTAGACGCTCTTATGGTAACGATCGGCTTTATCAACAAACTGGTCGTTTAAAGTCGTGACTTCCATGGTATAACCGTTCGCGGCGGTGTGGGGGAACGTTAGGTTATACGGCAAAATGTAGCTGACAAATTGTTTTTGATCGAGTCGTTTGAGATCACTCATGACCCGGTAACTCAGCGTGTGGACCTGATCATGGTGAGCTAACAAAGTTTTACCGTAACGGTTGATGAACCGTTGGGTGTCGGCACGGGTGTACGCCGCACTTGTCTTGATCTCAACTAAAAGCTTTTGGTGATGCTGATGGGCGGCCTTTAGGTAAGCGTCAAAACTGGGGATTTTAGCAGCGTAGCCGTTTTCACGCACCGTAATCTTTTGCAGTTGTTTAAGGGTCAGCTGGGCCGGCTTCTTTTTAATGCCGGCCAGCGCCTTTAGCGTTGGGTCGTGCATCACAACGAACTGGTGATCCTTAGTCACTTGAACGTCCATCTCGACGTAATCGGGATGTTCCCGACTCGTTTTGAGGAGGGCCGGAATCGTATTTTGGACCCCGTTGCCATCATCGACCCCGCGGTGTGAAATAATCAGCGGCTTGGTTATGGCCAGTCCGTTTAAGTAGACGAGGTTAAAGGCAACCAGCAGGCCACTAACGAAGATCAGGCCCACGATAACACTGCTTCGCGTGAAGCGTCGTAAGCGGGGCGCCTCGTTAAAACGCAGGGGATGTTGCCGTAGGATGGTGAAATCCTGCCGGTAAAAAGCGATGATCAGCATCATGAAGATCGCCGTTGTGTAGCAAATAACGACTTCGGTGACACTCTCCATGATGAACAGGTTCAGCGTAGCGGCCGCCATCGCAAAACGCGTTTGGTCTAACGCCAGTTGGGCGGTGTAAATGGCGCCGTAAATGACCATTACGATAAAAGTGACCATCAATAGAATAACCAGCATGTACCACAGGTAACGCAGGGTTTTGTGGCGGGTCTGATCCCAGCTGCGGGCAACCGCCATCCGCCAAGGCAACTGATCCACGATCATTAACGGTAGTAAGTTGATCAACCGGATTCCTAGGTAACCAGCAACTAGGTAAAACAAGCCTAGTCCAACGGCCATCCACGGGTTATCCAATAAGTAGCTGATAATGAATGCCGGAATTTTAGCCTTATTGAGTAACGGTGTGGTAAAAATGAAACTCCCAAAGGGTAAGATGACGATGAAGTAGCCGATAAAAAATAAGAAGGTCCCGACCGAGGTATCGTGCAAACTAGCGACGGTGTCTTGTAAGACGTCGCGCACTGTCTCGGGACGGCCCCTGAAAATGTTCATGATTCCCAGTAACAAGAAAGTGAATTGCCAGTAAACTAAAATAATGACGGCCAGTAAAATAATTAGCATCCCGATGGCCGCTAACGGGTAGTGAACGATGATGTTGCCGAGGTTGGTGTACGAAACGTACGTGACCCCCTGAGATTTAAGTAGTAGTTCCAATGCCCAGTTAAAAAAGGGTATTGCGAGGTAGCTGATCACCAGGTTAGTTCCGAAAATTAAGGCAACGTAACTGCCCCAATTTTTACCAAACCGGCGGCTACTGTCCCACCAAAAACGCCATGCGCCCATTGGTTGAGCCCCCTTACATAGATTTATTTATAGTTTAGCATTAATTCCAATAAAAAAGCCGGTCCCCAACGTAAAAACGTCGGGAACCAGCTTAATCGTTAGCTATTTGGAACTGCTGCTGGAAGTTGTCGCGCTATCGTTATCATCCGGATTGGTGATCTTGATCCGGGTAGAATCGGTCTTCTTGTGACTGTCTTCCGGTGCGTCCGTTTTGTAAAGTGATTCGGTCGACTTGTTACCATTCTTCGAGTAAAGGCTGGTGGAGTCGCCCTTCAAGCTATTCTGAAGTTTGATTTCCTTTTCAAGGCCGTCCGCGTAGTTGTACTTGGACGCGTCGACTTTCTTGAAGCCCTTCGGCGTGTAGAACCGCAACAAGTTTTTACTATTGAGGGAGTCCGATAAACTGAGCTCCTTGTTAACCTTTTTCTGGTCAGTATCAATTTGTTTCTGAATTTTATCCGTCAGCTCGACTTGTTCGCTAGTTTGGTTACTGTAAACCTTGCCGTTTAAAACGGTGTACTTCGGGGTAACGAAGTCACGGTTACGGAAAGCCACCGTTTGGTCGTGATCCTTGGAGAAGAGGTCGGTCCCAAATTGAATGTAGCGCTTGCTGGATAATCCCAGTAAGTGCAAAATCGTTGGTAAAACGTCAATTTCCCCACCGTACGTAGATTCAATTTTACCACTCTTAATTCCCGGAATGTTGACCATGAACGGCACTCGTTGAAGTTGGGCGTTGTCGTAGGACGTCCAGTCACTGGCCGATTTACCAAGAATTGGTGCTAAAGTCTCGTTTTCGCTATTGGATAGGCCGTAGTGGTCACCGTAAAGGATGATCATCGACTTGTTCAACAATCCCGACTTTTTCAAGTAGTTATAAAATTCGTGAACCGATTGATCCAAGTAGTGGGCCGTTTGGAAATAGCCGTTGATGGCGGAGTCACTAGTATCGGTCGTCTTAAAGTCCGTGTCTTCCTTATCCATGGTAAACGGGAAGTGGTTGGTAACGGTAATGTACTTCACGTAAAAAGGTTGTTGCAACCGTTCTAGGTACTGAACGGAATTTTTAAACAGCAATTTATCCTTCAACCCGTAACCAGTTGATTTGTCACCAGTTGTATCGTAGTAACTGGCATCAAAGAAGTACTGGTAACCCATGTTTTTATAGGTGTTATTCCGATTCCAGAAACTAGCAACGTTCCCGTGAAAGACGGCTGAGGAGTAGTTGGCCCGCTGGTTTAAAATGGCCGGTGCTGCTTGGAAGGTGTTATCCGACCCGAGCTGTGAAAATAACGAACCGGTCGACAGGCCGTACGTACTAGTTTCAAGCATGTTTTCAGCATCACTGGTCTTACCCTGACCCACTTGGTGGAAGAAATTCTTGAACGCGTAAGTTGACTGACTGTGATACAGCTTGTTCAAAAACGGCGTGACTTCTTTGCCGTTAATCTTTTTATCAATCAAAAACTGTTGGAAACTTTCCAAGTGAATGACGATGACGTTTTTACCCTTAGCCAAACCGTACATCTTTGCGTTCGGTGCGGCGTAGTGGGACTCCGTGAACTCCTTGACCGTGTCCAGTTCGGACTTTTTAGCACTGGCTCGCTGGTGGTTAGTTTGTTCGTCTTTAATGCCGTCATAAACGGTAAAGGCGTCTAACCCGAGGTACTTAACGATGTAGTTACGGTCGAACGTCCGCGTAAGCAACTGCGGTCGGTTGGATTCGGCCAAAGTTAGATTCAGACCGAAGCCCGCAATGGCGACCGAAGTATAAGCAAACGCGGTTCGTTTGGCGATGGGCCGCTCATCGTGTTTGATCCGGTGAAAAATGTAGAGCGCCAGAACAATCAAAATATCAGCCCAATAGATGAAGTCGTACCAATTAGTTAGTGCGAGCGACGACCCCGTCAACCCCTGATTGACTTTGGAGTAACCGGTAACCGTGCTGACGGTCATAAAGTCGGTGAACTCACGGTAGTAAATAACGTTGGCGTAAAGAATGACCGTATTAAGCGCATCAATCAGCAACAAAATATAGTAATAATAGCCGGTTTTACGAATATAGAACGCCAAGCTAAACAGAAACGCCGTGGTGGCAATTGGATTGACCAGCATTAGGAAAACTTGCAGAATATCCGAAACGCCTAGTGAAAACTCAACTAAGTACGCGAAGAGGGTTTTGGCCCAGAACAATAGCACTAGTAGCCAAAAGAACCCGATCCGCGTATCGAGGTGTTGACGGAGTTTGGTAAGCATGTTTAAAGACCTCATTTACGAGAAATTTGGATATGACCCAAAAGCAGTCATCAAATCATTTTAACATAAGTCGTGCAATCGCATTCGCCAACATTTTTAAGAATGCGTTAAATGCCGAACTTGACGCTTACCGTTAAAACCGGTAAGCTCAACCACGTCAAAGGTGGTAATGGCAGATGGAAATTAAAAAGAGTAATCAAACCGATTCGGCAGTTTACGCGGATGCCCTGATGATTCGTGAGGCCGTTTTTATCCGTGAACAGGGTATCGCTCCCCAGTTAGAGCTAGATACGGTTACCCCGGCAACCTGGCACTACGTTTTGTACGATGACCAGGCTCACGCGGTGGCGACGGCGCGGATGACGCCCAACGATGACACGACCCAACACGTTCAACGGGTGGCGACGTTAAAGACGGCCCGGGGCCACGGCTACGCGCAGGCATTACTGCAGGCGATGATGACCGATGCGCGTAAACGGCACTTCTCACGGCTCGTGCTAGGTGCCCAGGTGACCGCGCAGAGTTTTTACGCCCAACTGGGGTTTGTCCCCGAAGGTCCGGTTTTTATGGAAGCCGGTTTGCGGCACCAAGCAATGCAATACACGTTATAAAACGGCCAATAACGAGGCTGTGACAAAAGTCACAGCCTCTGTTTTATCTCCGAACAATTATTGCCGAAACGTGCGTAAAAAGTCGGCTGGTTCCGCTTAACCCCGTATGTCAAACAATCCAAGCCCAGGATTATTCACCATACGCCGTTAATGCTCACCAGCTAACCGACTTTTGGCACACTCTGGTTAACCGTTAACGAGCGAATTTGTAAGTGTAATTTTCAATTGAAACGTTTGAGTACACACCCGCAGTAAAATGGTTCTACTGTTGTGTAGGTTGAGGTGGAAGTCTAGATTCCGCTCATTCGGCAATGGGCCCCACTTTAACGTGATTGTTAGGTTGTGGTCAAATGAAAGAAATGGGGGAGAAAAGAATATGCGAACGAAATTGTTTGCAGTGTTACTAGGCCTACTGACCATCGTTACAACGGTGATGGCGTTTGGACGGGTTGCCAAAGCGGACGAAATTCCCACAATTGGGTTGACCGGTGAAGAAGCCACCGTGACCGACCGTTACGGTAACGTGGTTACGGGGACGAGTACGCTGAGTAAGTGGGAAGATTATACTGTCAAGTATAGTTGGTCAATTCGTGACGGGCAACCAATTGCCGCGGGTGACACGGCCACGGTGGCGTTACCTAGTGGGACCGTCGCACCGGTTGACTTGAGCTTTCCGTTAGTCGACAACAACGGTGAAACCGTCGGGACTTTTACGATTAAAGCGGGTCAAACTACCGGGACAATTACGTTCAACGACGCGTTAGCGCAAACCGGGACAAACCGAACCGGGTCCTTGCAGTTCTATGCCAAGGGGACTAGCGACAGTGACGTCCACTTCGATTGGACCCTTAATAAGGTCGGTTGGATCGGCAGTTATGACGCCAACGGGTTACCGTCCGAAGTTACTTGGAACGTGGCAGTCAACCCGACTGGTCAAAATCTTGGTCAAGTGGTCGTGACTGATACGCTGGGCGCCAACCAAACTTTCGTGCCCGGGTCCGTTATTGCGCAAACCGGAGCGTATAACGCTGCCGGTGAATTTGTTCAAAGCGGGACGACCGTTCCGGACGTGACGGTGAATGGTAAGCAGTTAACGTTTACCTTTACCAACGTAACAACGGCAATTAACATGGTCTATAACGTCAAGTTAGCCAACGTGCAACCCGGTTCAAATAACTGGAGCAACGCTGCTAGCATGAACGGAACAACGGTTAGCGGGAACGTAAGCTACGGTGGTTCCGGGACTGGCAGTGGCGAAAATCCCAACGAAGATGAATTGGGGAGTGTTAAGTTAACTAAGCAGGACGCGACGAACCAGACCGCCTTAAGCGGTGCGGTGTATGAGTTGCAAGATAACGCTGGTACGGTTATTCAATCTGGAATAACGACCAATGAAAAAGGGGCTATTTTTATTTCAGACCTTCAACCGGGCGATTACCAATTCGTGGAAACGAAAGCGCCGGACGGCTACGAGTTAAACTCGAAACCGATTCCGTTTACGGTCAGCGCTCAGACGATTGCTCAGGGTGAACCGATTATGCTGACGCAGGATGATGAAAAGACGCCGGTTGCACCCACGACTGGTGCCGTAACCTTGACGAAAAAGGATGCCACTAGTCAAAAAGTATTGGCGGGCGCGGTCTACGATTTACATAACGCGGCTGGCCAAACGGTTCAAAGTGGGTTAACGACGGATGCCGCCGGGCAACTAACCGTCGACAACTTAGCCCCCGGTGACTATAGTTTCATTGAAACGAAAGCGCCGGACGGTTACGAGTTAAACACAACGCCGTTAAACTTCACGATTGCAGCGGGTGCAACGGCGGCGGTCGACGTGACGGCGACCGATACCGCAACGCCAACGAAGCCGAGTGAACCGGGGACACCAAGTGAACCAGGTACGCCAACGGAACCAGGCACACCGAGTGAACCTGGGACCCCAACGGAACCGGGTTTACCAAGTGAACCGGGTGCGCCAACGGAACCAGGTTTACCAAGTGAACCGGGTACGCCAAGTGAACCAGGGACACCAAGTGAACCAGGCACGTCAACGGAACCAGGTTTGCCGAGTGAACCGGGGACCCCAACGGAACCAGGTTTACCAAGTGAACCTGGTACGTCAACGGAACCAAGTACACCGACTGAGCCCGGCACGTCAAGTGAACCTAATCCCACGGCGCCAAGTGTATCAGGCCCAGCGGCTGGTAATGCTTTACCCGCAAAACCGGGGACGGGAGTCGTTGCTGGTCAACCTGGTACAAGTGCGGGGCAACCCGCAACTGGTGCTCAGGCAGGAATGACAACGAACGGTGCAACTACCGCGGGATTGCCACAAACTAACGAAGCACCTCGCCACCCATTCGTGTTGGCCGTCGGCTTGATTTTAGCTTGGGTACTGTTAATTTTAGGTGTGCACTACTACCGGCGTTTGTCGTAGTTTTTAATGGGAATCAAAAAGAACGAATGATTGCGTTTTAAAACGCAATCACCCGTTCTTTTTTTACTGATTTTTAGGTGTTAGTCGGAACTTAGCTAACCATTTTTTAGGAAACTTCGGTGGACGGACCGCCCACGTGATCAATCCCGGTAAGGTTAGTGGGACACAGAGGTTACTTAACCCGATGCCGACAAGCCCCATGACGGCCAAAGCGCGTAAGTTCGAATCGCTCATCAGGAGCAACGGCAA
The DNA here is from genome assembly GCF_003885105.1 of Lactiplantibacillus garii. Classification (GTDB taxonomy): domain Bacteria; phylum Bacillota; class Bacilli; order Lactobacillales; family Lactobacillaceae; genus Lactiplantibacillus; species Lactiplantibacillus garii. Next base: position 26,057 of record NZ_QWZQ01000004.1, read on the forward strand.
CAGGTAAGTTAATTCAAAAAGGGTTAGTGGCCAAACGGACTGGCCAGCAAGGTAAAAGTGGCGTAAAAGTTTGGTATCGTTAAATTGACGCAACCAGCGTCTGCGGTTGACCGTGATCAGCGTTACGGCGAGCCAGTGGAAACTTAATAGGCCAACGCCCCATAAAAAGACGGCACTGCTGAGGGGCCCGTTCTTAAACCAGTGGGTCAGGAGTAACTGGGTCCAGCCCCAACTTGCTAGGCTTAATCCGGCGAGCCCGGTCGTTAAAATAACGCTCAGGGTAAACGAACTCAGGGCTAACCAGAGGCAAACGGCTAAAATGCCAAGGCCAAGTAAGGCCCATTTGATACCGTGGGTCGCGATTAACTGGTGACGAGCCGCTTGTTGGCTGGTCACGCCACTGGTTGTGACTTGAGCATGACTTAGCGGCGTCGCTGCCAGACCATCGTTCACGACCCGTTGAACCGTGTGGAACGTTTTGAAGCTCGTGGCGCTAGTTGGCGATGAGTTTAAAGTAATGGTAAGTTGGGTCGTTAACTGGTCGCTGCTAACGTTAGTAAACAGGCTATTTTGATAGCTTGAATTAAGGTGTCCGTTAGCTGGTAAATAGAAGCTTTCGCCAATTTGGCTGTTAGCCAGCCCGGTCAAGTATGTGCTCGTTACTTTCAGCGAAGCGAGTAACGACTGCAACGCCTGGGTCGTCTTCTTTAACGACTGCCGCACTTTGTGGACTTTCCGGTCAGTCTTGCCCGCTTGTTCTGCAACCGTGTTTTGATCATCGACTAAGTCGTTAAGTAGAGTCGTCATGCGGTCGTTCAACCGGTCCAACTGGCTAAACTGACGATTGATTCGACCGGTGTGTCCTTTAACGGTGGCCGGTTCTGCCAAAGTGTCATTAAGGGTACTTAGTTGGTCAAGGAGGTCGTCGTTGGCGGTTGCTAATTTATTTAAGTGCCCGGATAATCGATCGACGGACTTCGCGTGGCGGGCCGTTGCGGCCTGCTGCAAGTTTAGCTGAGCAGTATTGAGGCGCTTTTGCAGACCGGTCACGGTGACTTGTTTGCCCGCTAGGTCGGCGTTGATCAGTGAAATCTGATTTTTAACGTAAAACGGGCTGAGCCGGTGTCCCGTTGGCTGGGTGACTGAGACAACGCGGTTCACGTTTTTAATAACTTGTAACTTGGTGGTAACGGCGTCTAACGCTTGTAAACCCGCCTGGGTCGTGACCGGTTTGGTATTATGAATCGTCACGACGATTGGGTCCGCCGCACCGTTGCCAAAGTGGGCGGTGAGCATTTGTTGTCCGAATTCGGCAGCCGTGAGTTCGGCCTGGCGCGCCGGGTGAAGGTTATCGTCCGCAAACTGGGCCTTCGCGCTTAACAACCCGGGAAGGACTAACAAGGCCGCGGCGAGACAACCCAAGATTGGTTGCCAGTGACTGAGACGGGCAAACTGCCCCCACAAGTTTTTAGGACGGGGACGCCAAGCACGGGTACCCGGCCAATAAATACTTTCACCAAGTAGGGCGGTGAAAGCGTAATTGAGGGTTGGGGTTGCGAGAGTCGTAATGACCAAGACCACGGCTAACGTCCACGCCGAAGCCAGTGACATCAGCTGAGTCCGTTCTAAAACGAGTGCGAGTAAAATGAGTGGTAATAAAACGATCAACCACCGTTTGTACTGGATTGTGAGGGTAGCCAGACTCACTTGGTCGCTCTCGGTATTCAAAACGTTTTCAGCCCAGTAATCGTGCATGAAGGACCACGTTAACAGGGTCGTGACGAGTAGGCTTAAAAGTCCAATTAAGACTACGGTGTTAACCGTGAACGGTAACCGCCAAGTAGTTTGGGCGTTGGCAATGATACTTGTCGAGGTAATTAAGACGATTACCTGGGTCAGTAAGTTAATTAGTGGAACGAGCAACGAACGGAAAATAAAGCCCAGGATCAGCAGCATGACGGCACTACCGATTAAGTAAGCACTGATGACTTGGCGGACACGTTGCTCAGTATGTTGCCGGGAAACCAGTTGTGGGCTGGTGACCGCGGTGTTGATGCCGGAAACGGCAATGGCATTATTGATTTGATTGGCAATGATTGGTAAGTTGGCGGTGCTGGTTTTGACCGCGGCCAGTGCAATCTCAGTTGAACCATCACTGGCAGTAAGCAGCTGCTTATCGTTAGTCATCATTTCACTAGTCCGCAATTGTTTGATTCCGTAATCGTCCGCCTTTAAGTTTAGGTTGTTGAGGACCCGGTGGACCTGGTATTTTTGATAACTCGTTAACTTGCCGCCCGGATTATTAAAGACCAGGGTCAACGACTGGGTGCCGTTTAGGCCGTGCCCCCAGCGTTGTTGCTGCTTATTAACGACGGTCGACTGGGTTGCTTGGCTTTCCTGACGAGTCAGTAGTGACTCCAAGTTTGGTAAAATTGCAATGCTAGCAAATACTACGATGATCCAAAAAAATACAAATAAAAACTTGGCTTTTAACAACTTTCGCATTCGACTTGACGCTCCCACTTTTGATTACTTTTATTAGGATTATCTTACCATACTATGCCGGGATTTGAGCGGTCGGTTTGGATGGACGAAACCAATCAAAGCAATTCTTTGGAGAATATGTTATTGTAAAACGCTGTCAGGTTTAGCGCGGTCAAAAATGGTTGTTAAGTCGCCATTTGGGACTAGTTAAATCAGTTAATTTATCAATACGGTTAAAACGGAGGAATGATGAAATGGATTATTCAGCGTTATTAGGACCGGATCGCTATGATCTGGCCGTTGCGTTAGCGGGGCAGTACCATTTAGACCCAAGTCAGGTCCTATTTGGTTATTTGCAGGTCGTTAGCCGGGTCACCGGGGAGCAAGCAGCCCAACAAGCCGATTTAAAAGACCCCCGGGTACGCCAAGCCATTAACACCGCGTTCGATCATTTCTTAAAGCGGCGCCATTAATTTTCCTGGTAAATGACCGGGGCGTGCCAGTTCGCCGCCATGTCCGCGGTTAAGCGGATGGTGCGTGGCTGGGACTGTTGACGCGCCATGAAAGTATAGCATTGAGCTTGCAGGTCAATTAGGCAGCGATAATGGGTGTAGTTGTGCGTACGGTTGGTTTTAGTTGCGTCGTATGGCAGACTAACTTCGGCTAACCAGGTCAACAGGGTCGTTTTAACTTGATCTGAGTGCAGTTGGGGTGTGCCCAACCGGCGAATGGCGGTATGAACGAAGCGGTCAGTAGGTAAAGGGCTGGTTGGTAATGGTCGGTGCGCGTTTAACCATTGCTTGGCTGCCATGGTGGTGGCTGGGGTAAACTGGGCTCCGGTAACGTTTAAGTAGCGATTCAGGTTGTGGACGTGTTGCGCTAAAATTGGCGTATTGGTCAGTACCCCCACCGGATTGGCCTGCGCGCTCAAGGGGGTTGCGGTGGGTTCGATCACTACGCTATGGCCCGTCGCGTCACATAAGAACCAGTGAAAGGGATAGACCTGGTCGTCACCACCCCAGAGCTTGGCGACTAGGTTGACCCGGGGCAGATCGGCAACTACGGCTGCAACCGACGTGTGTTCCCCGAGAACCCAGTTAATAAAGCCCTGGGGCGTTAAGTTCACGGCTCCCGGGCGTGTGGATGCTTGATAGTGAACCGCGTGTGGGAGGTACAACTCAGCACAGGTTAAACCGGCTTCGTTGATCCCGTCGGCCATGAGGCAACTATTAAAGTGTTGCGGCTGACGGCCACCCCCTAAAATGGCGTAACGGGTTCGCCGCGTCGTTTGTAAACCCGTGGGCCAAGCGTAGTGGCGGGGAAGAAAAATTGGCCGCCAGGGCGTCGTAGTTGGAAAATCCATCGTCCTGGCAAAGTAGGGGTGCTGTGCGGTATCCGTATAGGTCAGGCTAGTACACATGTAAAGACCTCCTTAGAGTTAAGTTCAGTATACGCCTGGTGGTCCGTCGTTGAGGTTAATAAACATTAGTAATCAGTAATCGAACAGACTCATTGTTTTCTAATTTTTAAAATCGTGCTATAATGATGTTTCAATAACTATCAAAGCGAGGTCTTCATAGTGAGTGGATATAACGTCGCGATTGTCGGTGCAACCGGTGCAGTTGGTGCACGGATGATCAAAATGGTGGAACAAACGAGTTTACCGGTCAATTCCGTTAAGCTTTTGGCATCAAGTCGTTCAGCGGGTAAGCAGCTACAATTCAACGGGAAACCTTTAACGGTTGAAGAAACGGTTCCCGAATCATTCGAAGGAATTGATTTGGCCCTCTTCTCAGCTGGTGGTTCCGTATCGAAAAAGTTTGCTCCCGAAGCCGTAAAACGGGGAGCGGTAGTTGTTGACAATACGAGTGCCTTCCGGATGGATCCTAAGATCCCACTGGTGGTTCCCGAAGTTAACCCGGAAGCGTTAAAGGCACACCACGGTATCGTGGCGAACCCGAACTGCTCAACCATCCAAATGGTGGTTGCACTCGAACCAATTCGTAAAGCCTTTGGTTTGAAGCGGGTCATTGTTTCAACTTACCAAGCTGTTAGTGGTGCCGGGAACCGGGCCCTTCAAGAATTACGGGACGAAACCCAGGCTTACTTAGACGGTAAGGATATGGAAGCCCACATCCTGCCCGTTTCTGGTGACAAAAAGCACTACCCGATCGCCTTCAACGCGTTACCACAAATTGACGTGTTTGAAGAAGACGGCTACACCCACGAAGAGTGGAAAATGATCCACGAAACCAAAAAGATCATGTTAAACGACATGGACAGTAAGGATATCAAAGTCACTGCGACCTGTGTTCGGATTCCGGTACCAGTTGCCCATTCCGAATCCATCTACTTTGAAGTTGAAGATCCTAAAGCTACGGTCAAGGACATCCAGGATGTTTTGGCCAAGGCACCCGGAATCGTTTTACAAGACGACCCGGATCACCAAATTTACCCACAAGCGCACAACGCCGAAGGTTCCCGTGACACCTTTGTTGGCCGGATTCGTCCGGACCAAGAAACGCCGCAAGCCTTCCAGATGTGGGACGTTTCCGACAACATGTTAAAGGGTGCCGCTTGGAACTCCGTACAAATTGCCGAAACCATGGAAAAGATGGGCTTATTGCACATGCAGTAATCGCCTTCAAAAGTGTCAGCGACGCGTCGCTGACACTTTTTTTGTAAAACAACGCAAGTTCGCCAAAGGTTGTTGGCGCAGATTAAACGGAACAAACCGACTTTGACACCATTGCCATAAACAGCAAAGCGTCTAAATTACTCAGTTTATTTGGAGTAATTTAGACGCTTTAAAGTTTTGGTGCCTTATTTAAGGAGGGCCAAGATAGCATGAACTAATGCAGTTGGAACCGCCTGATTTAACCCAATGTTTAAACGCTTCTGTCCGGTCGCGTACCCGGCGGTGGTGGCGGCTGTCAACAATGTTTCGGGTAAATCGACAGAAACACTGAGGCTAACGTGGACCTTATAAGCGGCAATACTAACGTAATGGCTTTCCTGCTCGTAAAACGGTAGGTTCCACTTAATTTTAGGTGTAAACGTTGGGAGTTCCGTTCGAACTTGCTGGTCGAGCGTGGTCAAGATGGTCTGCGCTTCCGGAGCGGCTTTGCACACGTAATCGGCCGTGTCCGTTACTTTATTACGACTGGGCATTGAGCGTCATCCTTTCACTTACGAAATGAGTTGCGCCGAAGTAACCAGATGGTCAGTGCACACAGACCGACCGCGATGGCGACGGTGATTTCCCAGCCAAACGGGTTTTTCATGAATGGCAGGTCGACGTTCTGGCCGAAAAATCCGAAAACAATGTTCGGCATGGTCAACACAATCGAAAAAATGGTTAGTAACCACATGGTATTGTTCAAACTGTTATCCAAAATATTGGAATAGGCGTTAGACACCCGCCCAATGATGTCGGAAGCAATGTTTGCCATTTCCAACCCCTGTTGGGCTTCGACGATGATGTCGTCTAGCCGTTCTTTTTGGGACGTGGAAAATTTAACCGGTGCAAACCGTTTTAAGGATTGTAACAGGTCGTTATTACTTTTTAGGGAAGTTAAAAAGTAAACTAACGTGGTTTCGAGATCCATTAATTGCAGGATAACGGAACGTTGAATTTGCTTTTTCATTTTAGTTTGGATATTTTGGCGTTCTTTATTAATTTGATTAATGGCGGAAAAGTATTGGCGCGAGAGTTTATAAAGCACTTCAAAAATGTAGTCAAACGGGTGCAACACGTGCTCCCAGTCGGCATCGATCTCGTCGGCAAGCATGTCCTCCACAAAGATGGTGTTATCGGTCGTAAAGGTTAGCAAGGTGTGGTCGATCAACATAAAGCTTACCTGTGCTGTATAAGTCCCCTCATCTTCGTTATTGGTGACTACGTCAAAGATAATGGTCGTAATGGCACTTTTGGAATCATATTCCAAACGGCCCCGTTCGTGTTGGTCGGTTGCGTAGCCCAACATTTCGTCGGTCACGTGTTCTGAACTGACCAATTGATGATAGTCATTATCAGTATAGTTATTAACAGCGACCCAGCGGAAATCGTCGCTTAATTCTTGTACTTTTATCATAGTTTTAACTTCCAGAAATTTAATTTACCTTCAATTTAACATGATTGCCGGACTAACGTAAAGGTAGATTTGTTTAATCAACGCCGGAATGCGGGGCTGTCACACAACGGTTGTGCGGCTAAGCCGTTCGCACCAGAGGTGGTGTTGACGGTTGAATAGGGCCAGCAGCAAGTCGTAACTCATGATCAACAAGAGCAACGAAACGCCAACTAAGTACACGTCCAGGCGATTGAGTGAAGCACTTGGCAAATCACCGAGGCGGTTAAACAGCCACAGATCGAGAAAAAGCAGCGGTAAGCCCACGAAGTATAAGCCCCCGTAATGAATCAGCAATTGTAGCGGGTTCGCACGGCGACCGCTGACGGAACGGACGCGACTGTTAAAAAGCAGTCCGCCAACCGTTTTTCCCGTCAGTACGGTCGGTAAGATGAAGAAGAGCAGGATGTCGCCAACGTATAGCCAGCGATAATCGTGGGGCAAATTTAAACCGAAGTGTTTGACCAGGATAAAGTAGGCCCCGTCAAAGGCGGCAATTAGGCCCCAGTCGACGAGCAACGCGCCAATCCGGCGCCAGTTGATCGGGTGGTGGGTCCAGTTGAGCACCGTTGAGTGGTCGGTATTGCGCCACTTAGCCGGAATGAAGACCAGTGCCCAGGCGCCAACGACACCACCGAGCGTGTTCATCAGTAGGTCATCAACGTCAAACATTCGGTAGGCCCGGGAATAGTAGCCGTAGAGTCCCGTTAATTGGGTCGTTTCAAAAAAGAGTGAGAGGGTAAAACTACTCAGGGTAATCAACCAGAGCGGCCAGTGGTGTCGCCATTTCAAGTAGGCCCCAATTGGCATGAATAACAGGACGTTAAAAAACGGTTGAAAGAAGCTCGACGATTTAAAAGCACTGAGCCAGGTACTGGAATCGTGCAGCTGAAACGGCGTTAGTAGTTTTAACTGGGATAAAAAGAAGAACGGTTGTAAGTTGTACTCCGCCCCGGTCATAGCGGCAACGGAACTGCGCGTCGGCAACGGCAAAATAATGAGTAAGTAGGCCGCAGCCAGGTACCAAATAAAGGAATAGGTGCTAACCAGGTTACGCTCCGTCAAAGTCGTTTTAAGCCGCAGCTGGCCCGCTAAAATGAGAATTGCAACCAGTAAAGTTGCTAGCGGTAATGCAAGAATGATCACGTGGACCGGTTCCAATAAAGTACTGACGACGTGACTGGAAAGTGCTAACTGATAAAGTTTGGTAATTAGTTCGTACATGACGACGCCCCTTAAATTAAGGTACAGGATTCAAGCTGAAGTTTGCTATTTTGAGCATACCATGTGTCCGGTTACTTTTAAATTAATATCATTAAATTAGGCAAATGTTAACCTTAGTGGTGGGACGAAATGTGACCCGAAGCAATTTAATTATCAACGATAATGACGCAAAATTAATGATTTATGTCGTTCCACCGGGTGAATCAAATTATCGTGTTAGAATGATTTGTTTAATATTAGTAAATAATATATATGCTTGTCTGGAATAACATGGTTAATGAATTAAAGGAGTTTTTTACGCATGTGGGTTATTAACGTAATGAATGATTTTGTGATTGGTTATCCAATTTTGGTAGCGGCGATTTGGATCATCGGGTGTTTGTATTTTGGGCGCCTACAACGATCTGAGCACCGTCCCGAATTAACGACGCAAACTTCGCCGTTAGTCTCGATATTGGTACCAGCACATAATGAGGAGGACACGCTGAAGGGGGCCGTTGCGTCGATTGCGGCGTTACACTATCACCATTTTGAAGTGATTTTGATTGATGACAAGAGTGACGATCAAACGTTAGCAATGATGTACGCGTTGCAGAAAACTTACCGGGCTAAGTTTACGATCAAGGTTGTCCCAATTGACGTTAACCAGGGGAAGGCTAACGCGCTTAATCAGGGACTAAAAGTTGCCAAGGGTGAATACGTGCTTGGAATTGACTCGGATTCGATCTTGGACTACCAATCGTTAACCGAACTCGTCGAAACGCTAAACAGTGACCAACGGATCGGCGCGGTGGCGGGCAAGCCCGTTGTCCGTAATCGCACGACTATTTTGGGACGATTACAGCTATTGGAGTACATTGGCGTGATCGACATTATTAAAAAAGCCCAGGCGTTCTTAGCTGGACGGATCACGACCGTTTCGGGTGTGATCGTTGCGTTTCGGCGGGAAGCCCTAGACGCAGTCGGTGGGTGGAACGCGGCCGTGATGACTGAAGATATTGACATTACCTGGCGGATGTACCGGCACGGCTGGCAAGTTCGTTACGAACCACGGGCGATTTGTTGGATCTTAGTGCCGGAGTCCATTCGTAACCTGGTTAAACAACGGCAACGCTGGTCGCGTGGTGGCCTGGAAGTATTGGCTAGTAACCGTGACGTCCTGTTACACGGTTCTTTGAGCAAACGGGCGCTGCTATCCGAAACGATTATTAGTAATTTGTGGGCGATCTGTACCGCGTTAAGCCTAATTTCATGGGTGTTAAACTTGATTTTTGTGCACACCGTTCAGTTGGATGGGGATATTTTACTCATTTTATTGATCATTAGTTTCACTCAATTTGGGATTGGCTTCCGTGCTTCACAAGACGCAGCTTATTTACAGTGGCGTGATTTCTTATTAGTGCCCATCTATATTTTATACTACTGGATGATCAACCTGGTAAGTTGTATCGCCGCCGCGGTTTCGTTTGTCTTGGACCCGGACCGTATCGGGACCTGGACTAGTCCGGATCGGGGGTTGAAATAATGACACCAGCACCAAAACGGCACTACGTTATTCGAAAAAAAACGAGCCGGCCACGAACCCTTGGGCGCGTCATCATGCTGGTCGCGCTATGGTTTTTCGTGGCGTTCGTTATCGTTGTTAACTTAAGTTTTATTTTTCACGTTTACAGTGATTCGTTAGTTAGTTTTTATTTGTTATTAAACCTTGATTACAAGTTGTACGGCATTGTGCTCGGTATTATCGCGTTAGTTTCACTGGCGGTCGGTTTGTACGCAGCAATGCGCTTAAAAAAGTTACGGGGGCGGACGCACAGTGAAGAGAAGTAGTCGGAAATTATTAATTTGGGCCGTCGCGGTTCTGATCGTTGTTGGTATGGGGTTTACGGTTCAGAAAAATTTTGAATTTAACCGTGAAAAAGACACCAACTACGCCTTACCGGCCGATGATGCCAAAACTAAAAACGGGATTATTATCTTTTGTTACCACCGAATTCTTAAGAACACGGCCGGAGTGGACGTTTCCCGGGTACTGTCCAGTAATTCACAACTCCACGACTTTGACGTGCCGGCTGACCAGTTTGCCCAGCAAATGACCTACCTGCATAAACATCACATCAAGGTGATTTCTAGTGCGACCATGGCTAAAATGAAAGCCAGTCACCAACCAATTAAGGGGCGCTACGCGGTATTGACCTTCGACGATATTGATCGAACCATGATTGATAACGCCTTACCCGTTATGAAAAAGTACCACCTGCCTTTTACCACTTTCATCATCACTGGCAATACCGGTCGTTACCGTGAAGGGACGCAACTAGCTAGTTGGGACGAGATTAAAGCGGCTAAGCAAAGTGCTGGTAGCTTGATGACGTTGGGCTTACACACCCACGACATGCACTACCTAACCAAAAAGTTCACGCCAATTTTTGACCAACCTAAGGAGTACCACCGGTTCACCCAAGATTTTGCCATCAGCAAACGGGAACTAAAACAGCACATGGGGGTCAACGCAGAAATGTTTGCCTATCCTTACGGGAGTGGCCCAAACCGGATCAACCGGTTCCTCAGTCGGCAGCACTTGACCTCCGGAATTGCGACCCTGAACGTTGGGATCGTTACTGATCAGACCAGTATGAACCAGCTTCCGCGGATGATCATCAACCATGACAGTTGGCCCAGCATTCGGGATTGGCTCAGCAAATAATATTTTTTTGATAAGAGTTACTGCTACTAAACGCAGTCGTAACTCTTTTTTTATTAATCAAAATAATTAATCAACGGCGCCATTATGAGCCCTGCTTTGACGGGGTGTTGTTAATTGTCCCGCGGTAGTGTCTTAGGTAAAACTGCAAGGTAAAAAAGTTCGGTACCGGTCCCTGACAAAAATGGTGCGAAACTGCGATTTGACGGGAGTGCAACGCCGCGTTGCGGGAACTAAATTACGGGTGCAACCAATTGGTGCGTCCGTTAGTATTTCATTTTAAGTGGGGGAGCGGTACAGTGAAAATCGAAGTCGGACAAAAAATAAAGGAACAGCGTGGACAACGAGCCTGGTCGCAGCAGGAACTCGCGGAGCAACTGAACGTGACCCGCCAAACTGTTTCTAAGTGGGAGTTAGGTAAAAGTTACCCGGACTTAGAAGGTTTAGTGGCACTGACGCAACTGTTTGAGGTCTCAGCCGACTGCTTATTGGGACTGACCGTGACGGTTTCCAAGTGTTCGTGGTTTAGCGTGCTGTTCCGGCGAGGGAGTCGGGATACAATGGGAGAAGATAAAATCAATAAACCGGTCAAATGGTACGCGGGTGGTCAGGATCGGGCGAAAGTCGCCACGGCAATCATGATGGACCTCGTGGCGCATTTGAATACGACCACTGAAAAGCCGTTCCGGGAACTGGTCGGACAATATTACAGTGAACTGATCCGTCAGCAGTCGGGGTCGAATATTTACGTGTTTGACCGGATGGGACTGGATTTTTCGAAGTGTTTACGCCAGAACGGGATCAAACTGTCACCGGAAAATTCGGCGCGGGTCGATAAATTATTGCAATTAAACTATATTCGTTATATGTAGATGAATAAACAGAGTGGGCCAAAAGTCGGTTAGCTGTTAAGCGGAGCCCGCTGACTTTTGAAACCCGTTTTGATAATAATTATTCGGGAATAAAAATAAAACTCACGTGGAATCAGCAAGCAGCTGGTCACACGTGAGTTTATTTAGTCAGTAGGTTTTTGACGTTCGTAGTGTTCGACCATTACTAAAAACCGGTTGATCACGGCCAGTTCGTCCGGTTTAAACTCGGTATGGAGCTGGTCGATCAGCTGCTGGTTACGGACTTGGTGCATTAAGTCGTGCTGGTGCGCCAGAGTCCGACCGGCCGGGGTTAGCTGGTAAAAGCGTTTTTTGCGGTCGTCCGGTCGTTTAAAGGTGGTGACCAAGTTTTGGTCCACCAATTTTTTAGCGGCCCGGGTCACACCACCCCGGGTCACGCCAAGGGCTTCTGCCAGGTCGATCCCGGTCTGGGGGGCGGATTGCAACGCCGATAACAAATGTAGACCGACGATCGAGATCGCGGGAAGCTTGACACTGAGCACCGGATCGGTCACGTGAGCCCGCAACCACTTTTGTTCGATGGTCGTGGCGGCCCGCGCTTTGCGGATCGCGCCGATCGTGTCTAAAATTTGTTGTTCTGCTGACGTTGTCATTAGTCGTACCTCCCAGTGTTGATTCCATTATACCGAATCTAGAAGGTGGTGGCGAGTTTCGCGGCGGTTTTGGCCGCTTGGGCGGTCGTGGCGGCCCGTTTTTCCGGAAAACGGTCGAGTCCCTCGACGAAGATCGTCTGGTAATCTTGAACCCCGTAAAGGGCCATCATATCGTGCAAGTACGGTTCGCCGTACTCCTTCTGGTTATGCTGACCGTTAGTGGCGTGGTAAAAGCCGCCGGTCGCTTGGATGTGGAGGACTTTTTTGTTAGTTAATAGGCCAACGGGACCGTGTTCGGTGTATTTAAACGTTTTGCGGGCGACCGCGGTCAGGTCCAGGTACTGCTTAAGCTCGGCGGGTAAGAAATGGTTATACATCGGGTTGACGAAAACGACCTTATCGGCGGTCAGAAATTCGTCCAGCCAAGCCGCGTGTTGCGCCAGGAGCTGTTGTTCGGCGGGGGTTAGCGCCTGCCCGTATTTCTGCTTGCGCCAGGCTTCGAAAGTGGTGTCGTTCAATGGCGGAACGCCGTCTTGATATAAATCGCGCACGATGACCGTGTCGTCGGGATGGCTGGTTTGGTAGGCCGTCTTAAAACGGTTAGCCACCGTTAACGAAGCGCTGGGCGCGGTGGTATGCGGATGTGCTAGGATCATTAATAATTTGGTTGTCATAATATCGATCTCCCTTTTTGTTGATAAGCAACATTATGTACCGCTTGTTGTTGACTGTCAACAAAAATGTTTAAACAAAATACCCTGAACTGAACTAGGCCCGTCAAATTGACCGGTGAGATGAGCTAGACTAAAGGTTAAAATTTAAATAACGGTAGACCATTCAGGCACTCGGAATTGTTTGCGACTCAGTTTTTGAGTTGATTCCGGGCTTTGAAATCGGCTCTGAAGTGTGCCCACAGTAATCAAACCGCGCAAAAATGAATAACAATGAATAGCACACCGTTTTTTAACTAAAATCATCTAAAAATTATAGTTTCATTATCCTGTGATGATGCTTGCGGAACCTGCTGATTTATGATTGAATAGGCGTAAAATTATTAAAGGGTGATGAGAAAATGTTAATGGATGGACATACGCACACCGAATTATGCCCACACGGGAGCGGGGAAGCGACCGAAAAAATGGTTCAACGGGCGATTCAACTAGGCCTGCAACGTTACTGTATAACCGAGCACGCACCGTTGCCACCGGCGTTGCAGACGGAATTGGCAGGGAGCCCGGAAGGTTATAGTGAAGCGTCGTTACGAGTGGACCAAGTCGCGGAATACTTACAGTTGGCCGGTGAGTTGAAACGACGTTACGCGGCTCAAATTGATATTTCAGTTGGGTTTGAAGTGGATTATTTACCGGGGTACGAGGACTGGACCCGGCGTTTTTTAAACCAGTACGGACCACAGACGCAGGAGAATATTTTATCAGTGCACTTTATGCGTGGCGCGCGGGAAAAGTTCTGGTGCGTGGATTTAAGTCCCACTGATTTTCAGGCTGGATTTGGGCAGTGGTTGGCGACCCCACAACGGTTGTTTGAACAGTATTACCGGACTATTAGGGCTTCGGTTCAAGCTGATCTGGGGGCGTTTGCCCCGCAGCGGATCGGCCACATGAGTTTGGTGCGTAAGTATCAGGACTACTTTGGTTTGACGGAACCGTTAGACACCGCAAATCTGACACTAGTGGACCAGACGTTAGGGCTGATCCATCAGCAGCACTGCCAGCTAGATTTAAATTTGGCCGGTTTGTATAAACCCTATTGCAATGATTTTTATCCGGGAAGTCAAATTTTGGAACGGGCACAAAGACTTGGTATTCCGCTAGTTTATGGTTCTGACGCCCACGATATTGCGAGTGTCGGGCGGGGGATGCATCTCATAAAAAAATTAATTAACGGTTGACAAGCCGTCGTTGACTCACTACAATGAGTTTTAAATTAAATAGCTAATTAAATTTTAATAAACGGTTGCGATTAGAAAAAGTAATTAACCATCCCTCCATCCAGAGAGTCCGGGTAGCTGCGAACCGGGCGGACATGGTTAACGAATCACATCTATGAACTGCTGGGGTGAACGGGTATCATTAGCCTCAGCCGAATTGGTTTCGTTATCCAAGTTGACTTTGTTCAACATGAGGTCGGTAGTGTGAGCTACCGGCGAAATAAGGTGGAACCACGTGTAAACGTCCTTTTAGCAAATTTGCTAAGGGGGCGTTTTTTTAATCCAATCATTAACTGTCAAGGAGGCGTTAGCATGTTACAACACTTATTACCATTGGGGACCCGGGATGAATTCGGTAACCGGGCCCAAACTAAGCAACAACTAATTTCGGTGATCCAGGCTCATTTTAAGCAGCGGGGGCTAGCGCCAATTGCAACCCCGTTATTAGAAAACGAAGCGGTGTTTGATCCGTACCAGATGGGAAACTACCAGTTGTACCGTTTACTCGGTAACGAGGGCCAGACCTTAGTTTTACGACCGGATCTGACTTTGCCGATTGCCCGTTTCATCAGCGCAACCAAGGTCCCGCTTCCTCAGAAGTTTAGTTACGTGGGCGACATTTTTCGGGTGAGTCGCCAACTTTCCGGGTCGTATAACCAAATCACCCAGGCCGGGGTTGAACTCATCGGTTACGCCTCACTGAAAGCGGAACTGGAATGTTTAACGATTGCCCAACAGCTGAGCGCCGAAGTGATCGAAGATGCCGTGGAAATTGAACTGGGGGACGCGCAGTTTGCGCAGCGGGTCGTCGCTAGTTTAACGGACGCGCCGCAAACGCAGCGGGCAATTCTAACCGCCCTGTTCAACAAACGGGTTCCGCAGTACCAAGCACTGATTGCGGCCTATCAGGATCAGGACCTGTACCCGTTTTTACGGGAGTGGCCCCGGTTATTTGGGCAACCGGAAGACGTTTTACAGCGGTTAGCCGCTGCACCGTTACCCGCCACGGTCCAACCGAGCGTGACCCGGCTGACGCGGGTAGTGAACTGGATGCGCCGGACCATGCCGGATCAGGCGGTGTCACTCGACCTTAGTAGTCAAGCTCCCCAAAAGTATTACACCGGTTTGACGTTTCGGGGGTATTCCCAAGCGGGCGCTGGTTACCTATTTAGCGGTGGCCGTTACGACCAGCTGTTAGCCAATTTTCAGGCCGACCCGGAGCCGGCCGTGGGCATGGGCATCAACGTTGACCTACTCACGAGCTTAGCGACGGCGCAACGGTCCCCACAGACCCAACAGTTAATTTATTTTGAGCCTGAGCAGTGGAATCAAGCCGAAGCTTATTTAGCCAAGCAGCCATACGCCAGTTTAAGTTTGGCACCAAACATTGTGGCGGCTAAGCAGGAGACCCAGCGAATCGGGGCAACGTTAGTAGATTTAACGGGAGGTGGCGCCAATGCCTAAAGAACGGATAAAAATTGCGTTAACGAAGGGCCGGGTCGAACAGCAAGTGATCCCTTTACTGGAAGCAGCCGGTATTGATTGTTCCTTGGTCCGGAATAAAAAACGCCGCTTGATCTTTGACTCAACGAGCCAGCCGTACGAGTTCATCCTCGCCAAGGGTCCGGATGTGACGACGTTTTTGGAACGCGGTGCCGCCGACATTGGCATCGTTGGGAGCGACATTTTGACGGAACATCAGAGCACCCAGTACGAATTACTAGATCTGGGAGTCGGGGAGTGTCAGTTCGTGTTAGCTTCCACCAGTGACTTTGACCCCCGGGCGCCGCGCCGTAAAATTATCGGCACAAAGTACCCGTTGATCACCCAGCGTTACTTTGATCAGCTGGGTCAAGACGTCGAGATCATTAAAATTGAAGGTTCGGTCGAACTGGCCCCGTTGACCGGGTTGGCCGACGCCATCGTGGACATTACCGAAACCGGAACGACGCTACGCGAAAATCACTTACAAATTTATGATTATTTACAGCCGGTTTCCACACGCCTAGTCGTGAACCGGTTAGCGTTAAAACAGCACCAGCAAGCCATTTATGAGTTAGTTGACCGTTTGGCGGCCGTGGTTTCGTCCCCATCATCAAAGGAGTCTGTAAAATGAAAATTATTAATGAAGATTTAGCCAGTTTAAAAAAGTTAGTCCAAACCAAAACGCAGCAGTTGACCGATTTAAAAGTAGAAGCGACCGTCCGTAACATCATCACCGACGTGATTCAAAACGGTGACGCGGCGTTACGTAAATATGAAGAAAACTTTGACGGCGTCACGCTTGACCAGATTAAACTGTCACCATCAGTTATTGATGAAGCCTACGCTAAGCTTGATCCCAAGGTCAAAGACGCGTTGTTGCTGGCCAAGCGCAACATTACCAGTTTTCACGAAAAAGAACGGGCGACCGGCTTTATGGACGCCGAGCAACCCGGAGTGTTACGGGGCCAAAAGCTTTTACCGTTGAAGCGGGTTGGCCTCTACGTTCCCGGGGGTACCGCGGCTTACCCGTCGACGTTATTGATGAGTGCGTTACCCGCCAAGATTGCCGGGGTTAACGAAGTGGTCATGGTAACGCCCCCACAAAAGGACGGTATCAACCCGGCCGTGTTAGCCGCTGCTAAGATTGCCGGCGTCGACGCCATTTACCAAGTAGGTGGGGCCCAGGCAATCGCCGCCTTGGCGTACGGAACGGAATCCGTGCCCGCGGTTGATAAGATCATCGGTCCCGGGAACGTCTTCGTGGCGACCGCTAAGAAGCAGGTCTTTGGTCAGGTGGCCATTGACATGGTGGCCGGACCGTCTGAAATCGGCATTATTGCCGATGATAGCGCCGATCCCCGTCAGCTGGCTGCCGATTTACTGAGTCAGGCGGAACACGACCGCCGTGCGCGGCCCATCCTGATTACGGACAGTTTAAAGCTCGCTCAGGCTGTTAGTGCCAACGTTACGTCACAGTTAGAGGTGTTACCACGGACGGCAATTGCGACCGCCGCGGTTAACGAAAAGGGCTTTATTGCCGTGGTTCAGCGGGTTGAAGACATGTTTGAGTTGATGAATACGGTGGCGCCGGAACACTTGGAAATTCAACTGCGTGAACCGACCCAGTACCTAAATCTCATTCGTAACGCTGGTTCCGTGTTTCTTGGCAAGTACGCTTCCGAACCGCTTGGGGACTACGTGGCGGGTCCTAACCACATTTTACCAACGAGTGGGACGGCCCGGTTCTCCTCACCACTGGGCGTTTACGACTTTGTTAAACGGACGTCGTTTATTCAATACACTAAGGCCGCGCTTGCTAAGGAGGCCCCGGCCATTACCACGTTAGCCCGTGTAGAGGGGCTGGAAGGTCACGCCCGGGCGATCGAGTCCCGGTTTGACACCTATTACGATTAAAAGGTTAGTTTGAGCATTAGTCGCGTGATTTTAAAGGGAGGAATTCACATGCGCCAAGCAACGGTTAAACGGGTGACCAAGGAAACCCAAATTGAAATTAGTTTGAATTTAGACGAACAGAGCGGAATAGAGATCGATACCGGTATTGGGTTTTTGAACCACATGTTAAACCTATTTGCCAAGCACGGTCGGTTCGGGTTAGTCGTAAAATGTCACGGTGATTTGGACGTTGATCCACATCACACGACCGAAGATACCGGGATCGTCCTGGGGGAGTGTTTTAAACGGGCGTTGGGTAATAAGGAAGGCATTGAACGCTACGGAACCGAATTTGTGCCGATGGACGAAACCCTGGGGCAAGTGAGTGTTGACTTAAGCGGTCGTTCCTACCTCGTGTTTGATGCCGAGTTAACGAATCCGCGGCTGGGGGGCCTCGATACCGAAACCGTCGAAGACTTTTTCCAGGCGTGCGCGTTCGCGGCGGAAATGAACTTACACGCCCGGATCTTGTACGGACGTAACACCCACCACAAGGTCGAAAGTTTGTTTAAGGCGTTTGGCCGGGCCATGCGGGCGGCGGTCACCATTAACCCGGATATTATCGGGGTCAACTCGACTAAGGGTGTGATTTAATGTTTGCCATCGTGGATTACGATACCGGGAACACCCGAAATTTAAAAAAAGCGTTTGATTATTTGGAAGTGGCAACGACTTTAACGGCCGACCCGGCCACTTTGGCGGCGGCCGACGCCGTTATCTTACCGGGAGTTGGTGCGTTTGCGGCCGCGATGACGGCCTTAAACGAACGGCAACTGGTCCCGGTACTTCAACGACTAGGGCGAACGGGGAAACCAATGTTGGGGATCTGTCTAGGGATGCAGTTGTTGTTTGAAAGTAGCGCCGAGTATGGTGAACACGCTGGTCTCGGATTGTTAAGCGGTCACGTTGCCGCCCTTCCGACCAACTTAGGGGTCAAAGTTCCCCAAATGGGTTGGAACCAAAACCAGTTGCAACGCTCCGCGAGCCCGTTTGCCAGTGTTGACGGGGCGTTTACCTACTTCGTACATTCGTATTACGCGGTGTGCCCGCGTGACGAAATCGTTAGTACCGTTGAACACGGCGTGACGGTTCCCAGCATCGTGCAGCGGGCCAACGTTGTCGGGATGCAGTTTCACCCGGAAAAGAGTGGTCGGGTCGGGTTAGCACAATTAGCAGCTTTTAAGGAAATGGTGAGTGCAAATGATTTTTCCAGCAATTGATTTACGTGCCGGGCAAAGCGTCCGGTTATATCAAGGGGATTTTGACCAAGCGACCCTGATCAACGCCGATCCGGTCACCCAGGCGCAGGCCGTCAATGCGGCAAACATCCACCAGTTACACGTGGTGGATCTGGACGGCGCAAAGCAGGGGCAACCCGAAAACTTCGCCACCGTGGCGGCACTCCGGCGAGCATTCACGGGAACACTGGAGCTTGGGGGCGGAATCCGGACGTACGAACTCGCTCAGCGGTACCTGAAACTGGGGGTTGATCGGTTGATTTTAGGTTCGGTGGCGTTGACTCAACCCGCCTTGGTTCAACGGTTATTAACGGAGTTTGGCCCCGAACGCATCGTGATCGGCATCGACGGCCAAAACGGGATGGTTGCCATCAACGGCTGGTTAGACCAGTCCCAGACTAAAATGAGTCAACTAATGCGCGCGATGGTTCGTGCCGGTGCCAAACACTTCATTGTGACCGACGTTGACCGCGACGGAACCATGCGCGGTCCTAACGTTGAACTGTACCTCACGCTGAAAGCTAAGTGTCCAACTGCCAACCTGATTGCGAGTGGTGGTGTGCGTGATTTGGCGGACGTTCAGACGTTACAGCAACTGGGCTTTACGGACGTGATCGTGGGTAAAGCGTTAGCGGCCGGTGGGGTCACGTTAGCGGAATTAGCGGGGGTGGACGCATGATTGCAAAACGAATTATTCCGTGTCTCGACGTGGCGGCCGGGCGCGTTAAAAAGGGCGTCAACTTTGTTAATTTGACCGACGTGGGCGATCCGGTAGCGATTGCCGCGGCTTACCAGCAACAGGGTGCCGACGAGCTCGTCTTTTTGGACATTGCCGCGACGAATGAACACCGTCAAACTATGGCGGCAATGGTTGAGAAGGTATCTGCGCAAGTTTTCATGCCCCTGACGATTGGGGGAGGTATCAGTAGTGTGGCCGACATGCAACGAATCTTACGGGCTGGTGCCGATAAAACGGCCATTAACTCCGCGGCGGTTGCTGATCCGGCCCTCATTACGGCCGGTGCTGAAAAATTTGGTAACCAGTGCATCGTGGTGGCAATTGATACCGCTTGGGACCCGGCTAGTCAAAGTTACCGGGTCTACACGCACGGTGGGCAGCAAGCCACCCCGTTAGACGCCGTTGCCTGGGCGAAGCGGGCGGTGCAGCTGGGAGCTGGCGAGTTATTAGTCACTAGTATGGACCGCGATGGCACTAAAGCTGGTTTTGATGACCGGCTATACCAAGCGTTAGGAGCGGCCGTTAACGTCCCAATCATCGCTTCGGGCGGAGCCGGTAAACTGGCCGATTTTGTCGACGTTTTTGAGCAAACTCCGGTGGACGGCGCGCTAGCCGCTTCCGTGTTTCACTTCGGCGAGTTAACGATTGGTGACGTTAAACGGACGTTAAAGGAAAGGGGCGTGGTGGTTCGATGAAACCAGATTTTGAAAAGGGCGATGGGCTGGTCACGACCGTTGTGATTGACGCGGAAACGAAGGCCGTTTTAATGGTTGCGTGGATGAACGCTGAAAGTTATCAACGGACCCTTGATTCGGGGCAGACCTGGTTTTGGTCCCGTTCACGACGCGAATTGTGGCATAAGGGAGCTACGAGTGGCAACTTGCAAGACGTTGTCAGTATTAAGTTAGATTGCGATTACGATACGTTGCTAATTGCGGTGCATCCGCACGGCCCAGCCTGTCATACCGGGCATACCAGTTGCTTTTTTAACACCGTTAAGTCAATGGAAAGTGGGAATTAATATGCAAAACATGGAAGAATTGTACCAAATGATTGCTGATCGGAAACAAAATCCTAAAAAGGGTTCTTACACCGACTACCTATTTACTAAAGGGCTGGATAAGATTTTAAAAAAGGTTGGCGAAGAGTCAACGGAAGTAATCGTGGCGGCCAAAAACCCCGGCGACGACGAACTGGTCTATGAAACCGCGGACCTGCTCTATCACGTTTTAGTGTTACTCGTTGAACGCGGCGTTAGTTTTGATCAGATCAAGGCCGAACTAGCCAAACGCGAAGGAAAAATGAGTGATTATAAGGACCGCCCCGAGATCAAGAATTTATAGGAGGAACGCTTATGAAAGCGAGTGTGGAACAGTTACAACCGTACGTGCCCGAACAACCATTAGCTGAGTTGCGACGGGTACTAGGACTTAAAAAGTTAGTTCGGCTATCCGCTAATGAGAACCCGTACGGCACGTCACCCGCAGTTGCCCGGGCGGTTAAGAACTGGGATTTTAACCTAGCTAACCGTTACCCGGACGCCGACGCGCGGGAGTTACGACGGGCCGTAGCAACCAAGGAGGGGGTCGCCCCCGAACAACTCGTTTTCAGCGTGGGACTGGACGAAATGATCGTGATGGTTTCGCGGACATTTTTAGCCCCTAACGACCAGGTCTTAGTTTCGGGACCGACCTTTTCCGAGTACGGCTTACACGCTGAAATTGAAGGGGCGCGGTTGGTGACGGTTCCCACGCTTGCAAACGACCACGTGGACTTTGCCGGACTGGCGGCCGCGGTGAATCCGGCCGTTAAAATGGTGTGGTTATGCAATCCCAATAACCCGACCGGGACGGTTGAATCGTTAGCAGCAATCGAAGCCTTTGTCCGGCAGGTACCACGGGAGACGATGGTGCTAATTGACGAAGCTTACTTGGACTTTGTTCCGGACGCGGTAGCGACAACGGCGATGCAATTACCCGCTAAGTATGACAACGTCGTAGTGATGCGGACCTTTTCAAAGGCGTACGGGCTGGCAAATTTACGCATTGGTTACGCGGTGTTTGCGCCACGTTACGCCCCAACGATGCAGGCGGTCCGGTTACCCTATAACTTGAATTCGCTGACGCAAGTGGCCGCTTTGGCCGCCTTGAAGGACCAAGCCTTTGTGGCCGAAACGGTCCGCAAAAACGCACAGGAACGGTCAAAGTGGCTGGCCTATTTTAAAGCGAACGGTTACCAGTTTGACGAGTCGGCAGCTAACTTTATCTTCTTCGCGCACCCGCGGGCCGCTGACTTAGCGGAAAGCCTCAAACGTAACGGTTACCTCTTACGAACTGGGCTGCGACCGGGCTGGTTGCGACTGACGATTGGAACTGCCAACGATAATGAAACCTTGCGCCGATTAATCACGACCTTTGACCACCCTGCTTGACTTAGAGCTTACTCTAAGCGCTATGCTAAGGTTACATAGTTACGGGAGGCTTTTGACATGACGGAATTGGATAAATTAGCGGCGGGTGACTGGTATGACTTTAAGGACGCTGGAGTGGCCGCTCAAAAGGCCCGCGCGGCGCGGCTTTGTCAGGAATTTAATGCGATTGGAGCTACCGATTCGGTAGCTCAAACGGCCAAGGCCCGTGAAATTTTAGGAGCGGCGGGGACGAACCTGTCGATGCAGGCAAATTTTAATTGCGATAATGGCCGCAACATTCACGTTGGAAATAATTTTTTAAGTAATTATAATTTAACAATCTTGGACATCGCACCGGTGACCATTGGGGATAACGTGATGATTGGTCCCAACGTTGATATTTATACGGTTAACCATCCCTTAACGGCGAAGGGACGGCGGGACGCGCTGGCTAAGGGCTTTCCGGTTAAAATCGGTAACGACGTCTGGATTGGTGGAAAGGTCACTATTACGCCCGGGGTAACGATTGGCAATAACGTCGTGGTGGCAGCTGGAGCGGTGGTGACCCACGATGTTCCGGATAACGTGGTAGTCGCCGGAGTCCCCGCAAAGGTGATTAAAACTCTGACTGAATAAGCGTAAATAAAATGACGGTTGCACGGAGAAAAAATTTCCGCAAAAACCGTCATTTTTGATTACTGGATGTTTGGTTACGCGTTGATATTTGCGAGTTGTTGCCGGAGTTCGCCGACCGTTTGTAACTGGTCAAAACTGAGGGTGGTAGCGTCGCCGACCGTCGTGATCAGGGCCTGTCCGACTTCTAGAATTTCAACGGCGGTATCGTCCATGTCTAGTTGTAAGGTGATCTTCACAAACGAGCAAAAGTCACGGTAGTCGGCGGTTAACTGGTTGGCCGCGGCGGTATTTAACGTCTGTTCGACAATGTGTTTGTAGCGCCGTAACCGCTGGTGCAAGGCTTTACGTTCATTGTAGTAGGGCAAAAAGAGGGCAACGGCGACCGCAATCAGTTCTGCCAGTGCGCCGACCCATTCGGATAAGGGACCAATTTCCATAAGACTCACCTCATTAAAGATTCGACGAAAATACGGTTTATTTTTGAAAATTTATTTTCAGTATTTCGGGCCTCAGTATAACAGGTATACTAGGAGTAGGTTATTATTTACGAATAGAAAGAGGTTGTTGCGTGTTACATTTACTTGAACAATTATACGGACCTTTCTTTAGTGTAGCGAACTGGGGCAACGTCATTACATCTACTAATGATTGGTTAATTATCCTATCGTTGGCCGTCATTGAGTGTTTACTATCGGTTGATAATGCCGTGGTGTTGGCAGCACAAACGCAGAGTCTGGATAATTTACAAGAACGTGAAAAGTCATTATTCTATGGTTTATGGGGCGCGTATCTGTTTCGCTTTTTAATTATTGGTATCGGAACCTACCTGATTGGTTTTTGGGAAATCAAGGTATTGGGAGCCGGTTATTTATTGTATCTAGTTTACCGTTTCTTTACGCAACCGCAGCCCGGAACCAAGCGTCCACAGAAAAAACGCGGTCAACACCGCTTTTTAGGCCTGAGTCAGTTTTGGTCAGTCGTGGTACAAATTGAAATGATGGACATCGTTTTTTCGATTGATTCCGTACTGGCATCGCTGGCAATTTCGGATAACCCGGTCATTGTCTTGATTGGCGGCATGATTGGGATTGCCTGCATGCGGGGAATTGCCGAAGTCATCATGCGTTTGATGCGTAAAATTCCGGAATTGGAAACGATGGCGTATTGTCTAATCGTCATCATTGCCGTGAAGTTATTTTTATCGGTACCAGCGATTGGCATCGACATTCCGGCCAGCGCGTTTGGCGGGATCGTCTTAGCGGCTTTCCTGGTGACGATGGGGATTCATTACTGGCGGCAACGGACTGGTAAACGTTAGTTTTTATGGAAAGGTAGGGTCAATATGCAAATTGGTTGGATTGGTACCGGTGTGATGGGAGCGGCCATTGCCCATAATTTATTGGCGGCGGGGCACCAGCTTGTCGTTTATAACCGGACGAAAAGTAAGGCGGACGGCTTAGTTGCCGAAGGAGCCGTTTGGGCGGATGATCCGCAACAAGTCGCGCAACAAAGTGACGTGGTCTTTACGATGGTGGGTTTTCCACGCGACGTCGAACAGGTCTACTTTGGTGAAAACGGGATTTTTGCCGGGTTAGCCCAGGGAAAGACGGTGGTTGATATGACGACCAGTCAGCCAAAGTTAGCGGTTAAAATCGCCGATTACGCGACGGCCCACGGCATGCACGCGTTGGACGCGCCGGTTTCGGGCGGCGACGTGGGAGCTAAAAACGCCACGCTGACCGTGATGGTTGGTGGCGACGAGGCAACCTACCAAGCAATGGTGCCACTGTTTGAGACGGTCGGGCATAAGGTGAATCACTTTGGCCCGGCTGGAACCGGGCAACACGCTAAAATGGCAAACCAAATTATGATTGCGGGAACGATGACCGGCTTAACCGAAATGTTACTGTACACTAAGGCCGCGGGGCTGGATCCGCAGAAAGTGTTGGCAACCTTATCTAGTGGAGGCGCTGACAACTGGAGCATGGAAAACTACGTGCCCCGGATCTTAAGGGACGATTACACCCCGGGATTTTTTGCCCGCCACTTCTTAAAGGACTTACGCATTGCGCTGAGTGAAGCCGACGCGATGGGATTAGACCTAGTCGCGACCGCTCAGGCTAAGCGCCTGTATGAAGTGATGGTCGACGTTAAGGGCTTGGGTGACCAAGGAACCCAAGGATTAATTAATATTTACAGCTAAGCACAAATTAACGAATCTAAAAATTCAGAGTGAGCCAAAAGTCGGTTAGCTGGTGAGCATTAACGGCGTATGGCGGATAATTCTGAGCTTGGATTGTTCGATATAGGGGGTTAAGCGGAGCCCGCTGACTTTTGGCGCACGTTTTGACAATGATTGTTCGGAGATAAAAAAGAGGTTGTGACTTTTTTTGTCACAACCTCTTTTTTTATTAATTAACCAATTCTATGACTTAATTTAAGCTAGCAACCGCTTTTTGAGCGGCCACGTTAATGATGTTCCAAGGACGGTCAAACCCGGGTTGGAAGAAGAAGTCGGCGTAGGCCAAGTCCGCTACGGTCATTTTAGCCTGAATGGCCACCGAAATAGCGTTAATGTTGGCGGTCACGTCCGCTTTGGACATGATTTGCGCACCGAGGACCCGACCATCATTTGGATCGAAGGTCAATTTGAAGTAAACCTTAGTATTACCAGCCGATGCCGGGACAAACTGTGGGCGCATGGTATCGGTCACCATCACGGAAGCACTCTTAACACCTAATTTATCGCTGGTCCCTTCCTTAACACCGGTGGAGGCGAAGTGGTAGTCAAAGACGGAAAGTGCTGATGAGCCGGAAACTGGAATCATTGGCAGGTCGCCACCGAGCAGGTTTTGCGCGGCAATTCGGCCTTGGCGCCGGGCCACCGTGGCTAACGCAATCCGGTTGTTTTTTCCGGTTGGGGCGAACGGAACGAGGGTGGCATCCCCAACGGCGTAAATGTCCGGTTCACTCGTTTGTAAGTGGTCGTTGATCTTAATCAGGCCGTGGTCGTCTAAATCAATAACACCCTTTAAGAAGCCGGTAGCCGGGCGAATTCCCGCCGCCGAAACGACCAAGTCGGCCGGGTATTCACCCTGATCGGTTACGACCTTAGTGACGTGTCCGTCCTGGCCCTCAAAGGACTTGATGCCTTGACCAACGGCGGGATAAATACCGTGGTCCGTCATTGTTTTGGTTAAAATGTCGGTAAATTCTTGATCCAAATAAAGGCTGAGCAGGCGTGGCAACAAGTCAATGATGGTGACGTGCATGCCGGCCTTAGCAAAAACTTCGGCGGCTTCAATCCCAATATAACCGGAACCAATCACCACGACGTTTTTAACGGTTGGATCAACCGTTTTGGCCTTTAATTTCATGGCCCAGTCACGACCGCGCATCGCGTAAACGTTTTGTAAATCATGTCCGGGTACTGGGAGCTCAAACGGAACGGCACCGACGCTCAGCACTAACTTATCGTAACTTTCGTCCCGTTCCTGACCGGTCGCGTGATCAACGACGTGGACCGTATGTTGGGCGGGTTGAACCTTGGCAATTTCCGAGTTAAGGAAGACGTGTACCCCCTGAGCTTGCATGTCCGCTGGAGTTGCGTAACTAACCTTATTAACGTCCTTAACGACGCCCTCTAAATATAGTTGCATCCCGCAGGATAGGAAGGATAGAAAATCGCCCTTTTCGTACCACTGGATTTCAGTATCCGGTTGGGCGGCTAAAATTCCGCGAACCGTTTCGTAACCACCATGTGAAGAACCAACGACAATAATTTTCATTATGACGTACCTCCAATTTTAGTTTAGAACAATTCCAATCTGAATATAACACTGAACCAGGCACTTAGCAACCAAAACAAGTAAATTATTTTAGGCGCCCCGATAAATTAAGACTATCACTAATTAAAAGGCCCCGTCAATTGGCTTGCAATTAACGGGGCCTTTTTTATGCTGGGTTGATAAATTCAACTATTCAATGGTATCAAAGAAACTTAGCAGTTGTTCCTTAGTTAGTTGGGCCTTTTCTGCGTCCCGGACGTCAAACTTGATTTGACCCTGATCGAGGACGATTAGGCGGTTACCGTATTTAAGCGCGTCGTCCAAGTGGTGGGTAATCATCAGACAGGTCAGTTTTTCTTGGGTGACCCGTTGGTTCGTTTGTTGCATCAGTTGTTCACTGGTCTTTGGGTCGAGGGCCGCGGTGTGTTCGTCCAGTAATAGTAAGTCGGGGCGTTGCTCGGTTGCCATTAAAAAACTGAGTGCTTGACGCTGCCCGCCGGAGAGGTTTTCGGTGGCCGTGTTTAACCGGTCCGCCAAGCCATTGTTATCCATCGTAGCCGTTAATTCTTTGAAATGGGCCATGTGTTGTTTGAGGTGGCGTAAACGTAACGTCCGGCGCTTACCGCGCTGGCTGGCAAGTAACAGGTTTTCGGCAACGGTCATCCGGGGCGCGGTCCCCATTTTAGGATCTTGAAAGACCCGGGCGAGGAAGGCGGTGCGTTTTTCCACGGATAAGTGGGTAATGTCCTGATCACGCAACTTGATGCTGCCGTCCGCAACCGGTAGTTCACCGCTAATCGTGTTGAAGAGCGTCGATTTACCGGCCCCGTTGGAACCCAAGACGGTGATAAAGTCACCGTCGTAGATGTTTAAGTTGAGGTGTCTTAAAATCATGACCTCGTTGGGGGTTCCGGTGTTGACCTTGGTAACGATGTTTTCTAATGATAATAACGGGGTACTAGTTTTCATCATAGCGGGCAACTCCTTTCTTAAGGACGTTGTTTAAGTGCAACGCCTTGCTAAACTGTGGCAACATCAGGCAGATGGCCAGAATGAGGGCGGATAACAGGTTCATATCGTTGGTATTGAACCCGAGTTGTAAGACGAGTAAGCGGACGAACTGGTACAAAATACTACCGAGGGTCACGGCGACTAGGCGTTGGTTTAACGTTAGTTCACCAAAGACGACCTCACCAATAATGATGGAAGCTAAGGCAATGACGATGATCCCAATCCCCATGCTGACGTCGGCGTAACCGTTGTTTTGGGCAATTAGGGCACCGCCAAGACCAATAATACCGTTAGAAACCATCAAGCCCATAATGGTCATATTGTCCGTGTTGATCCCAATCGACCGAGCCATTTCGCGGTTGTCACCGGTCACGATAAAGGCTTGGCCAAGGTTGGTTTGCAGGAAGACGATCAGGAGGACCGTGATAACGGAAATAACGACTAAGCCAACGAAGACGCTGTCGAAGTACTTGGGTAACGATTGAAGAAACGGCGCTGAGAACAGCGTAGTTTTACCAAGTAGGGAAACGTTGGAGCTGCCGCCCATGATCCGCAAGTTGATGGATAAGCAGGCCGTCATCACTAAAATTCCGGCTAATAGGATGGGAACCTTTCCCTTGGTATACAGTAGCCCGGTAACTAATCCGGTAACCGCCCCAGCGGCGAAGGCCAGTAGGGAGGCGGTCAATGGTCCCATGCCGTGACTGATCGCCATAACGGCGGTGGCGGCACCTAGTGGGAAGGTTCCTTCAACGGTCATGTCGGGGAAATCTAAAATTCTAAACGTGAGAAACAGGGCGACCCCTAAAGTAGCCCATAGGAGGCCTTGTCCAATACTCGATACGATCATACTCATTTGTAAATGACTCCTTTCGTTTTGGCTTCCTTAAGCACGCTGGCGGGGAACTTGATGCCGAGCTTTTTAGCTTCGGTCAGGTTTAACGTCATTTTCCCCTTAGAAATAACTTTAATTGCGTAGTTGCTAGGCGACTTGCCCTTTAATACTTGGGCGGCCATTTCACCGGAAAGTTTACCCAACTGGTACTGGTCAACGGAGAGGGTTGCGAGTCCCCCAGCTTTAACCATCGTGTCAACGGCGGGAATAACCGGTACGTTGGCCTTGTTGGTCACGGAAACCAGGGTCTTCATCGCGCTTGCGACACCGTTATCTTGGGGCGCGTAGACGGCGTCAACGTGGGAAGCCATCGTTTCGGCAACCTGCTGCATATCGTTGGTGTTGGCGATGGTGTACATCTTGTACTTCACGCCCTCCTGCTTACAGATCCGAGCAAACTTCTTGGCGTTATACTCACCACCGTGATCGGAAGTGGTATAGATGATACCAATCGTCTTAGCCTTGGGAACGAGTTTCCGAAGTAAGTCTAAGTGGGACTTAAGTGGGGATTCACCGGACGTCCCGGTAATGTTGCCACCGGGATGCTGGTCGCTTTTGATCAGCCCACTCCCGGACGGGTCGGTGATACCGGCTAAAATAACGGGCGTTTCTTTATTTGCGGCGGTTGCCAGGGCCTGTGCGGCGGGCGTGGCGATACCGATTGTTTCGGCGGCGTTTTCGTTTACAAATTTCTGACTCATGGTCTTTAAATTACTCTGATCACCCTGAGCGTTTTGGTAATCAATCTTAACGGTTTTTCCCGGAACGTACCCGTATTCTTTCAAACCGGCAACGACCCCGCGGTGAATGGCGTCGAGGGCCGGGTGGGTTTGGAGTTGTAAGATGCCGACGGTCGGAATCTTGTCGGTGGTTGTGGACGCGTTGGGTGATTTTTTACCACCGGTAGTGAAGAACGCAATGCCGAGGAACACGACGAGGGCGCTAATAAATGCAATCATACGTTTCAATGTAGTCACCTCAAAATAATTTCAATTAATCGGGCAGGTATCCAAAATAAAAAGGGCAAACCAGTAAGCCTGGTTTGCCCTTTACGGAACCGAAGCCTGCTGTGTCTAAAACCCATGCAGACTTCTTTGGATATCAAAGTTAAGCCGGCACAGATACAAACTGTTTGCCAGATTGTATCCGTGCAACGGAATTACAATCTGAACGGCCGGCTTTGCCATGAACTGTTCAAGTTGAGTACAAACTTTGTCATCCTTGATTCCTCGCTTTCGTTGATTAATTGAATTCAGTATAGGCATAGACGAAAAAGGTGTCAAGCTTTTTTCAAAGAAAATGTCTGAGTTCGATGAACAACTTTAATCGCTAATCCTAGTTTTTATAAGGATTTGAGTGGTGTTAATAAATTTGAAAATGATTAGAAATAAATGTGGGTGGCGATTACCAACGAATAAATGCTCAGTGGGATTAAGATTATCATTATCACTAATTACGTGGACCAACGATGGCTTACCTGATTTGAAGCTTCGCCAGAAATAAAATGAATTTGCTGGAAATGAGTTGACAGTGAGCGAAACCGGTGTTAAATTAGTTTTAAATTAAAAACAGATTAAGACGTTGAAGAGAAGAGTAGCCACGGAAACGATTTTCAGAGAGCTTCGAATTGGTGAGAGAAGTAATGGTTAACGTGGTGAAGATGAGCTTGGAGTCATGACCCGGGTCGTAAGGCTACGGGTGCGGTGGCAACCGATATATTGCGGAGTATCCGGTGGGTACTTGTCGAGGTTGTCATTGTGAGATGACAATGAATTACGGTGGTAACGCGAAAGCTTTCGTCCGTTGGTTTCATTATTTGAAACTAACGGACGAAAGCTTTTTTTGTTTCCAGGAAAGAAAGGAAGATCAGTATGACGGTCACAGCAGTAAATGGTTTATTAAAAGCCCAACATCAATGGGAAAACGCGGTGGTTAGCCACCCGTTACAAATTTTAATTTTGAACCTAATGCCGACTAAGGCGGACACGGAACGCCAATTTTTACAACGTTTCGCCGCGGTCAACAGTGAAGTGGCCGTGACGTTCATGTACCCGGCCAGTCACCATTTTAAAAGTTTACCTAGAAAACTGGTTGCGGACAACTACGTGACGTTGGAACAAGTCGCTGACCGATACTTTGATGGGTTAATTATCACCGGGGCACCGGTTGAAAAGCTCGCGTTTGAAGACGTTGATTATTGGAAAGAATTTTTAGCGGTCATTAATTGGGCACAAGCGCACGTGACACAGACCCTATTTGAATGTTGGGCCGCGCAAGCCGGTCTGTACGCTCAATTTAACGTTCAAAAGCGGTTGTTACCGGCGAAGGTTTTTGGGATTTACACCGCGACCGCCGTTGATGACCACTCCCAGTTAACGACGGGGTTGAGTGCCGGAGGATTATTGAAAATGCCCCAGTCACGGCATACCGGCCTCGTGTTACCACCCCAGTTACCGGCAGGACTACGGGTAGTCGCCGATAACGAGCAGGTCGGACCGTTAGTATTGAGTGCGGACAAGCAGCGCGCGGTATACGTGACTGGCCACCCGGAATATGAGGCCGATACGTTAGCCAACGAGTATTTTCGGGACCGGCGCAAACACCTCCCCATTCACGTACCCCAACACTACTTTAAACCGGGTGATCTAAAACAAGTCAATTATAGCTGGCCGGTTGCTAGTTGCCGGCTATATCAAAATTGGTTAAAAACTTTGAATTTAACGAAAGTGGGTCTTTAAATATGACAAAAACAAATCCAGAAAATTATCACTTTGAAACTTTACAAGTTCACGCTGGTCAAACGGTCGACGAAACTGGTTCACGGGCGGTGCCGATTTATCAGACGACGTCCTACGTCTTTAAGGATGCCAAGCAAGCGGCCGGCCGCTTTGCCTTGACCGATCCTGGTAACATTTATACCCGGTTAACGAACCCGACGACTGCCGTAGTTGATCAACGGGTGGCTGCTTTGGAACACGGGACGGCCGGGGTCACCCTGGCAACCGGCTCGGCGGCCATCGCCGGTGCCATTTTAACCATCGCTAAACAGGGCGACGAAATTGTTTCCGCCAGCACCCTCTATGGTGGGACTTACGATTTGTTTAGTGTGACCCTGAAAAAATTAGGGATTACGACCCACTTTGTTGATCCCGATGATCCGGCTAACTTTGAGGCGGCCATTAACGAACACACCAAGGCCCTGTACGTTGAAAGTATCGGTAATCCGGGGATCAACTTAGTAGATTTTGAGGCCATTGCTAAAATTGCGCACGCCCACCATATCGTTTTCATCGTTGACAATACTTTTGGGACCCCGTACTTAGTACGACCGTTGGAACACGGTGCCGACGTGGTCGTTCACTCCGCAACGAAGTTCATTGGTGGTCACGGGACGACAATGGGCGGAGTCGTAGTTGAAGGTGGTCAGTTTGATTGGAAAGCCAGTGGCAAGTATCCCGAGTTTACGACGCCGGATCCCCAGTATGATGGTTTAGTATTTGCAGACCTGGGTGGCGCAGCCTTCACCACTAAGTTGCGCGCGGAAAATTTGCGCGACTTTGGGGCGACAATTAGTCCGTTTAACTCGTTTTTACTATTACAAGGACTCGAATCGTTGTCGTTGCGGGTAGAACGGCACGTCGCAAATACGCGCAAAATCGTGGCGTTTTTGAACGCGCACCCGAAAGTGGCCTGGATCAACTATCCCGAACTTGCGGACAGTAAGTACCACGCTTTAGCAAAAAAGTACTTCCCGAACGGCGTTGGGTCGATCTTTACCCTGGGCTTAACCGGTGGGGAAGCGGCTGGGAAGGCCCTCATCCAACACTTGAAACTATTCTCACTATTGGCCAACGTGGCGGACGCTAAGTCCCTGATTATTCACCCGGCCTCCACGACCCACGCCCAATTAAACGAACAAGAATTATTAGCGGCCGGCGTCACGCCCGATTTGATTCGTATCTCGGTTGGGGTGGAAAACGTGGACGACTTGATTGCGGATTTGAAACAGGCGCTTGATCAGATTTAACGATTGAATTTAGGAGGGTGATTTGAATGACAACGACAATCGAAGTGGGCATGTTAGGACTTGGAACCGTCGGTAGCGGCGTGGTGGAACGGTTAAGCCGGGCCGCAGTAAAAATTGAACAAACGCAGGGACTGCGGTTCCACTTAGCAACGGTTGCCGTTAACCATTTAAACGCGCCCCGGACGGTTTCGTTACCGCTGGGGACCCAGTTGACGGATTCCATTGATGCGGTGGTAACGGACCCGCAGATTCAACTCGTTATTGAAGTGATGGGAACGCTGACGACGGCCAAACGAGCGATTACGACCGCGTTAAAGCACGGTAAGTCGGTGGTCACTGCCAATAAAGATCTAATTGCAACTGCTGGTGAAACACTGGTTCGGTTAGCCCAACGTGAAGGCTGTGATTTATTTTACGAGGCTAGCGTCGCCGGGGGGATTCCCATTTTACGAACATTAACGGATAGTTACGCAACCGACACCGTGCAGTCGGTTGCCGGAATCATTAACGGAACTGCTAACTACGTTTTGAGTGCGATGACTCGGACCGGACAAACGTATGAACAGGCCCTCCGAGCAGCGCAACGTGCGGGCTACGCCGAGGCGGATCCGACCAATGACGTGGGCGGTCTGGATGCGACGTATAAGCTGATCATTTTAAGCCGGTTTGCGTTTGGCCAAAGCTTGACCGTGGAACAGGTTCGTCCCGTGGGAATTACCGCGGTGACCACTTCGCAGTGTCAGTTGGCTGCGACTAGTGGCTGGCAACTTAAGCTACTGGCGCAAGCACAGCGCCACGGTAACCAATTATACTGCCGAGTGGCACCGGTTGCCGTTGGTGACGGTCGGGCTTTGAGCCGGGTCAACGGTGTGCAAAACGGGGTGGCCATTAGTAGTCAAGCCATCGGTGAAAGTTTGTACACCGGTCCCGGTGCCGGTAGCACGGCCACGGCCAACAGCGTTTTAAATGACGTAATTGCGGCGGGACAGCGTTTGCGCTTGGGAACGCGGGGACCAGCCTTTAACCGTAATGCGGGACAATTGGGCGTTAAACGGTTTGATCAACTGCCACAGGCCTACCTGTTGTTTACGACTTTGCCAAGTGCCGTTATGGCGGACTACGCTAATGAAGCACATTTCTCGCTCAAACCGCTCAGCCGCGGTAGTTACCAAACAAGTACCTTAAGTCCGGTACAACTGGCGCAACTCCAAGCAACCCGGGCGATCACGGCCATTCCAATTGCGGATTCGGTGGCCTGGGAGCCGGTGTCCGTGGCACCGCTACCAATCCGGACAAACATTGCAATTTGAAAAAGGGCGCTTCCGTACAGTATACTGTATGGGAGCGTCTTTTTTTATCATGACGCGGCGTCCCCCAGTAGAGACTGCGGGGATGGTTCCGGCAAAGTTCCGGAGAAACGGACGACCCGTGTAGGTGGTTCGCATAATTGGAGTGAAATTAATGAAGATTGCGGTAGTAACGGATAGTTCCGCGAATTTATCCCCACAAGCGGCGGCCGACTATAAGATTACCGTGGTGAACGACCCGATCATGTTCGGGAACCACGTTTATCACGAAAATGAAGATATCACCACCGATCAATTTTACCGGTTATTGAAGGTTGAAAAGGATATTCCGACTATCTCACAAATCTCAATGGCGGAGATGCAGGTGGTGTTTGACCAACTAAAAGCGGCCGGGTACGACCAAGTATTAGTCGTTGGACTAAGTAGTGGAATCAGTGGTTGGGTCAATAATTTAAAGACTTACGCGCCGTCCGTTAAGGGGTTGGACGTGCAGGTCTTTGATTCCAGAACGGCCTGTGCCGGCACGGCTAACATGGTTAAATTAGCGGCCGCGATGGCGTTAGCAGGCTATGCCATTGAAGACATCATGACCCAGCTGACCCGCCTGCGGGCCGCAACGACGACGGTGCTGATCGTTAACAGCATGCGCCACCTCGTTAAAAACGGGCGTATTTATAATAATAGCAGCTTAGCTGGCACGATGGTGTTGCGTAATAAGCCAATTATTACTTTTAATGAGCACGGCAAGATTCAAGTGTTGGGTAAGGAACGGACCCTCAAAAATGCGCAACAGGCCGTTCAAGAGTCCTTTAGTCGCTTCGTCATCACGAGTCAGCTTCCGGTACGGTTGGACGTGATCAGTGCGAACGACGATGCCATTGCCGAAGACTGGGCCAGTGAGTTGCGCTACCAGTTTCCGGCAGTCCGCGTTAAAACGGGGGCTATCGGACCCTTGATGGGGGTCTTAACTGGTGATCACGCACTGGGAATGATTTGGTCACTTGATTGGAAGCCGTTGCTGACGGCTTTAAATCAGGAAAGGCAACGTTAACTTAATAATCTTAACGAAAAGCGGTGCTTCGGCTTTTTTTGATTGAAACGTGATTAAAAAAATAAAGTCTCATCTTTTTTTGAGAGATTTGGTTGACATTTTAAATTAATAATATTATGGTTAAAACATTAAAAGTTGATGAACGAAGCCGGACGGTTTGAAGGAGTCGTTGAGTTGACGTGTTTAGAAAGCACCGGGTGATGGGAAGGTGCCACGTCAGGTTAATTAAAGCTCAAACTCAGGCGCGAACTTTTCGAGGTTCGCTGGGGGCACCCATTATTGTGCACACGTTTAGTTGTTTTGAACGTGCTGAGGAATAGCGTGTGAACGTTATTTAAATAAAGGTGGTAACCCGTGAAAACGTCCTTTGGATCAATCGATCCAGAGGGCGTTTTTTGTCGGCTTTTAAGACACATAGTACCCATTTCTAACACATAGATTGACACATAGCACCACCGTTTTAACACATAACTTGGTTAACTTTTTAACACATAGTATCAATAATTCATAGTAAACATAGAACTGAAAGGTAGGTTTTTGGATATGAAATATGGCATGATTGGCGCGGGCGCAATGGGGTACCGGTACGGCGTTATGTTACAAGAAAACGCGGGGGTGGACGTTGATTTTATTGATACGTGGACACCTAACGTGGAAAAGGTGCGTGAACAGGGCGGTGTGGAAGTGGCTCGTGATCACGAGAATCGCCACGTTGTCCCAATCAATATTTATTATCCGGAAGAGTACCAGGGACACCCGGATGTTTGGATTATCTTCAAAAAACAAATGCAGTTAGCGGATGAATTAAAGCGGGATGCCGGGCTGTTTCACGACGACCAGTACGTGTTTGCTGCGATGAACGGAATGGGCCACTTTGAAAAAATCGCCAACTACTTCCCAGCTGAACACATCATTGGGGGTACCGCGATGATTGCCACGGTTTTAAACGGTCCGGGTTCGGTCGATTTTATGGGGCCGAAGGGCAGTGAAGCGATGCATATGAGCAAATACGCGGGTGCCATCGATGCTACGACCGAACAAGTAATGCAAGATTTTAAGGCAGCCAGCTTAAACCCGATTTGGTCGGATAACTTTATGGGCATGTGCATGTCCAAGGTGGTTTTCAACGCCGTGACCAACAGCCTTTGTACGATGTTTGAAATTCAGATGGGGCAATTCATTACTTATCCGGGTGTACGCGACATGGCGACGCAAATGTTTAATGAAGCCTACGATGCCTGTGAACGCGCCGGTATTAAGTTGATCGAGACCCGCCAAGAAGAAATTGATTCGGTAGAAACGGTCAGTCGGGCTTATAAGTACCATTATCCGTCAATGTACCAAGACTTTTCAAAGGGGCGGCCGACCGAAGTGGACTACATCAACGGCTACATTGCTAAAATCGGCCGGGAACACGACTACGTTTGCCGGGTACACGAGTTCGTGACGCACGAAGTCCACTTAGCTGAAACGATGCGTCAGTTTAAAACGCAGGCCCCCTTAGTCACTGAAAAATAAAATTAATAATGAAAAAGTTCTGAAATGTTTTCAGAACTTTTTTCATTTCGGCGTAAACTTAATTTAATAAGGTTGGAACCGCTCTATTGTTAATTGGTCTATACATGAAAATGTGGGCTCCACTTTCATCAAATGATATGTTGTGATAGGATTTACAACGTGTTAGAAAAGATGACAAGGAGAAATTGGTATGAAGACATATTTTCAAAGGATTGGGCAATCACTAATGTTGCCAATTGCCACGCTACCGGCGGCGGCAATCTTAGTGGGGCTCGGTAACTATTTACCGAAAGCCTGGATTTTATCCCGGTTTATGATTTCGGGTGGCGATGTGATCCTAAATAACCTGGCATTATTGTTTGCGGTCGGATTAGCCGTTGGGATGACTAAAAATAAGGACGGCGCGGCAGCCATTGCCGGGGTCGTTGCCTACTTAGTCCCAACGACCATGTTGGGACCGGCCGGGTTAGCCACGCTATTAAATATTAAACAGGCTGACGTTGCGGCGGCCTTTAAGTACATTGACGGCAACGTTCTCGTTGGGATTTGTGCCGGGTTGATTGCCGCGGCGCTGTACAATAAGTTTCACGAAGTTAAGTTACCGATGGCGATTTCATTTTTCAGTGGTAAACGCTTAGTTCCTATTATGGCGGCCTTCGTGATGTTATTTTTTACCGCGGCGTTGTACTTTATTTGGCCGTTTTTCTACGACGGCATGGTAGCTTTTGCCACCAGCATTTCCAAACTAGGATTTATTGGGGCGGGACTGTACGGGTTCTTTAACCGCCTATTGATTCCAACCGGGCTACACCACGCACTTAACTCCGTATTTTGGTTTAACGTTGCCGGAATTAACGATATTGGTAACTTTTGGGCCAGTCACGGCGTTAAAGGGGTAACCGGGATGTACGAAGCCGGATTTTTCCCCGTGATGATGTTTGGTCTCCCCGCCGGTGCGTACGCGATTTACCGTAATGCCCGGCCAGAGCGCAAGCAAGAAGTTGGTTCATTAATGTTAGCCGGTGCGTTTGCCTCGTTCTTTACCGGGGTCACCGAACCCTTGGAATTTTCGTTCATGTTCGTGGCTTGGCCGTTGTACCTCGTCCACGCCGTATTAATGGGTGTTTCGGTCGGTTTTGCGGCCCTAATGCACTGGACTGCCAGTTTTTCCTTTAGCGGTGGTTTAGTCGACTACTTATTAAGTTTTCGGATGCCGCTCGCAAATCAACCGTACATGTTATTGGTTCAGGGACTGGTCATGGCCGTCATTTATTACTTTGGTTTTGATTTTGCTATCAAACGGTTTAACTTAAAAACCCCGGGACGCGAAGCGGTGCTTGCTACGGACGCTTCTGATTCAACCGCGCAAGGTGGCGCGGTGGCGATTGAGGCGAGCGATGATAAGTACATGCAACAGGCTAAAAAGATTTACGCGGCAATTGGTGGTCACGATAATATTAGTGTGATCAATAATTGTACGACGCGGTTACGCTTGCAATTAAAAGATACCGCCAAGGTTGACCAGACGGCCGTTAAAGCGGCCGGGGTCCCCGGATTAAACGTCCTAGACGTTCACAACATCCACATTGTGATCGGGACCGAGGTTCAATTCGTCGCCGAAGCGTTACAACAATTATTTAGTGGTCAGGTGGCGGTGGCTCCCGCCGCAACGGAAAGCGTTGAAACAAAGCCAGCGTCACCAGCCGCTCCGTCCGAAAAAACGGTCGCGATAACGACCGTTTTACACGCGCCGGCAACCGGACAGTTAATGCCGATTACCGCCGTGGCGGACGATACCTTTGCGCAGAAAATGCTCGGTGACGGGTACGCCGTTGAACCCACGGGTGCCGAAGTAGTGGCACCGGTCAGTGGTGAAGTGACCAGCATTTTTCCAACGAAGCACGCACTGGGATTGAGGACGGATTCTGGATTAGAAGTTTTATTACACATGGGCATTAACACCGTTGAAATGAACGGCGCCCCGTTTGATTTACACGTTGAAAAAGGTGACCAAGTGGCCGCTGGTTCGGCGGTTGCAACGGTTGATTTAGCTGCGATTAAAGCGGCCGGTAAAAAGACGACGATGATGGTCGTGATCACCAACATGGACCAAGTTTCTAAATTCAGTTTAAATCGTGAACAAAACGTGACCGCCGGCGATATCGTGGGGGCCGCGGAATAAAAACTAAATAATATCAAAACGTCGTGGTCACGAATAGTGGTTGCGACGTTTTGATTTTTTGAGGGCGGGCAACAATTTTAGACCACTAGATTAATTGGTTTAAACTGTCAGTGGTCACCAGGTTTAAATCATTTAGACCAGTGTAAGTGTTTCGTAAAACGACTAAAATCAGATTGGTATTAGTACGGGAAAAGCGTATGATAATGGCATACTAAGCGTTTTCTTAAACGTTTGGTTTAAACGTGGAAACTCGTGGGGACGGGTTCAAAGGGGGAAGCAGCATGTTAAAAGAAATTATTGTCATTAACTCAACGCAAACCGGGTTATTGGAAAGTTCGTTTACCGGTAACATGGTGGTGGACGCGGCCTTTGATGCCCGCTTAGCAAAGCATTTGAAGCAACGGTTAAATAATTCCGACGTTGCCGTGCGCACGGGCGACGTTGACGATTTGGAACAACCGCAGGACCGGCTATTTGTCGTTAGTAACCGGGTCGCCACGGTGATCAACTTAAAGGCCAACGACCACGTGATTTTGTACGCGGACATGGACGGGGTCGTGAATAAGGGGATTGACGCGTTAGCCAAGCGGGTGAATAGTTACGTTGTTAAAAATACGTTGTTTAATTAAAGTGGTTGGATAAAAATAAACGCGATGGTTACTCCCCAGTTGCGGAGTAATCATCGCGTTTATTTAGCGTCTCGTAAACTTAGTGGTAGTTACTAATTTCAATCAGGTTGTTGTCGGGGTCGCGCACGTAGAGTGAAATAAGTTTTCCGTGGGCACCGGTTCGTTCAACCGGACCAGCGACGATGTCTACGAAGTAACTTTTTAAGTGGTGTTCGATGGCGTCAATCGGGTCCTTAGCAATCAAGCAGAGGTCGGCACTGCCAGGGGTTGGTTTGGCCGCAATCGGCTGGTGGGGTTCGGCAATGGTTTGAAAGTTAATTTTCTGTTTGCCAACCAAAACGGCTTGGCGATCACCGTCAAAGGTCAAAATTGGCAGGTCAAAAACTTCGTGGTAAAAGCGCAGCGACCGCGCAATATCAGTAACCGTTAGTGTGATGTGATCAATGTCGCGAATGTTCAAAAGCTCAAATCCCTTCAAAATGATTTCGCTTACCAGTATACCACGTGGCGACGCTAATTTTGACAAGCACCGGCTTTCATAGTAATCTAATAACTACTAAAGAAGGAGGGCTATTCGTGATAACAATTCGACCAGCCGATCAAGACGACGCGGGCCAGATAGCACCGCTAATTAATATGATTTTTGATGAAATGCAACTTGAGGAACTAGACGACATTCCTGAACCTGACTTAGAGCAGGCCATTACTGCGGCTTACCAGACACCCGATTACTTGTCCGGTAAAGCAACGACGGTGGTGGCCGAGGCCGATGGTCAAGTAGTCGGGGTGGCGTTTGGTTACCCTGACAAAAATGAGGACGCGGTTGACGACGTTTTAGCACGGGTCACCGCGGACAATGATGCGTTTGGTTCAGCATTTGAAGCTGAAGCAGAAAGTTATGAGCACGAATGGTACTTGGATTCGATTGCGGTTGACCCGAATTATCAGGGCCACGGAATTGGTGGGAAGTTACTTGCCGCCTTACCAAAATACGCGCGGGCTGATGGGATGAAGCGCATTGGCTTAAACGTGGATATGGCTAACCTGGGAGCGAAAAAGCTCTACGACCGTTACCATTATGAAACGGTGGGTATCAAGCCCATTGGAGATCGGATGTATTTCCACATGCAATACGAACTCGGCAAAGACTTGGTCATGGCGTAAGCCGACTATCTTTGCTGATGCAGGCCTCGTTAATAACGGGGCCTGTTTTATCACGTTAAGAAATGAAAGTGTAGGTTGAAAACGTAATGGCTTTACTAGAAGTAACCGACTTATCGCAAAGTTTTGCGGATCGTAAGTTATACGAAGACGCAAACTTTACGTTGGAAAAGGCCGACCACATGGGAATTGTCGGCCAAAACGGAGCGGGTAAAAGTACCCTGATCAAGATTTTAACCGGTCAAATTTTACCGCTATCCGGGCAAATTAAATGGCAACGAAACGTCCGCACTGGCTATTTAGACCAATATGCGGACATTCCGGCGGGGATGACGCTGTACGCTTTTCTGAAAACGGCGTTTAAACGGCTTTACGATTTGGACGCGCAGATGCAACAGTATTACGCCGACTACGCGGAAAATATGGATGATAAACTGTTGGAAAAAGCGGGCCGGATTCAAGAGATCTTAGAGGCGAATAACTTTTATGACATTGAAACGGAAATGGAACGGGTCATTACCGGGCTAGGACTAGACGCCATTGGTCGTGACCACGTCATTAGTGAGATGTCCGGTGGGCAACGCTCAAAAATTATTTTGGCGAAGCTGTTGCTGGAAAATCCGGACGTGATTATTTTGGATGAACCGACCAACTACTTGGACACGACCCACATCGAATGGCTGGAAGACTACCTAAACAGTTTTGAAGGGGCCGTCATGGTTATTTCCCACGATTACGACTTTTTACAACAAGTTACCAATTGTATTTGTGACGTGGCTTTCGGGAAAATCATCAAATACCGGGGTGACTTTAAAGCCGCCATGCGTCAAAAGGAAGCCCGGAAGGAAGCCCAGTTAAAGGCCTTTGAAAAGCAGCAGGTCGTGATTGACAAGGCCGAGAAGTTTATTCGCAAAAACAAAGCCGGTTCGAAGTCGACAATGGCCAAGTCCCGTGAAAAGATGTTATCGCACATGGAGCGGGTCGATCCACCGTCGGAAAACGTGCACGCCAAGTTCAGTTTTCCGTATCTGGATACCGGCTCACAAAATGCGTTGAGTGTCACTAAACTCTCCGTTGGTTACGGTAAGCCACTGTTGGAACCGGTCACCTTTACGATGACGAACGGTGAAAAGTTGGCCTTTAAGGGGTTTAACGGGGTCGGAAAGTCGACCCTGATCAAGTCCATTTTAGGAGTAATTCCGGCAATTGGTGGAAAATCTAGTTTTTCCCCGTCGGCCAAAATTAACTACTTTAACCAGGATCTGGAATGGGATAACCCGCAACTGACCCCGTTACAAACGATTCAAAACGAGTACCCAACGATGTTGCCCAAAACCATTCGGACTAAGTTGGCGAAGTGTGGGATCAACGCGGCTAACGCGATGAAACCCATGCACCTCCTAAGTGGTGGGGAACAGACTAAGGTGAAGTTAGCTTTGCTAGAACTGATTCCAAGCAACTTCTTAATTATGGACGAACCCACCAACCACTTGGATGATGAGACCAAGGAAGGGTTAAAACGGGCCCTCCAAGCCTTCCCGGGAAACTTGATCTTAGTTAGCCATGAAAGTAGTTTTGTGGATGGGTGGGTCGATAAGGAACTCAACGTTGAAAAACTTAGTTTAAAAGCTCAGCCTAAATAGCATCATATTTATCAGACGGTCACCCGTAGTTTGGGATTGGCCGTTTTTTTGTTCATTTACTGAAAAAAAACGACAACTTTACATTAAAGTGGTAAACAGTTTTAATAAAAGTTGTCACAATAGTGGTAGTTCTTCGAATCAAGCGAAAGGGTGAGGACAGCATGGTTCACGGCTTGTTTTATGGGGTACTTTTAGCTGGTTTCTTTGGTGGGTTATTCGTGCAGTGGTACTACCGGGCCTACTTGGATCTTTTATTGACCGTTCACAGTATTGAGGTCCTATTTCTCGGTATCGTGGGGTGGTATAGTTTTGGTCCGCTGGTTTTGGGACCACTGTTGGCGCTATGGTTAACGGGATTAGGTGCGATTTACGTGATGAATCGATTTGCTTGAGACTTTACGCAACTGGGGGCGTTGGAAATGAAGGCTAGGTTTATCAGTTTAACCGCCGGCATGATTTTAGGAGCCGTGATTTTTCTGATTAGCATTTGTTTAGTTGGTTGGATGCCAACCAAGTCGTTGGGACTAAGTTTGACTGGGTTAATTTTGATGTGGGGTTGTGGCGCGAGTCTAGAGCTGTTTAAGACGAGGCACCAGTTGACGACCCACACTGCAATTATTAAGTTACTAAGAAGTTAGTGGCGTCATTTGAATTTTAAATTAAGTGGACACCAAAAAGGGCTTTGCAAGAATCGCTTGCAAAGCCCTTTTAGCCTACCATAACGTCATTCTTTGATCTGACTGGTGTCATGATCGGTGGGAAGTGTTAACCCCCGGTTGGCAACGCTGGTTGAAAAGACAATTTGGGTACTAGTTTTTCCAAACGTTTGGAGTTGGTTAACAAATTCATCCAGTGCTTGAGTGGATTCAAAAATCACTTTTAAAATTTGTGAATACTCACCCGTCACACAGTCACACTCCAAAATGTTGGGGATTCCGGCGACGAACGGGTAGAAACGTTCTTTCTGAGTCGGCTCCAGTTGCAATTGGATGTAGGCCTTGATGTGGTAGTTGAGTTTTTCGTAGTTTAAGTTCGCCTGATAATCACGGATAATCCCACTCTTTTTTAACCGGGTGATCCGCGCTGAAATTGCCGGTGAAGAGATGAAGCACTGATCAGCCAGCGCCTTCAAAGAAATGCGGGCATCCGCCTGCAAGGCGTTCAGAATCTTCAAATCGGTTTTATCCATGCTAAAAAACGCCTCCTAAGTAATTATTAGTATCATAGCATACTTTCACAGTAATTTTTAATTTTAAGGTTAAGTTTGTCAAGAAAGGATAACAACCTTACTGTTCGGGTGTTGATTGACACTAGAAATGGTATGGTAGACTTAATAAAAGTGGGGTGACTAATATGCAAACAGCACGAATTTCTGCCGCCGTCGCAAACGTTTGGCGGCAACCACGGGTAACGGCCCTTGAGCGCCTAGCACTCAATAATCACGGCTTGGGTCCGTGGCTTGATCAGTTAAGTGACGGTGACACTGTTGCTTTAGAACGTGATAATCGAATCGTTACGCAGGCACTATTTAACGATCCGTTTATCGTGGACCGGATCGTGGATGGTTGGGCGTTCGGCTACGTCGCAACGCAACGGGATGCTCGCCATCCGGAAGGGTATCCGGGATGGGTCTGGGCAGCGCAGCTATCACTAGCCCCGTTACCGTTACGGACCGGCACGACGGTCACTGTCAAACGCGACTTTACCCCGTTACTACGACCCGATGGGAGCACGCTGCGCCGGTTGAGTCTTGGCACGGAATTACCAGTGATTTCCAGTAAAGATCACCGCTACGACCTAGTGCAGACTCCACTGGGCGTTGGTAAAGTGGCTAAGCGGGCGACCCAGTTTCAATTTGATGAACCCCACCTGCTTGCCGGAGCACAAATGGTGCGGCTGGGCGCGGAGTTTTTAGATCTGCGCTATTTATGGGGTGGGGTGAGTGCGTACGGGTTTGACTGCTCGGGACTGGTATATAGCTTACACCGGGCGGTAGGTATTCAGCTCCCCCGGGACGCGAGTGACCAGTGCTTAGTCGGCACAACGGTTGACTTGGCAAATGCTCAGCCGGGTGATCTGTGCTTCTTTGCCCACGACCATGGTCAGGGCGCAGTCCACCACGTCGCCATGTACGCTGGTGACGGGTGGCTCCTGCACGCACCGACCCCGGGGAAGCACGTCACCTATTTACAATTAGCAACAACCTATTTAAGGGATGAATTAGTTGCCGTTAAACGCAACTGGTAGATAATGAGGCGAAAAGTTTTGCGTAAATTATTCAGATGGTTTCTACTCGGCGTCGTCGTCTTGATTGGCTTAAGTGGCTGTGGTCGGACCACCAAGCGTTCTACGTCCCAGTCCGCTTCGACGACGCAAAAAAAGGCCGCCCCGTGGATCACGAGTTCCGTGCCAACGTTTTACGTGCACGGATTTCAGGGGAGTGCGAACTCCACTAATACGTTGATCCAGCACGCGGAAAAAACGGCTCACGCCCATAAAGTCCTCGTGGCGACGGTCAGTACCAGCGGTCAAGTGACCTTGACGGGGCACTGGGCGGCGAAGACTCGCAACCCGATTATTCAAGTTGTATTTAAAAATAACCTGGCCCAGTACGACCAACAGAGTGCCTGGTTAAGTCAAGTTATCACGGCGGTCAAGGCCCGCCACAATTTTAACCGTTACAACGTCGTGGCCCACTCCGCTGGCTGTGTCGCAACGGTTAACTTGTTAATGACGAAGCAGGCTAGCAATTTTCCAACCATCAACAAACTGGTGACGATTGCTGGCCCGTTTGACGGGGTGGTTGGTGAAGACGACGTGGCTAATCAGAATTCGTTTTTGAGTAATGGCCAACCGAAATATCAGCACGCCGCGTACCAATTGCTGGCTGCCAAACGCCAACGGTTTCCACGGCACGTGCATTTATTGAACATTGTGGGCAATTTGGATGACGGGACCAACTCGGATAGTTTGGTTACCAACGTCTCCGCGCGGTCAATCAAGTACCTATTACGCGGTACCGGGTTAAATTACACGGAGAAGGACTTTCACGGCAAAAACGCCCAACATAGTAAGTTGCACGAAAACGCAAAGGTGGCGCTCGCCGTTGACCGGTATTTATGGCATCGATAAGATATCCGGCTAAAAAATCAATTAAAAACGGACGCTCATTCCTTAAACTTTGGAATGGGCGTCCGTTTCGTGT
This sequence comes from Lactiplantibacillus garii, assembly GCF_003885105.1. Classification (GTDB taxonomy): domain Bacteria; phylum Bacillota; class Bacilli; order Lactobacillales; family Lactobacillaceae; genus Lactiplantibacillus; species Lactiplantibacillus garii. The sequence continues at coordinate 70,929 of NZ_QWZQ01000004.1, forward strand.
TGAGTGAACTAACGATTAAACAAAAAACAGGAAATAAGCCAACCGAATAAGGTGGAATAAGGCGTATAGGGCAAATAGATAAACAACTGAAATACCACCGTACACTAAATATTTATAATTGCGCATATTTAAACCCTCCCCAATCAAGTTACTTCCAGTTTAAAGCGGGGGCGTGAAAATGACAACGCTAACACCCCCGGTTTGATTATAAAGTTTAAGAATCCCTTATTCCGGGGCAACTTATTCGCTTTAATTGGGGGGATATGCTAAAGTTATACCTTGGTTTAGGACAATGATTGTCTAAAACCAGTATTAAAGGATCTCAGATTTTGAATAAATATATTTTTAGTATCACGTACTTGCCCCAGTATCAAATACACAGAATTATTTACAAATTTCCTGAGCATTAGGAAAGGATGTAATGTAATGCGCGTTACAATTAATAAAGGCCAAGAGGTAGTTCAAAATATTCCGCTCATGACCGCCCGACAACGCTATATCAAAGCGGACGTTTGGGAAATTAAAAAAGCAATCATTGAAAAATCCGCCATTAATGGTTGGATGGTTCAAACGTTTCAACAAATGAATTAATAAATGAGCGGCCACGACGAACTCGTCGTGGCCTTTTTGTGGGAGAATCTAACATGGTGAGTGAACAAATTGTCGAACGGCCACTAGTCAGTATTACGAACGTTATTTTTAGCTTTGATACGGTCACTAAGCAGCTATTGGTGCTACTGTTACAGCGAAGCCAAGCCCCGTTTATGGGCGCGTGGGGATTACCGACGACCACCCTGCGAAGTAATGAGAGCGCTGACGCGGCCGCGTTACGACTGGTCAAAGAAAAGCTAGGAGTGCACCTGACTTCCAATCAAACGGAACAACTGGGGACTTTTACCAACGTTGGCCGGGTACCCGGTCAACGGACCCTAGCACTAACGTATATGGTCTATTTGCCGGTTAAACCGGCGTTGATTCCGGGTGCGGGTGCACGGGCCGTTCGTTGGTTTGCGGTTACGCCGCGCACTGACCGGGATGACTTAGTTGCGGGGGACTTATCTTTTACTGGATTGACCGACGACGTCAGTGCTGCTGATTTTTACCAACGGGAACGGGGGACAACCCAACTGGCAGCCGATCACGCTTTGATCGTGAAAACGGCCCTTCAACGGGTGCGTAATCGTTTGAACTACGCCCCCACAATTTTGCGCGTCCTCGGAGTGTCCTTTACGTTAAAACGGGCCCGAGAATTATACGCACTGTTAGAGCGCCGGTCCGTTAGTCAAATTGACAATTCAAATTTTCGTAAAACTCACGGTCACCTCTTTGAGCAGGTTGGCTTCGTACGTGGTAACGGATCTGGTCGTCCGGCCCGGGTCTACCGACTTAAAGACTAGCAGTTGACAGGTTATTAGTCACATGGTAACCTTGTGGCACCTTAAAGGTATAAAATACCTAAAACAAAACGACGTCGTTATTTAGGACAATTACGGGGGATTGCAATAATGGAAATCAGGGGCAATAAGCTCTTAATGTTGATTGGAACGGCGTGGCTGTTTGACGCATTGGACGTTGCGTTATTGTCGTTTATTATGCCAGTAATTAAACAAAGTTGGCACTTAACGGCCGGAGAACTAGGTGCGGTCAGCGCGGTCACGTCACTGGGAATGATGGTGGGGGCCTTGATTTGCGGTTACCTCGCGGATAAGTGGGGGCGCAAACCAGTCTTGATTGGTACGTTGCTGCTATTTTCAATCGGAAACTTGTTACTGACCGTGACGCCCAGCGTGGGCTGGTTTATTGCGGTCCGTTTCTTGACTGGTATTGGACTGGGTGGTGAGCTACCGGTCGCAGCGACCATTATTGCCGACCACTTTACCGGAACGAAACGGGCCCGGATGCTTGTACTGGTCGATAGCTTTTGGGCGTTTGGCTGGATTGTCGCTTCCGTGTTATCGTTTTTAGTCATGCCGCACTTTGGCTGGCGTGTCACGGTGTTGATCACTGCGCTAATGGGACTGTACGCGTTACTAGTGCGTCGGCATTTACCGGATAAAACCCCGACGGAACCGACCAATCAGCGGCCGTTTGGCGCGGCTTTACGCCAAGTGTGGTCACCGCAATACCGGCGGGCAACCGCCTGTTTAAGTGTGTTATGGTTCGTCATCATGTTTGCGTACTACGGGATGTTTTTGTGGTTACCAAGCGTATTAGTTTTACGGGGCTTCTCCATCGTGCATGGTTTTGGCTATACGGTGTTGATGAGCCTGGCCCAGTTGCCGGGATATTACCTGGCAGCGTGGCTGATTGGCAAAGTCCAACGGAAACTCGTTTTGGCCGTTTATTTAGCGGGGACGATGCTGAGTGCGGCCGCATTTGGACTGGCCACTAACGCAACGATGATCTTGATCAGCGGGGCGTGGCTCTCATTCTTTACGCTCGGTGCGTGGGGCATCATGATTGCGTTTACTCCCGGCCAATTTGCCGTTGATGCCCGTGGAATGGGAATGGGCTTTGCCCAGTCGATTGGGCGAATTGGGGCGACCATTGGTCCGTTTTTGGTGGGCGCTTTAATGGGACTGGGCGTGTCCATCACAGGGATTTTTATGGTGTTTGTGGCGGCCCTCGTCATCGGAATCTTGGTTTTATTATTTGGTCTGCGTGATCAGGATCGGAATTGATGCTGACTACTGAGAAAGCCGCATCAAGCACGTTCAATTAAGCCGCTCCAGATGAATTTTTAAACGGTGGGTGTTTCCTAATTCGTAGTCCCAGGTGTCAATGGGACGACCGCGCCGTTAGTTGATATAAATTTAATCGTGAATAAAATTAATTTTAGTTAACACCGGACAATGTTGGCACGTTTACAACAATTGCGTGACAAGACTGGGTACATAAGTTATTTTGTAAAAAAACTAATTTTCACTGGTGGCCCTGGTAGTGGGGGTGTGTTCCGTTGCCAATGCTCCGCGAAACTCCTATGATATAGCCGAGTAAATGAACGGAGTTGAGTCGGATGGTTAAGGCGGAGTTTTGGGCAACGCAAAAATATAACACGCAGTTAAGGACCCAGTTGATGTTAGCAAGTGCCAATCACGAAATTCAAGAAGACGTGGTTTTAAAACGATTGGTTGCACGGGCTGGCCATCGCTTAAAGGTGCGGGGGGATAGTTCAACGGTTGCTCGGCAAGTGATCATCGACTTGGGCTATTATTTGTTTTGTCACCAGTACAACATGCCCCGGGCCGCGTACGAACTTTTGGCCGTAGCCCAAAGAATTGATGCGGAGCAGCGGACCAGGACGCGGATTATTGAAATGACCACGTCTAAAAAGTAAATTAACCTTCATTTTACGTAAAGATTGGATTACAATAGTAAATACATTAGAAAATAATGATAAAGCGTTAGGGAAAGCAGGTTGATTGACAGCATGGGAAGATCAGAACAGTTAAAAAAATTGGTGTTTGCGGGTTTATTTGCCGCCATTATTTTTATTGGCATTAGTGTGATTCGAATTCCGTTACCCGCGGTCGTTGGCCGACCGTTTATTCACTTTGGTAATATTTTAACGGTGATTGCCGTGATGTTTTTAGGCTTTGGTTACGGAGCCGCCGCCGGAGCAATTGGACTGGGTTTATTCGATATTTTGAACGGGTACGCTGCTACATCGTGGCTAACAGTGATTGAAGCCGTAATTTTAGCGGCCATGGTAAGTTGGAGTTACCGGTCCGTTGGTCATACGGAGGACCAGTTGACGAAGCTGTACTGGGTTTCCTTTGTAGCCGGGGTGACTAAGATTGTAACATCGTGGTTTACCGGTGTCATTGAAGCGTTGATGGTGGGCACCGCGTTGAACGTGGCTATGATTGGGGCCTTTACCAGTTTATTAGCCGCCACGATCAATTCGGTGGCCTGCTTTGTACTAGTTCCACTAATTTACCGGATTTTGGTTCAAGTTGGCTTTAGTCGCCAACGGTTATTCGTATAGTTGAAGATTAGTTATTGAAAGCCCCAACGCCGACCTACAGTTTGCGTTGGGGCTTTTGAATAGTCAAAAACGACCAAGCACACTGGCTTGGTCGCGTGGTACACGGGTTTGGTGAAAAAAACTGCTGGGAACGTACGAAAATCTGCGGAGTGAATATCGTTTGGTTGATATTCGGTGTAACTATAGCACGTGTAACGTTGATTCGTCCGGGTAGACAACTTGTTTGGAAATTTAATTAAAGGTCCGGTTTATGTGTACGAGTGCTGACATCAATTCGCCCATGATAAATTAGAGATAGTTCCCGGACGCTGACTTTCCACGCCACCGCTGAAAGTTTGACTATCCTTTTGACTATCCCAAGTATCAATTTGAGTAACAATGACCAATTAGTGGGTAAGGACAAGCCCGGCAAAATAACGAAATCCATGGCAATAAAAAAAGCCATCCGTTTAAGATAGCTTTCTAAACCGTTTACCAGCAAGGCATTTGAGTCCGTTTGGTGGTAGTCAATTGTTAACTACTTGCGGTAAAACGTTGATATAACAAGTGTTCTGGAGCTTATTACATCCCTTTAAAACTCAATAATGGAGGTGGCGAGAGTCGAACTCGCGTCCAAGCATATTGCCCTTCGGATATCTACGTTCATATTCATACTATTTAAATTTCGCCATTACAAACGCCGTATGACAGGGCACCCAGTAAAAGCTAACCTGATTAATCTCTTCTCGTTGCTCCAGGTGGAAGCATTGAGCGTGAGTCCACTAAATTTAAGACCCAGATCCAGAACATGGACGATCCTGGGAGGATCTACGTTAAGCGCCTATTAAGCAGCTAAAGCGTAAGAATTGTTATTATTTTTTGCAGTTATAAATAAACTGAGCGATTTTACGAGACGCAACCTCGAAACGCAATCCGAACTCAAACTATACCTGTCGAATCCAGAACACCCCCAGATTCAACACTACTAGTTTAGCATAGCCGTAACGCCGTGCCAACTCATATGTTTAAGAATCCGTACGCCGCCGGTGAAATAGGATTAACATTTTGTGCATGTTTAACGAGAGCGCCATTACGGCTAAGATAATCATCAGCCCGCCAACAAAATCAAAACTTGTGAGTTGCACGTTTAAAAAAAGAACTGAAAAGACGGTGGCGGCCAACGGTTCGAAGGCGTCTAGTAAGCTGGCAGTTGTTGGTAAAATGTAACTGAGACTGTGCGCAAACATTAAGAATGGCGCCACGGTGCCTAGCAGAACGATAACAACGAGTAAGAGTAATTGAAACGCATTGAGGGTGAGGTGGACCCGCCACATGGGCTGTAAAACCATTAGAAAGAGACCAGCTACTAACAGGCCCCAACCGGTCACCGCTAAGGCGCCGTATTTTGGTAGGATCGAACGGGGAATCAGGGTGTTAGTTGCGACCCCGATGGCGGATAATCCACCCCAAAACAGAATGGCGGGCGACACGGCCAAACTATTTAAGTGCCCGTGCGTCACGATGAGTAGGGTGCCGATGAAGGCCATAACCATCCCGATAACCTCGATACGTTTAGGAATGACGTGTTTGAAAAATAAAAAGTAAAAGGTAATGATAAACGGTCCTAAAAACTGAATGATGGTGGCAATCGGGGCGTTACCGACCCGAACGGCCTCAAAGTAGCACAGTTGTACCGGAATCAGTCCGAGTAGCCCGTAGCTGACTACCTGCCACGCCGAACGTTTGTGTTTCCAAATGGCAAGCGGGTGTTTGCCGGTTAACTGGCCCGCAATGATTAAGATGACTCCGGCACTGAGCATGCGTACTTGGGTCAGCCACATAGCGCTTAAGTGCGGGTTACTGATGAAAAGGGTACTCGCGGCGACTCCCGAAATGCCCCATAGAATACAGGCGATGCTCGCGAGGATAACTCCCCGTAAATGATGTTGTTGTGTCAACGCTGCCCCTCCTTTTATTTCTGAAAATAGCAAGCGTTTTTCATTATAACAAAAATTATCAGTAGGGCGGTCGTTTCTGATTAATCTCTTATTATTCTCATCATTAACTAGGATAAAATGGCGGATGCGTTTTCAACGGCGGAATGCTATCATATTGACAACAACAATCAAATGGAGGTTTTTAGAATGAAAGCAATTATTACGGTCGTTGGTCAGGATCAAGTGGGAATCGTGGCCCGGGTAGCCAATGAACTTGCAAAGTTAAACGTTAACATTGTGGATATGTCGCAAACGTTGATGGACCATAACTTCACAATGATGTTATCGGGGGAATGGGATGACCAGCAATTAAGCTTCGCGGATGCAAAAACTGCCATGGAACGGTTAGAAACGGCCTCCGGGTTGACCATCCGTATTCAACGACAGGCGGTTTTTGACGCCATTCAGAAATTATAGGGAGGGCCAACATGGAAAGTCGACCGATTTTAGAAACAATTCAAATGATTGCCGAAGAAAATTTGGATATTCGGACCATTACAATGGGAATCTCCCTCTTTGACTGTATCGATAGTGACGGCGAACGGGCGCGCCAAAAAATTTACGATAAGATTACGCACAGTGCGCGCGACCTGGTGAAGGTAGCGGACCAAATTCAAGCGGAATACGGGATTCCCATCATTAATAAACGAATCGCGGTGACCCCAATTGCGCTGATTGCGGCGGCCAGTGGTGACACGAACTACGTGGCCTACGCGTTGACGATGGAAAAGGCGGCTCGTGAACTGGGTGTCGACTTAATTGGGGGCTTTTCTGCCCTGGTTCAAAAGGGATATCAAACCGGGGACCGGAAGTTGATTGCGTCGATCCCGCAGGCCTTGGCCGAAACTAGCCGGGTTTGCAGTTCGGTCAACGTGGGCTCGACGCGGGCTGGCATTAACCTGGATGCAGTGGGTGAAATGGGCCGCATTATTAAACAAATTGCTGCCGATGATCCGGTTAACTGTATGAGCTTGGTGGTGTTTGCTAACGCGGTGGACGATAATCCGTTTATGGCGGGGGCTTTCCACGGAGTCGGTGAAGCGGACCGGGTGATCAACGTTGGGATTAGTGGTCCTGGAGTCGTTAAGCGGGCACTGGAAGAAGTCCGTGGTCGTTCCATCGACGTCGTATCCGAACAAATAAAAAAAACTGCCTTTAAAGTGACGCGAATGGGGCAGTTCGTGGGAACAATTGCGGCGCAACGGTTAAAGGTCCCGTTTGGAATTGTTGACCTTTCGCTGGCACCGACCCCGAACGAGGGGGATTCGGTTGCAGAAATCTTAGAAGAAATTGGATTGGAAAGTGTCGGGGCCCCGGGAACGACTGCCGCGTTAGCCCTACTTAACGACGCCGTGAAAAAGGGTGGCGTGATGGCCTGCGAGCACGTTGGGGGGCTCTCGGGAGCCTTTATTCCGGTTTCGGAAGATGCCGAAATGATTCGCGCGGTCAGTGCCGGTCGGTTGAATGTCGAAAAACTCGAAGCCATGACGGCCGTTTGTTCAGTTGGGCTGGACATGATCGCGGTTCCCGGTAAGACCAGTGCCGAAAGCATCAGTGGAATGATTGCTGACGAAGCCGCCATTGGGATGATCAATAACAAGACGACGGCGGTCCGGGTGATTCCGGCCACTGGGCAAGACGTTGGCGACGAGGTTGAATTTGGCGGATTGTTTGGCCGGGCACCGGTCATGCGAGTCAACGCTGCCCAACCCCAAGCCTTCATTCATCGGGGTGGTCACATTCCCGCTCCGATCCATTCGTTTAAAAACTAATATTAAGATAGCATCACGTGAACTCGGCGATAATTCCAAACCTAGGAACCATCGCCGAGTTCACGTTAATGCTCACAAACCCAGTAACTTTTGGCACGTTTTTTTGCCGAATACTGATCGAAACACGTGCATTTTAACAAATTTTTTTCTACTATATTAATGGATTGATTTTTAGAAGCAGAGGGTTTGCGGACTAGTACACATTTCTTTCACAAATCTAGCACGGTTTGTTAGTAATTTGTTGTTATACTTCTCCTGAACACTAGCCCGAAGTGGGGTATGATATAGGTAGGTTTGGAACGTCACGTGAAGTCTAGCGCTCCGTGTGCTTATCAAATGAGATCATAAGCAATTAACTTGGAGGAATCTGTTAATGAAATTATTAATGATTGAAGATAATAAGTCCGTCTCAGAAATGATGGCAATGTTTTTTAAGAAAGAGAAGTGGGACGCCCACTTCGCATACGACGGCAACGAAGCGGTTGATATGTTTAACGAAGACGTTAACGGTTGGGACATGGTCACGCTCGATTTAAACTTACCTGGTAAGGACGGCATGCAAGTTAGTGCAGAAATTCGCAAGGCTTCACCAACCGTACCAATTATTATGTTGACCGCCCGGGATTCTGAAAGTGACCAGGTTTTGGGGCTTGAAATGGGTGCGGATGATTATGTGACCAAGCCGTTTTCACCCATTACGCTGATTGCGCGAATCAAGGCCTTACACCGCCGAGCTGATTTAGGAAAGGGTGCTCCGACTGAACGGCCCGCTGACGCGGTTAGTGATTTTGACGTTCAAACGGATCACTTCAAGTTGAACACAAAGACCCGGGAAGCTTACTTAGGCGGAACGCAGATTCAAGACCTAACGCCTAAGGAATTTGACTTGCTAAAAACGCTGGCGCAAAAGCCGCGCCAGGTGTTCTCCCGGGAACAGTTATTGCAACTAGTTTGGGATTATGAATATTACGGTGATGAGCGGACAGTTGACGCCCACATTAAGAAGTTACGGCAAAAAATCGAAAAGGCCGGTCCCCAAATTATTCAAACCGTTTGGGGGGTCGGTTACAAGTTTGATGATAGTGGAGTGAAGGCTGAATGAAACTGATCTACCAACAAATGTTGTCTTTTTTTGCCGTGATCATTACGGTCGTGGTGGTGTTAGGGTTTGCGTTTATCAGGACGACCAAAACGATGATTTATCAAAATTCGTGGCAACAATTACAACAGTACGCCGCCAGTATTGAAAAAGAAGCCATTCGCTATAATACTAAGACCCACCAAGTGGTTGGCTTTAACCAGCAGTTTTTGAACGACGGGACCGTTATCCTGCGGGATCAGCACATTCATTTTTCCGTTTACGACGCAAAAAAGCGGGTCGTTTATCCGAATAATCTGGGCGTTAGCAGTGAAAGCACTCCCGGTGGATCAATTTACGATCCCCACATTTCCAGTAGTGATTGGAAAAAATTAAAGCAGAATAAAACCATTACCCAGTCCCCGCACGTCACGTTCCGTTCAAGACGGCACGACCGGCCGGTTAACACCCCGTCACTCAGAACCATTGACGTGTTAGTTCCGTTGTTTTATAAGAACGGGGGCGTTAAAAAGTTTGTCGGGGCGATTTCAATTGGTTCGTTTGAGCAAACGTTGCAAGCAAACGAACAGCAGATTGAAAATAACCTGTTCATCGCGTTGTTAGTTTCAGGCGTGGCGGCCCTGTTACTGAGTTACATTCTGGCCCGCTACTCTGTTCGCCGGATCAACCGGTTACGTTATGCGACCCATTCCGTTGCAAGTGGTGATTTTGACATTCAAGTTGAGAGTAACCATAAGGACGAAATTGACGACCTGGCCGATGATTTCAACGGCATGGTGAGTTCGTTACGGGCTTCTAATGAAGAGATTAAACGACAAGAAAAACGGCGCCGTGAGTTTATGACCGACGCCGCCCACGAAATGCGGACGCCGTTAACGACCATTAACGGTATTTTGGAGGGACTGGCTTACGATGCCATTCCTGAAGAGGATAAGGCCCACTCGATTGAATTGATGCAAAATGAGACCAAGCGTTTAATTCGGTTGGTCAACGAAAACTTGGATTACGAAAAGATCCGTACCGGCCAAATTGCGTTGAATAAGACCAATTTTGACGGGGCCGAGGTACTGCGCAACTTAATTGAACAGCTGACTAAAAAAGCGGCGGCGGCTGAGGATCAATTTAAACTAGTATCGCCGACTGAGTTGCCGGTCTGGGCCGATTACGACCGGTTCGTGCAAGTGTTGTTTAACATCATGCAGAACGCCATTCAGTTTTCACAAAAAAACGTGATTGAAGTGACGGCTAAACGAACGGAACACGCGGCGGTCATTGCCGTGCAGGACCACGGGATTGGAATGACCCCGGACCAGGTTAAAAATATCTGGGAGCGTTATTACAAGGCTGATCCGTCCCGGAAGAACACGAAGTACGGCGAATCCGGTCTTGGCTTAGCCATCTCACACCAGTTAGTTCAACAACACGGTGGGACCATTCAGGTCGATAGTGTTGCCAATGAAGGGACCTGCTTTACGATTACCTTCCCGGATGATGGTTTTGATCAACCTATCGTCGAGGACTAGACCAATTTTAAAATAACGATATTTTGAAATGTTGAAAGTTACACTTGTGAATTTTCACACGCAGGGGAGCTTCCCTAGTGTTGAAGCGGGTTTGGCCGGATGGTCAGGCCCGCTTTTTGGGTGCGCGCCCCGTACTGGCCGGGGTTTGCGTAGCGTTCCCCCGGTAAATATGGTACCCTTAACTTGGCTGTGAATAGCGATTTACCGCTTTTTAGATAAGATTTTGGAACGAATAGGAGACTACGATGCAAAGAGTACAAATTACTGGAAATTCCCAACGTAAGGTAAAGGATGGTTACCCCTTACTGGTTGCGGATGATTTAAAGGATCCAAGTATGAAGTTAACGGACGGTTCGTTTGTCGCGTTAATGGCTAGTTCACAATTTATGGGCTACGCCTTGATTGCCAAACACCGGCGCCAATTGGGGTGGGTACTTAGCTTAGATGAAAGTGAGACCCCGACGACCGATTATTTTCGGAAACTGTTCAAACAAGCACTCGTGCGCCGGGCGACCAGCATGGATCCCAGCGTTCCCCAACGGGTCTTTAACGCCGATGGTGACGGCTTAGGTGGCGTGACGATCGACCGATATCAAGACTATTACGTTTTCACGTGGTACGCGCAGGGCGTTTACCAACAGCGAGAAATGCTATACGCTGCATTTGAAACGGCCACTGACCACCAGTTCAAGGGAATTTATGCCAAACTGCGGTTTAACGTGGACGAAGCGAATTTAAAGAGTCAACTGGTGACCGGTGACGCGGCGCCGGAACCGTTGTTAGTGACGGAGGGGGACGTGACCTACCCCCTGCACTTGCAAGATGATTTGACGACCGGTTTATTACTGGATATGCGACCAATTCGCCAGTGGTTAGCCGGTGCTGAACTTCAAGGCAAGACCGTTTTGAACTTGTTTAGCCAGGAAAACGGGATTACCGCGGCGGCGGCGGTTGCCGGTGCTGCTAAGACGATTTCGATTGAAACCAATAAAAAGGGCGCAGCGGCTACAGCTGACCAACTAGCCGTAAACAACATTGATCCAGCAAAGCACGAAATTCGGGCGATTGAGGTTAACAGCTACCTGGACTACGCGGCTAAGCACCACTTGAGTTATGACGTGGTCGTCGTAACGGCACCAACCTTTGCCCGGGTCAAAAAACAGAAGTTCCAAGTGGCCACCGATTTAACGGCTTTACTGGAAAACACCTTACCGGCCGTTCGGCGTGATGGTCAGTTGATCGTAGCGACCACCGCCAACAACTTCTCAATGAAGAAGTTTAAAGAAGCTGTTAGTGCCGCCTTTATTGGGAGTGACCGCCACTATACGGTGACGGAAACCTTCCGCTTACCAAGTGACTTCGTGACTCGCAAGGCGTACTTGGCAAGTAATTACTTGAAGGTGTTGGTTTTAACGCTGGATAAGTAAGCCAATTTAGGCAAAATAAACCAGCAAAATAAAAAAATTTTAACGTTAGATTTAGGGACCGTTTTCATTAATTGAAAACGGTCCCTATCGATAAGAAAACGAATTCATGAAAACATAAAAATATTTATATTTACGTGCTGGTCGCTGATTATGACTGGTAAAACGGTTACTTTACTGTTAAAATTATTTTTTGTCGTTAGGCATGAGAGAAAACATAAGAAATGAGGATTAATAGTAATGGGAATTCTAATTGCACTGATTCCTGCAATCGCGTGGGGGAGTATCGGCTTAATTAGTGGTCGAATGGGCGGTACCGCTCGGCAACAGACCCTTGGGATGACAATGGGGGCCTTAGTATTTGGCTTGGCCCTGTGGTTGGTTGAACAACCAACGTTAACTAGCAAAATTTGGTTGATTGGAATCATTTCCGGTTTATTCTGGAGTATTGGTCAGGGTCAACAGTTTACGTCGATGAAGGCCGTTGGGATTTCACGGACGACGCCGATCTCAACCGGGATGCAACTCGTGGCGAACGCGTTGGCCGGAGTGCTGTTATTCCAAGAATGGCACGGAAACATGTACTGGATTGGTTCAATCTCAGTAATTGTCCTGATCGTAGGTGCGGTGTTAACTTCCTTAACGGACCGGACCGACCCGAACCGCAGTTCTTCAGAGAACTGGGGCGTTGGGATTCGGGCCTTGATTTTATCAACGGTGGGCTATGCCGGCTATACGATCGTCGTACATTATGGTAACGTGAACGCTCAGGCCGTGGTCATGCCACAGGCCGTTGGGATGTTGCTCGGTGCGCTGATCTGGTCGTTTAAGGATAAGCCGTGGGTTGAAAAGGCCACTTACCGTAACATCGTGACCGGCTTGGTCTGGGGAGTCGGTAACTTATTCATGTTCATGGCGATGGCCCAAATTGGTCAAGCCGTTGCGTACTCATTGTCACAAATGGGAATCGTTATTTCCACCTTTGGGAGTATCTTCTTACTGGGCGAACACAAGACGAAGCGTGAGATGGTTTACGTGGTCATTGGTTCGATTCTCGTGATTGTCGGTGGGATTGCGTTATCGCTTATGAAAGCATAGTAAAACTTTTACTTTTACATTTATAAAAAAATATGATAAACCTAAAAAGTTGATTTGACGCGGATATGAATGATTATTCGCGTCTTTTTTTGACTATAAAAACACTTATTTTTTACATAAATCACGAAAATTTACGAAAAAATGGGGTAAGTGCTGTTCATTCCGTTCGCTACTATTGTATAATGTCAGTTGTAAATACGTATAGAAAGAGGTAATAGTAAATGGCACACATTTCATTTGACAGCTCTAATTTAACTAAGTTTGTTCACGACAACGAACTTGGCGAAATGCAAGCTATGGTTACAGCTGCTGACAAAGAGCTGCGTGAAGGAACCGGCGCCGGTAACGATTTCCGCGGCTGGTTGGATTTACCAGTAGACTACGACAAGGACGAATTTGCACGGATTAAAGCCGCTGCTAAGAAGATTCAAAACGATTCTGACGTTCTGGTTGTTATCGGGATTGGTGGTTCATATTTAGGTGCTCGCGCTGCCGTTGAATTTTTACACGAAACTTTCTGGTCATCACTTTCACGTGAAGACCGTAAATTCCCACAAGTTGTCTTTGCTGGGAACTCAATTTCATCCTCATACGTCAACGATTTGATTCACTTGATCGGCGACCGGGACTTCTCCGTTAACATCATTTCGAAGTCTGGTACTACGACCGAACCTTCAATCGCATTCCGGGTATTCAAGGAACGCTTAATTGCCAAGTATGGTGAAGAAGGCGCCAAGAGCCGGATCTACGCTACGACTGACCGCAAGCGCGGTGCGTTAAAGCAAGAAGCCGATGCTGAAGGTTACGAATCATTCGTTATTCCTGATGACGTTGGTGGTCGTTTCACCGTCTTAACGCCAGTTGGTTTATTACCAATTGCCGTTTCTGGTGGCGACATCGATTCATTAATGAAGGGTGCTGCGGACGGTCGTGCGCAATACTCCGATGCTGATTTGACTAAGAACGAAGCTTACCAATACGCTGCTTTCCGGAACATCTTGTACCGGAAGGGTTATACCACTGAAATTCTTGAAAACTACGAACCAAACATGGCAATGTTCTCAGAATGGTGGAAGCAATTAATGGGCGAATCCGAAGGGAAAGACCAAAAGGGGATTTACCCATCATCAGCTAACTTTACGACTGACCTGCACTCTTTGGGTCAATACATCCAAGAAGGTCGTCGTAACTTGATGGAAACCGTTGTTAAGGTTGAAAACGCCACTAGTGACGTTGACATTCCTAAGGAAACGGAAAACCTTGATGGTTTGAAGTACCTTGAAGGTAAGACGATGGCCCAAGTTAACACCAAGGCCTTTGAAGGGGTTATTATGGCCCACGTTGATGGCGGTGTTCCTAACATGGTCGTTAACATCCCTTCACAAGATGCTTACACGCTTGGCTACATGATCTACTTCTTCGAAGCAGCCGTTGCCATTTCTGGTTACCTGAACGGGATCAACCCATTCAACCAACCAGGTGTTGAAGCTTACAAGAACAACATGTTTGCGCTCTTAGGCAAGCCTGGTTACGAAGAATTAACTAAGAAATTAACTGCCCGTTTAGACGACTAGACCCGCGTTAAACTTGAATAAACGTCGCTCAGTCCGCTAATTAGCGCTCCGAGCGGCGTTTTTTTGGTGGGCGGGGTATAATAGAAACAATTAAGTAAACATAAGGAGTTTGCCATGCGAACGTTAAACTTGGTAGAAAGTGTTCTGATTGTTTTGGGCCTGATCCTATTTGGAATTGGGAGTCAAGTTGCTAGTATTAATCACAGCTTGCCGTGGTTACAATACGTTGGGCTAGGCGTAGTATTTTTCACCGGACTTGGCGACGCACTTTATCGCATCATAGCCAAAAAGAGTTTCTTTAAGTAACACTAAGGTCGTTCAAAAAATCCTCGTTACCCCCGTTTTTTACGGGCCGTAGCGGGGACTTTTTTAGTATCTAAATTAAGGAAATGATTAGGAACGGTGGGGGGAACTAGTTTGCTCACGAAAGCATTTTCAAAGTAAAAAAGCAAACCGGTTCCGTTTAATTGCTAGTAACAATCATCAGTAATCACGGGGATTTGATAGTCCATGCTTCAAACGTTGAATAGTTACCCCCGGTATTCGATAACACTTTACATCATTCACTAAAAATCGCAAAGTTATTACTGAGGAACTGTATTCTGGGGTATTCTCCAAAAAAGAATTGGGAGGTACATAGTAATGAGCTTTTTAGAATTACACGATATTCGTAAAGCCTACACCCTGAAACACGAAGAAAACGTGATTTTGAAGGGTATCAACTTAAACTTTGACCGCGGGGAATTCATTTCGATTCTCGGGGAATCCGGTGGTGGAAAGTCGACGTTGATGAATATTATCGGGGGCTTGGATCACCACTATGATGGTGACGTTTTATTGGAAGGTCAGTCGCTCCGTTCCATGAACGAACGGCAAATGGACCGGTACCGGCGTGAAACGGTGGGGTTCATTTTTCAGAACTTTAACTTAGTAAGTTATTTAAATGTTCTGGATAACGTCCTGTTGTCACTTAAGATGACTAAGACCTCCCACACTGAACAGGTCAAACAGGCGGCGGGCCTCCTTAAACGGGTGGGCTTGGACAAACAGGCACGCCAATTTCCTAACGAGTTATCCGGTGGGCAGAAGCAGCGGGTCGCCATTGCGCGGGCGCTGGCTAGTGATCCCGACATTATCATTGCCGACGAACCCACCGGGGCGTTGGACAGCGAAAACACCCAGGAAGTCATGGACATCCTGTATTCGATCGCCGCGGAAGGTAAGCTGGTCATTACCGTGACCCACTCACAGGAGGTGGCCGATTACGGGACCCGGATCGTGCACTTAGATGACGGTCAAATTCACGATGAGTTGGTGATTGGGGCACCGTTTGATGAAGTGGATAAGGAACCAACCCGCTACCGGGTTTTGGGTTTTCGGCAAATGTTTCGGATGTCGATGCAACACATGCGCCGAATGTGGTTACGCTACCTATTAATCATTTTTGGCTCGTCGATTGGGATCAGCAGCATCGTGGTCATGCTGGGGCTGGGTTCTGGGATTCAAAATTACATGAATCACCAAATTACGTCCCAGGTCAACCCGACCGCTGTTCAGATTACCAAGAAGACGGGCAAGGTCAGCACTAAAGCGCGCGATAAGGCTAAGACGGCGAAGGCCTATAAAGCCGCGGTAAATCGCGAAACGACCACGGCGGCTAAGAACGCACAGATTACGAGCACTAACATCAAAAAAATTGCGAACATTAAACACGTTCAGTCGGCTAAGCTGGGCTACTACGCTGGTGCGCAGGCGACGTATAAGAAAAAAACAACCAGCGCGACGTTGCAAACGGATAACCAAACCATCTTGGCGAAAAACATTAAGACCGGGTCGCGCCCAGGTACCAACGAGGTGTTGATCGGCCGGAAACTGGCCAAAAAGTTGGTCGGCACGAAGCAGTATAAACGGGCCCTAAATAAAAAAGTAACGGTCAAGATGGCAATGGTGGATAAAAAGAATCAGGCCGTTACCGTCAAAAAGACGTTGAAGGTCAGCGGGATTACGAATAGTGACGATACGAACGTAGTCGTGACGCCGCAAACCGCCAAAGCCCTGGTAGCAACTAAGAACGTCGCTTACCGGCCGAACTTTGCCATTGTCCAAATTGATAAGTTGAGTCACGTTAAGTCGGTGGAACACCAGATCAAGGCAATCAAGGGAACTAACAAGAAGCAACAGTATAACTATACCGGGATTGGTGACTTAATTGATTCGTTGAACACCTACATTCGGTTAGCCACGAACGTTTTGACCGGGGTTGCCGGAATCGCACTGCTGGTTTCAGCGATTATGATCATCGTGGTCCTCTACGTGAGCGTATCTGAACGGACCCGTGAAATTGGGGTTCTACGTGCGTTAGGGGCCCGCAAGCGGGATATTAGTCACTTGTTCTTCGCGGAAGCCCTAACGATTGGGGTGTTAGCCGCAATTATGGGGATTATTTTTGGTCAGCTTTGGCAGGCACTGGGGAACGCCGCCATTTACAGTTTAATTAAATATCCAATCGTGCGGATTTCGGGAGTTGCAATGGTTGGCGGATTTACCGTCAGCGTTGTTATCAGCTTACTCGCAGCCTTAGCACCAGCACACATGGCTGCCCGGCTGGATCCGGTCGAAAGTCTGTCACACGAATGATAAAAAATGAGGGCGTAGGCTATGTACTTTTTCATTACGAATAAAATTGATTCCACACCGTCGGCCATCGAACTTGCGATGATCAAACGACAGCAACTATTCACGAAACACCGGGTTCCGGCGATGATCGTGACGCGCAACTACGTACGGGATCTGCACCAAAACATGCACCAAGTGGGGCTCGACAATGAATTTGTGGTTAACATGTACGATTATTTTCAAGGAACGACCGACTACGAAGGGCAACCAATGACGGCGGGGCGCTACCCGCGGGTCGATGGTGAGACCTTAGAAAAAATCAATCCAAAGCAATTTGACGTTATTCAACGGGAACAGCGGCAAAAATCAATTCACTTGAATCCTGAAGGTAACGTGGATTACGTGGATATTTTAAATCCGCAGGGGGCGGTCAGTCGCCGGGATTATTACGATACCCGGGGCTTTTTGTCGGTGGCACAATACTTTGACGAACACCAAAACATTGTGTTAGAGCAGCACTTAACGCCGCAGCACCAGCCAGTTCTGGAGACTTTCTTTCGCCCTAATGCCAAGGGCCAGCCGGTGGCCACACACCAACGGTTACTGGGTTACCACGGGGCAACTTACGAATTTGAAGACTGGGACCAACTAACGGCGTTTTTCCTAGATTGTATTAATACCGAGTTTGGTGGTCACGGCACGATGATCGTTGACCGTAGTGATGCCGGGATGCACCCGTTAGTTGAAATGAACACCACGGCGCGCAAATACGAGTTCTTACACAGTAACTTTACCCTGGACCCGCTCGACGTGGTTAACTCGCCGATCGTACCGTTTACTCAAATCGGACTGGATCACGCGGATCAAATGGACGGATTTATCATGTCAACGCAGGCGGAATGTGACGATATGACGAATCATATTCACAACGTGATCCCGACGATTGCCATTCCAGTTGGAAGCGTTAGTGATGCTCGTTTAGCGGCTGCACCGGTTAAGTTTAGTCAACGGACCCCCGGCAAAATTGTTGCGGTGGCCCGGTTATCCGTCGAAAAGCAACTGGACCAGCTGATCAAGGCCATTGCCTACGTGCACGAAAAGCTGCCCCAAGTCACTTTAGATATTTACGGCTACGGTGATTCGTGGACCGGTTTTAAAGAAGAAAAACGCCTGCGTAGTTTGGTGACCTCGCAACAGTGGCAGTCTTTTATTAACTTTAAGGGGTTTGTTCACGACTTGGCACCGGTCTATGATCAGGCCCAGCTGATGGTCCTCACGAGCCAGTACGAGGGTTTTAACTTGGGTATTTTAGAGGGCCTCAGTCACGGGGTACCGGTCGTGGCTTACGATATTAAGTACGGACCGGGAGACATGATCGAAGACGGTCAAAATGGCCGGTTGATTCCGGCGAATAATCTCGTTGAGTTGGGAAAAGTGATCCTCAGTCTCTTACGGCAACCGGCACAATTAGAACGAATGAGCGAAAAGGCGTACGGCCGCAGTAGTCGCTATTCCGAAGCCATGGTTTGGCAGAAGTGGAACGACCGCGTGGTTCAGCCCGATATTCACGCGATGAGGGGAGTAGCAGCATATGGCGACAAACGCAGCGACATCGGTTAAACAACGACCAAAACGTAAATACGGGACCAAGGACTTACTGCGATTAATTACAACTAATGCCAGTCCTAAAAAGGGGTTATTTATTCTCGGAATCTTACTATCCTTCGTGGCAACGATTTGTAGTTTGGGTATCACGTTGATGTTAAAGGAATTTATCGACGCGTTTAATCACGGTACGTCGGGGCAACTCTTACTCCGACTATCCGGCGTGATCGTGGTGCAACTGTTTTCTAGCGTGGCTTCCAGTTTTTTACTGAGCTATACCGGGGTCGACGCCGTTTCAAAATTAAGAAGTACCCTGTGGGAACACATTGTGGACTTACCGATTCCGTACTTTGATCACAACCGAACCGGGGAACTCTCTAGTCGGGTCGTTAACGATACGTCGACTATTTTTGAATTGATTTCCAGTCAGTTTTCAAACGCCATCAATGGGGTCATCTCCATCGTGGGATCGCTGGTGTTGATGTTGATGTTGAACTTTAGGCTAACGATTATTATTTTGATCGTGGTACCGCTAATGGCGGTGATCATTGTGCCGATGGGACAAGTTTTAGCACGCATTTCCAAGGCCATCCAAAAGGAAACGGCTAATTTGAACAGCGCAGCCGTACAAATGATTTCACAAAACCGGCTGGTTAAGGCGATGGTTGCCGAAAAGTCCCTCAAACAACAGGGGACGGCTCAGGTCAACCGCATCAAGGGGTTTAGTGTTCGCCAAATTAAGTTGATCTCATTTCTGAACCCAATTTTAAATATCATGTTACTCGGCGCAATTTTTATCATCATTGTCTATGGTGGGGTGCTAGTACAAACCAAAGCCCTAACGATTGGGAGTTTAGTGGCGTTCTTAATGTACGCCGTGCAGATGATCTCACCGTTGAGTAGTGTGACCGGGTTAGTCACCGCCGTGCAACAAACGGTTGGGGCGACTGAACGGATTGATGATATTTTGGACAGCCCGACCGAAGATAAGCGCTTAAACGGGCAACCATTAGAGACGATTGACACAATTGACTTTGATCACGTTGATTTTGGCTACGAAGTGGATAAGCCGGTACTAAAAGATATTGACCTCCAAATCAACCGTGGTGAACGGATCGCCCTCATTGGGGAGAGTGGGAGTGGTAAGACCACCCTAGTTTCCTTACTAGAGTCATACTACGAACCGACTAGCGGGACCCTAGACGTCAACGGCCAGTCGATGGCTAGTTACACGGTACCGTCGATTCGTAACCAAATTGGCTACGTCAGTCAGGAAGTTGATTTAATGCCCGGTACCATGCGGGATAATTTGCTCCTGGGTGCAACTAAGCCGGTTTCAGATGAGCGTTTAACGGCCTTATTAGGGCAAGTGGGCCTCGCCGACTGGTTAACTGAATTATCAGCCGGACTAGACACAGACGTCGGAGAACGGGGTTTAAACGTCTCTGGCGGGCAACGTCAACGGTTAGCAATTGTTCGGGCGCTGGTCCGGGAACCGTCGTTGCTGATTCTGGACGAAGCAACCGCGAGCCTGGATAACCAGAACCAGGAACGGGTCACCCAGTTGCTGGCGACCCTGCCAGCTGACCTGACGACAATTACCATCGTCCACCGGCTCAATCAGATTGAAGCCTATCCGCGAATTTTATTCATGGAAGACGGACAAATTACTGGGGATGGTGACCACGCCACGTTAATTGCGACCCACGCGCGGTACCGTGACTTTTACCGGTTACAGTATCAGCACGGCTAATTGGCTAATTTCAACCAAACTTTCACAAAAAAACAAGGCAGTCCCGAGTCTGGTGGGTTGCCTTGTTTTTTTGTGAAAGTTCATGTACTAGCCTGATAAGAAGTGGGTTGGACAACTTATCCAATTATGAAGAAAATATGACTTTGTATTAATAAAATTAATAATAATTTCAAAAAAAGGGGGATATTTAGTCTTAGAAAATAAAAAATATTAATAATGATAATGATTCAAAAAGCTCGGCTAAGCAATGATTTACTG
>NZ_QWZQ01000050.1 GCF_003885105.1 Lactiplantibacillus garii
TTTAATGTTGTACTAAAATTTATTTGCTAGCGAATTGACTTCGCAAATGTTTTGCTCTTGAATCAAGTTCAAGAGACCCTACACATTTGATTCGTCGAAACTTTGTTCAGTTTTCAAAGGTCTAATTTGTTAAGTTGATTAGCTCAACACAACTGTTTTATAATATCATCTCAATTTCAAGCTGTCAACAACTTTTTTTAATAAGCTGAATAACTATGCATAACGTGAAACGTCAATAACTCATCTAATCAACTCGTCATCACAAAATCCATTAACCGGTTCGCAACAACAAGATATATCTTAGCATGACGTTCAAACCATGTCAATAGCTTTTTGAATTAATTGAATAATTATACATAACCGTTCAATCAATTGAAGATGATACTAATCGTTGCCGGCAAGCTGTTTAATAGCTCTTCCGCAGCGACAAGATACATCTTATCAAGTATTAGTATGCAGGTCAAGTATTTATTTCAATTATTTTGAAAAATCTTCCATCGGTGAAGTTTGACCCACGTTGACACTCTCAAAAAGATGGTGCAACTGGCTCGCAGGTACAAATGCCAACCCGCGTTTTTCAAACAACTGCTCCACCCGTTCGTCAATTGCCAAGTGGTCAAATACAAATACCGCAACCTTCTCACCACTAATCTCGGCAATAATTGAATCGTATAACCGTAACTGGTCAACGTCAATGCCAACGTTGTGACGCAGTTCCCACAAAACCGATGCAAGCGGTGATTGGTTTTCACGAACAGCGAGATGGTAAAAATAATAGCCCCCCCGTTGATCACGACTAACTAAAAAACTTGTCCCGCGTGAATCATTCTTAATAATGGTACCGGCAACTTGTTTTTTCACTGTGTTGGCTCCTTCGCGTCTAATCGGTGTAAAGAATCATTGATCCACCCGTCAAGGTGATTAGCAATTGGTTCGAAGCCGGCGTGCACGTGCCGGTTTGTCCAGAAATGTTTATGGCGAAACGTTTTGTAAATTTCTAAGTCGTTGGTTGTATGCCGCGGCCGATTTTCAACACACCGCAGGGATAAACTAATTTTGCCCGTGTATTCATCAATGTCTAAAATGACCACGTCAACCGTCTGTCCCACTTTTAGGTAATCAGCAACACTTTTCACGTACCCCTCGTGGCATTCTGAAATGTGAATCAAGCCTTGATGTTCCGCATCCAGCGTTACAAACGCACCGTACGGTTGAATACCGGTTACCCGCCCGTGAACTTGCATGCCAATTCGATAGTTACTCATTTAAGCGACTCCTTTCCATTGATTGTTTGACGTTCTTCAATAATCATTTGTAATTATAACCTGAGACCAACAAATTTCAAAATTCTAAGTAAAAGAAAAGGAACCCCAACTTCCCGGGTTCCTGAACTGAACTTAATTAATCTTCAATCGTAATGGTTTCGATAACAACGTCCTTAACTGGTTTGTCCTGCATTCCGGTCTTAGTTGTTGCAATCTTATCAACGATATCCATGCCGTCACTGACCGCACCGAAAACGGTATGGCGAAAATCTAACCACGGCGTCCCCCCGTTACCATAAGCGGTAACGATCTCTTCAGGGTAACCGGCTTGCTTCATTTGATCAGCCATCCCAGCATCCAATTGCGGCTTCTGAACAATGAAGAACTGACTACCGTTAGTATTGGGACCGGCATTAGCCATTGATAACGCTCCCCGTAAGTTAAAAACTTCTGGTGAAAATTCGTCTTCGAACTGCTTGCCCCAAAGACTCTCGCCACCCATCCCGGTACCAGTTGGATCGCCACCTTGGATCATAAAATCAGGAATTACACGGTGAAAAATAATCCCGTCGTAGTAGCCCTTCTTTGCTAAACCAACGAAGTTCTCCACGCTTTTTGGCGCCTGTTTAGGGAATAACTGAACATGAATATCACCAAAGTTGGTCTTAATCGTTGCCTTTGGTCCTTCGACCTGCGATAAATCTAATTGTGGATAAGCCACAAAATCACCCGTTTTCTTCATAGAATATCTCGATAATACAAGAGAATGCATTCAAATACCAGTAATTTGTAAGGTTTTAGTTGCGATTCGGTGTCAACCATAGTATTCACTGACATTATCTGGTATTCTATATCAGAACAATTTTACATTACTTGGAGGTAACCATGAGTTTTCTAATTGATTTCGTGTTGCACATTGATCAGCACTTAGTCACCATTGTTAATAGTTTTGGTATTTGGACTTACCTAATCCTGTTTGCCATCATTTTTATTGAAACTGGGGCCGTTATTCTGCCCTTCTTACCGGGTGATTCGTTACTCTTTGCGGCTTGTGCTTTAGCAGCGAACCCGACGTACGGCTTACACATTTGGTCATTTGTGATCCTCTTTCTCGTAGCGGCACTCGCGGGTGACTCGTTAAACTTCTTAATTGGTCATTCGCTGGGTGAACGTCTGACTCAAACGTCCTGGTTTGGAAAGCTCATCAATCAAAAACAGCTCGCAAAATCTGAAAAATTCTTTAAGAAACACGGCGGAATCACCGTCACCATCGCGCGGTTCATGCCTATTATCCGGACCTTCGTCCCGTTCGTGGCAGCAAGTAGCCGCATGGAATACCGGCAGTTCATTCGTTACAACGTCATTGGCTGTGTTCTCTGGGTCGTCCTCTGTTGTGGCGGTGGTTACTTCTTTGGTAACATTCCGTTTGTTAAAGAACACTTCTCAATGGTCGTCATCGGAATTATCCTCGTTTCCTTAATTCCGGCCGTCTTTTCTGCGCTTAAAGCCCGCTTTGGCAAAACCCCAGCGGGAGATGAAGACTAAATAAACAACCAAAAAGTGGCTCACCTTCAACTTGGTGAGCCACTTTTTTTAATCTAAGTCTCTTAGTGCGCACTTGCCTACTGATAAGAAGTAAGCAAACGACCACTCAATGATGACAAACGCCAACACAAAGCACTGTAAAAAGAACGTATCCGGTAGAACCAAGATAATTCGATCATAGAGTGGGTCAAAGAGCCAGTCAGAATTGCGAAATAATACTTCGTGGAAAAAAACGAAAAACTGGTCAAAGTTAACCGCCATGATTACAGCAACTAACGGGGGCACCCAGAGTGCTGCTTGCATCGGTAAAACGAAACGCCACAGTTGTTGCTGGCGCTTTAACCGCCGGTAGAAATAATAAACGATCACACTGGTGACGATAAAGACACCGTAATCCAGCATGAACAGGTTCTTAACGTCGGCAAAGTGCCGGAGCGCCCCGATTGAATCCGTAAAATCGTTCATGGCTAGTTTAGGCACCCACGGAAAGTTAAGGTACGCCAAGAGTTGGTAATAGTTGGTCATTAAACGACCGAGTGATAAATTGACACTCGGTCCCAATTTCTGACTAACCGCGTTAACAAAATACAACCAACTCGCATTAATCGTTAAAATAATGGTTCCACTGACCAACCAAAGGTACAGACTGAGCCACTGGCCCCAATTTTTAAGCTTATTTAGCCACACCATTGTCCAAATCCCATTCATCGAGCGAATTGATCTCGTTCGTTGGTTTAATTGTTTGCTTAGCAACTAGTTCGGGGGTCGACACCCCGGTGTAAACTAATAACGAATCAATGCCAAAATTAATTGCCGCCGAAATATCCGTCATGTAGTTGTCACCGACCATAACACAGTCGTGCTTGTCCAGTCCGATGCGGTCAACCGCCTTCTGCATAATAATCGTTTCCGGCTTGCCAACGTAAGTCGCCCGTTGCTGCGTCGCCCGTTCAACCATCGCAATAACGGAACCGGCCCCCGGAACGAGTCCCCGTTCATTGGGTAAGTTCGTATCCGCGTTAGTTCCAATGAACTTGGCGCCGCGCTTAATTGCCAGCGTTGCCATTTCAAACTTATGGTAGGTGGCATCGTAGTCCAAACCAACAATCACAAAACGCGGGTCCTTTTCATTAAACGTAAAGCCCTTTTCAAGCATCGCGCCCTTCAAACCCAGCTCACCAATGACGTACATCGTTTTCTCGCCATCACCGGCCAAATCATCTACATAATCGGCGGTCGCCAAAGCCGCGGTATACACGTTAGCCGGGCTAACGTGGATATCGTGGTTATGAGCTAAATTATCCGCCACGTCTTCGGGGGACTTCGTCGTGTTATTAGTAACCAACAAAAAGTCCGTCTGACTGGCTTGCAAGCGTTCAATAAAGCGCTTGGCTGCCGGAATCCGTTCACGCCCCCGGTACACCGTTCCGTCTAAATCAATCAAATATCCCTTATACTTTCCCAATCAAAATACCTCTCTCTACTTCTGTCGAATTGTAAAATGCCGTTTACCACTGGACTGCTTCGTTGTCCGGGCCTGTTTGCCACTGCCGGCCGTAACCTTCGCCGGCGTCCGTTTCTTTTCAGTGAACGGCGCGGCCTTCTGCTTGGTCGTAAAGCTCTTCGCCTTGCGTCGCTGTTTACTGCGACTACTACTGCGATTACTACGACCGCGCGACTGGTTACCACCATTATGGTTAGCGTTATTACCACGTTTGTGACGCCGTTCATCCTTGCGTGGGTGACTGGTTCGTTTCGGCTTGATCACCCGTTCATTTTTTAGAATGAAGTAGGCGCACCCGAAGTTACAGTACTCATACAAGTAATCCTGGACCGCCCCAATCGTTTGCGCCCGTTGCACGTCCTTCATATCATCGCGGAAAAAGCCCTTTAAACGGAGTTGTTCGAAGCCCCAGTCACCAACGATGTAATCGTACTTATTTAAAATCGGACTAAAGCGTTCCACAAATTTATCTAAATCAAACCCCTGCCGATAGTCGTAGACGAGCTCAAAGGGGTGTTTATTAACTTCAATGTGGGTCTTGTCGGTCCGTAAACCGTGGTAGAGATTCCGTCGCCGTTCAGCTTGTTGTTCGGCAAGTTCATCAATGTGATCGCGATTCACACGGACACCACCTTTCTTATGATATTGGCCATTCAGCAGCTAAGTAGTCGCCGACGACCGTCCGTAAAAATTGTTTAAACAAAATTTCAGTTTGACCGCTAATGTTTAACGTCGGAAAAAACGGAATGAACAAATGGTGATCTAATAACGCAATCTGATACGTTCGTTTAAAGTCCACCAACTCACCATTAACTAGTAACTGGTGCCGTTCGGGTTGCCATTTAAGGCCCTGATATTGAATGTAACCAAAAACTTGACCCCGAAAGCCCATCCCGCGAATCTGGTACTTATTCAAAAACGGCCGCACGAGTTCCATTTCGTAAACTAGCCGCCAGAGGTCTTGCCCCGTTAAGGTGACTCGAATCACGTGCATGGCGTGGGGCAGCATGGTATGCAAATCGTTCAAATTAACTGGCCCAGCTGGTAAGTCCCGCATAAACAGGCCCCCGTTGAGCATGCCTAAGTCCGTACCAGCATAACTGGTAATGGCGGCAAGTCCCAGGGCCGTTAATTTGCTGGCATGGTGCCAGTGGGGATTCAACTGTTCGGGCGAACGGGCAACCACCCGTTCAGCTAAGAGTTGTTCCCCCCGATGCTGCCAATGATCAATCTCGTGCTGATCAGTCGCCGTTACCGGTAAAGTGGCGGTGGCAACCGTTCCCGCCTCAGCCTTAATGACGCGGTGGTGTTGATCAATTGCTAATTTAATTTGACCAACATACTCACCATATTTGCCGGCGGCGGCCAACAAGACCCCGTGATCGTGCTCCCCGTTGACCAGCAAATGGTGGGTGTGACTCCCGATAATCACGTCAATCGACGGAAAATGCTTGGCTAACCAGCGGTCCACGTTGATCCCTAAATGGGACAAGATCACCAGCACGTCGTACTGACCAGCAAATTGTTGCAACAATTCGGGCAGCCGTTTTTTTACGCTGGCGGGCGTCCAACCATTGAGTGGATAAGTCAACGTAAACGGTGCGGTAAATGCCAATAAGAGAACCCGGGTCCCAGCCTTAGTTGTAATCACTTTACCCGGTAACGCCCAATCCGGCAACGCCCCCGTCTGAGTATCAGTCAAATTACCCAACACCACGTCAAAATTGGCTCCACGGTACAACTTGTTCAGTTCTTCATGGGTCAGTCCCAGCCCTTCATTATTCCCAATCGTAACGGCGTTGTAGCCGATTTGGTTAAGCAGATCCACGTTGGCCCGTCCCCGGGTCACTTCCGATAACGGGTGCGCGCGGTCAACCGCGTCACCAAGGTCGACCGTGATCACGGGTTGGCCGGCGGTCCGTTGCCGTGCTTGCTGCGCTAATAAATAGCGCCGAATCCGTGGCCAGTTTTCAAAGTGCGAGTGGATATCATTCGTATGCAAAATGGTAATGTCTTCACCCATGTCCGTCGCCTCTCATTAATTATCTTCGTTAATC
Organism: Lactiplantibacillus garii; assembly: GCF_003885105.1. Classification (GTDB taxonomy): domain Bacteria; phylum Bacillota; class Bacilli; order Lactobacillales; family Lactobacillaceae; genus Lactiplantibacillus; species Lactiplantibacillus garii. The sequence continues at coordinate 6,372 of NZ_QWZQ01000050.1, forward strand.
CTAAAGCATTCCACCAAACCGGTCAAGCGGCCTTACTGGCGTTTAGCGAAATCAATCGCCTTGCCATTCACCATTTGTTCAATTTCATCTAGTGAGAACGGGGCCCCGAACGGAACTGGGTGGTCAATATAGTCTTTTTCGGGCGTATCCACGCCCACGTTGATGTTTTCCTTCACGTTGACCGCGTAATGGTGAATATGCCCGTGCAAATTAATGATCTGCTTAACGATTCCCATCATCATCGGGTAATGCGTCATATAATATTGCCGGTGGTCATACTTAATCAACACCCCAACATCATGAAATTCAAATTTAGGATGACCATTCAGTTGGGGGTCGTGCGCGGCTAAATATTTAAAAAACGCCCGTGAATCGTGGTTTCCCTTAATAAACACGATTTTACCGTGTAACTGGGCCAGGATAGCAAGTACCCGTTCATAGGATAATTTCGGTGGTCGGGTAAAGTACAGTGCCACGTCACCGAGGTGATAAACCGTATCGTTATCGGTCACCCGGGCGTTCCAATGATCAACAATGGTTTGATTCATGGTTTCAACGTCCGGAAACGGCCGCGGTGCAAAGTCGTTATCTCCCAGTAGATCAGCGTGGTAAAAATGCGTATCGGATGTAAAGTATTGCATAGTTCAACCTCGATTATCTAAATTCAAGCTCCCTACAATTGTACCGCTTGCGCCCTGAAAAGACACTGTCATGATCCGAAACAAAAACGGCAACCACAATGGGCTGCCGTTTAGTTTATTCGTCTTCTTTAATTTCTTCTACTTTACTGTGAACGCGGTCACCAACCGATTTAGCTACGTATAACGCGCCAATCCAAATTAGCGCTGCAATCAACGCAATCAGCGTCTCCGACTTCAGGCATAGCACCACCGCGATGAACGCGAGAAAAACTAAGATGAAGTAATCGGATAACGGGTAGAGTGGCATCCGGAATTTCGTCGCTACGTGGGTCCCAGCCTGCTTACGGTACTTAATGTGCGCCAAAACAATGGCGCCCCAGATAAAGATGAAACAAGTCGTTGAGACGCTCGCAATCAGGGAGAACACCTTCCCCGGCATCAGTAAATTCAGGATTACGGCTAAGCCGATAACTAAGGTCGATACCCAGAGGGCGTTGCGGGGAACTTGTCGCGTAGAGAGGGTCCCCATCCGCTTAGCAAACTTTGACTTTCCACCGTAGTTCAGTGAGAACAGCATCCGCCCGGTACTGAACAACGCGCTGTTACAACTAGACGCCGCCGCGGTTAAGACCACGAAATTGATAATGGCCGCCGCGGAACGAATGCCCAAGTTAGTAAACACCTGGACGAACGGGCTATGGGCCGCTGAAAAGTATTGCCACGGGTACATCGCCATTAGGAAGAACAACGAACCCACGTAAAACAAAATAATTCGTAACGGAATATCGTTAATGGCTTTAGGAATCACGGTCTTAGGATCCGCAGTTTCGGAAGCGGTCATCCCCACCATTTCAATCCCAATAAAACTGAACAATACCATTTGAAAGGACAATACTAAGCCCTTAATTCCGTGGGGCATAAAGCCACCGTAATTAACTAAGTTGCTAAGGCTGGCGTGACCAACTGGTGTTTTCACACTGAACAACACCATGCCTACACCGACCGCAATTAACGCAATGATGGCCGCAATTTTAATGATTGCAAACCAAAACTCGGTTTCCCCAAACGCTGAGACGTTAATCGAATTCAAACCTAACAGTAAAATCAAGATGACTAAACCGGGCAGCCACTGTGGTAACTTAGGCCACCAAAACTGCATGTATTCACCAGCAGCGGTAATCTCCGCCATGGCGATGGTGATCCAGCACACCCAGTAAGTCCAACCGGCAACGAATCCGGCCCGTTCACCTAAGTATTGCTTAATAAAGTCAATGTACGAATGCGTATTTAAATCAGATAATAATAATTCACCGAGTGCCCGCATCAGTAAGAAACAGACTAATCCGGTGATTAAATACGCAATTAAAATGGACGGACCAGCTAAGTGGATGGATTGACCGGCACCTAAGAATAAGCCGGTCCCAATCGTCCCGCCAATGGCAATCAACTGCACGTGGCGGCTCTTTAGGCCGCGAGAAAGTTGGGTCTTCTCGGGCTGTGAACTTTCTTTCTTCATATCAGCACTCCCCTTGAACCGTATTATACCGGGGATTTTTATCCCGTTCAAAAGGGTGCGCTCGGTGATTTTTCAATATTGGTCTAGGCCAAAACTGATTAATAAGATAAACCGGTTGGGTCCGTAAGCGTTTGCCTATGACGTTCCACCGGGCTTTTACGCGCCTACGTTCCTTGGTGAACTAACGAACGCTTTAACATGAATTAAGTGAATCAATCACACACATTGTTGAACAAATTTCACCTTACAATCTAAAAATGAGCCGTGCACCGCACGACCCACCCGTTCACATTAAGCTTGTGGATGACCTACTCGTTCAACATCACGAGCAATCATCAATTCTTCATCCGTTGGAATCAGGATCACCCGAATTTTGGCATCCGGCGTGCTGAGGTCCCGCTCAACGCCGCTAACCTGGTTCTTATGAGGATCGATTTCAACTCCAAAATAGGACAACTTATCCGCAATACGCTGCCGCATCTTGGCATCCCGCTCACCGATTCCCGCCGTAATCACTAACGCATCGGCACCTTGCAGTTCTGCCAAGTAAGCCCCAACGTACTTTACGATCCGGTTGACAAAAATATCGATGGCTAACTGCGCCCGTTCGTCATGGTCGCACCGCTGTTCCAGTTCGGCCATGTCCGCGGAACCAGCAATCCCCAGTAATCCGGACTTAGTATTCAGAATTTTCAACATTTCGTCCGGATCCTGAATACGCAGCTTTTTCATCAAAAACGCCATTAGTGACGGATCTAAGTCACCCGAACGCGTTGCCATCGTAATCCCGGCTAACGGCGTAAAACCCATCGACGTGTCTAAACTACGGCCGTTTTTAATTGCCGTGATTGAACTACCGGCACCAAGGTGTAGCGTGATCAGTTTTAACTCATCAAGGGGTCGCCCTAATAACTTGGCAGCCCGGCCCGCAACGTAGCGGTGACTCGTTCCGTGGGCACCAAACTTACGGGCACCGTACTTTTCGTAATACTGGTATGGTAGCGAATATAAATAGTTGACCGCCGGCATGCTTGCATGAAACGACGTGTCGAAGACCGCCACCGCGGGAACGTTCGGCAACACTTTCTTAAACGCCCGAATTCCGATGGCGTTAGCCGGATTATGCAACGGTGCGTATTCCGACAACGCCTCAATTTGTTGTAACACCTTGTCCGTGATCAAGACGGAATCATGAAAAAGTTCACCACCAGCTACGACCCGGTGCCCCACTCCGGTAATTTCATCGTAGCGTTCAATGATGTGTAACTTAATCAGTTCATCCAAGATGATGTTGACCGCGGCCAAGTGGTCCGGCACGGTTTCCGTTTCCTGATACTTATGATCCAGACCGTAACGGATGTGTACCGGGGAGGTCGCCAACCCGATTCGTTCAATAGCGCCACTCGCAATCACCCGTTCTTGCGGCATCTCAAACAACTTAAACTTTAACGTTGAACTGCCAGCGTTAATTGCAATCGTTTTCCCCACGTTGAACCACTCCTAACGAATAATGTTTTGACCGACCCATTCATCAATCTGTGCCGTAAAGACTTCAAACGCCCGCTTATCTTCAAAGGACGGAAATTCGCCCAGCAGCACTTTACCAGCCTGTTGCGCCTTGGCGCCGTGTTTTTGTAACACCACGACCGACTTCCGGGACTTATCGTCTAAGAACAAGTTCTTCGGCAAGTTCAACAGGCCTTGCAAATAAGCGGCCGAACTCATCCATTTGAGTAAGCCCTGCGCTTCCTGTGATTGAAAAATATTGGTTGGCACTAAAAAGACACCCCAACCACCGGGAACGAGCTGCGACATCGCCTGTTCCATCATCAAGTGGTGGACGTACGAATGGCCATTTGTAGCGCTGGTCTCGTAGTTTTTGACCCGTTCGTCTAACGGGTAGTAACCAACGGGTAGATCCCCGATGGCTACCAAGGTCTTGGGCATCAACAATGGGTCTAGCGCGTCCTGATGGAATAGTTCAACCGGGGATTGTTGCAAATCCATGCTCATCCCCGCAATGGCTAACTGGTTATCATCATTATCCACCCCGTAACCCTTGATCGGCGTTTGCCGCTCCGGTTGCAGTTGATTAATGACCGTTGTGAGTAAGTTCCCCGTCCCCACGGCAATGTCTAAAATTGATAACTCGTCGACGGGGCCGACTAACTTAGCAATCAAATAGGCCGTTAATAAGCCAATTGAATCCGGCGTCATTTGGTGATTAGGATCCACCCGGTCGTTATGAATGGCCTTAAGCAGGGCCAACTGAATGGCACGGCGAATCGTCTCCGCGTCAAACTGCTGCAAATTAACGGATTGATACAACCGTTGTAACGTGGCAACGTGCTGTTCATCGGGTTGCCCATCCTCCACGTGCACGGACTGGCTCAATAAGTTATCGCCAGTTTCAATCAACGCGTCAACGTAGGAAACTGATAATTGTTGCATTAAAATAGTTACTGATTGGTCTAAGACTTTAAAAAGCGTCTCAGTTTCTGCTTGTGCCAGAATGCTCACCTCTTCGAAAAAACTTAAATCCTGTTACATCTTAACGATTTTAAAAGGTGAGTTCAAGCACCGGGCCCGTCAAAGCGCGTAAAATTTAGTCATTTCTCATTGGTTAACGCCCATTTGCTTAACAACTTAGCCGCCTTGGAAGACGACTGGATTTTCAACTTTGTGCGGTTATGCACATCACTACCCACCGCATCGACCGTTTGCTCCGGGTGTTCGAACGATTGAATAATCAAGCGGTACATGCTTTGCCGTTCCACAAAATTAGCGTAACGCTGAGCTTCAAACGCCCCGCCAATGATCAACAAACTAATGACTGATAGCAGCATGGTTCCCAATCGCGGTTTCATCCGTAACCTCTCCTTTATCGGGAATTAATAGTTTGGCCGTAAACCGCTCTCCCCGTTCAGTTTCCACCGACAGATTATGGTGAACGTCACAGTGAAATGATTTGACATGGTGCATTAAAGTTAAGTTAAAATGATTTCCTTTTTTAAAAAATATCAACTGTTTTGCACCATTCTTAAACTGCAAATAATAGTTATCTTTTGGCCCTGGCACATCAACCGGCATCCTCTTTTCAAATGTAATCCTCTTTAAAGTGTTAATATCAGTCACTTGCAACGCGTGGTCGGGATTTTCAAGCTCACGCAACATCAGGTACCACTCCAGCGTGGGTAGATCAACTTGTGGCCGCCGCAATAGGTTGGTCCGTCCCTGAAAAAAGAATGACCCAATTATCAGTAGGGTGCTCAGCGAAATAACCACTTCAATTAATGTAAACCCCCGGACTTTAGTCATGAATGATTTCGAGGTGGGCGCGTTCATACCGTTGGCGAGCAATCTTTATCCGCGTCATCATTTGGCGTTCACGTCGTTGCATCATGATCTCCATTCCTTCAAAACTAATCAAGCCCCCCAATAAAATCATCAGCGTTACCACCGTTTCAAGCATAATAAACCCCTTATCAGTTCTATTCCGTATCAACTTGGTATTCCCCCCACCCCATCAACACACGAAATTTTTGCTTCTGGTGCGGTCGTAATTGCGACCGAAAAATGACCGTTGCGGGCTGGGGATGACCATTTTTATAAATTGGAATTGTCTCCTTACCCTGAATCGTCATTGTCTTCGGTAATGGCAATCTTGTCGTCCGGCTTGCATGCTGTTTTTGGTTAGTCACAAACACTACTTCGCGCCAAAAAGGTGAAAAATTAACCACTTGCTGGATACCCGTCGTACTCGCAATCAAAGCTTGTTCTTTCCACAAGATATCCAGCCGCTGCCAAAACATTTTCTCATCGTTTAGCTGACGCTGACGAGTTGGAAACCGCTCGACACCAATCACCAATAAGGTTCCAAGTAACCCGAGAACGACCACCGTTTCAATCAGCGTAAACCCTAAGCGGCCGTTATTTCGACGCTGCATGTGAGTCTACCGGTTTGATTTGTTTCGTACTGGCCCGGCTATACTGATTACTATTTAAATAGGCCCCATCCCGCAACTTTTCAAGTGTAACGTCATTAATCGGGTTACCCGTATCGTTAGCGTACATTTCCGCTTGATTATGAACCACTTGTTTCAAGGCCGCGTCGGAACGTTGCGAAGCCGTTTTGCGTTGATCATTTAGGTTAGGGATGACGATCAGCATCAGTAATGCAATGATGGCCAACACGACCACCATTTCCAAAAGCGTGAACCCCCGCTGTGGTGCCGCGGACTTCTTTAACAGTCGTTTTAATCGGTTCATTTTAAAAGTTCCCCCATTGAATTGTACATTGGCAACAAAATATTTAAATAAGTTCCGATGATCACTAAGGCAATCACTAAAAACATCGCCGGCTGGATCCAACTGATCAACCGGTTCAGTTTGCGGATCAACCGCTCGTATTGAACGGTCGCAAAGTAAACCAATTCCTGACTCAGCTGTTCGGTCGGACTTTCCTTACTGACTAACAGTGCCAGTTCGTCGGGTAACAGGACGTCTGCTCGAATCGTGCTCGCTAAGGAATGACCGGCTAACAAACTCCGTTCAATAAACACGCCCTGTTGCTGTAATAACGAATCCGCACGAAAGCGGTGGCTGACCTCACAAATCGCCCGGATACCTAACCCACCGGAGAGCAGCATCCCCGCGTTTAACGTTAAGTAATAACCAGTGTAGGTCTTAATCAGCGGTCCCACTAACGGCCAGCGTGCTAGCCACCGGTAACGGGTCCGAACGGGTAGCCGCTTTAATTGAACGATCGTAATCACCATTCCTAACCCAATGACGGTACAACCGCTCCCAATAATCAAGCGCCAAGATACCGCCTGCGCCGGTGCGCTGGTTAAACCGCTAAAATTTGGTAAGACCGCGGTTTTAACCATGATCAAGGTTCCCATTAATAAAACTAGTAATAAACACGGGTATTGTAACAACCGGCGAATTTGTTGCGCCTGGTTGGAGCGAGTTCGCATTAACTGTCCCGCCTGAATCAGGGTCGTGGTTAATTGACCGTGCATTTCCGCAATTAACAATTGGTAATACAAGTCGACCGCAATGAAGGGCGCGAGTGCCGCGGCCAAGCTATCACCAGCCGCTAACGCCGATAAGACCGGTCGTAACGGTTTAAACGCGGGCCCCTGGACATCCACGATAAAACGCATGGCCGAACGCAGTGAGAAGCCGTTTTGTAATAAATCGGCCAACGTTTCAAATAACGTGGCTTGGACGGTTGGTTTTAACCGGTTACGCTTCCTTAAGCTGATGGGCCGTGTCAGCACCGAGACGCCCCGCTGCAAATTGTTCATCGATCAACTGCCCCCATTTGTGCGTCATTAAATTAGTGGTCGATTGCGTGAGCTGACTGCCGACCGTTACAATATCAAACAACGTGGCCAGGCTGCCATCCGTTACGGGAACTAACCGCTGATACGTTGCCGCAGTGAGGGCTTGGGTCAGCGTCGCGGGTGCCACCCCTAACTGTGCCAATCGCGGAACGATTCCGTAAACCCCGCGCGCGTGCAGGGTACTTAAGACCAGGTGCCCACTCAGTGCTGCTTGAATGGCAATCTGAGCCGTTTCCGCATCCCGAATTTCACCAATGATAAAAACGTCCGGATGGTGTCGCAAGCCCACTTTCAGCAAATCCGGGTAGGCCATTTGCGCCGCGGGATTAACTTGTAATTGTAAAAAAGTGGGTTCATATATTTCAACCGGGTCTTCAATCGTCATGACCATTTTCGTCGTGCGTAATTCGCGTACTAAATCGTACATCGTTGACGTTTTACCCGATCCCATCGGTCCGGAAAATAAAATCAGGCCCGCACGGTGTAATAACCCCGCGAGTTGTTCCCGTTGTGGTGGGATCAAGTATTGAAAAGTCGCTGAATTTATTTCGTACAGTAGTCGGATGACTAATGATTCCCGGTCTAAAAAATCCCCAACGGCAGAAATACGTAAATTTAACGGTTGTTGATCCACCGTCAGGGTCATCGCGCCCAATTGCGGTCGCCGGTGATCACTAATGGCCATGTTACTGCGATATTTGACGTGGTTGATCAATTGTTGTGCGGTGGTTACGCTGACTCGCATCAAGGGTTTTAACGTCCCCGCGGCCTGCAATAAAATTTGATAGCCACCCTCAGCCGGTAACCAGTAAACGTCACTCGCCCGCTGTGCCACGGCCGCCTGAATAATTCGTTGCAACTGTTTTTCAATCGACAATTGTGCTTCACGCTCCTTTCACTTTCTAGTTGCGCAAATTAGCCGTTGTTTGTGCGAAAAAAAACGACTCCATCCGCAGATTGAGTCGTTGTCTTATGGTCACCATTCAATTAAATTCGTTCCGCCGCGTCAATTTCCGCCTTAGTTGGAATTGACGGTTGTGCCCCTAAATGCTGAACGGCTAACGACGAGGCCCGGTTGGCCCAGCGAACCGCTTCGGCTAAGTTGCTAAAGTCAGGGGTCAAAACGGCGCTCAACGCGCCAATAAACGTGTCGCCAGCCGCGGTCGTATCCACCGCGTGGACTTTATACGCCGGAACAAAACCGTGTTCCGGCCCCCGCATCCAGAAGGCCCCCTTACTGCCAACCGTAATGATAACGTTCTGAACACCCAAGGCCTGAAGTTTTTCAGCGCCCTGCACCATCGAATATTCGTCCGTCACGGCAACTCCAGTCAAAGTTTCCGTCTCAGTTTCGTTGGGAATAATTAAGTCAGTAACGGCTAATAATTCCCGTGGGACCGTCTTGGTCGCCGGGGCCGGGTTTAAAATAGTCCGTTTTCCCGCCGCGTGGGCTAATTCAAATCCCCGGACCGTGGCAGCTACCGGAGTCTCAAATTGTGCAACTAGAAAATCACTATCGACAATCGCTTCTTGGGCCGCTTCAACGTCGGTCGGCGACACTTGCTGATTAGTCCCACCATCGATTAAAATGCGATTTTCACTACTATTATCCAATAAAATAAACGCTGAACCAGTGTTGGCCGCGTCACTGTGCAAAACGTAGCGGTCGTCCACGCCACTAGCCGTCAGTTGGTGGGTCATAAACTCACCCTCCTGATCTTGACCGACTTTTCCAATAAACGTCGTTTGGGCTCCCGCGCGGGCCGCGGCGATGGCCTGGTTAGCGCCCTTACCGCCTCCAGCAATACTTTTACCAGCTAACGGTAACGTTTCACCCGGTTTGGGGAACCGTTTAAAGCGTAAAATCGTATCCACATTTAAACTACCTAGTACGGTTACTTTATTCATATCATTTCGTCCCTTCAGCGCTTTAACTGGTCTTATTTTAGCAAACCCGTGCCGTCCACGCACCCGTTTTACAGTGAATGATGCTTAATATTTTCTGGAATAAAAAAAGCGGAAATTATCTAACCACTAAATGGTTAAATAATCCCCGCTAACGTAACTAGTCTTCGTCTGGGTAATTAGCAGCTTCGTATACTTCTGATACGTCGTCGTTATCTTCCAGTTCGTCGATCATGTGACGTAATTTTTCAACTTTATCAGCTGGAACATCCGTTAAGTTTTCAGGAATCATGGTCAATTCAGCCGTTTCCAACTTATAACCCTTTTCCGTCAAAGCGTCGCGAACTTCAGCAAGTTGCTTGGCATCGGTGTAGATTTCAAAAGCTTCGTCGCTTGATTGTAAATCATCACCACCGGCATCTAAAACGTCCATCAACATCGTGTCTTCATCCGTGTCTAAATCTTCACGGTTGATCACGATGTAACCTTTACGGTCAAACATGTAGCTAACCGCACCAGTTGCGGCTAACGCACCACCGTGATGAGTGAACGCTGAACGAACGGCTGCGGCCGTCCGATTCTTGTTATCAGTCAATGCGTGAACCAGAACGGCGATACCACCAGGGCCGTAACCTTCGTAGGTAACTTCTTCGTAGTTTTCCGCACCGGAGCCACTACCTTTATCAACCGCCCGTTTAATATTGTCCTTAGGCATGTTGGCAGCTTTGGCCTTATCCATTACTAACCGTAATCCCGCGTTAGAATCTGGATCAGGACCCCCGGCTTTAACAGCCATATAAAGTTCACGGGAGATCTTTTGGAAAATCTTCCCACGTTTAGCATCTTGGGCGTTCTTCCGTCCTTGAATGTTATGCCATTTTGAATGTCCTGACATGTGTGACTCCTTCTTTCATTATTTATTCGATTTATGATTAAACATACGCTAAGTATAATAACAAAAAAAAGGCGCAATTTCAAGGTCTAGACCCGCTTCACGACGCCCCGCTGCATTCTCCAAAACTAAAACTTGGCCGTGCCAAAGTAACGTTATATCAACAAATGTTAGTTACTAGTCTCAATTTCGTCTGCAAGTATATAAAGTCCTTAAAACTTTATCTGTTTTAGGTAATATAAGTAACATTAAATCAATCGAATCTAATCGCTTCGTCTGTCCTTAGTCTCAGTTAGTAACTCTATCAATCATTATTTATAGAAGACCACAACGCTACTAACTACTGTCAACTAGATCTTAAGCTTTCAAGCCGTAGTCTCTAGTTCGTCTCTGTTTTAAAAAAATCAGGCTAATCTCGACTAATCATGCCTAATTGTCTCATGATACAAAAAAGACGTTCAACCCTTACAGTCGCAACATCTTCAAACTACTACTTAGAATATGAAAGAGGCTTCAGGTCACACTTGGAATGTCCTGACATAATGTGACTCCTCCTCTCATTGTTTATTCGATTTATGATTAACCATACGCCAAGTATAAAAAAGCGAGCGATTTCAGGGTCTAGCCCCAGTGTCGCCCACTTGAAACAAGCTTTTATTTTGATGGGCATAACTTAGTAGCCATCACATTTCGCCAGTAAATCAATTACTTAGTTTCAATCTTATATAAAAGTACAGTCATGATGTATTTACTCCGTGCTACCTGGCAACAAGATCCGTAACAACCCAAGCTTATTTATAGGCTGACAGACTCATACCATAATGCATCAAATTATTACGAGACTTTAAAGATTTAATAGTAGCAGTTCTAAATCCCTTGATTGCTTTAGCTTTAGGCTTTTCAGCTTTATCCATGTTCACCGCACTTTTGACAATCTTCCTGTTAATTCGTGTTTCGTTTGATTTAAGTTGATAAATTTTGGGAATCATATAACTGTTTTTGCCAGTTCTTATTAATCTGATCGTACCTTTTCCTTTTACAAAACCTTTACCATTACCCTTTACACCCTTCGTAGTGAGCTTGAGAGCCATCGTATTTCCCTTAACAGTTTGCTTAGTAATTTTATAGTCATGAACTTGTGACCAGTTCATTAAAGAGTCAATAATACGAAGTTTGTTAGGTTTATACTGTTCAAGAATGATGCCTAGCCCCATTCCTTCATTTTTGTAAACCACATTTTTCTTACTTTTAAGG
>NZ_QWZQ01000051.1 GCF_003885105.1 Lactiplantibacillus garii
TAATTGCCCCTTGGAGCGTCATGGATAAAATATTTAATGATCAATTATGGCCATACCCATGTTGTGACTTTAGTGCGGAATTTTTAACTTCAATTAATATCAAGTTTTATCTCGTTCTTTTAAATGTTTGGTTTACTGAAAATTCATTTGGAATTGATGACTATCCGATTTGATACTAACATTGTACGTTTAATTTAGTACCCGGTTTTTAAAATTTGTCTGGTTAACGGCAATTTCTATCGTCTTATTGATTAGCTTTTTTTGTAGGCCGATGTCTTGTGAACACCGGCGCCGAAACTTCGGTAAAAGACTAGGGTGAATCAGCGTATTTTCGCGGGAGAGTCCTGACAAAATTTTGTCGCTACATCTGTTTTTTGTGCTCGATTAAATCACAATTAGAAAGGTTATACCGTGCTTTAAGGTAAAGCTACTTAAACATGGTAAGCAGGCCAACTGCAAACCGGCCCGTATCAATTGAATGTTTGGCCAGCATCTTGATTACCGCGATACCTAATTATGTCAAAAAAACGCTATCTGAATGCGTAAATGCATTCAGATAGCGTTTGTCATTAACTACTTTTTCAGCAGCATCAAGGCACTTCAGGCCCTTTTACTTATGCTGATAATTAAGCGTGCCGCCGCCGTTTAAGCGTGAACCAGGCGACGGTGCCGAGGGCGGCCACGCCGGTGATAATGCTACCGGTCACTAACAGTGGCGGGCGGTAGGTCAACGTGACCGTGTGCTTGCCCTTGCTGAGTGGGACGGCGACGAAGGTGTTGATGACCTTCTTGGTCTTGACGGCCTTGCCGTCGACGGTCGCGTGCCAGCCCTTGGAGTACGGTACGGTCGTCATCAGGACTTGGTGTTTTTTCTTGATGTTGATCGTCCCGGTCAGCTTGCGGCTAGAGTGCTTGGTAATGTGCCAAGGTTCTTGCTGCAGCTTTTTAGCGGACTGCTTAAACTGTGCGTTATTGAGTTTGTAAAGCGTGAAGTTTTGTAACCACAGCGACGTCTTTTTCATCTGGATCCCAAAAGTCACCGTTTTACCCTTACTGTGGGTGGCAACGTTGACGGCGATGGTGTGCCGGTAGGTCGGGTACTGTTTAAGTTCCTTACCGTTGATGTAGAAACTGGCGTTAGACGTCGTAATGTTGGAGCCGAGCGTGATGTAGTACGAGTCGTTGGTCGTCGGCGTAAACTTAAAGTAGATCGACCCGGTCTTCGCCAGGTTCTGCTTGTTTACCACCGAGCCGGTCAACGTGGTGACTTTTTTGACGTTTTGGAAGATCACTTCGTCAAAGTTTTCGGCACTGATCAATGCTGAAGTGGAACGGTTTGCCAGCGTTTGGTAAATCAATTCTTGCCGGGCGATCGGGTCGCCGGTCGTCTTGGAAACTTTGAGTTTGGCGATCTTATCGGAAGCGCCGAAGCCCAGCCCTAACGCGTAGGGGTTCGTATACGTGGTGACCTTGGAATTACTTAAACTGGTCGATTGCGTGTAGTTTTTTAAGTCCGGTTTGGTGCTGGTGACCGGAATGTAGCTGCGGTAATTGGCGTTGCTGGTTTGCGATTGCGGCACCTTCTTATCCATAAAGTACTGCATGTCCAGCAGCGAATCACTGATCAGCGTCCCGTTGGTGTAGGCGACCACGCCGTCACCGTCGGGCTGCCCAATCGACCCGAAGAAGTTCGGGATGATACTTTCAAAGGTCGAACTGAAGTGGTCGGCCCCGTTATAAGCGGCCTGCATCGGGTCGTCCTTGGTCCGGGTAAAGGTCTTGCCAATCCGGTAAAAGCCCGAATTGCTGGCCTTGATCTTGTTGACCGTTTGGTCCAAGACGTTGGTGTAGTTGCCAAATTCACCCTGAGAAACGTACGAAAGGTTGTTCAGTGACGCCACCGCGTTGATCGACATGTCGACCGCTACCAGCAGGACCGCAATGATTTGGAACAGCTGGATCCGCGGCTTAGGGACGAGCAGGAAGATCAGGGTGACCCCGGCTAAGCCGAGGGTGATCAGCAAATTCGCCAGGCTGACGTAGGTCACGTGCTTTAAGTTTAAGTAGACGGTCGCAAAGAGTCCCGCCGTTAGAACCAGCATGACGGCCCCTTGCCACCATTCGATCGTTAGTTTATCGGTTAAGGCCTGCGCCCCGATCCACACGATCCAGAAACAGAAGACAAAGGAGAAGCGGTACGGGTACCAAACCGGGAACTGGCCGGCGTGCCAAAGCAGGTCGAGTGGTTCGTAACAAAATGAAACCAGTAATACGGCCGTCACGAGCAGGGTACTAATTTTGACTGTCCAGTGGAACTTACGTCGTAAGAAGAACAGGATAAACGCGAAGATGGCCAGCCAGGCCACGTAGAAGTTCGGTTGGCCGGACGGCATCTGGTCAAAGTTGAAGGTCCCGGTCATGAACTTCGCCAACATTTTCCACGGCGCGTATTCGAACTTCCAGTGGACCTTGGTGACGTTGTACTGGGCCTTACTTTGAATCAACGCCCAGAAGGTCGGTAATAGTAGCCAAGCGGACAGCGCCACTCCGAGCAGGCCGCCCCAGGCAAATTTGAGGATCTGGATGCTGAGGGTCTTGAAGTTTTCCCAGTACTTGGTTGCGGCGTACAGCCAGTATAAACAACTGAAGAGGATCACCATGTAACCCATGTAATAGTTATCGATCAACATGACCGCTAACCAGCCGGCGAAGTAGCGGACCTTCCCGGTTTTAAAGAGGCGTTCTAGTCCGAGAATCACTAACGGTAAAATCGCGGTGGTGTCCAGCCAGATCATGTTCAGCTGGTTGGCAATCATCCAGCCCATCATCGCGTACGCGGTACTAAAAACGGGAACCAGCCAGCCCTTTTGGGTGTGGGTCTTCGTGAGTAACCAGGCGAAAGCTAGGCCGGCACAGCCGTATTTTAGGACCGTGACTAGGAAGATCCCGGTGGTCAGGGACTGACCAGGGAAAAATAGGTAGATTAAATTAAACGGGCTTATTAAGTAGTAAGCCCAGACCCCGACCATTTCCCCGCCGATGGTTTTGGAGAAGGAATAGAAAAAAGCACTGGGGTCGTGTAACAGGGTGTGCCGGAAATAGGCGAACAGGTCGACGTACTGTTGACCCAGATCGACCGTCAGCAGACTGCTGGAACCAAAGGGCGCCATGTGCCGGTAAATAAAGTAACCGGTCATGATCAGCAGGGGGAGCCAAAAGCTGACCCACAGCGGCCAGGTTCGTTTGTCAAAAATTCGACGGATTTTCAAAAAAGCCACCTCAATCTCTCTATCAAATTAGTTGCACCACGGCCGGACGCGACCGCGAGCTAAAATTTTGCATGTCTACCCTATAGAATAGCATATTCTGGCGTTCGCACGGTTTAAATCTTGGTTATAATAGGGACTTAACCGTTGTTCTCCAGGTTATCCAAGCGTTAGGTCATGGTTGGTCAGTCGGTTAGGCGTTTAAATTGTTAAATAAACAAAAAAATCACCCGTACCGCCTTGACGACCCGTCCCGGTTTTTCTAGTATGAGAGGGGTATGGTGCCACGTGAATCTAGGCGTTACGACTAAAATCGCCCATTGAAGAACCCCCTAACTGGTGGATTTTTAAAGATGATTTTAAATTTGATGAGTGGGGGAATGCTATTATAGTGGTTTTATAGTAAACTATAGATTGATAAATATGCCGTTTTTGGCATCGTGCGTGCAATTATTTTGGATTGCTAGTAACATCATTAAGAACGGGAGCCTGAGAATTGAAACTGTTTAAGAAAATTACTGCGAACCGTGATCCCAATAAGTCCCACATTCCCTTTCGATTGAACTTTTTGTTCTTTATCGTCTTTTTGCTATTTGCTGCGTTGATTGCACAGTTAGCTTATTTACAAGTCGATTACGGTCAAAAGTTCCGAACGGAAGTTAACTCCGCCAATAACACGACGGCGACGGGTAACGTCCAACGGGGGTCGGTTTACGACTCAACCGGGCGGGTCTTAGTTGGGAACAAGTCGCACCAAGCGATTCAATACACTAAGGGGCTAAACGTTGCTTCGACTAAGATGTACTCGGTAGCGACCAAGTTAAGCGAGTATTTGTCGATTCCGACCAATACCTTGACCGACCGCAACCTCGCCGACTACTACTTAGCCAGTGCCAGCAATTTAAAGGCCGTTTCCAAGAAGGTCAAAACTTCAACGGACGACACCGTTTTGTACGCCCGCGAAGTGGCTTACACCGAAAAAAACTTGATCAATAACTTTACCGCCCAGCAGAAAAAAGCCGCGGCCATCTATTATAAGATGAATTCGGCCTACTCACTGTCAACGGTCAACATCAAGTCAACCGGTGTCACTAGTACCGAATTGGCCCAGATTGGTGAACACCAGTCCGAAATGCCCGGCGTTAAGGTTGGGACGAGTTGGACGCGGAGTTACCCGAACGGGACCGATTTAAGCAGTGTGCTCGGGACCGTTACCACTGAAAAACAGGGGCTGCCGAGTGACGACGTCAAGACGCTGTTAGCGGAAGGCTACTCCCGGGATGATTCCGTTGGTCAAAGTCAACTGGAAAAGCAGTACGAAAACGTGCTACGCGGGACCAAGTCGCAGACCGAAGTCAAAACGCAGGACGGCGTGATCCAAAAGGAAATTCAGAAGTACGGTGGTTCCAAGGGTGATAACATCCAGCTGACCATCAACTCGAAATTCCAAAAGCAGGTCCAAAGTATCATGAAATCGGTCGTTAGTTCGAATGCCGGTTCGAACCCTTACATGTCCGGGGCCTACGCCGTGGTCTTAAATCCTAACACCGGGGCGGTTTACGCCCTCGCTGGGGTCGACCGGAACACGACGACCGGGAAAGTGACTGAAAACGCCCTCGGGACGATCAACCAATCGATCGTTATGGGGTCGGTCGTTAAGGGGGCCACCGTCATGGGGGCCTTGCAAGACGGTGTTATCACGCCAACTAACAGTACGCTGACCGATACGCCCATCAAGTTAGCCGGGACCGCCGCTAAGACGTCGTGGTTTAACAAGAGTGGTGGGACCAGCTTAACGTTAAACGCTTCGACCGCGATGGAAGTTTCTTCTAACTCCTACATGATGCAGTTAGCCATGAAGGAAGGAAACTACACCTACGCTTCGGGGAAGGCGCTGACCATGTCAACGTCGGTCTTTTCCAAGTTGCGGGGCTACTTCAACGAATTTGGTCTCGGGGTCAAGACCGGGATCGACTTGCCGGGTGAAGCCACCGGGTACCAAGGGGATTCCAGCCGGAGTAGTATTGGTAAAGCACTGGACTTGTCCTACGGAAACTACGATTCCTACACGACGATCCAAGTCGCCCAATACATTGCCACCATGGCTAACGGTGGTCGGCGGATCGCGCCGCACGTCGTCGGTGCGATTACCGGGACCAACGCCAACGGGACGCAGGGGAAGGTCAAAACTAACGTCAGTCCGCGGGTCTTAAACACGATCGACGTGCCGTCGTCATACTTTGACGTCGTTCACCAAGGTTACTGGGACGTGGTTCACGGGAACAGTGCTTACAAGACCGGTTCCGCGTTAGCTAGTTTGTCACCAGCCGTTGCGGCTAAGTCTGGGACCGCCGAAACGTTCCACGGAACGACTTCGACGGAAACGTTGAGTTTGGCCACCTACGCGCCGTATAAAAATCCTAAGGTCGCCATGGCGATTGTCTTCCCAGGGATGTCCAGTGGGGCGGCGAACACTACCGCTGCAACTCAGATCTACAAAGCTTTCTGGAAGTATTACAATAAGTAAAAAAATGTTAGATTAAGTGCCAGTATCTCAATTGATACTGGCATTTTTTATGCATTAATGATATAGTAGTTCAAGTTAAGGGCTTTGGCCCTGGATTATGCGAATGAGTTTGGAGGGTCAACAACATGCGGGTACACATTACACTTGAATGTACAGAATGTCACGAACGTAACTACTTATCTTCAAAGAACCGTCGGAACAATCCTGACCGGGTTGAATTTAAGAAGTACTGTCCTCGTGAACGTAAAGTTACATTACATCGCGAAACAAAATAACAACGGGGTTACCTGTTGTTTTTTCTGTAACATTGTCATTAGACAATGGGTTTCTCATTTGTTGGCAACTGCCGAATGGTTATTCGGCATGTTAATGAATGAGATTTTTTTATATAATCAGCGATTAAGGAGGCGGCAAACGTGGATAAAAAAACGTTTCGGCAACAGCAAATTCAGCGTTTAAGTCGGATGACGGCGGAAGAACGGGTCGCGCAGAACTTGTCCATTCAGCAACAACTCTTTGCGAGTGCGGCCTGGCAGCGGGCCCAAGTCGTTGCCATCACGATCAGCAGTGGCATTGAAGTGGACACCCGGCCGTTGGTTAAGCGGGCGTGGGCGGACGGTAAGACCGTCGTGATTCCCAAGACCTTGCCGCACCGGCAAATGGCGTTTTACCCGTACACCGACGCCAGCCAGCTGGTCCGGACCAAGTTTGGAATTTTGGAACCGACCAGCGGGACTCCCGTTGAAAAAAAGCAGATCGATTTGATCCTGGTTCCGGGACTGGGCTATGCCCGCCAGGAAATGGCGCGAATCGGCTTTGGCGGCGGCTATTACGACCGTTACCTGGCCGACTACGCCGGGGTGAAATTAACGGTCGCCTATACCCAGATGGCCTTTGAGCACGCTGAATGGCCGGTCGCGAAGTACGATGTTTTATTAGATCAATTGATCGTCGCAAAGGATGGTAGTCATGAGGACAATTAAACGCTGGTGGCAAACGGAAGCGGCGGTGACCCAGATTATTTTAGCGGTCACGGTCGGGGTTTTCCTAATTGAATGGTTATTCATGGGCGACGCCGGAATTTTGCTATTTAATTCACTGGGCGCGAAGAATAACCAGGCAATTGTCGCCGGGCAGTGGTGGCGCCTAATTACCCCGATGTTTTTACATATGGGGCTGAGTCACATCGCGTTAAACGCGGTGGTGATCTACTTTATGGGGATTCAGATCGAAGCGATGTTTGGCCACTGGCGGATGTTTTTGATCTACATGATCGGTGGCATCAGCGGCAACGTCCTGAGCTTTGCACTGTCTAACGACCAGTCCGTTGGCGCCAGTACCGCGTGCTTCGCGTTATTCGGGGCCTTTTTGATGGTCGGCGAGTCCTTCTGGGAAAACCCGGTCATTCGCCAATTGTCCGGCCGCTTCCTATTATTAACGGTCATGAACTTGGTCTTTGACATGTTTTCGACCGGGATTGACATTTGGGGCCACGTGGGCGGCTTAGCCGGGGGCTTTCTAATCGCTTACACGTTGGGCGTGCCGCGCATCGGCAAGATTTCCAACGTGAAACGGATCGTCGCCACGGTGGTCCTAGTCGTCGCTTGGCTGGCATTGTTAAAAATGGGTTTTACAAATGCTAAATTAACTGTATAATTAATCGAGGATATGCACATGAAAACACTTTACGACGTCCAGCAATTACTTAAAAAATTTGGTGTGTACGTTTACGTTGGCAAACGGATTTGGGACATCGAATTAATGGCCATCGAGATTGACCACTTGTATCAATCCGGGGTTATCGATGCCAAAACATATGCCCGCGTAAAACTCGTATTGAGTCATGAGCACCGGCTAGAAGCAGAACGTGCGCGTGCAAACGACGCGCATCATTAATGGAGGGATTTGGCAACATGGATCGCAAACTAATCGGGGTCGACCTTGGTGGTACGACGACTAAATTCGCTATTTTAACGGAAGATGGCGACATTCAACAAAAGTGGAGTATTGAAACGACTATTCTGGATGAAGGGGCCCACATCGTGCCGAACATCATCGATTCAATCAACCACCACCTGGACCTTTACAAGATGGATCGTTCCCAATTCGTTGGTATCGGGATGGGAACTCCCGGGACCGTTGATTTGGACAAGGGAACCGTTATCGGGGCCTACAACTTAAACTGGAAGACGTTACAACCAGTTAAGCAACAAATCGAAGAAGGTACCGGGATCAAGTTCACGCTGGATAACGACGCCAACGTGGCCGCTTTAGGCGAACGCTGGAAGGGTGCCGGCGAAAACGGTAGCGACGTGGTCTTTGTGACCTTAGGAACCGGTGTCGGTGGCGGGATCATCGCTGACGGCCACCTCTTACACGGTGCGGCCGGGGCCGCCGGTGAAATTGGTCACGTGACCGTTGAACCGAACGGCTACATGTGTACTTGTGGTAAGAAGGGTTGTTTGGAACAGTACGCTTCAGCAACCGGGGTCGTACACGTTGCCCGCGACATGGCCGAAGAATTCTCCGGTTCATCTAAGTTAAAGCAACTCTTAGATAACGGTGAAGAAATCAGCTCTAAGATCACCTTTGACCTAGCTAAGGAAGGCGACATCTTGGCACAGAGCGTGGTTGACCGCGTTTCTTACTACCTGGGGTTAGCTTTAGCTAACGTTGGTAACACGATGAACCCGTCGTTCATCATCATTGGTGGTGGGGTTTCCGCTGCCGGCGACTTCTTGCTTAAGCAGGTTGTTAGCTACTTCAAACAGTTCACCTTCCCAACGGTTCGTAACACGACCATCTTAAAATTAGCCGTGTTAGGAAACGACGCCGGGGTGATTGGGGCCGCTTCATTAGCCCAACGTTTCATCTAAATTTGAAATTAAGCTGGAGCGCTCACAACTAGCCGGTCACGGTCGTTGTGGGCGTTTTTAGTTAGCAACACGGGTTGCCCGGGGCTTTTTTAGTGATTTACGGTCCTTTTCCCGCTTGCCCCTAGTCAAAGTAAGCGGTTTTGTGTAAAATAGGTAGGTAGAAATTAGGAGGGATAACGTGGTTTTAGGTGCGATGACCGCATGGAGTTACATTAACATCGTGTTAATTATTCTTATTGCGGCTTACTTTATTTATGAGCTGTACAGTTACATCCGGCGGCGGCAAGTTTCCACGATGTTGGAAGAAGACGAGTTTCAGGCTGGAATGCGTAAAGCGCAAGTGGTTGATTTGCGTGAAAAAAAGGAATTTGACGCGGGTCACATTTTGGGTGCCCGCAACATTCCGTTCAACACGTTAAAAGTTCGCATGAACGAACTACGGACGGATATGCCGGTCTACGTTTACGACCAGACCCACACGCTCAGTACCCGGGCCGTTGTGACTCTTTCGAAGAATGGTTTTAAAGAACTTTACATCTTAAAACCGGGTTACGCGCGTTGGGAAGGCAAAACCAAAAAAGCGAAGTATTAAAAAAATGGCGGCTGGAACAAAATTGCTTTTGTTCGTGCCACCATTTTTATTTTAATTAACCGTTGTGAGCGGAACGACTCTTGCGCATCGCCTTTTTACGGTTTTCTTCAAATTTGCTTTCTTGGTCTTCGATTGGGTCAACGACCTGTTTCTTGAAAGATAAAACGGAACCAATCACGGCACCCGCCGTTGCCACGACTCCGAATAAGAAGCCACGTGTAAATGATTTCATAGTCTCAACCTCCTAGTTGTTATTAGTTTCATTATGCTTGTTTTGCGTTGAGATAGCAATGATTTAAAGCTTAAATTTATAAAAGTGGGGTGGGAAAATGTTAACCCAAATTATCGCGCACCGGGGCAGTAAGGGGACCCGGCCGGAGAATACGTTACTGGCCTTTCAGGCGGCCCTAGACGACGGCGCGGACGGACTGGAGACCGACGTACACCTGTCTAAAGACGGGCACCTGATCATTATGCACGACGAGACCGTTGACCGGACCACCGATGGCAGTGGACGGATTGTCGATCTGACGCTGGCAGAATTAAAACGCCTGGACGCCGGCAGTGCGTTTGACCCGCTGTACGCGGGGGCTCAGGTTCCCACGTTGGACGAGGTGGTCCAACTGCTGATCAAACGGAATTTTACCGGCATTTTTAACTTAGAATTAAAAACTAATAAAATTCACTACGACGGTATCGAAGCGTTAGTCGCCGATTACTTTAACCACCACGCCGTGCCTTTCAAGTTGGTGTATTCCAGCTTCTACGGCAAGTCGATCGAACGCTTACACGCGCTGCAACCGGACGTGGAGTTCGATAGTCTGTTTCAGACGAAGGTTCAAAACGCCAAACGCCTGCACGCCGAGCACGTGATCTTGGGCTACCACCCGGACATTCGCTGGGTCCGGCTGCACTGGCTGCTGCTGCCCAAAGTGCAGTTGCGGCCGTGGACTGTCAATAAGGAACGCGACATGCGGTTTTGTTACAAACACCGCTTTGCCGGCATTATTACCGATTACCCCGGACTGGCACACCGCGTTCGGGTCAAAGTACAGGGAGGCTAAAAGTTGCACACTAAAAAAGTTTTACTAATCGCCGGACCGACCGCCGTGGGAAAGACCGCCCTGTCGCTGGCCCTGGCCAAACAACTGAATGGTGAAATTATTTCGGGTGATTCGATGCAGGTCTACCGCCACTTAGATATTGGGACGGCCAAGGTGCTGCCGGCGGAGCGCGCCGGGATTCCACACCACCTGATCGACATTAAGGACGTGGATCAGCGCTTCACGGTCGCGGAGTTCGTGACCCGCGCCACCGCGTTGATCAACGCCATCACCGCCAAAGGCAAGCTGCCGATGATCGTCGGCGGGACCGGGTTTTATTTACAATCCTTGTTGGCCGGCTTTCAGTTTGGTCCGACCGATGCCAACCCGGATTTAGCCTACCGCCAACAGTGGTTCGACCGCGCCGCGGAAGAAGGCAACCAGGTCGTCTGGGAGGCCCTTCAGGCAAGGGACCCGGCGGCCGCGGCCCACATTGCACCCGCTAACCTGGTGCGGGTCGTGCGGGCCCTAGAGTACCAGCATACCAGCGGCCAGTTGTTTTCCGCGCAAAGCGATCACGCGACCAACGTTTTGGACGCTTACACGCTGTGTTTGACGGCCGACCGGGCACTGGTCTACGAGCGGATCAACCGGCGCGTTGACTTGATGATGCAAGCGGGACTGGAAGCCGAAGCCCGCTGGTTATACGCACAGGGGGGGAGCGACTTGCCCGCGGGTAAGGGCATCGGTTACCACGAGTTCTTCCCGTACTTTGAAGGCCAGCGCTCGTTAGCAGCAGCCGTTGACCTCGTTAAGCGCGACTCCCGCCACTACGCCAAACGCCAGTTAACGTGGTTTCGGAATAAGATGGATGTCGACTGGGTCAACTTATTGGAACACCCGGAACAACGCCGGGTAATTGACCAGCGAATCGCTAGTTGGTTAAACTAAATTATAAATTGGTCTACCTTTATTAAACGATGTGATATTTTCTTACATGATTTATTGACAATCGGTTATTAGATTGCTAATATTAAGTCTGTATTAAAGAGGAGGGTCGTTATGAAGGAAAAGGAATTACGTCGTTCGTTGGCCGTTTTGCCAATTGGTACGGTTATGAAGCTGACGAATTTGTCAGCCCGGCAGATTCGTTATTACGAAGAGCAGGGACTCATTATCCCGGACCGCAACGCCGGTAACCGCCGAATGTTCTCTTTAAATGACGTGGACCGCTTGCTGGAAATCAAGGACTACTTGACCGAGGGCATCAACATGGCCGGGATCAAGGAGATTTATGAACAGCAAAAGCAACGCGCCGAACAAAAGGAGGCCGATTTGGCCCGACCGCTAACGGACAACGACGTACGCCGGATCTTGCATGACGAGTTCCTGAATCTCGGGGGACTGGAGTCCAAACCTGGGCCGCACTATCCCACACATTAATGCGTCTGCATCCATTAGTCAATCAATTTAAGGAGCGATTTTCATGGCAAAACAGCAGTACACCAAGGACGACATCCGCCGTATCGTCAAGGAAGAAAACGTTAATTTCTTACGCTTAATGTTCACCGACCTGTTCGGGACCATTAAGAACGTGGAAGTCCCAGTTTCACAACTGGATAAGTTACTCGACAACAAGCTGATGTTTGATGGGTCTTCCATCGACGGCTTTGTTCGGATTGAAGAAAGTGACATGTACTTGTACCCGGACTTATCAACTTGGTTGATCATGCCTTGGAACACGGAACACGGTAAAATTGCGCGGATCATCTGTGAAGTTTACACGACCGATAAGAAGCCGTTTGCCGGTGATCCCCGGAACAACTTGATCCGGGTCTTAAACGACATGCGTGACGCGGGCTACACGGCCTTTAACTGTGGGACGGAACCCGAATTCTTCCTGTTCAAGATGAACGACAAGGGTGAACCAACGACGGAATTAAACGATAAGGGGAGCTACTTCGACTTATCGCCAATGGACTTAGGTGAAAACTGCCGCCGCGACATCGCGCTCGAACTCGAACGCTTAGGCTTCAACGTTGAAGCTAGTCACCACGAAGTTGCGCCGGGCCAACATGAAATCGACTTTAAGTACGCGGACGCCTTATCCGCGGCCGACCACATTCAAACCTTTAAGCTGGTTGTAAAGACGATCGCCCGCAAGTACAACTTATGGGCAACCTTCATGCCGAAGCCTTTAAACGGGGTCAACGGTTCCGGGATGCACGTTAATATGTCCCTGTTCCACGATAAGGGTAACGCCTTTTACGATCCCGAAGAAAAGGACGAATTACAATTATCACCCGACGCTTACCACTTCTTGGGCGGGTTAATGAAGCACGCCCGCAGTTACACCGCGGTTACCAACCCCACGGTCAACTCGTACAAGCGCTTAGTACCCGGCTACGAAGCACCGGTTTATGTGGCGTGGTCCGCATCGAACCGTTCACCAATGATCCGGATCCCAAGTGCCCGGGGCTTGTCTACCCGGTTGGAACTCCGCAGCGTGGACGCTTCGACCAACCCGTACTTGGCCTTTGCCGCCGTCTTGGAAGCCGGCCTCGACGGGATCAAGAATAACATCGAACCACCGAAGAGCGTTGACCGCAACATTTACGTGATGGACGAAGACGAACGGCACGCGGCCGGGATCGTTGACTTACCATCGACCTTGCACAACGCTTTGAAGGAATTCCAGACCGATCCAACCATGAAGAAGGCCTTGGGACCACACATTTACCAAAGCTTCTTGGAAGCAAAACGCCTGGAATGGGCTTCGTACCGTCAACAAGTTAGTGAATGGGAACGCGATCAGTACATGGAATTGTACTAATATCAAATAATCGATAAAATGACGGTTAGGACGCCTAGTTAGGATTCCTAACCGTTTTTTTGTTATAATTTTGGAAAATTGGCGGCGTTAACCTTTATTATTACTAGGATTTTCGGTAACATTAATAACAGCAGTGCAATTCAGCAATAATTAAAGATTGAAATTGATTGCAAGGAGATTATTATGGAAAAACAAAATCAGCCTGATCTTGAAAAACAAGATCAACCAACGCGCGCGCTTACGAATCGCCTTCAACAGAAGTTGGACTACGTGACCACGTTGCGCCAAGCAATTACGGCTGGTGACGACCGGTTGATCTACGAATTGATCGATGGTGACCATTATCACCAAGCCTTATTAAATGAGGAACCGGATCCAACCCGTAACGCCCAAGTCGATTTAATTACGGACGTCCATCCGGCAATCAGTCATTACTTGAGCACTAAATTAATCGACTACTTGGCCCATGAATACCCGTTCTTCTACTACGAAGAAACCCAGTTAGGGGAATTCCAAATTTACTTTGGAAACTGGTGGGATCGGCGCCGGTTTGGTAAGTTGAACGTCTTAAAAGTGGCGTTTGAATTTAGTAGCGAAGAATATAATAAACTACAAAAAACGTTTGAACTGGCCAGCGCCCACAAGCGTTTTAATACCGACCAAATTCAAAAAATTTCCGCGGGCAGCGACCAACTACAAAAGTTGATTGACGCGCAGAGTGACCGTGACGAACAAAAAGACCAGTTGCGGAAGCAGTTAAAGGAAAACAGCCAACGCAACTCGTTGTTTGATTCCGGCCGGATCAAGGAAGAACGCCAACAAATTATCGACCAGTTAACAAAACTCGCGGACGAGGACGATCAAGCCAATAACGCCCACGCCACGATGAAGGATAACGAAGCTAAGATTTTGACGTTATCGAAGGAAGATACGATTTTGGCTTACGAAAAGCAAGCCATTGAAAACGCCTTTAAGAGCTTCGAGAATTTTAATGAGCGTAACCGTAGCCTATACGTTGACTACCTAACGACGCTGATTGGAAAGGCGCAGGTAGCAGAGGATGGCAAGTAATGAAAAGCACATCGATTCAGCGACCTTAAGTACCCACGGCAAGCTGACCATGTTTAACGAGGGGCTTAAAAGCGGCCTCGCTAACGGGGAAAAGTTCACCGCGCTGATGGACCAGCTGATCGACACGACCGACGGGGAAGTTTTGTTAGGTGCCGCGCAGAAGCTGGCCGACTTTAAGTTGGACTCGGCCTACGTGACGTTCCCACACCAGTATAAAAACGCCGACTACTACCTGATTTTTATGAGCCGGCTGCTGGGGATGCACCACGACGAAAAGCCGATTTTAAACTCGCAACGCCAGAGTGAATCGCTGTACCACGTCTACGAAGACTTGACCGACGACTACACGTTTTTATACCAGGTGGTCACTAACGCCAACGGTGGGGCTTACTACCGCGAACAAACCACCGGTGAGAACCTGTTTTACATTCACCTGGAACGGCGGTTGCTACGGTTTAACAGTACCGCGTTTACCAATTTGTTTATTAATAAATTATTGCTTAAAGGGACCGGTGTTGACCAGATCAACGCCGTCTTGGCAACGCTGATCAAGTTCGGGCACTGCCTGCGCGACGACTTCGGCTTTAACGTCGATTTCAACATTTTGGACGTTGATAACGCGGCCAAGTACGAACTGCGGGCGGCTAATTTGGACGCGGCCATCGTGGACAAGCTGTTCGTTTCCGCGGCGCAACACGACTACATGCTGCGCAATTCGCAGCACGGTCACGGGGCCCAAATTGAACTGCGCACCGGGTTGCTAGTCGATATTTTCGACACGGGCGCGAACGGCGGGACCAAGTGGGTGTTAACGGTCCACGACCCGAAGCAGGAAGTTTCCTGGTTCGACGTCTTATTGCACTTTGACTTCATGCGCGACTGGTACTTGGACAACATTGATTCCCTGGAAATTAAAGCGGATCCATTAGTCTTTGCTTAATCACGGAGGGTATTGATGCTAGATTTAACAACTTTATTACAACTGTCGATTCGCCTCGACCGCGACATTACCGCGCGTCAGCAGATCCACTGGAAACCGGCGGACCGGCTGCAAAACGCCATGGTGTCCTTGGACGTGGAATTAGCCGAAATGGCGAACACGTCCGAATGGTTTAAAGTATGGAAGATTCATAAGGGTAAAGCCGACGCGGGGAAAACCAAGCGTGAAACGTTGCTGAACGAGTACGTTGACGCGATGGACTTTTTCTTCTTAGTGGCCGCTATTCAGCAGTGGACCCACTTGGTGCCGATTACGGCTGATGAACTGACTAAGATCGGTGCAAAGCCCGTCACCGACTTGAACAAACAGTACTTGGCCATCAAGCACCTGCTCTACGACGCGTACTTTAATCACCGGCAGGTCAGCTATCAGCACGCCTGGCACGTTTTCTTGAAGATGGGGCTAGTGGAGTTCGGGTTCAGTCAGGACGAGATCCAGACGGCCTTTACTGCTAAGAACCAGGTCAACGAGCAGCGGCAGGAAAACCATTACTAAAAAATAAAACCTGTAAGACTACGGTGAAGTAGTTTTACAGGTTTATTTTATTCAGCGTTGCTGACTAGTTCGGCGTCGTTATCCGGGTCGTTTTTGACCAGTTCGTTGACTTGGTCGATCAACGGTTGACGCTGGTCGAGGTCGTCGTCACATTCAAAGAAGGCCCCGAGTTCTTCGGCCAGGATGGCTTTGTCAGCGTCCATGTAACGGTAGTCATAACTATTGATGGTGTAGTGCTGGTGATCCGGCATGCGGACGATCACGCAGCCGTTCGCGGATTTCCCCTTGGTGGCTTTGTCGGTAAATTCAACCGATAAAACGTAGGGCGCGTCGGTACTGCGATCCTTAATGATGTGCGCGATGTTGCCGGTAATTTGTTCTAGTTTCATGTTTTCACCTCACCGTTTATTATACCAGTCCGGCTCGTGAGTTAGCCACGTTTGATTCGTTCCCAGATCACGTAAAACAGGGTGGCAAGCGTGACTACGATGGCTAGAACGGTGGCGATATTGCTATGCGCGAAGCGGGCGTACGAGTCGATAATGATCATTAGTATTAAAAGGACTAAGATCGGGTTACGTTTAAACATTAAGATTCCCCCTCATTCCTGTTAACAGTCTGCCTGATTTGTTAGGGACTTGCAAGTTATTTTTAAGCGAGTGTTAACTTAAATGGTTGCGATTTGGTTAAACTGATGATTATTTTGATATTTAGTCAATTTAAAATTTATAATTGGGTCAAGGGGGTGATAACGGTGAAAACCGTTACGCAGGGGGGCTTATTTTTAGGCTTATTCGTCGTGATTTTACTATTACCGCTAGTGATGTACTGCGGCTACTCGGCCGTCGCTGGCTGGCAAATGGACCGGCAACTGGATCAACAGGTCAATCAGACGGCGTTTCAACACCGTTACCGGCGCTACTTTGAACGCCACGACCAGGTGAACGCCCGGCATTTTAAAACCGGGCACCGCCAAGTTTTGACGAGTTTGAGCGACTCGCAGGGGCCGGTGGGGGCCGCCGTGGATTACTATACCGGGGCGCTCAATCACGTTTGGTACGGGCTGAACGTTAAAACCATCCCGGGTTACCACCACTGGCAGATTTTTAACCGGTACCGAATCGTGGGGCTAAAAAAGTATCGCTAATAATAGATGATCACAGACAATTTCAGCAGGACAGGCTGTTTAAAAGTGCGTGGCTCAGGGGATTCGCTTAAATAAGAATTGACACCGCCATTTTTCTTAATTATAATTAATGCTGTTGTTGTCACGTTAGCTCAACTGGATAGAGCATCCGCCTTCTAAGCGGAGGGTTGTGAGTTCAAGTCTCACACGTGACACTAGTAGAAACCGTCAACGGTACTAAGTTAATTCTTAGCACTGTTGGCGGTTTTTGTTTGTCTATGATCGTAGTAAATAACTCTAGCTTAATTTCCAGATATGATTACTTTTTATGCAAGAGACATGGCTAAAAATGTTTTAGAAAAACGAATGAAGAAAAATCTAGTTAGACTAACCAAAAAATCAAGAATAACTTTTGGGTTAGCTTTAAAATCACGAAATAAGTAGTTTAAGGGTTCGATTAGCGAATTTCCAAGATAGTTAAGTGCGTGTCATAGTTTAAGAAAGTTTAAAGATTGGTGTAAAAGTAGTTAAACCTAAACATTTTTCTTGAAATATTCCTGTAA
>NZ_QWZQ01000052.1 GCF_003885105.1 Lactiplantibacillus garii
CATGTATATTTGTCTGTGAAGAAAAGGAAATGAAAACATAAGGAGCGATTTCTAATGAGTGATTCATGGATTAATATTACAGACCGAGTATACATTGTAACGGGTGGTTCATCAGGTATCGGTAACGCGATCGTGACGGAATTATTAAATAACGGTTCGATTGTTTATAACGCCGACTTAAAAGAAGGCGAATTAAAAAACGCCAACTTACACTTCGTAGAAACTGACGTTACTAGTGAAACCGCCGTTAACGCGTTGGTTGATCAAGTGGTTGCTGAACAGGGGCACATTGATGGTTTAGTTAACAACGCCGGGATTAACTTGCCACGGTTATTGGCCGATGCGGACGATCCTCACGGTAAGTATGAATTCACTGAAGGTAACTTCGAAAAGATGTTCGCCGTTAACGTTAAGAGCGTGTTCTTGATGTCACAAGCGGTCACCCACCAACTTGAAAAACAAAAGCGTGGGGTCATCGTTAACATGTCTTCCGAAGCCGGCTTGGAAGGCTCACAAGGTCAAAGCGTTTACTCAGCCACTAAGGGTGCCATCAACGGTTTCACTCGTTCGTGGGCAAAAGAACTTGGGGAACACAACATTCGAGTCGTTGGGGTCGCACCGGGCATTATGGAAGCTACCGGTTTACGGACACTTTCATACGAAGAAGCATTGGCTTACACGCGGCATAAGACGGTTGAAGATATTCGTGCGGGATACAAGAGTACTACGACAACGCCACTTGGTCGGAGCGGGAAGCTTTCCGAAGTTGCCGATGCCGTTAACTACTTGTTATCAGACCGTGCAAGCTATATTACGGGTGTCACAATTAACATTGCGGGTGGTAAGAGCCGCGGTTAAACCCGCAAATTAAAATGGGGAATATGGTGAGATAATGGACAGACAGAATTTTGAGATGTTGAACTTTTTTATTAACAACGACGCGTTAACTTTACGCGAACTTCAGACTCATTTTTCAATTTCAAGGGTGACCATCACTAAAAACATTCGTGAGATTAACGAGTATTTGGATGGCGTTGCACAAATTAATGTTAATCAGTCAAAATTCTACTTGGTCATTAAAGATTATTCCGCCATTGCCAAGTTACAAACAACCTTTTTAAAACAAGATTTGGATTTTAATGATCCGGCTAAACGCCAGGTAACCATTTTGAAGGAACTGCTAAGAAACACTTCCAATTACGTGATTGTCGATGATCTTGCGGAGTCCTTATCAGTTAGTCGCGGAACAATTAATAAAGATCTGCGTGAATTGAAACAGATGCTCGATTTTTACAACGTTAGAATTGCGACTAAAACGAATAAGGGCATCCGGTTAGAGGTTAACGCCGATTTTGAATACGCCGTGATTACGCGGAACCTCGTTGGTAAGTACTACGAGCTTGAAAGCACTTGGGATAGCGCAACGGACGCGAAGCTAACTAATCTGATCAAGCAGTTAGACAGCAGCAACGACACGGTTACGATGGTTAAACGGAACTTAGCCGTTATTAAATGGCTCCGCAAGTATGATATTCAAGTTAACGATAAAGTACCGAATTACCATCAATTACTTTCCGATGACAGTACTGAAGCGTTACGGGATCTATTAACCGAGACGATTGGCAACTCGCTCAGTCCAGGCGAATGGGATTTCATCTCGTACCCACTAAATATTAAAAAGTTAGCAACGGATGACAAAGTACTTGTTAAATTGGCATTGGCTGATATTCAAGGGCTCATGCAAGTGGTTTTCCCCATCATTAAGCAGAAGTTGGATATTAACTTAGACTTTGACCGGTTACTGATGGAACTGCGTTACCACTTATTGTTTTTGATTAACCGGGCAATCTTTGATGTGAAGTCCGAAGGGTTTATTTCCGTGGATATGTTGAATAAATATCCGGTTTCCACGGAATTAGCACAATTCACGCTTTCGTCAATTGCCAAGAAATTAAACATCAGAATTAGGAAACAGGAAGTTGGGTACTTGACCGTGTACTTCCAAATGGAATTGGAAGAATACATGTCCGCACCGGTCATTCACCGAGTTGCGTTAGTCAAACCCATTAGTAACAGCATGAAGCGCTTCATTACCGAGCAATTAACGGATGCGCTGAATGATGACCTGCAGATTGATATTTTTAATTCCAAAAGTGATTTAGAGAAGAGTCCAGAAAAGTATTTATTGATTTTTTCAAATAGTTTTTTACCAGGTAGTGCGATGGGTCAACATACGCCCATTATCCGGTTAAATTCAGTGTTTAACCAGGGCGCGCTACGTGAACGGTTGCAAATCTCGTTAGTGGATGAGGCAATTAGTCACGGGCTTTGTAAGTTTGACGTCACTAAGTTTATGAATGAAAAATCCTATACCAAGGGTGTTAGACAGCTCATTAATCAGGAAATTACGGATGGCCAATTAAACGAGGAATTCTTGGAAGATTGGGCCAAGCGGGAAGAACTTTCCAGTAGTATCTTCGGTGACGGGGTCGCCTTACCCCACGTTATTGATAAATCGGGGTTAAACCGAATTTTAGTCACCGTGGGATTATTTGAAAAACCAGTTGTTTTCGATAATCAAAAGGTTAACGTGGTTTTTCTGGTGGCCATTCCTAATAAACTTGACGCTGAATTGAGTCGGGTCTTGTCGCAAGTGTATGACTTGATCAGGAGCATTGCCGCTAATAGCAATATATTTAACAACTTAAAGAATTATGATAACAATCGTGGCTTAATTCAATTGATGGAGGCGATTTGATGTTAATCTACTTCGGAATTATTTTAGTCGCAGCGTTCCTTTTCCAAGGATTGCTGGGCTTAAAACAAATTAAAAATTTTTCTAAAACGTTTCATCATTTACGGGTTCAAGCGCCCGTAGCGATTGGGAAAAACCCCAAAAAGTTACGTGCCGGAACGTTAATTCTAATCGCCGTTAAAGACGATGGAACGATCGTTGAAGCACAAATGATGAAGGGCGTTACGATCTTTGCAAAATTCAAAGAATTGAAAGCGCTTAAGAATCGCAACCTCGCGGAAGTTGCCGCGTCGTACGAGCAAT
Organism: Lactiplantibacillus garii; assembly: GCF_003885105.1. Taxonomy (GTDB): domain Bacteria; phylum Bacillota; class Bacilli; order Lactobacillales; family Lactobacillaceae; genus Lactiplantibacillus; species Lactiplantibacillus garii. The sequence goes on from NZ_QWZQ01000052.1 coordinate 3,059, forward strand.
TAAAGCAGTTTGATAAATTAACGCGGGTTTGTTTACTAGACGCGTACCGTAATTACGTCAGCTACAAGGTCAATAAATTAGCACCGGAAGACTTTGACGGTTCCGTTAAGATTTGGAGCTTACCGATGGTTGAAAAGCTTAAATCAATTTATTATAAGGCGCTTGGTAACCGACGTAAAAAACAAATGAATTAAAAGGAGCATCGAGATTATGAAAACTATTACAGATATAGCTTCTGGCTTCATGGGATTATTCCAAAGTGGTGGTAAAACGCTGATTGGTTGGATGACTTCAATTATTCCAGTTGTCCTCTTGCTGTTAGTTTTAATGAACGCAATTATTGCCTTTGTTGGTGAAAAGAAGATGGCGGCCTTAGCCAAGGCTTCCTCGAAAAATCCGTTTACCCGGTATTTAATTCTTCCGTTTGTTTCAGCTTTTATGTTAGGGAACCCGATGGCCCATTCAATGGGACGGTTCTTACCGGAATATTACAAGCCAAGCTGGTACGCTTCGATTGCTCAATTTTGCCACACCAGTAACGGGGTGTTCCCACACATTAACCCATCTGAATACTTCATTTGGTTAGGAATTGCCCAAGGGGTTCAGAAATTAGGACTCAACACCATGGACTTAGCGATTCGCTACATGTTGGTTGGGATTTTAATGAACTTTATCGGTGGTTGGATCACCGACTTTACGACTGCTTACGTTTGCAAGCAGCAAGGGATTACCCTTTCGAAGAAAGTTGAATTTAACGGTTAGTTAAAAGAGAGCGAGGGTCATGACAATGACAAAAGAATATCGGAGTATTAAAGTTGTTAAAGGTTCAGGTGGTTGGGGCGGCCCGTTAACGATTACCCCAACGGCCGAAAAGCATAAGTTTGTGTACATTACGGGTGGTAACAAACCCGCCATCGTTGATAAAATTGCTAAGTTAACCGGGATGCAAGCCGTAGATGGTTTTAAAACTTCCATCCCCGATGAAGAAACGGCGTTGGCCATTGTGGATTGTGGTGGAACCCTACGTTGTGGGATTTACCCTAAGAAGGGGATTAAGACCATTAACGTTTTACCAACCGGTAAGAGTGGTCCCCTGGCCCAGTTTATGAACGAAGGTAACTACGTTTCAAACGTCGACGTTGACCAAATTACGTTAGCTGATGAAGATGACGTTGCTAACGAAGCGGTTGCTGAAAATGAAAGCGCTAACGAAGACGCTAAAGAAGCGCAATCAGATGATAAGTTTGATAACACTAAAACTTTAACGGCTCAAACTAAGGATCCTGGGATCTTAACTAAGATTGGGATTGGCGCTGGGCGGGTTGTTTCAACCTTTAACCAAGCGGCCAAGGATGCTGTCCAGACCGTCATTAACACTATTATTCCATTCATGGCCTTCGTTGCCTTGCTTATTGGTATTATCAATGGTTCTGGGATCGGTAAAATCTTTGCTAGTGTCATGGAACCGTTGGCTGGTAACGTTTGGGGGCTAATGATCTTAGGGTTCATCTGCTCGCTGCCATTCTTATCACCATTACTCGGACCCGGAGCCGTTATTGGCCAAGTTATCGGGACGTTAATCGGTGTTGAAATTGGTAAGGGGAATATCCCACCACAGTATGCTTTACCAGCACTGTTTGCGATTAACACGCAAAACGGTTGTGACTTTATCCCAGTTGGTTTAGGGTTAGCTGAAGCCGACTCTAAGACCGTTGAAGTTGGGGTTCCATCAGTATTGTACAGTCGGTTTATCAACGGTGTTCCACGGGTCTTTGTGGCCTGGATTGCAAGTTTTGGTTTGTACGCGAAATAATAGAGAAAAAAGATTTGAGGGTGGTCTGAATGATGACAAAGGAAAGAACAGTATATTCAACTAGTGTAGTGGAAATTGGTGCAGAATCAGGAGATTTTAAATCAATCAAAATGGCAATTTTATTCGGTGATGAAGCACCGGACGCATTGCGGCCATCCTGCTTCATTGTTAACGTCGTCCCGATTACGGAACACATCAATGCCGGGATGATTCTAAAAGTTGATGATCGTGAATACACGATTACGGCGGTCGGTAAGGAAGTTCAAACTAATTTAGGCAACTTGGGTCACACGGCCATTAGTTTTACCGGCGCGACGGAAGCTAAGTTAGCGGGTTCGTTATACGTTTCAGAAGGCGAATACCCAGACTTTAAAGTTGGTAGTAAAATTCAAATCCTGGCTAAATAATACAGCCATTATTTAGCCGCATACCCCTAGAAAAAGTACTCACGAACGTCCGTACGCGACGGATGTTTCACAATAAAGGGTTTGAAATATTACTTAAAAAATCCATTCAGACGGAAGATTCCGCTTGAATGGATTTTTTGGCTTGATGCATGGAACAGCTAAAGCTTGAAATTAAACCGGCTAATCAGGTAACTAGCCGGTTTTGGTCTATTTAGTTAGCATTACGAACAAATCTTGAGGCTGTTGGGGCTGAAAGGTCGCCGCGGAAAAGTCCGTAGTTGGTAAGGCTCCCCAAGTTGCGCTGGCAAAAGCCATGTTGGCATTTTGAGCTGCTTGCAGGTCGTAAATGGCGTCGCCCACGTAGATGGTCTCGGCTTTGGTTAAGTTGTAATGCTGAACGGCGTATTCTAACGGTGCCCCGCTGGGCTTGTGTTCCGTTGTTTTATCGGCCGTCACAATGATGTTAGAAGACGTGATCTCAGGAAATGCACCAAGATCACTAGCCACTTCGGCACTAGTTCTAGAGGTGACGATGCCGGTATTTAAGCCGGCACTTTTTAGTTCAGCAAGTAATGACTGAATACCGGTAAAAAAGGCTAGTTCGTCTTTATGCTCACCGATAGCGGTTGTAAATTCCGCGGTCATTTCCGCAACGTGGCCTAATTTTAACCGCTTTAAAATTTTGTCCGTGGGAATCCCCACTAGTCCGCGAACGGTAGCGGCTGAAACGTCGTAACCATATTTTGCAGTAATTTTGTGTAAAACTTCGGCGGCAATGGCTGCCGAATCAATTAGCGTGTTATCAACATCAAATAAAACGTTTTTATATGTCATGAAGGGGTCCTTTCGGTGGTCAATAGTGAAATTCAGTATGACTTTAATTTTAGCATGAATTTCTATTAATAACTTACCGGACTAGGTAGCCACCATCGACGGCAAGAATCTGACCATTAACGTAATTGGAGGCGGCGCTGGCTAGAAAGACAACCGTTCCCATTAATTCGTAGGTTTCACCCCAGTGACCGGCGGGAATTCGGCTTAAAATTTCCTGATTACGGCTAACGTCGGCGCGAATGGGAGCGGTGTTGGCCGTTTTAATGTACCCGGGTGCAATGGCGTTAACTTGAATATGGTGGGCGGCTAATTCACTAGCAAATGATTTGGTCAGTCCGGCAACGCCGTGCTTGCTGGCGGTGTAGGACGGAATAAACTTTCCACCTTGGAAGGACAACATGGAACCAATGTTGATAATTTTTCCGGAACCTTGTTTGGCCATAACCTTGGCGGCGGCCAATGAAAGGTGGTAGACCGCGCTTAAGTTAATACTAATGACCTGGTCCCAATCCGCGTCTTTAGACTCGAGCAACGGGTTCCGTTTAATCATACCCGCGTTGTTGACTAAGATGTCGAGATGACCAAACCGTTTTAAGGCGCCGTTAATAACGGTATCTGCAACGTTAGCGGTAGTGAGATCGACTTGCATAAATTCAACTTGCCGGTGTTTATTTTCGATAAGCTGCCGTGTGCTAGCCCACCCGTTTTGACTAGAAGAAACGATGAAGACGTCGGCCCCCGCTTCGGCCAAAGCTACGGCGTAAGCTTGCCCTAATCCGCGGTTGCCACCGGTTACGATGGCGACTTTATTCTTTAAAGAAAAGTTAGCCATGGAAAAGTGGTTTAAGTTGTTTTCGCGTTCCGTGATTTCTTGAGATTGTTTTGACATAGTCACAACTCCTTAATAAAAAGTGGTGTAACGGCCCGATTTGTGAAAAAAGTACAATAACGTTTAATTAATTATATTTTAATTGAGAAACCGTTAACCTTAACTGAATGTTGATATGATAGTAATTCAAAACCATTGATATATCAATGGTTACGTTAAAAATAATTTAAATATTTTTTATACTTGATTTAATTTAGGTAATCGGTTACCATAATAAGTGTGAAAAGGCTTACATATGACAGGAGGAATGCTTAATGACAGACCGAACATTAATTGATCCCGAAAAATTCGCGGCGGGTTTTGCGGATGCTTCGGCTTCACCAACAGATACACAAGAAGATGTGGTTAAAGCTGCTAAGAAATACTTATTGAATTATTTAACGGCATTGTATTTAGTTGAAGATTTTAACGCTGTTGAGAAGAAAAACTTCAATAGTACTACGGAAACTCATTTTGAAGATATGACGTTCCCAGAGTTAATGAAACGCGTTCAAGAAATGAATAAATACTAGGATTTTTAAATCAAGGAGGAAATTGATCATGACACTTATTTTAAACACTTGGATTTTTGAAGCGGACGTAAAGAACGGTGCAAAGCAAGCAGACTTAGTCGACCGGGTTGCAAAGCTTGGCGCGGACGGGATTGAAGTTCGCCGCGAATACTTTACCGACTTAGCAAGTGAATTACCAGAAGTTGCTAAGCGGGCAAAGGCACATAATCTAGTTGTTAACTATAGTGTGCCGGATGTTTTATTCGAAGATGATGGTAGCTTGAATCCTAAATTAGGCGACTACTTCAAGGAAGGCCAAATCCTAGGACTCAAGAAAATTAAGTTTAACATTGGCCACTTCGACAAGTTTACGGGTGATTTAAAGGCTGCGTTCAGCCAATTCCCACTAGATGAAATTCAAATGAACGTTGAAAATGACCAAACTCAGGTTTCTGGTACCGTAACGGCTATCAAGACTTTCTTAGACGCTGCTCACGCTGCTGGGTTAACTAGTTTAGGTTACGTTTATGACTTAGGTAACTGGGCATTTACTCATGGTGATGCGGAAGCGGCTGCTAAGGAATTAGCACCATATACCCATTACATTCACTTGAAGAACACCACCGATGAAGATGGCAAGTTAGATACACCGGACGATTTGGATACTGGGATCTTTGACTGGCGTCACTTAATCAGTATCTTACCAAGTGATCAGTACTACGCCTTGGAATACCCAATGGCTGATGATGCACAAATTAGTTCACAAATTAAGCTTTTTAAAGATGAGGTAGGTGCATAAAGCATGAGTTCTACTGTTATTGCCATTCTATTATTAGTAACGTTCGCACTCTTTATTGGGTACATTTTAAAGGGTGGGAACCTAATGATCGGGTTCTTTATAATGGCGATTCTATGGGCCATCATCGGGATGGTACCGTTTGATACCGCTATTCAAAAGATTTTTGCCGAGCCGGCCACAAATTACGGGCCAACGATTATCTACATTGTCTTTGGTTCTTGGTTTGGCCGGGTGTTGGTTGATTCCGGAATTGCACCCGCAATTTCTGAAACGACTAACAAGGTTGGTCGTAAAAAACCGTTAATTGCCGCAATTTTAGTCATGATTGTAACCGCCTTCATCTTCGTTTCAGCCTATGGTGTCGGCTCCGTTATCGCGATTGGGGTTATTTTACTTCCAATTATGTTGTCAGTTGGGGTTCCACGAGACATTGCGTTAGTTGCCTTTTCAATGGCGATTGGGGCACCGATGTATATTAACGTCGTGCTTTACAACCAAATCAAAGTGTTCTTCCCGAAAGCCGCTTACAACGCTTCGTACTTACACTTTGGGATTATCGCCATGGCCGTTCAACTTTTGGCTGTCATTATCTTCCTATTCGTTGTTCGTAAAAAGATTGACCCAAGCAAAGCGGAAACCAACCTTAACACGATTGGTGCCGGGATGGGTGACGCGCAGGAAGTTAAATCCGTACCGAAGATTGCCTTTGTTATCCCAATCGTCCCAGTTTTAATGAACATGTTATTCCACTGGGATGCCGTACCAGCTTTAACGTTAGCTACCTTGTTAGGCGCACTCTTAACGGGGAACATGAAGAGCTACAAGCACTTTGTTAACTTCATGAATGAAACGGTTAAACACGCGATTGCTGACATTGCCGGATTAGTTATGTTCTTAATGTCATTAGCAATGTTTACTGGGGCCGCTTCTTTAAACGCCTCACGATTCAAACCGATTTTTGAAGCAATTTTACCGAACAGCCACTTAGTCTTAGCCATCGCGTTAGGGGTCTTAGCACCATTGGCACTGTTCCGTGGACCGTTACACGTTTGGGGTGCCGGTGCTGCGACTGCCGCCGTTCTTTCCGGGACGGGCTTGTTCTCAGACGTATTCCTGTTACCATTACTCTACGTACCAACCCTGATGGCCGTTTCTGTTGATATTACGCAGTCATGGAACGTTTGGGGCCTTGATTACATGAAAGTTCAATCCAAGGACTTCTTGAAATACGGGGTACCGGTAATGTGGATCGTTTCGATTATTAACGAATTCTTAGTCTTTAAGTTCTTTGGTTGATAAAAAGTTAATTTAAAAAAATTGAGCGTACATTAAAGGAGATTATTAAGATGAGTGAAGTTATTACGATTGGTGAACCATTAACAACCTTTGCGTCCAGCGAACCCGATGTTCCGTTGGTTGACGTTGAAAAGTGGCATAAAATCATGGGTGGTGCCGAATTAAACGTTGCGATTGGTGTGCAACGTTTGGGCCACTCAACCCAATACATTTCACGCGTTGGTGAAGATCCATTTGGTGAATACATCATTAAAACCATCAATAGCCATAAAGTTGGTACGGATTACATTTCAAGTGACCCCGATTACTTTACGGGTCACCAACTAAAAGCCTTGGTTACTAAGGGTGATCCCGCTACTTTTAACTTCCGTAAGAACTCAGCCGCCTCGCATTTAACGCCGGAGGTTATTGATCAAGTTGATTTAAGCGACGTTAAGTTTGCGCATATGTCAGGGATTTTTCCCGCCATTTCGGATACGGCCGAAGCTAGTTTTCGTAAACTCTACAAACGATTAAATGATGCGAATATTCCAACTACTTTTGACCCGAACTTACGGCCAACGCTTTGGAAGAGTAAGGAATACATGATCAAAACCATCAATGAATTAGCCGGATACGCGGACATCGTTTTACCAGGGATTGAAGAAGGTAAGATTTTGATGGGCTCCGATGATCCGGAAGCCGTTGCGGACTTTTATTTGAAGGGTGCTCGGACGAAGACGGTTATCGTTAAAGTTGGCCCAGCCGGTGCGTTTGTCAAGAATAAAGATGGTGAAAGCTACACGGTTAAAGGCTTTAAAGTTGATAAAGTCGTTGATACCGTTGGTGCTGGTGACGGCTTTGCCTTGGGGGTTATTACGGCCCTCTTGGAAGGTAAGTCCATGAAGAGCGCGGCTTTACGTGGTAACGCGGTCGGTGCTTTACAAGTTCAAACTTTAGGGGATAATGATGGTTATCCAGACCACGATGGTTTGGCTGCATTCTACGCTAAAGAAGGAGTCTCTGAAGACTAATGAAATTACAAGCTGCAATTGATCGTGTCACGTTAGATGATGCATTAGTATTAGCTAAAAAATTGGACCCAATCGTTGATATTATTGAATTAGGTACTTCGTTGGTAAAAGATTATGGTTTGGTTACATTGCGTAAACACCCGTTGAATTTAAAACATGCTCAGCTGTTATTAGATTTGAAAACTAATGATGAAGGTGCGTATGAATTTACTCAGGGCTTTAAAACAGAAGCTGATATCTTAACCGCAATGGCTGCCAGTTCCCGTCAAACGCTGGATCAAGTTTATGATGTGACCATGCAGCAAGGTAAACAAATACTGATTGATTTGTTGGAAGTTGATGATCAACGAATTGAGCAGATTGCCGATTTGGACCACGCAATTTTTGGATTACACCATTCTAAGGATGCGGGCGCGGGTTTTGACGCCGTTGGAACGGTGGCGCATTTCCACGAACGTTTCCCACAAATCAAACACGTTGCGGTTGCGGGTGGTATTGATTTAGATCAAGCCAAAGCGTTGGCCAATCAAGGAATTGCTGATACCATCATTGTCGGTGGTAAAATAAGTGGGGCGGATGATCCGCTTACAGCAGCAAAAACATTTATGGAGGCAATTCACAATGACATTAATTGATGAAGTTGTAAAAGAAGTTAACACTGTGATGGGAATGGTTAAGCCCGAACAGATTGACCAAGCTGAAAAGGTGATTACTAAGGATAAGCGTATTTTTATTCTTGGTGCGGGTCGTTCCGGCTTAATGGCAAAGGGGTTTGCCATGCGCTTAATGCACATTGGCTACACCGTCTTTGTTATTGGTGAGACGATTACCCCGTCAATTCAATCTGGTGACGTCTTAGTCTCCGTTTCCGGATCTGGTAAAACGGGTAGTGTGCTGGAACCAACTGAAAAGGCCAAAACGGACGGCGTTGCAATCGTTGCTGTTACCAGTAATGGTGATTCACCACTGGGTAAGTTAGGTGACGCGACCATCGTTGTTCCTGGTGCCACTAAGGGTGGCGACGGTGTTAAATCGATTCAGTTACTCAGTACGTTATTTGATCAAAGTGTGCACATTACGTTGGACGTTTTGTGCTTACAACTTAGTCGCCGGGATCACGTCTCTAACGATGCTGCTAAGGCGACGCATAGTAATATGGAATAGGGGAAGAGAAATTGACATTGCAAAAATTTGATTATTTGAACCGAGTCGTTGACGCTGGGGTCGTCTCAGTTGTTCGCGGTGCCACTAAAGAAGAAGCTTATAAAACGGCGGAAGCTTGTATTGCTGGTGGTGTTAAGGCCATTGAACTGACCTTTACCGCGCCCCACGCCGACCAAATTATTGGTGAATTAACGGAAAAGTATGCGGATGATTCGGAAGTGGTTATTGGTGCCGGGACCGTGTTAGACCCAGCCACTGCAAGAATTGCAATCATTGCCGGTGCTCAGTTCATCGTTAGTCCGGCGTTTAGTGCCGACGTTGCCAAGTTATGTAACTTATACTCAATCCCATACGTTCCAGGTTGCATGACACCAAACGACGTTCAAGACGCGTTAAGCTATGGCGCGGACGTAATTAAAGTGTTCCCAGGTTCCGTTGTGGGCCAAGGAATGGTTTCGGCATTACACGGTCCGTTCCCGCAAGCTAATCTGATGATTACCGGTGGAGTTAACTTAGAAAACATGAAAGATTGGTTTGCTAAGGGTGCTGCCGTATTAGGCGCGGGTAGTAATTTAACTGGTGCTGCCAGCAAGGGTGACTTTGCAACTGTAACTGAAAATGCGAAAAAATACCGGGCAGAAATTAACCAAATTAAGGGTTAATTGAATATAATAGTTTAATTATTATTAAAAATCACTCGCAATACCATTGTTACTAGTGAGTAACGGTGCGTAGCGAGTGATTTTTTGATAGAATACATTAAGTAATAATATATGTTAGGGATGCATCATTATGCAAAATGATAAACATTCAGCTAACATTAAGGACGTAGCGGCACTAGCTCAGGTTTCTACGGCGACCGTATCGCGGTTCCTTAATGGAAACTTGAATCGAATGTCTGACGCGACCGCTGAACGGGTCAGGGTCGCAATCGACAAATTAAAATACGTGCCAAATTCGGCTGCCCGGCAAATGACGACCAAGTCGAGTAAACTCATCGCGCTAATTGTGGCGAACACCGATGATTACTTTTCAACGGAATTATTCAAAGGGGTCAGCTCGATTTTGGAGAGTAATGGGTACATTGGAACTATGCTGGATTCAGATTCTGATTTGCAACGCGAAAAGAATCTTCTTGCGGCGGTGAATAGTCATACTTTTGATGGATTAATTTTACAACCTTTTAGTACAATTTCAACGATTGAAAACATCATGCGACGCAGCGCGCCCATCGTAATTGTCGATCGGGAAACGCCGCAGTCACCGTGGCCACAAGTGGTGACGAATAACTTTGACGCGGCCCGTGAAGCGACGGCCTATTTTGTGAAACAGGGCTTCTCCCACTTTATCGTGTTAACGTCCGATTTATCGGCAGCTACAAACCGGCGTGAGCGTTACCGGGGAATTTTAGCAGCAGCCACTAACGTCGACGTTTTGGAAGTTTCAGAAGCATCGTATAACCATCGGGATATCCATGAAAAGTTGATTCAGTTGTTAACGAAAACGAATGAACGGACCGTTATCTTTGCGTTAAAGGAACGGTGGATCTTAGAGTTTGTGCCTAATTTAGTTCTTCAGGGTTATCTTGATAATGTCAAGGCGACTGCGACGGGCTTCGCGGATACGGCGATGTCGCGTCGGTTGGAGCCCAAAATGAAACTAATCTCACAGAATCCATTCTTACTCGGAGCGAGCGCTGCCGAAGTGATGGTTCAAGCGCTAAAGGATGGCGGGGAACAGAATGACGATGTGATTGTGGTACCGGCGAAATTTAAGTGAAATTTGTTCAGATGATATAAATATAATTAAAAGTATGATGAAGATGGGGATTGGATTGATTCCCGTCTTTTTATTGTTTAAAGAAATGTTAGAAAAACATTTCAAAAAATATTGAAATTTATGAAATGAGTGATATTATAGAGGTGTGAATGAAAGCGCTAACATAAAGGAGGAATTAACATTGACTGTTCAAACTTGGCAAGCATTTGTGATTGCACTATGGGTTGCATTGGTTGAATCGCGGGTGTTGTTTGGTGGCGCAACAACAACGTTAAGATTTACACCGATGATGACTGGTATGGTTGCGGGGCTGGTCTTAGGGAACCTAAGTAAAGCTATGATGATTGTTGCCGCAATTCAATTAATTTATATGGGCGTCTTTTCACCTGGTGGACAAATGCCTTCGGAACCAGCAATTGCGGCTGCCGTTGCTGTTCCGGTTGCGTTATTGGGTGGATTAAAGCCTGCTGCAGCCGTTGCCGTTGCCGTTCCGGTTGGATTACTTGGAGCATATTTATATCAATTCCGGCTATTTTTAAATACATTTGTGGTTCATTTAACTGATAAATATGCTGAGAAATTAAATGATCGTGGATTAACACTTTCAATAATTTGGATTCCGGTACTTGTTGGTTTTGCACTGTTCTTACCATTCATGTTTGTTACTTTGAAATTTGGTGTTCCAGTTATTTCAGCGTTTGTTAAATCAAATTCAGGGACGTTAATCTTCCATATTCTGACAGTTATCGGTGGTGGACTTGCATCTATTGGGATTGCTCTTACAGTTTATGTTATTGGGAAGAAGAACTACATTCCATTTTTCTTACTTGCTTACTTTATGACTGTAATGTTTACAAAGCTTAATATCACAATGGTTACATATGCCATTATTGGTTCAATCCTAGCCTTTATTTATGTTCTTGGTAAAAATGAAGCAGCAAAATTGGCGGCAAAAAATAATAATTCATCGGATGATGAGTTTTAAAGAAAGGGTGTTAATTGATGGACAAAGAAATTAGTACACAAAAGCCTGTAGCAAAGGGTGCACCAGAAAAAGTTACTAATCGCGATATATTTAGAGCGTGGATACGCTTTTACTTTGCAGATGAAATTCCTCATTCCTTTGATCGTTACATTGCACCTGCATTAATGTGGGCACTGATGCCTATTTTAAGAAAATTGTATAAAGATGAGGATCAACTGAAAGCTGCCTATAAGCGCCATTTATTATTCTTCAATACTCAGATTTCTTGGGGTGGTGGGGTTCTTACAGGAATTATGGCCTCATTGGAACAGACTCGAGCACAAGAAACTTATGAAAATAAGGAATTAACGATTACTGACGACTTAATTTACAATACTAAAGCTGGTTTAATGGGAGCCCTAGCCGGAATTGGTGATTCAATTGACTCTGGTACGGTTCAATATATCTTTATTGCGATTGCATTACCGTGGGCACAACAAGGTTCAGCTATCGGTGCAATTTTTCCGTTCGTCGCGTTCTCTGTTTACCAAGTCTTAATTGGTTGGTACTTCGCAAGAACTGGATTTAAACTTGGCCGGAAAGCTGCAACGGACATTGTTGGTGGCTCACAGATGCAAGGGATTATTGAAGGCCTGTCTATTTTAGGATTGTTCATGATGGGAATTTTAGCTGCAAATTACGTTAAGGTTACATCAAGTCTACAGTGGACACTTTCAGGTAAAAAATTTGAGTTACAAGAAATTTTGAATACTGTTTTGCCAGGACTCTTACCATTAGTTGTTGTTGGCGGTGTTTATTTCTACTTCGTAAAACGCGGTTTAAAGGTAACCCGTGCTTTGATTGGCTTAACCGTTATTTTAGGTGTATTAGCAGCAATCGGAATTTTATAAAGAGAGGATGCTTGTATTATGGGAAAAGTAGCTTTAGCACGAATTGACGAACGCTTAGTTCACGGACAAGTTATGACAAATCTTTCACAAAACGCGAGTGCAAACTCAATTTTCATCGTTGATGATGAGGTTGCCAAAGACTCATTTATGAAGGATATCTTTATTAATTCAGGTTCGCGAACTGGTTTGACAACAAAGGTATATACGGTTGATGTATGTACAAAATACTGGAATCAAAGAAAATTTGATAATTTCAGTTGTATTTTATTAACTAAAACAGTGGATACAATGTATCGTTTAGCTAAAAATGGCATTCCAATTACAACCTTAAATTTAGGTGGTATTGCTAAAAAAGATAATACAACGTTTGTTACTAATGCGGTTGCAATAAATAAGGACATGGCAGATCAATTGGAAGAAATTCAAAAGATGAATGATGCGGATGTCTATTTCCAAACTGTTCCATCAAGTAAAAAGGTTAGTCTTGCTGAGGGCCTGAAAGTATTTAATTAGTTAGTATTTAATATGCGAGGAGGAAACTAAGATGATTGGTGTATTAGTAGTTACTCATGGTAAATTGGCTCAAGGATTCCAAGATAGCGTTAACTTGATTATGGGAGAACAACCACAATTTGATACAGTAGGCCTTTTTGAAGGTAATGATTTTGATGATTTTAAGAAATCAATTTATGACAAAGTTTCAAGTTTGGATAGTGGCGAGGGTGTTGCAGTTTTAGTTGATTTATTTGGTGCTTCACCATATAACGCCACGGCGGCCAATATTTCTAAGTTAAAAGAAGAAGGTCATGAGATTCGATTGATTACCGGTGTTAATTTACCAATGTTAATTGAATCATTGTCACAAAGAACGACAAATCAAGATTTAGATGGATTTTACAAAACTGCACTTACAAGTGGTAAAGATGGTATTAAAGAATTAATGACAGAATTGGAAAGAAAGTGACATGATGACGAAGGTATTAATTACCCCACGTTCATTTGGTAAATATGATGATGAAGCATTTCAAATTTTGAAGATGAATCATGTTGAAATAGTACCTAATACGACGGGAGCAGTTTTGTCGAAAGACAAAATGAAAGAACTAGTTGCTGATGTGGACGGTATTATTGCAGGCGTTGATCCATTAGATGCAGAAGTTTTGGCTTGTGCGCCAAAGTTAAAAGCGATTTCTAAGTATGGTGTTGGTACGGATAATATTGATTTAGATTATTGTAAAGAACATGATATTTCTGTTTCAATTACTAAGAATGCAAATCGGAATGCAGTTGCTGATTATAGCTTTGGACTCATGCTGGCTGTTGCTAGAAGAATTCCAGAAATTAGTGATGGCTGTAAAAATGGCGATTGGTCCAAAAAAGTTGCGGCAGATGTCTTTGGAAAAAAGTTAGGTGTTCTAGGACTTGGCGCAATTGGTCGGGGTGTTATTCACAGAGCTTTGGGATTTGATATGCAGGTTTATGGATACGATGTCGTAGAAGATGACGTATTTCTTGAAGATAACGAAGTAACTTTTGCTTCATTGGAAGATATCATGAGCGAATGCGATTTTATCTCAATTCACTTACCGTTAATTCCACAAACTGAAAATCTCATTAATAAAGAAATGTTGAGTAAGGCAAAGGATAACTTAGTTATTGTTAATGCAGCCCGTGGCGGTATCATCAATGATGATGATTTGTATGATGCATTAGTTAACAAACAGATTTATGGTGCGGGATTAGATGTTTTTCAAACTAAGACGCCTAAAGAATCTAAATTGTTAACGCTTCCTAATGTTGTTGTTGGGTCACATACGGCGGCAAGTTCTAAAGGTGCGGTTGCTAAAATGAGTTTAATGGCCGTAAGTAACTTGATGAAGAATTTACGCGAAAAAGCGATGGCTTAATCTATAATTAATTACGTTGACATAAAAAAGTTTATAGA
>NZ_QWZQ01000053.1 GCF_003885105.1 Lactiplantibacillus garii
TCATAACTGTGCTTCGTCATTATTTGATCCTCCAATTTACTTCCTTAATTATACTAAATCAGAGTCTCTATTTAACTTGTACACTTTTTATTCTAGGCCCATACCAATTTAATGTTTGATATAATTTTTCAATAAAGCTAGGTTAAGGGGGCAGTTACAATGGTGAAAAAATATGATTATTTAGTCGTTGGTGCTGGTTTGTTTGGTGCGGTTTTTGCGCATGAAGCGGCCCAACGTGGTAAACGGGTCAAGGTTATCGAAAAACGCGGTCACGTTGCGGGTAATATTTACACTAAAGAAATGGCGGGTATCCAGGTACACCAATATGGTGCGCACATTTTCCATACTTCGGACCGTGAAATTTGGGATTACGTTAACCAGTTTGCGGAGTTTAACCGGTATACGAACAGCCCGGTGGCTAATTATCACGGGGAGATGTATAACTTACCGTTTAACATGAACACGTTTAATAAACTTTGGGGCGTTCGAACCCCGCAGGAAGCCGCGGCCAAGATTCAGGAACAGCGTGATGCGGCTAAGTTAAAGGGACAACCACGAAATTTAGAGGAACAGGCAATTACCCTGATTGGAACGGATATTTATCAAAAATTAATTAAGGGTTATACGGAAAAGCAGTGGGGGCAACGGGCAACCGACCTACCCGCATTTATCATTCGACGGTTACCGGTACGGTTCACCTATGATAATAATTACTTTAATGACACTTACCAGGGGATTCCAATTGGTGGTTATACTCAAATTGTTGAAAAGATGTTAGATCATCCGGAAATTGACGTAGAGACGAATGTCGATTTCTTTGCGCACAAACAAGATTATTTAAAAGGGTACCCTAAAATCATCTTTACGGGTATGATTGACCAGTTTTTTGATTATCAGCTAGGTGAATTAGCATACCGGTCCTTACGATTTGAGACGGAAACGTTAGCAACTGATAATTATCAAGGTAACGCGGTGATTAATTATACGGACGCCGAAACACCGTATACCCGAATTATTGAACACAAACACTTTGAATTTGGTAAGGGCGATCCGGATAAAACGGTGGTGACTAAGGAATACCCGGCTGCTTGGAAGCGGGGGGACGAGCCCTATTATCCGGTTAATAATCAGGAAAATAACGCATTATATAAGCAGTATGCTAAGTTAGCGTCTCAAGAGGGCCACGTAATTTTTGGCGGCCGGCTGGGACAGTACCGTTATTACGACATGCACCAAGTTATTCACGCGGCGTTGGTAACCGTTGAAGCCGAATTAGGAGTCGATAAAGCAGGGCGATAAACACATGAAAAAAAGATTGACGATGGTCTTGGGGCTGTTAGTAGCGATCGCTGGTTTAGTGGGCTACATGGCCTATTCACAAAGTATCCAGTATGGGCAGGATACGGTGATTAGGGTAGAACAGCGTGATGAAAACGACGTGCCAATCACCGCACCAACGAAACTGGTTAGAAAAGCGGGGCACCGCAACCCGTTTAAGTCGGCAATTCCGGGTTACGAGCTAACGACCGAAAATCCGTTGAAAACCTTACTGCCCAGAAAAAATCAGACGGTTCGGCTAGGCTATCAATCAGAACGCACCCAAACGGAATTACACCGACAGTTACAAACGGCACGGTATTGGCAGGTGGGTGCCCAAAACGTAACCACGCCGGTATTGAACGGGACTCAGTATCAAAAAGGAGCACAGTCAGTGAGTCGAATTAGTACCAGTCACGATGGACTCACGTGGACACGGTTACCAATCAGTTATCCAAAAATGGCCGCGCAGAACCCGTGGATGGTGTATCAGGATCAGAAATTAACTTTGTTGGATAAGGGTTACTACTACCAAACGATGAATTTTCGTGATTGGCATCGGTACCAATTTAAGTTAACCAATCAACAATTTCGGAATGGCCAGGTCGTGGGTGTCGTTGGTAGTGATCAGCGGCAAAAAACGGTAGTAATCCAAGCTATCAGTCAATTATCTGGCGACCGAGAGTTGTTTTATGGTAACTGGTCTAATAACGGGATGCGGAACGTTAAGTGGCAAAGACTTGATTTTAAACCGACTCAATTACGAGGAATCGTCAATTTAACGCAAAGTCGTGCGGGGGTCTATTTAACCGCGACGCGTGGCCGACAAGTTCAAATCTACGGTGCCAGTAAATTAACGGGTCACTTTGATAAGGTGGGACGGTTAACGCTAAAGAAAAAAAGGAAAACGCAGTACGTCGCAGTAAACTTGGTAGCACCGACAAAGCACCAACTACGGTTGTATTTTAATGAAATTGATCAGCATCACGTTTTAAGTGGAACGTATTATCAACCAGTAACGCGAAAAGCGCACTTAACGGGAACGCCACGACGGTTAAATACGGACTTTATGTGGACGGAATTTCACGTAACTAAAGGTCCGAACGAGTGAGGAATTACGGTATGAAATACGGGGGAAAAGAACGATTACGGTTGGCTTGGCGGTGGTTACCAGTTGAATTACTGGTGATAGCTATGTGCGGTGCTATCGGCTTGGGGTTAACGCGGCTCATGTCTAAAACGGTGTATCAAGCACGCTTCGATATTAAGGTTGAACGGCGATTATCCAAGCGGGCAAATGATCAACAACGTCAAAGACAGTTAAAAAAGGACGTTAAAAACGTGGGGCAATTTAGTGTAATGCCTCATCAGGGCAACGTCTTGGTTGCGGCGAATAATTATGCTTACAGTCATTACGGTATTTCACAACAAATTCAGGATTTGGGTGAAGCGGTGACGGCCGCTCCGGTGACGAACCAACCAATTCTGCGAGTAACCGTTACAAGTAGTTCCCGGGTAGTGGCGCAGCAGAATTCCAAGGCGTTTCAAGACGCCATTGGTAACACCCTTAAACCCATGTCAGGTTATCAGGTAACGTTGATACCGGGAAAAACTAAGTTAAATCATAACGTGATGCTTAAGCCAATGCTTAAATTTTTTGGAGTCGTAGGCGTTAGTTTGGCGCTTTTATCACCGTACGTTGTTAAGTACGTGCGCGGAGAGGGGCGTGATGGGGATGCTTAACCGGGTGTCGGAATTTGTTCACGCTAACTCCGAAAAACTTTATTTACTGTTTTTTTCGTTATATTTAATTTCAGTAACGGTTAACACCACGACGTTTTACGTGTACTATCCCCACCGGATAGCGGTTCTAGTTCAACTGATGACGGTTACGGTGATGTTGGCTAAAATTGGCTTATTTGATCAACTGACGACCAAGGAAACCATCGTTGAAGTCGGGTTATTAAGTTTGGTAACCATTGTTGCGTTAATTTCCAGTGCGCACTACCTATTAGTAACGGTACTGCTCATGATGGGAGCCCGTAACGTTTCTTTTAGACGGATCGTGAAAACGTATTTAATCGTGGTGGGAAGTATCCTACTGTTGGCGTTGATTGCTTCACAATTAGGATGGATTAAGGACATTACGTTTTATACAGAGGACGGTATCCGGCGGTCTTTCGGCGTCGTTTATACCACGGACTTTGCAGCCCATATTTTTTATTTGGGGTGTGCGTACCTTTATCTGAAGGCTCGTAAATTCCGGCTATTAGATTTGGTTCCAGTTCTCCTGGGACTATTTGTCATCTATTTTTACACCCGCACGATGACGGATACCATTGCGATGATTGTGTTGTTGATTGGTTTTCTATGTTACGTCTATCGGCGGCAGCTAGTCCATCTAACATTTATACGGGTGGGGCTGCGTTACAATTTTTTAGCGTTACCCATCGTTAGTGCGCTGATTATTGGAATTTCGACGGTCTTTGATTACAATGATAAAATTTTACGTCTGTTGAACGACTTTTTATCTAACCGGCTCGTTTTAGGTCATAATGGTCTGTTTGCTTACGGAGTTAAGTTGTTTGGTCAACCTTGGATCCCGGTTAACGGTTGGGGAGGCGACCGCGCCACGACGTTTACGAACGGCATGGGGGAAGTAACCTATTTCTTTTTAGACTCGTCTTTTTTAAACATGTTGATTTCATACGGTTTGTTACTGACCATCATCATTGTTGTGGGCATCAGCGGCTTTCTGTATAAGCGGACGGTGGAAAATGACTACCTATTACCCGTGATCATGCTGGCTGTGGCCATTAGTAGTGCGTTTGACCAACACTTTTTAGAAGTGACCTATAACGTCTTTATCCTGGCATGTTTTGCTAACCTACCACGGTACCATACACAGGTTGGCCCAAGTTTTAAGCAACCGGTGGTGCGTGAACGTCTTGCGGAAGGGGGGAGACAACGTGAATGAAAAACAATTTTATCACGTTCAACGTTCAGTCATGTTTTTAGCGGTAATCCTGATTGTTTTTGGTTATACCGGTCCGAACGGGGTATTCGAATTTTTGAATCAACCGGTTGGCGTTTTCTTCTATCCACAGTTAATCATTGCCATCGTAACAACTGCCGGCGCCAACTTACTCATGATGGCGTTGGGAGCGCAACAACTGCGCCAAAAACCCCGAACCGTGGTGCAGTTAACGCGACTTTGGGGGTTAATTATTGTTGGAATTGCGCTGTTCTCGTTTGTGTTCTATCTGGAAGAGGTCGTAATTACTAAGGTTTCACCACGGTTTTCGTTAGCCCACTACTTTGCAGCGTTAGCCCAAGCTCCGGATAGTTTTTATGACGTGTTGTATGAAATATTGGGCTTTTTTGTGACGTTACCCCTGCTTAGGCTGATTGCCAAGTCGGCTAAGGAGTTGGAGATACGCTACCTTTTTTGGACCCAGCTAATCTTTATGGGAATTCTGCCAATTCTGATGTTCTATACGGGACTGGCAACTATTAAAATTAATCCACCACTAGCCATTACTAATGGTTGTTACTTTGCGTTAATGGGGTATTGGTTGACCCAAAAGGACTGGGTACGTCGAATTACCCACGAACAGTTGTTAGTCGGGTGGTTGTTAACCGTTTGCTGTTACGCCGTGATGATTTCAACGACGATGTACCAGGCCAATTTACAACAAAACTACGCCTTGATTGGTAACTTGTCCTTCTCACAAACTTTACAGGGAATTCCCTGCCTAACCGTTTGGATGACAATTGCGACGAAAGTACTAAATCGTCAGGAGTTACAGCTGCCACGCTTTCATAGTTTGCTGGAGGGAAGCTACGCGGTTATTCTGATTGCGGGAATTTTACTAACGCCGTTGCAGTTTATTTTTAACTTGTTAAAGTCCTTCGTGGGCATATGGTGGGGCGGCTTAATTTGGGTGACCATTACCCTAATTATCAGTTCCCTGATTGTACGGGGACTACGGTTAATTCCACTAGTCAACCGGTTGTTACCAGATCTGTTTTACGGGCTTAAGACATAGGGGGGGTCGCGGTGACGAAACGAATACAGTGGGTTGATATTGCCCGGGGAATTGCGATTTTAGCCGTGATTGTTGGACATACCTTAGGCCCGTACAGTGGTGGCTTCTTGGGTAGTTTGATCTTTGCCTTTCATATGCCAATTTTTTTCGTATTGAGTGGGTACTTATACCACCCGCGAGCAGTTCGTCAGGAAGCTAGAAATGGTGCCGTTAACTTATTGTTACCATACTTAGTGACCAGTTTGCTTATTTTACTGGTTAACTGGGGGGCGTTACACGTCCCACGTAACGGACTAATCACGCCGCATTTTACGTCAACCAAGCAGGCGTTACTTGGAATACTATACGGTGCTGGTTCGGACGTTTTTAGCCCGTGGCACTGGCAAGTTCAACCGATTGGAGCCATCTGGTTTTTACTCAGCATGTTTCTAGCGGTCCAGTTGTTTAACGCTACGATGCAGTTTACTAAGCGGTTTAAGCACGTCATGATCGTCCGCGGTGGCTTAGTCTTTTTATACGCCTTGATGGGTGGAATCTTAGGAAATATCGTCTACCTACCATGGGCGTTTAACGCGGCGTTGTTGTCACAATTTTTCCTGTTTTCCGGCTATGTGTTGAGGCGTTACGACGTGATCCAGCAACTTAGCAGCGTTTGGTACGTTTTTTTAGGCTTTATGTGGTTAGTGAGCGCGTTTCAAGGTTATTTTGCGTTGACCGTTCCGGTGTCCCCTAATCTGTTCATCAGCACCTTGGGGGGCGTTGCGGCGAGTTTATGTATCATCCATTTGAGTGAGTGGTTAACAAAGTTTCAGGGAACGCGGGTGGTTAATCTATTGGAGAAATACGGTCGCTTGTCCCTAATCATTCTTTGTTTTCACTTGATTGATTTAGACGTGGTTGGCATCGAGGGATGGCTATTTAATGAAGTGGTGCCGTTGGTTGGTAATTGGCTGGCCACGGTAATTGGGATAACGTACCGAATTGGGTTTGCCACCTTTTGGATGGTCATGATTCCTAAAGTCCCAGTGCTAAGAGCGGGATTCTTACCGAGAAAGTATTTAACGAAAAAGTAGTGGAGAATGTACATTGCCAGAAAAAGCAAGAAGATAATAACTGTAAGTTAGGTGATAAATCCAATTGTTTGAAATGTATACCTGAAAGATTAATGCAGTATATTAAGTGATATATAAACGGAAGTGATACCAGAGGGGGACTGGCTAATGAACGTTCAAATATATGTTGCTGCGCATAAACCATATCGAATGCCGGTAAGCAAAACGTATCAGCCGATTTTTGTTGGGGCGGCCGTTAATGGGGGCGTACCGTTAAACTATCAACCGGATAATACTGGTGATAATATTTCGACGAAAAATCCAAATTATAACGAACTGACCGCTATTTACTGGATTTGGAAAAATTGTCACGCGGACGTGAAGGGAATTGTCCAGTACCGGCGTTATTTATCAAATAATCCTAAGCAACGCTTAGCTGGGATCCTTGATAAAAATGAAATTAACCGTTTATTAAATGAACGGGACGTTATTGTGCCCAGGAAGCGACACTATTACATTGAAACTAACTATTCGCATTACATCCACGCTCACCATCAAGAGCCGCTCGATACGATGCGGAAAGTGGTGCGTAAAACGCAACCAGACTATTTAAGTGATTATGATGTGGTGATGCACCGGACGTCGGCCCACATGTTTAACATGATGATCATGCCGGCTGATAAGTTCGATGCGTACGCGGAGTGGCTGTTTTCCATTTTGTTTAAGGTGGAAGCGGCGGTGGACATCTCACACTATGATTCCCGCGAGGCCCGCGTATTTGGCTACTTATCCGAGTTGCTATTAGACGTTTGGTTACGGCATAATCAGTTATCATTCGCTGAAGTACCCGTCATGTACATGGAAAAGCAACAATTGCCCGCTAAGGCTTACAACTTGTTAAAACGTAAATTTTTCCCGCAGGCCACGAAGCGGACCCATTTCTAGATACCAATATAAAAACCACGGGTTCCTATTAAGAACCGTGGTTTTTATATTGGTATCAATTTTTTGGACTGGCTTTGATCCGTTCTAGGGTGTGCCAGATTGGTGGCCGTAAGACTATTAATAGTACTAGGTAGGTGAGGACGCCAATCCCAATTTGAAGCAGTAGGGCTTTGAAGGAGGCGTGCATCGTTGTATTGAGGGAGTAGACGACGAGGCCAAACATGATTGCCCCCGGCTAAAAAATACTTAGATAGTCCCCAGATCAGGGGCTTAAAGGTCAATTGGTGACGAGTAACGAATAACTGGTAACCGGTCACGAAGCATTCGGAGATCAGGGTCGCAAGCATCGCTCCCCGCACTCCCAGGAGAATGATCAGCGGGACGTTAAAGAGAATGTTGACGATGGTCCCCAGCGTTACTGAAATCGTGAAGGCCTTCGTCTGCTTAGTTGGTAACAGGTACTGTTGACCTAACACGTTACTCATCCCAATTAGAATCACGATTGGGGCTTCAATCATGAGTAAAATATCCACGCTGGTAAAAGCTCGACCGAAGAAGAGGGTGGCGAGGGTGGTGGCCACGCCCGCAATCCCAAACGCCATCGGTACGGCAATGCAGAGGACGATGTCGAAGGAAACGTATAGGTAATCCTTAACCTTCTCCAGTTGGTGTTTCATGTAGAGGTTCGCGATGTGGGGTAACATGACCGTCCCGGTAGCTGTCACGAGGGCCAGAACTAATTTGATTAATTTATTGGAATAGTCGTAGAACCCGGCCGCTTTCACGGAGTCCAACTGCCAAAGCATCGTTTTGTTTAGGGCTAAGTAGACGGTGGTAGCGATTTGGGGAATAAAGAGGGCCACGGACGGCCGTAAGTGGCGGAAAATACGCAGTTGTGACCAGCGTGGGCGGTCGACAGCGTGTTTTAAATAGGGCCACAGGGTTAAAGCTACCAACTAGTTGTGACCCGGATAAAATAAGTATGTAAATGCCGGTATCTTGGCGGGTTTTAACAAAAACAAGGATGAGTGCAAGCGAAAAGAGCTTCACTAAAGTATTCCGCAAAACCGTCTTTTTGAAGTCTTCGATTCCCATGAAGTACCAGGAGATGTCGAAGGCCCCGGCGATGATATAAAAGGATTGATAGAAAAAATAAATTCGAAATTGGTGTTCAAACAAGAGAAAAAGCAAAAACACCAAGTAGGCCGTACCGTCAAGATTTGTAATATTTCAATTTCCCAAAAAGTTTGTGACCGGGTTTGCCGGTTGTCCCGAATAAAGGCAATTTCACGGTTACCATAGATGGTGATGCCGACGGTCCCAAACAGCAAGAAGTAAGTAATTACTGAGTTGGTGGAAGCGTTGATACCGACCCCGGTCGGTCCTAAAACGCGCGAAATATACGGTACTGTTAGTAGGGGCGTTAACCATATTAAGATATTATAGCTCGCCGTGTAGAAATAGTTTTTTACGATGCGCATAACAGAACTCCTTGCTTCAGTTAGCTGATTAGGTATCACGAATATTCATGATAGAGCCATTGTAGCATAGCCTTTTAGGGGGAGGTAGTAGGTTCAATCGGCTTGAAGCGGTTATTAACAAACGTATATTTTTATTAAGAACGTCAAAATATCAAGTAGTTATTTTCTGAAAATACTAGAATTATGGTAAATAAAAACGACCAAGTTAACTTGGTCGTTGGTAGAACGTTAGTAAGCACCGTTCGGGTGAAACATCACCACGACGGTTTTAAGTAAGACGTATAGATCAAAGTGAATACTACGACGAGAAATGTAAATCAAATCGAGTTTAACCATTTCGTCAAACCCAACACTGTTACGAACGGTCGCCTGCCATAAACCGGTACAACCGGGTTTAACGGTCAAGCGTTGTTTGTCGTAAGCCGTATATTCGGCGACTTCCCGCGGCAGCGGTGGCCGGGGACCAACTAAACTCATTTGGCCAAGCAGGACGTTCAGTAGTTGCGGTAATTCGTCAATACTGTACTTCCGGATAAACCGGCCAATCTTGGTAACCCGGGGATCGTCGTGCATTTTGAACATGGCACCGTCCACGTCATTTTCTTTAAGTAATTTTGCGAGGAGCTCGTCGGCGTTTGAAACCATTGAGCGAAACTTATACATTTTAAACGGTGTTTCACCCTGACCGAGCCGGGTCTGCGAGTAAAAAACATGCCCCTTGGGGTCTTCTACTTTAATCGCAATCGCGACTACTAAGAATAGCGGCGAAAGGATGACCAGACCACAGAAACTGGCAACAAAGTCAAAAACACGTTTAACAAACCGATAACCGTAACGCCGGTGTTGGCGGGTTACATCAATAGTGATCGGCCTGATTTCTCGTTCCTTGTATTCCATAAGTAACACCCTATACTTCCTTTTTATATTTCCCCCGTGAATCACGAACCGGAGTGGGTATATTACCAATTGAATGGTAATGCTAGTTTTAATTAACTAGTCTGACACGTAACTTTAGCATTATATTACAAAAGTTCGTTTAAGTAAATGTACACCCCAGTGATAACATTCTACATTTCCATTTAGTCCTATTATAGCAAATATTTAGTTATTGGAAACTAATAATTCGGTTTGAAGAATGGTTAGTTTAGCAAAGCATCCAGCACGCTATTTTATCCATATTATTACCTATTTGTTAGGGTTAGTCAATTTATGCCCGTAGCCGGTTTGAATTTAGGCTGATTCACGTTACAATAAGACGAGTGGGTAAACTACAGGTAAAGGATGTCACGAACATGCAAAACGACGGCATGACCGTTTTTCCAGCGGATTACAACTCTTCGTACCACTTGATCTTAAAGCGGGGGACCGACCACTTCGCGTATTACTACTTTAAAGTTGATAAACTTGATCAGCGGGTCACCTTTTTTGATGACGTGGAACGCAGCGGCATTTCCATTAAAACCCAGATTACGCGGACTTTCATGCGCAACCTGGTCAAGGCCATTGACTGGCACCCGGTGGGAAATAGCATCATCGTTGAAATTTATAACGTGGAGCGGGCGGAGACGCGAGCAACCCGCTTAGCCTGTGATATCTAAAAACATAAACCAAGGACCCGGCCAACTTTGCAGCGTTGGCCGGGTCCTTGGTATTAAGGCGTGGTGAAACTAAGCTTTGGGTGCTTCAATGATTGGCGTTTCCACGGTTTCAACGTACTTTGCAGCTAGGGGCTCGGCGACTAAGTTTTCACCGTCCTTGGCGAAGAGCTTGGTGGCGGCTAAATCGGCCATGGCCTTTTTAACCACGTCCTCGGTTAAGTTGTCGTTAGCGTAGTGTAACTTGATGTGGTGCACCTTGTTTAAACTAGTTTTGAAGCTGAGGTCTAAAGTTTTCATCAATCAATTCCTCCTTGAATTAAGCGGCTGGGGTGAACGTGTACTTGTAAGCGTTGGTGACGTTTGCTGATACCAGGTCGTCACCGGTCAAGGTTTCCAAAACTTTACCAAAGGCGCTCAATTGTTCGTCAGTGACGTCCTTGACGATGCCGTTAAACGTTTGTTTCCGGTTTTCGTCCGCATCGGTCGTCATTTGTACGGCAAGGGTTGCTTTTAACCAAGTTTTATTCATGAGTGGTTCCTCCTAAGTTTGTGGTGGTAGGCTGGCCAGCTTACACTAATACCAACGGCTGACGAGGCCGATTTGTGCAAGTCGCGGTGAAATTTTATTTAGACCGTAAATTCGTCTACGTCGCTGATCTTAATGGCATCAATTGGCTCGGCTAGCAGTGGCGCGATAATTTGCTGAAATTGCAGCATTTGGTCGTTTGTGAGCGCGATACAGGCCTGCAAGTGCTGCCGGTGACGTTTGCCATCAGCGGCGCTGGTTTCGACCGTTAAGCGGGCGGTTAGAAATTCGTGCACGTTAAAGCCCTCCTTTCAATAAAATAATGGGTACATTCTACTAACGGTTCAGCTCATCAGTTTGTGCAACTAGTGCTCCTGCTGATATAGGGCGTGGGCCTTGGCCAATAAACTTGCCCGCCAGTTGTAAACGGTGCGCCGACTGACGCCGTGCGCCTGCATGATGGTCGTCACCGACCGTTCTTCTAAAAACAGCTCGGTCAAGACGATGCGTTCACCGGGACGACACACCCGCATTAATTCCGTAATCAAGTCATTGAGCTGCCAGTGGGCTTCCTGAGCCTGCATCGGATCGATGGTGATTTGACCGGCCGCCTGGAGGTCCGTTTGTGACTGGGTTCGTAAAGTTTGTTTACGTAAGTAGTCAAACGTACGCCATTTGATCCGCCGAAATGCGTATCTCCGGAAATCGGGTAAATTAGCGGGCAGGGCGGGTTCAAAATTTTGGTACGCTGCCAACCAGGTTAGTTGAGCAACCGTGACGCAGTCCTCAAACTGGGGATGGTAACGGGTGACGTGAGCGGCTTTGAGGGCACCGTACAGTAAACGCTGGTGTTCGGGGCGTGCCAGCAGATCAAAGGCGGCCTGGGTGTCTAAACGGTCAATGTGCATCAGAATTACCTCATCTCAAATGATTACCTTGGCCAAGGTTGGGTTCAGTATAACGATGGTGATCAACACTGGATAACCGCAGTTTTTAATGATTTTCTGAAAAATATGACGTAAATGACTGGTTATTGCATCATAATTCTTTATTATTCGGTACAGGGCTGGTATGATATGGTTAATCTAGTAAAACATTTACTGATATGTACCGTTGCGACACCGTTGGACATTAAAAGCTGCGCAAACGCGCCAAAATATTGGAGGTAGCCACCTTGATTAAAAGACAACCCGATCGTTTTAACTGGAGCGATTTAGTTTGGAATCAACTTCCTGCCCGTTTTGACACGCAAAAGCCCAATGAAATTCTTCGTTGGGCTGAACGCTGTGACGCCGTAAATTTACAGGCGTTGAATACTTTTTTCAACTGGACGTACGGGAAAATACGTGTCCCGAAAATACCATCATTTTTGATACACAACGGGGAGTCATTAAAACCAAGCAAACTAGTAACGAGCTGACTCGCAAAGTGGTTCACCAGTTAGATTTTGGCGGTCGGCAACTCATCAAAAACATTGCCGAACAACTGGAATTTTCGTTGAGTCGGTTACCCATTATTAAGGGGGACGCGGAACTTATTCCGTTAGGCGCAGTCAGTCGCCATTCGACTAGTTGGATCGGGGCACAGCAATTAACCGGGATGGGTGCGTTGCAAACGGGGACCGAATTAACCTTTTGCCACCGCTTAAAATTGTCAGTCGATAAAAGTTATTATCAGTTGAGCCGCCAAGTAAACGAAGCACATAAAATCCATGAGGTACTGGTAAGTGAGTTGCAAGCCCAGTACCAATACTTATTTTCCAAAACCTTTGAAACTGGTCAGCAACCCGTTTTGATGGCGGCTAAACGCCAAATGATTTTTGAATTCATGGCAAAAATGTTAAAAAGTCGGGGCTACCCAGTAATTCCGAGTGAGATTAATTTGGACATTGACCGTTATTTTGGTAAGTTAGAGTAGCAAGGTAATTTATGAACGGGAGCCAAATAATGACCAAAAAAATCACAAAAATTGTGGCCCAAAAGCGGGCCGGACGCTATAACGTTTATTTAGATGATAAGTATGCCTTTCCAATTAGTGAGTCGGTAATGATCCAGTTCCGGGTCTTTAAGGGAATGGAGGTCGACGAGGCGTTGCGAGCACGGATGATTGCCGCGGACGACGTTTCGAAGGCCTATACGCGGGCGCTAGACTACTTATCCCACCAGTTACGGACCGAAAAGGAGGTTCACGACAAGTTGCGGGATGAGGACTTAGACGAAGACGTGATTACGGCCACGATGCAGCAATTGCGGGAGCTGCGACTGCTAAACGATCAGCAGTACGCCGATGCCTACGTCCGCACCGCCAAGCGGACCTCGGATAAGGGACCGCGGGTAATTCGGCAGAAATTGCGGTTAAAGGGGGTTGGCGAGCAGTTGATCGATAACGCCCTGGCGGGTCAATTTAGTGCCGACGACCGGTTGGATAACGCCACCCAATTAGCCCAGAAACTCGCCCGGCGTTATCAGCGCCAGGCGTTTAAGACGATGTTACAAAAGGTGCGCCAGGGCTTAATGAGTAAGGGGTTTGACGCGGAAACGATTGGGAACGCCCTGGACGCGCTAGACTTGGAACCCGACGTGGACGAACAATGGACCAGTTTAGTGAGTCAGGGGCAGAAACTGTGGCAACGTAACCGCAAGTATGCCTTTGCGGAACGGGCCATGCGCACCAAGCGGAGTTTGTATCAGAAGGGCTTTCTAATGGACGATATTAATCGCTTTATTGACGAACAGGCCACGGAAGATTGATTTAAGGGAATTTGCTCCCCGCGCGTCAAAAAAATCTGGTATAATGTTTAATGAAATTCGATGAAATTTTTACCCTGTGTTCGAGAAAGTTGGGTTAAATATGGCGCGCGAGGCTAAAGGACCTAAGGAAGGCGACTTCATTACGATCAAAAGCTATAAGCACGACGGAAGTTTACATCGAACTTGGCGCGATACAATGGTACTCAAAACGAGCGAGAACGTTTTAATTGGTTGTAACGATCACACGCTGGTCACCGAGGATGATGGCCGCCGGTGGGTGACGCGGGAACCGGCTATCGTTTATTTTCATAAGCATTATTGGTTTAATATCGTGGCGATGATTCGCGATAACGGCGTTTCATATTATTGCAACTTAGCATCACCGTACGTGTTAGATAAAGAGGCTCTGAAGTATATCGATTATGATTTGGACGTCAAAGTCTTTCCGGATGGTGAACGCCGATTGTTAGATGTGGACGAATACGAAGAGCACGGTGCTTTATGGCAGTATCCCGCTGACACGGATCGCATTTTAAAAGCAAATGTCAAAGTGTTGGTTGACTGGATCAAGCACAAGAAGGGACCGTTCTCACAGGAATACATCGATATTTGGTATAGTCGTTACCAAGAATTGTCACGTCGGCAATAGCACTGCTAACGCTTGGTCAGTAGCGTAATTAAGTCTAGAAAGGGGTTCCCAAACGGGGGCTCCTTTTTATTACGGCTTATTTGTAAAAGTTTGGTATAATTAGCGACAACAAAAAACGACCCGCAATTAAGCGGATCGTCTGGGGAGTTGATGTGAATTAAGCTTTAAAGTTAACGGGACGTGAGTAGCCAACCGCGTGCCACCACGGAACGTAAACCCGTTCGTTCTTGACACCGCTGTTTTGGGCGTCAATCATCTTACCGCCACCGATGTAAATCCCAACGTGGGTAATGTTACCGGTACTGCTGCCGAAGAAGACTAAATCGCCTTTCTTTGCGGACCGTGAAGAAACCTTCTTGTAGGCACCGTATTGTGATTGGGCCACCCGTGGTAAGCTCTTTTTAGCCGCCTTGTTGAAAACGTACTTCGTGTAACCTGAGCAGTCAAAGTTAGTTGGGCCGACCGCACCGTAAACGTAACGGTGACCTAATTTCGACTTAGCTACTTTGTAAAGGTTAGTGAAAGACTTCTTGCTCTTTTTGACGCTGCTAGTTTTGACCCAACCCTTAACGCGTTTGTCAGATTTAGTGACGTAGTAGTATTTTTTGATTTTACCATTGGTGCTAACTTGACGCTTCTTGGTAACGAACCAAGTGGGGTTACCATATGTACCGAGCGTACCGATTTTTTTAATCTTAGTATTGTTGGCGGCCCCACTCATCTTATAGATGGCAGCCTTGTTACTTTTCTTCATGTAACCGGTCTTAGAGACCTTGGTCGTGCTAATTACTTGGTGCGTGGTCTTGGCGTAGGCAGTTGGTGCCTGCCAGAAGCCGATTACTAATCCAAAAGTTGCAATCATCAGTGCGATAAGTCGTTGTTTCATTATGTGTAGTTCCTCCCCGAAACCCCTAAACGTTTTATTGACAAGCTATGTTACTATCATAAGCGAGTAATGTAACAGAATTGTTGCAAACGTTTTGCGGTTCGATTAAGTATTAGATATTTCAAATGTCATTTGTGTTATACCTAAGCATTAAATTGATTATTAAACCCGATAACTAGGAGGCGATTTTGGTGGCTTTTATGAAATTAGATAACGGTGAGTTGTTAAAAAACATTCGGCAATTTGCCAAGAAAAATGGGCTGACGTTAGCGGAAGTCGCCACGTTGGCCGGTCTGAGTGCCAGTGCCATTTACAGTTGGAAAAAACACACCCCCTCGGTGGGAACTTTGAAGGAGGTTGCCCAAGTCTTAGGGACCAGTTACACTAAGCTGGTTGGTAAGGATAAGGGCAAAGCAACGAAAGCTAACGTTGATACCGCGGTGGACCTCAAAAAAGTGGTGGAGAATAAGAAGAACCAGTTTGAATACGACGGTCAGCCAATTACGCCGGAACAGCTAAAAATTATTAGAAACGTTTTAAAATCGATGTTTAAAACGCCGCGGCTTTAATTTTGATTAAGACGCGGTCATAATGGGTGCAACCTTCTTGCGGCTAGTGTAAAATACGGGTCAGTAATTTAATTTTAGCTTATAGCTAACGTTACTGACGAAAGCGCTTGACGGGACGGCGCACATAGTCCACAATAATTTCAACGTTGAACGAATTGGGAGATGGGTATTATGAAGAAAGTTACCACTGCATTGGCAAAAAAGAATATTAACCAGTTGTTAACGATCGTTAATCAGGGTCACGATACTATTGAGGTGGAAAATCCCAATACCCAAGATTCGGCCGTGATGGTCAGCATGAAAGACTGGCTCCAAATTGTGGCCCAGCTGGCTAAGACGAACCACCATGATATGGAATTTAGTTAAGTCAATGCACAATTATGTTGTGTATGGATGCTTAAGTCTTTTTAATTTGAACGTTTTTATCTGAGATACCTAAAATGTGTGAAAATGAGGCAACAGGATAAATCTTATAATAAAGTCGGTCTAGAAAGTTTGAAAAATTTTCCAGACCGATTTTTGGTATGAACAAAATAAAAGTAATCACAACAAGTACGGTTTGTTCTTGTACTTTCAACTTTGAAAAAACCAGTTGTAATAAAAGTTAATTTAATAATGGGTTACTGGTAGTACGGTTAGGGAAGCAAACTTTTGGGTGTTTAAATGAATCTTTATTAACGATATTAACTTTGGTAAGATAGTAACGGTTGTTTGAAACACTAAGCTTTGTTAAACAAGCAAAATTTGAAGTGTAGTAATTA
>NZ_QWZQ01000054.1 GCF_003885105.1 Lactiplantibacillus garii
AATCCCCCTTTCCATTCGGGATATATTGAAACGCCACTTTCCTAGTTAATAAGTCAGCTTTAAACATACTATGAGCATGATAACAACCCGTAGCGACCTCGAACAAATTTAGTTCCAGAATAAAATTTTTAAATGCATCTCTTGCTGGGCTGCGTGATAACGGATTAGATTAATTTCGGATTATAAAACAGTTATAAAACGATTGACATAAAGGCTTCGTTTTATTATCATATTATAATATATGAAATTGTCACTTAGGTCTATTTCAAATAACATGGTGAATATATATGGTAAAACGATATGATAGTAAAAAATTGAACAACTGATTTACAATATTTACAAAGGTTACGGCTTTACCGAAGAAGAAAGTCAAGGCGTGGCCCACATGCTAATCTACACCGACTTGATCGGTATTGAGTCCCACGGGGTCCAGCGAATGATCATGTACGACGACTTCATTCGTAACGGTAAGATCCGCGTACATAGTCAGCCAGAAGTGGTCAAAGAAACCGATGTCAGTGCGGTCGTCGACGCGCACTTTGGTTTAGGGCAGTTAAACGGTATTTATAGCATGCGTTTAGCCATCAAAAAAGCGCAACAACACGGCATTGGTATCGTCACGACGCGTAACTCCGGTCATTATGGCATTGCGGGTTACTACGCCAACATGGCTGCCGAAAAAGGCTTGATTGGTCTTTCATCGTGTAATTCACGTTCGGCGATGTTACCCACCCACGCCACCAAAGCGTTAGTCGGTACCAACCCAATTGCCTTTGCCATGCCCGCCAAACCGAACACGTTTATCTTCGACGCGGCAACGACCACCGTGCCGCAAGGTAAAATCGAAGTTTACCGTAAGTTAGGCAAAGACTTGCCCGCATTATGGGTTGCTAAGGACGGAGAAAACCCCGTTAACAGCCATAACGATACGCAAGACTTAGACGCGTTGCGTAATTTAGACTCCAACGTTGGTTTAGCCCCGTTGGGTGGCGTCACCGAAGACACCGGTAGCCACAAGGGGTTCGGCCTCGGTGTCATCGTTGAAGTTTTCACGGCGATCCTTTCACTGGGAAACACCTCCAACGAAATTACTCCGGACGACCTTTCCGTAGGTCCTTGCCAGAGCTTCATCGCTATCGACCCTGCCATCTTCGGTGATAAGGATGCCATCGTCGATAAGTTTTCCGCGTACTTACAAGCCATTCGCAACCTGCCATCCGTGCCCGGTAAAAAAGTCATCGTTGCCGGTGACAAGGAAGCCGCCGCGTACCAAGACCGGTCGGCTAACGGCATCGAAATCGATGATAAGACACTCGCGGAAGTGACGGGGATCGCCCAGCAACTGGGAATCGACTACTCGCAGTACGTTGTTTAACCAAACCTGCTTTTTCATCCCACTTAAAAACCAGCCAGCCCCAACGTCCTGAAAAAGCAGAGACGTTGGGGTTGGCTGGTTTATTTTTTTGTTGGCCTGTCAATGAGAGGGAGGGATAGTGATTTATTTCAAATCGTTTCACTTAATTCTTAACCTGGCAGAAAAGCCAAGTAACAAAAAGAGTTATGTCACAGCCTCTTACATATTTAACTATTTACTTACGACGTGATCTTCATCCAACATGTACTGGAACTCTACTTCGCCAGTCAACAAGTTAGCTTTAAACAACCCCTGATTACCGTTGTTTTCATCACCCATAACGACGAAGTACGCAGCCCCTTCATCAGCCACGTGTTGGAAACTCAAATAGTTTCCCTTGAAGCCTTGCTTCCGGAACAAGCCAATAATCCGAATCATTTCACGTTGTGTTACTTCCGTTACTTTTTCACTCATATTAATTTGTAGCTCCAATTCTCTTCTTTAATCTTATTCTGCCGTCTTAGTCGTTGGTTTGTTCCCAGCGACCACGTAACTATCAGTCAGCGGGGTGGCCCACCAACCGTTAAAACCTAAGCCCATTGACTGGGCAATTTGTAACCCTGAATCCTGAAACACTTTACCGTACTCGTTAATATTCCGACCGGTATCAATAATCATGATGTGACCACCGGGTTTCAGTACCCGAATAGCTTCCTTGACCGCGTTGATCCGGGCCTGTTCATTCTTAATATTGTGGATGGCAAAGCTGGACGTCACGACGTCAAAACTTTCATCTGGAAAGTCTAACTTGGTCATGTCCCCCGTCACCAAATTAACGTGATCCGTTAAACCCAAATCATCCACGTTCTTTTGCGTCACGGTCAGCTTATTATGGGTTTGGTCCCGTGACAACCACAAGTCTAAGCCCGTCACTTTGCCGGTTGGTCCCAATTGTTGTGCAATCCGCGTCAACAACGCCCCGCGACCACAGCCCAAATCCAAGACCTGACTGTCCGGCTTTAGATTTAAGTGGTGCATGGCCTCGTCAAACAACCGGTACTTCCCCTGTGCGGTCGTGTGCAAGAAAATCAGCGCACTCAGCACTAAGATAATTCCTAGCGTCACTTCAATGCCAATGGGATAGTTCAACCGATTCACGTAGGCATGCCATAGTAGTCCTACCCCGAACACGGTGTAGATCAGCAGCGCGAACGGCGCATCGACCCCGTACCTTTTGATATTCATCCAGCTTTGTCCCCTTTTAACAACATCCCCGCTTTTCAGTCCCCGCGGTTAGCCGGGGGGATTGGGGGCTAAGGGGGTATAATTTAAACTTACCCGCTTAGCTCCTACTTCTTAATCACTGTTTCATCAAGTAGTGTCCAGTTAGCGTCCACTACCCTTAATTCATTAATTTAACTTATTATCAATCGTTCAGCGAAGTACCTCAAAGCCTTCAAGTGATCCTCCACCAACGATGATTATAACCTTATTTATTTAAATATTCGAATTGATCTACTTAAGCCGAGCCAATTCATCATCAATTAACTGCGTGGCGATCCCAAACGCCTTCAAACGCCGCTTAGCTAGGGGCAGCTGGGACTGGTAACGCTCTGGCTGTTCCTTAGCTTCCAAGGTCTTAATGACTTCCTGAATCTTATGCACGGTGGAATCAATCTGGCGCTTGGCTTCAACTAATTCAGCTTCATCATACATCGTAAAGTTCCCCTTTGAAAGCAATCATGAAACCCAAGGCTTAGTTTTCATGATTGCAAGTAGCGTCCATTTGTCACCAAATGCCAATCTCATCACACGTTATCGCCACTTAGCGCCCAAAAAAGCACTCCCCTGCAAGCAGCGGAGTGCTCTAAAAATCAGTAAATAACTATTAATTATTTGCCTAACTTTTCTTTGCCTAAAACGTTCAACTTTTCGTCGAAGTCGTAGACAACTGGTTCACCAGTAGCCATTTCAAGGTTCATGATATCATCGTCAGAGATCTGTTCGATGTATTTTGAAAGGGCCCGGAGTGAGTTACCGTGAGCGGCGATGATGACATTTTTGCCATCAAGTAACTTAGGAGCGATTTGGTCTTCCCAGAAAGGCATAACCCGTTCCAAAGTAACTTTCAAGTTTTCGCCACCAGGGACGATGTTAGGGTCTAAGTCAGCGTAACGACGATCGTTAACAGCTGAACCTTCAT
Source organism: Lactiplantibacillus garii (assembly GCF_003885105.1). Taxonomy (GTDB): domain Bacteria; phylum Bacillota; class Bacilli; order Lactobacillales; family Lactobacillaceae; genus Lactiplantibacillus; species Lactiplantibacillus garii. The sequence continues at coordinate 3,558 of NZ_QWZQ01000054.1, forward strand.
CATCGGCACTCAATAATGGAGGCAATACGTCGTATGAACGACGCCAGATATGAACTTGGTCATCACCGTATTTTTCAGCGGTTTCCTTCTTGTTCAAACCTTGTAATGCACCGTAATGACGTTCGTTTAAACGCCAAGTCTTAGTTTCTGGAATCCAAAGTTGGTCAGATTCTTCAAGCACATAGTGCAAAGTCTTGATGGCACGAGTCAAAACTGAAGTAAAGGCGTAGTCGAATTGTAAGCCGGCTTCTTTAACTTTCTTACCAGCCGCCTTAGCTTCTTCAACACCCTTTTCGCTTAAATCAACGTCAACCCAACCAGTAAATTGGTTAGATAAGTTCCATTCACTTTGACCGTGACGAATCAATACTAATTTTGCCATAGCAGTTAATGACCTCTTTCTTATAGTTATTTACTCCCCTTATTTTACACTGAAAGCACGAAAAATCAAAACAATATCAGTCTTTATTTTCAGAGTCGGGGTGGAAAGTGATCGTTTTTTTCAGGTTAATTTTCGGGTGCAGGCCGTGAACCGGTTTCACCCCGATAATGTCGAGAATGAAGTTAAAAATCGGTACCCCGACAATCAAGCCCCACACGCCAAATAACCGCTCACTCACGAGTAACACGACAAACGTGTAAAATACCGGCAGCTCGGTGCGACTCGCCATAAACTTGGGATTTAAAACGTAGGCCTCAAGCGTGTGCACCACAATAATCATGATGATCATGTACACCACGTACCGAAAACCACCGACCGAGTAAGCAATCAAGCTGAGTGGTACGACCGAAATAATCACGCCGGCGACCGGGATCAAACTTAGAAGGAAAATCATTAGTCCCAAACTAATTAACTGGGGCATGTTTAAAACGGCCATAAAAGCAACCGTGATCACCGTATTCACGATGGCAATCAAAAACTGCGCTTCCAAAACGATGCCAAAACTGTTAACAAATTTTTTAGCAAAGTAGTACACGTCCTGAAAGAACCACCCGAACGTACTAGTCAAAAAGCGTTTTGAAAAGGCCCGCATCTGCCGGTCTTCCACGGTGAAGAAAAAACTGAGGATAAATGACAAGAAGAACGTGATGCCCATGTTCCCAATATTCGTGATGTACTGGAACACCACCGTAATGCCGCCCTTTAGCTGCTTTAAGATATCAGAATCCTGCAAGTACGACGTGACCCAGGTCAGTACCTGGTTCGTGTCGTGTGACGGGTTCTGATAAAACCGGTAGACCGATTCAAAGGTTGAAAACGTCTGCTTGATCAATTGCGGTAAGTACAGTGAAACGGCGTAGTACATCCCCAAGACGACTAGCGCGTAAATGGCAATAACGATCACGGTCGGTGGGATTTTAATCCACTTGCGGACGACCCGAACCAGTCGCGTGACCAAAAACGTAAAAATAAACGTTAACAAAATAATACTCATCATACTGGCTGCTAAGTATAACACCACGATAATCAGCGCCAGAACGCCTGCCCGTCGTAACCGCACGTTGTGGACAAACTGTGACCAAAATTCCAAATGCTCCACCCCTCTACTATCCATACCCCCATTTTAACGGAAATTTTAATGAATAAAAATTAAAAGTCGATCACAATTACGCAAAAAACGTGTAAAGTCATTGGCAAGCCAATAAACTTCACACGTTCGTTTTATGCAACAATTAATGGTTTATGCAAAATGCATTTTCAAACTCTCTAACCCCAGTGCCTGGTGGATAATGACCGAAGCCCCACCTAACAAGGCCGCCGACTGTACGTTCTTAGTCGCGATGATCGGTACTTGCCGACTTGGTGATGACATCTTAGCCGTCGTATTCCGAATATCCGTCAACAACTGTGGCAAGATTTCAAGGACCGTCGTGTTTAAAACGACCACGTCCGGCGCAAAGGCCGTGCTAACGTTAGAAACCACTTTAGATAGGTAGTAGACAAAGTCGTTAAAGACCTTGGTGACTTCCGGATCATGGTTAATGTAATCGTGTTTAACGGCGGTCAGGTCTAAGCGGTCAACGTGTTTGATAGCCTTTAACCGGGCCCACAGCGCTTTTTCCGACGCGTAATCGTTAACGGATTCCATGTGGTTATCCAGGTGCCGGTCTTCCAGTAAAGCCGTCCCAACTTCACCGGCTTCACCTTCGTGCCCGGAGTATAACCGTGAATCCGCCACGATCCCCGCGTGGATTTCATCACGGACGACCACGGAAACCACGTTGTTGAAAATTTCATTGTCGTGGAAGTCCCGTTCGAATACGGCCGTTAAGTTGGCTTTCTTTTCCAGCATGACTGGGATCCGTAATTTATCACGTAAATACTTCGCCAAATCAAAGTTAGCCAAACACTTGATGGGCGTCTTTAAAATCTTGTTTTCATAGATGATCCCGTCAAGGGCAATGGAGACCCCCATCAAGCCGTGGACCGTCCCGTAATCATCAACGTTGCGGAGTTGATCCTCAATTAAATCAATCACGTCGGTTAAGGTCATATCACTCGTCTTGAAGCTTTGGAAGTGTAAAATTTTACCGTTCAAGCGTGAATACATGAGTTTGACCGCGTCGGCGGACAAATCAATGCTAGCTACAAAACCGTAGTTAACGTTCAATTCTGCCATGACTGGTTTCCGGCCACCGTTCTTCGTGCTGACGCCGCAACCGATTTCCTTGATAAAATCGGTCCGCAACAACTGATTGTAAATATCCGAAACGGTAACCTTGTTCAAATTCAAATTACGTGAAATTTGACTCCGACTAATTGGTCCTTCATTAATAACCTGTTGCAACACTTGCTTCTCGTTAGTACTACGCATCACATGTTTATTAATAATCATTCTGAATCTAGGTGCACCCACTCGTCCACCGGATCATTATCGCCAGATTGCCTCATCCGACCTGCCATCGATCCGGTCGTACGATTGTCACCTTAACCCCCTAATCTGTTAATATTCTATAGCATCAAGCAAAAATAGTACACAAAATAGTCAATTTCATACCCATTTTGACATTGAGGTACTAAAAAAATACCCCGTTCTGGTATAAAACGACCGCCCCCATGACTCTAAATACAACGTAGAACGAAAAGCATCCGTCCTTACTCATACATTCTATAACAGTTTTTATAAAAAAATCACCGATTCACACCTAAAAGTAGGTGTTTCACCGATGATCGTTAGGTATGCTTCCATACCGATATTAATTTGAGCATATTATTGGAGTGATTTAGCGGCCTGCGCGATCGACATGTGTTGGGCCGACGCCTGTTGCAAAATTGCTTCAATTTGGGAATCCGTGTAACTATTACTGTTGAAGCCCGCTTGGTCAAGTTCTGAACGGGTCGCCTGAATCTGATCAGCACTATAACTTCCCGTTTTGGCGGCCTGCGCAATTGAAATGTGTTCCTGCGCGGACCGTTGCAAGATACCTTCAATTTGAGAATCGCTATAGTTACTATCCTTCATGCCAGCTTCATTAAGTTCCGCCCGGGTTGCTTTGATCTGGGCGTCACTGTAATTGCCACTGACCGTCGTTTTTGCCGCGGAGTTAGCTTGGGATTGGTCCCCACTAACCGTAGTCGTCTGCTGTTTACTGGAGCTGCTATTACTGCTCGTAGCACTCTGCGCGCTATTTGTAATCGGCGTGGAACCGGTAACGGCCTTGATGGAAGCCGTATTCTGCTTACGTAACGACTTCGCCTGTTGATACAAGTCTTGATAGTAGCTCTTTTGTAATTCGGAATCTTTCAACATAACGTTCGCGACACTGTTAGAATCGGTAAATTCGTTAGCTTTATTTAATTCTAATGCGTTTTGATACTGAGTCTTATAAGTTTTACGTTTAGCCAGCACCTTTTTAATGGTTGCTAACTGGTCCTTCGAACGACTGACCAGTACGCTTGACGCGTTGGTCGTGTTCTTAACCGTTTTAAAGGCGCTTTTAGCAGCACTGAATTCGCGCGATTTTAACGATTCCGTCCCACCAACGTAAGTTTGCGTTTGCGTTAAATACCGTTGGGCCGTCGTATCATTCGCCTTGGTCCGGCTCGCATGTGTAAAGTTGGTCTCCGCCTGCGTGTAGTCCTTAGCTTGCAACGCCTCTTTACCAGCCTTCATCTCAGTCGTATACGACTGTTCTTGTAACCGGTAACGGGTGTATGAATAACCACCAACACCAACTGCGATGATTACGGCAATAACCACCCACATCCATTTTTTCATAACGACACCCCCAATGAATTGTCTCTTTCGATTACTTTATTATACCATGTTTACTGATTTGACCGTAAATGCATTGTGCTTACAAAACTGTTTTCATAGGCGTATAATGATGATTGTATTTTACGAAGAAAGGATCCTTATTGTAATGCTAGAAAAGACTTTTTACCACACCTTGCTAAGCCACTCCTTCAACATCCCCGTCACAGTGAACTACTGGGATGGCAGTAGTGAAACTTATGGCGAAGGCACGCCAGAAGTTACGGTGACTTTCAAAGAAGCGATTCCGATGCGCGAAATCACCAAAAACGCGTCGATTGCCTTAGGGGAAGCCTACATGGACGGTCGAATCGAAATTGAAGGTAGTATTCAAAAGCTGATTGAATCCGCTTATGAATCCGCTGAAAGTTTCTTTAACAATTCCAAGTTCAAACGCTTCATGCCTAAGCAGTCCCACTCGGAAAAGAAGAGTCAACAAGACATCCAAAGTCACTACGACGTTGGTAACGACTTTTACGAAATGTGGCTGGATCCGACTTTAACCTATTCCTGCGCGTACTTCCAAAACGAAGACGACAGTTTGGAAACGGCTCAGATCAACAAAGTTCACCACATCATTCAAAAATTAAACCCGCAACCTGGCAAGACCCTGCTCGATATCGGTTGTGGCTGGGGAACGTTAATGCTGACCGCTGCTAAGGAATACGGGTTAAAAGTGGTGGGGATCACCCTTTCACAGGAACAGTACAACTTAGTTTCTAAACGAATTCAAGACGAAGGTCTCAGCGACGTCGCCGAAGTCCGTTTGGAAGATTACCGTGAATTAGGCGACGAAACCTACGATTACATTACCAGTGTTGGGATGTTTGAACACGTTGGTAAGGATAACTTAGCGATGTACTTCGAACGCGTCAAGCACTACTTAAAAGACGACGGGGTCGCTTTGTTACACGGTATCACCCGGCAACAGGGCGGTGCCACCAACGGCTGGTTAGACAAGTACATCTTCCCGGGTGGTTACGTTCCTGGGATGACCGAAAACCTCCAACACATCGTGGACTGCGGTTTACAAGTTGACGACGTCGAAACCTTACGTCGTCACTACCAACGGACTACTGAAATCTGGGACGAAAACTTTAACGCTAAGCGCGGCGAAATCGTTGCTAAGATGGGCGAACGTTTCACCCGGATGTGGGACCTCTACCTCCAAGCCTGCGCCGCTTCCTTCCAATCAGGCAATATCGACGTTATGCAGTACTTGGTTTCTAAAGGGCCATCTTCACGGAATCTACCAATGACCCGTGAATACATGTACGACGACAATACAATTACTGAAGAAGCGTAAAACAAAAAGGTGAGCTGATAACCTCGTTATCGGCTCACCTTTTTTATCTAGTTCACTTTGCCAGCTCAGCTACCGGCTTTAGCCGCCAAACCTTTTAACTGTTTTCCGTACCATTACAACTGATTATAACCATAAGCTTCAATCTGAGTTAGCGCAACGAAGCGGGCACTATTCGGAGCCTTATGTAAATCCTTTAAAATCAGTTTATCCGTTAACTGCGGTTCGAACGTCAACGTTTGAAAATCAGCACAATCGTCCGTTTCAAACGTCCGTTCATCACCATTGGAAAAGGCTAACGTAACGTGATCCCAATAACCATCGTGGACCCGTTCTAAATGATCGTGGCGGAATAATAACCGTACCGTAGTTAGTTTAACCACCCGACCAAAGTCAATTGTTAACGTTGCGTTGGCGTGTTCGTGAATTCCCCATGAACCGTACGGGTACGAACCGTGAGAAATATTAGCCAATTTGCCATCCACGGCATTTTGTGGCCAAAAAACTGGGTCGGGTTCGTCCGTAACGTTGGTAAAAACGTGCGGATAGGCCGTGCTGGTTGCGCGCTGATCATGCGGGTTTAGAGCCAAATTTTGATAAGCACCAATTTCAGCCGGCATCGCAGTCCGTACCATCAAATAGTGCCGGTGTGACTCAAACGCCGTATCAACCGTACATTTTTCGGCTGGAATGGTATACGTCCACTTAGTATCCGCTAGGTAAACTAACGTTGGCGCTAAAGTTTCATCTAACTGAACCCACACATAACTAGCCGGCTGTTCAGTCGTAACCCGAATTTTTTCACCGACCTGCCAGGCCATTTTCTTAATTCCCAGTACAGCCAGATCATTTCCACTCACCCGGTACGGCTTAGATACTTTATCATAAGAAAACACCCCGGTTTTAACGTGGTCTTCCTGGTCCAACAACTCAATCGTAATTTTCACTGTCCGCCCACTCCTTTTAAATCCCGTTATTTTTATATACCGCTACCCAACTTCGTGACGTAATCACCAAATTCGTTGATAGTCACGGTTTTGTGCTTGTTTAGTCATGACACAGAGATTACCGTAAAATGGTTGCCCATCCGCGTAGTACATCTTATTACCGATAAACGTGTTCAGCAGTTGCCGCACGTAGGTCCGTTTCGTCTGATCACCAAACTTGACCGTCACGCCCAATGCGTGGCCGGCATCCACCGTCGGAGTACCATCACCCGATTGAGTCAGCGGCGTACGCGTTAACTTAGCGTTTGGATCCGAAGTAATTACCGTGGCAATCACCGTCTGATCGTCAAAGGTCGCTGCCGTCGTGACACACCGGCTCGTTTCTCGTTGATTATAGACTGGTGAATATAATTCGTTAGTCACCGTTTGAACTGCATCCGTGAAGTAAACCTGACCATTCGTTTGTGCTCCCGTTTTTAATCGTAATAATTGATCTGAAACGGGCTGTTCCGTTAAACCAGTGGCCAAGTGCCAATAACGTTGCACGTGGTGGCGTCCTTTAGTCAGTAAACCGTCCAAGATCACCATGGTTCGGTACGTCTTATCCCACAGGCCCCACCGGTTAACGGTGAGTGGTACTGGTCGGTTGGCATCGTTGTAAGTCATGCTAACAACAGCGTACTGGTCATCCTCAAAATGTTGATTTCCTAACGGCGTTGCCACTGTTTGATACTTCCAGGAATCTTTCGGCACACTGAACGGTCGCCCGTCTAACACAATGACGTTATGCGCGGCGGTCGACTTCAGCCACCGCCGTTCGGGTGAATCCACGTACGTGTAACGCCCCGAGTCCACTAAAATATCGTGTCCTGAGAGTGCAAGGTCAACGTGACCGAGTGCCGCGTGGCCGTGACCACTACCGAGATTACCATTATAAACGTGCCAGTAATCCGCAGCGGTCCGCCACGATGAGCGGTAAAAAACGTTACCACTCGCGGCAGAAACGTACGTGCTGGAGCTGATTGGCGCCGGCTTAAACGTCATAGTTGGCAACTGGTGCCACAATTCCAAAATAACTGGGTCGAGTTTAAAGCGAAAAATAGTCGCCGTTGGCCATGCTTTATCACACAGCGCAGCTGATAACGCGTAAAGTTCATCAATTCGCATTTGATCACTGTCTCCCTGCATGATGGTTTGCCCGTTCGGTCGAATCATGTAGGGGGCGTATGCGTGCAGTGCCCGAACTTTACGTAACAAAATTGTCGGAACCGAAACGTGCCGTGCGTGGTAAGCCGCCAATACGGCCAAGCTCGAACGCCAAACTTCAATAAAGTACAGCGGTGATTGTTCCCAGTTACTGCCATCATCAGCAACTTGTAATTCTAATTCCGTAACGTACGTCCGTCGTGCCCAGTCAAAAGTGGTTGTTTTAATGACGCCGGGAAAGTACACGTTCCAAACAAGGATTCCGGTCGTAATTAACACACCCCAATTACTCGTCTGGTACTTTTCTAAGTAGTGACTTTTTAAGTAATCAGCCTGCTGTTCTACCGCGTGCTTTAACCGGGTAATCGTGGCATCGTTAAGCAGTTTTGCCCGCTTTAACGCTGCTACAACCCCCGTCCAGTTAAGCAGCCGAATCCCGGTATCAATCGTTCGCCAGGTCGTATCGTCAGCTAAATTATGGTCGATCCACGCCAGCATCAACTCCCGACACTTCAATAGGTAATCCGTATTCGCCGTCAGATAATACGCGTCTAATAGATCGTATAAATACTCCTGACGTTTTAGCATGTATAACCACTCTGGATCACCATTTGGTGACGTTTGCCACGTAATTGGGTTCATTTGATACACCCGCGGCGTGGGCTCCATGTCGTACTGCCGGTTAAATTGAAATTCATTAACCATTAAACGTTTGGCATTGACTAAAATTTGCGTGGCGTTAATCTGCTGCCGTGCTGCTGTCAATTGAATGGTTTGCCCCCACGTTTCCATCTTTACACTTCCTACTCTTTGGTCATAATGGCCATCTTTTTGACCCGAATCACAACGTTGGCAGCAATCTTGATTTTAACGTCGTCCTCAGTAACTTGGGTAAGCTCACCCGTGATACCGTCCTGCATAACCACGTGATCACCAACTTTCAAACTGGCAATAAATTGGTCAAAGTTATCCTTCTGTCGTTGCAGCTGCTTACGCTTGGCAATTGGCATTGCCACGACGTAGATGGCTAATAGGATAACAACCAAAACGATTGTAATAATTTGAATAACCATATTAGATGCCATCCTCCTTTACTTGGTCGTGGCTAACCGTAGTGACCGGTTTTAGCGCCGGCGTAACTTGAATTGATTCCGCCGCCTGCTGGATACTGTGGGACAGTATATCTTTAACGGTCGCATCAGTTAGTTGCCCGGTCATATCCTGCATGTAAATATCTAGGATCAGGTTTAACGGCGCACTCGAAATAATGTACTGGTACGGTCGGTTGGCTTTAAGTAAAATTTCGGCAACTTCTTGGTGAGGTGCCCCACCAGTCATGTCAGCTAAGATAATTACCCGTTCATTATGTACCAGGTAATCAGATAGTTCGGTTTGAAAAGCGGCGTGGGTCGTATGCTCATCCAAGTTAAAAACGTCGAACGCCGTGTCGTCACCAGTAAAGAGTTTTAATGCGGATTTAACGCCATCGGGATAGTTACCGTGGCCAATAATTGCTAGTTTATAGTTCATCTTTTCTTCCCCCGTTTTGTCGATAATAAGAAACACGAATGCAGAGTGGCCGCATTCGTGTTCACGCTAAAATGATCAATTATGGTTTTAATACACCAAGAACTGAAAGTAGAATGCCCGCGACAAATAATAGAATAACGATCCGATACATTGTCCAGTGTTTCTTAGTAATCAGCCAGTATACGAAGTAAACCAGTAAAACCGGCAACATAAACGGCATGATCTTGTCTAAGATTGATTGAACGGTGACTAACTGGGTCTTACCCTTAATAACTTGACTATATTGCCATGCTAAGTTGACCTTCACAAAGGAAACGGCTAACCCCGCAATAACGGTTAAGCCAACCGTGGAGGCTACTTCCGTAATGGCAGACATCCGGTCGGACAACGTATCGATCATGCTTGTCCCAACTTTGAAACCTAAATAACCCATCAGGCACCGTACACCAAACGTAATCCCAAATAAACACAGGAAGAAGAAGATTGGTGCGGCAACCATCCCTTGTAACGCTAAGGAGGCAAAGATTGATGAGAACACGGGCGCTAACCCAAATTGTGACAAGGAGTCCCCAATCCCGGCTAACGGCCCCATTAATGCTAACTTAACGGCTCGGGTATCTTCAATGCTGGCCCCGTTATCATACATGGCCAACACAATACTTGAAACGAACGGATATGGTTGTGGGTTCGTGTTAAAGAACTCCAAGTTAGTTACGGCAACTTTTTTGAAATCATCATCATTTTTGAAAATTTTTCGGATTGCTGGCCAAATACTATACAGCATCCCAGTTCCTTGCAAGTTACTTACGTTCCCCGCATTTTGTAGGTAATACGAACGCAGAGTGGTATTAATATAATCGCGTCTTGTTAAAACCGGTTTTTCCGGTAATTTTACTGTGGATGTATCTACATCAAATGCCATCTTCCGCACCTCCGTCTTGTTCTGAAGCATCGTCGTTATTCTTAGCGTGCTTTTGCTTCTGGTAATAGTTATTCAAAGCTAAGGCAATTCCCAAGAAAGTTAAACCGATAACGGGCATCTTTAAGTAAGCCACGCCGATATAACCTAAAACAATGGCTGGAATGTATTCCTTCTTCAACATCGTACTCATAATCAGTGCGAACCCAACGGCTGGTAATAATTCACCGGCTACTGAGAATCCTTGGATCAACCATTGTGGGATAGCATTAACGAAATCCCGTAATGCGTTGGTGCTGACCGTAGCAGTGAAGGCTAAAACAAAGGCAAAAATTGCGTAGCAGTATAATTGAATATTGGCAATAAATTTAAAGCGTTGGTAGTGACCGCCTTCAATGGCCGTTTTAGCCCAGCCCATGTTTGAAGCGTTTAACGTACTTACAATGTTCATAAACACTGGCACAATAATGGCAAATGGATAGGATAAAGCTAAGGCGGCGGCTGGTGATAATTTAGCAACCGAAATTGCTAAAATCGTTCCAACAACCCCAGGGCCAAGTGGGTTCGGTGGTGTAGAACCCCCAGGTCCGACCCCAAATCCCATAAAGGCTAATTCGGCCGTAGCCCCAAAGATAACCGCCGTTTTAAGATCACCTAAAATAAGGCCAATCCCAAAGGAAATAAATAACGCACGGTTGGTGTAGATTCCCCATAATTGACCTGAATAACAAAACGCTGCCCATAAACCTACGAGTATCGCTTGCATAATAGTAAAGTGCATGAGTCTGATCCCCCTCCGAAATAATTAATTAACGTAACTTAGTTAATGCGTTTTTAGATAACCGTCCATGTCAAAGTTCTGACCACGTTCGGTCCCCATTGGTGTGACCATAGTGTCAAAAGTAACGCCGTAATCCGACCGTAAGGACTTTAACGATGCGAGGTCTTCACTATCAACGGAAATAAATCCAGTCAACCGGGTCTTACCCTCGGCGTAATGAATATTGCCAACGTTAACGTGTTCAATCTTGATCCCACCCTGAGCAATTCTTAAGACGTCATTAGGCGACTTAACAATCAGGAAAATGGTTTGACGGGGTGCCGCTTTCGGTAACTTGGCAATCGTTTCATCAATGGTGAAAAAACGAACCCCTACCGAATCTGGTACTAACGATTTCATTAACTCCTGTTGAATGTGGCTCTCGGCAACTTCGTCGTTTGCAACAATAACGAGGTTAGCCTGGGTATTCGCAATCCACATGGCCCCCTGACCATGAATCAACCGTTGATCAATTCTGATCTTCTTAATATTTGGTACTCCCATGACTTACTCCTCCTACCAATAAAGTTTCCAATCGCGATACGTTCGCATTAACGCTTCGAAGTAAAAGTAGTCACCCCACAAGTTGCCTTCATCGACGCCCTTACCGGAATGCCATGAATAAACACCGTGTTTTAATAATGGCTGATTGCTATTAATTTCCGGTAGCGTATAGGAATCAATTAGGCTGTTCAACATCTTATGCGCAGCTCCTTGATAAATTTCGTAATAGCGATTGGTTTTCGGCAACAACCGTAGCATCTCTTCAATTCCACAAATTGCAATTGCCGCGGACGATGAGTCCCGTACTTGATCATCACCATCCGTAAAAATCATGTCCCAAAATGGGACCGCGTCCCGCGGCAACCGATTTAAGAAATAATTGGTTACACTTTCAAAAACTGGTACCGTCGCGGAATCCTTAGTCACGTAATAATGTAGCGCCGTACCGTAGATTCCCCACGCCTGCCCACGCGCCCAGCAAGAATCGTCTGAGTATCCTTGGTGTGTAGCGCCGTATAGCGGTTGACCCGTTTGCGGATCAAAGAAGTACGTGTGGTACGTGGAACCGTCTTGTCGAAAGACCGTACTTACTGCGGTTTTATAATGTAGCCCGGCCACCCGTTGATACTTAGGGTCACCAGTTTGATCACTTGCCCAGTAAAGTAACGGTATGTTAAGTAACGCGTCAATGATCAGTCGGTAATTATCATCCGCACCCTTTTTACCCCAGGCCTGAATAAAATTACCCTTCGGTTGAAAACGGGTCATTAACTTATCCGCCGCTTTTAAAGCAGCCCGCCGTGCGCTGGGATCATCAGTAAGATGATAAGCGTTCACGCACGATGGTAAGTACATAAATCCAAGGTCATGGTTGTCCACGTCCACGTTGTTATCAATTCGTTCCTCAAAACTCTGAACGTTTTGTAGAGCGAGCTCTTTGAACTTAGCCTGGCCAGTATATTCATACGCGAGCCACAACATCCCGGTCCAAAATCCTGGCGTCCATTCACGATTTTCACCCACTTGGTAATGATTATTAACCGTTGCTGGACTTGGAAACTGGGTTTCGAACACGGGCATATTGGCTTCCACCTGTGCAACGACGGCGTCCAATGCCGTCGTTAACTTTGATTTAGAAACGGTACCGCTTTCATTTAAACGGGTAATATTTTCAACGTTTTCAATCTTAAATTCCTTGGTAGCCATCGTTTACTCCCTTCTAGCCAATCCATAAAGTGCTTTCAAAAATGAATCAGCCGTAAATTTTTGCTCATTCGTTCGAACAATCACAGCATATAACAATAATTTTAATAAAGC
>NZ_QWZQ01000055.1 GCF_003885105.1 Lactiplantibacillus garii
CTCAAATTCAAAATTTAGTCGTGGCATAGGAGAAAAAAGTCTCTATTTAAATTGTCTATTTTATTGACAGGGGACCATAAAGACATACTATAGATTAAAATTTTTTTGTGGTTGACCATATCAACAATATTTCCAATAGGAACAAGAAATAATAGACCAATTATTGGAGAAATTAACATATTCATTCCAAAGCTTAATGCTGACCTTGTTTGGTCAAGTAGCATTAAACCTAAACCAAAAGAAAACATCTTACCGCTTAAAGAGCTGATAAAATTACTAAGAAAATCCTTGCTGATTTGAATGTTTGATTCTCTATTGGTGATGATATTGTTGTTCTTATCACTTATAATTTTCAAATCTGGCCCTTCAATCTTTCAATATTCTAATACGAGGATTATTACACTGAGTTGATTAAAACGATTTACAATTAATTGTTCTTATCATAAGAATTGGTTTGGCAAACCTCGCAATTAGGATCCTTAGAAACTATTTCCCAGTCAATTTTTAATGTGTCTAGGTCAAGAAAACCCTTACGATTCAACATTAAAGGGGAGCCAATTCCTGTTATGACTCTGACGCCATCCCATGCCTGAATATTAGCAATTATACTTGATAAAAAGACAACAGCTCCAGAGCTTTTTCGAGTATTCAGAAGAATGTCAAAGTGATGATCTTTTAAATCATTCTTGTATTTTCGTTCAAAACAATTCCAACAAGCTCCTTGGAAGGGGATAATGGTCGGACCAATCAGACCTATATGGCCAGTATATCCTCCACCTATGATATGAGGCTTGTTAAGCTTCATGCATAAGCTTGCTCCTATCCTAGTATTTGGTACATAAATTTCTGAACAGTTGTGCCATAACTATACAGTTTTTCAAGTTGGTAAAGCAACCTTGTTACGGGTGAGCGATGTTATGAGGCTTCGTTGGACCGATGTCTTTAACGAAAATGGTAGCGTGCGTCAGAATGCGTTTATCCACGACCAAAAAATCGGCAAAGCTAACTTACTATACTTGAAACCTGCTCAAAATGACTTATTAGTCTATCAAGCTTGGCTGCAGGAAAATCATTTAATCTCTGACTGGTTGTTTCCTTCCCTCCAGCACCCAGAGCGCCATATCACGGAAAAACAGTTCTATAAAATCATGAGTAAGGTTGCCGATTTATTAGGGACTAATTATCTAGGGACTCATACCATGCGTAAAACAGGGGCATATCGCGTCTATACACAATCGAATTATAATATTGGCCTAGTCATGAACCTGTTAAATCATTCTAGCGAAACGATGACTTTAGCTTGTTTAGGATTGGATCAAGCTAGTCAAGAAACCATGCTGGATCAAATCGATTTTGGTTAGTAGCTTTTTTATTTGGTTGCTGTTATTACAAAAGTTGGAACCATCGGGGTACCCCACCAACCGTTATAGCCAGTATTTGCAATATTAACGTTTTGATATCCCAAGTCTTTAAGAATACGCACATATTTACTAGTTTCGTAGCCTATATCCATGATTACTAACTGACCTTTTTGTTTTTGAACCCTTGCTATGTTTACAAGCGCTGCTTTCCGTTTCTCAAATGGCTTAATATTATGCAGTACCAAACTAGATACAATCAGATCAAATTCATTATCGTTGAATGGCATGTTTAAGATATTAGCAGTTTTCAACTTTACCTTGTCAGCCAAATTACTATTTTCCATTATTTTTTGAGTAGCTGCAATTGAATTGCTTCCCTGATCCTTATTACTCCAGATATCAATTCCTATTATTTCGCTTATATTTGCTGCTTGTCTGTTAAATTGCAACATAAAGGCACCGTGACCACAGCCAGCGTCTAATATTTTACTGTCTTTTTTTAAATGAATACTGTTAACAATGGATTTCATTATTCTATACTTACCAATTATTGAAGTGTGCATGTATTTAAGCCCACACAAAACTAACACTAAGACCATAATGGCTGAAACGGTGTTAAAACCACTTATTAACATCATAATTCCAATAATTGAAGCTGGCCCAAAGAAAAAAACCAAGCCTATTGGTGCGTCCATCTCCCAAATACTTTTCATTAAAATCTCCTATATCAATGTATTTATTCTTTAAAGCATATCATTTTTGTTGCTAATGTAATCTTTAAACTTAGATTTCAAATCAAATCCATTTCCTATAACTAATCATCGTGATACTACATCATGAGTCACCAAAAGACTTCTTTCTGTAACTAAGAATGGATAAATTGTTCTCTTCACTTATAATATAGAGAACTAATTAGCGCTAAACATCTTAATTTTTCAAAATATATTTTGACGATCTTCCCTTGCCAATAAGTTTTATCCGCTGACTTTTCTTCAATTCACTAAGAGCTCGTTTAATTGTTATATCGCTGTATTGCGGGATCAGGGCCGTGAGCTCACTTCTAGACAAGGGTTTTAATTCTTGCGTTAATGTTGTAAGAATTAAATCCGTTGCCGACACTGGTTTGTCTTGTACCAGATTGAGCCGATCATTAAGATTGCGATATGCTTGCAAGATAACACCAAAAAAATAATCTAAAAAGGGCGCATAGTCATTCTGGTTATTTTGCCAATTTAAAGAACTCTGCTTGAGAACTTCATAATAGGACCGCTTGGTTTTCTCAATTAAATTTTCCAGACTGATGTACTTTCCAACGTTGAGTTGTGCTTGATACATTGTTAACAGCATTAACAATCTCGACATACGGCCGTTACCATCACGAAACGGGTGAATCGAAACAAAATCAAATATAAAGGCGCCTAATAAAATTAGTGGTGCAAAAGTTTGCTGATCAACTGCTAAATTATAATTGATACAAAGTTCCTGAACCAATTTCGGCGTTAAATACGCTGCAGGTGGTTGAAAACGGACTTCCTGCCTACCGTCCGCATATTCGGTAATGATTTGATTATCAGAATCTTTGAATTGACCACCCCAGGTGCTGTTGGTGTAGCTAAACAAACGTTTATGCAACGTTAAGATTGAACTGTTGTTAATCGGAATATATGCATATTGTTCATGAATTAAAGCCAATACGTCCCGATAACCTGCAATTTCTGCCTCACTGCGATTACGCGGGCTAATTTTTTGATGAACCAATTGTTTTAACCGAGTGTTACTGGTATAAATTCCTTCAATACGATTAGAAGCATCAGTACTCTGGACTTTAGCAACATTAACCAAGTGATCTAGGGCTTCTTTGTAGGTAATTGACGTAGCTGATAAACGACCTTTAAGTTCATAAATTTGGTTCAACTTGTCATTCATTGAAGAAGTTATTTCTAAATTATTTAAAGTTTTATAATCAAATTTTTTCAGGATCATCTCACTCCTTTCAGTATCATTTTACATCATTTGATACCGAAAATATACAAATGATACTGATAAAACAAATAGCATCTAAGAAACTACCTAAAAAGGCACCTCATATTCGAGGTACCTTTTTAGATTTAGCTTGTAATCCGTATCGAATTAAGTTACGAACAAGCCCACAGGTCAACTTTTTAAAGGCTTACGATCTGTCAACAAAGCAATCGGCGACAGAATCAAAACAATCACCGCTCCTACTAAGTAGGTATGACTGAAGGCCTGGCTGATTTGTCGATTCTTAGTATGCTTAATTTTTCTCAAAGCTGTCGTTAAAGCTTCTTTTTGTGCCAATTGTTTGAGACCTACTAACATTTTTTTCTGACCCTGGCTTATTTGCTGATTACCCAAATTAATTTTTTGAGAAGCTACTGACAGTTTAGATATAGCGGTATTTTGATTCTCTAACTTGGTTAAGGTAAGTGCTAGTTGCTGGTTGCCCGCTTTTAAGTTGTCAGTAGCTAGTGCTAACTTTTTCTGGGCTTGGTAGATCTGGTGAAGATCGGTTCCCTTTTGGGGCTGTGGTAAATCAACTTGAGATTTGGCCGCTTGTTTAAGGGCACGTCTTAGGTTTGTCTGTTTGTTTTTAGTTGTTAATTTGGCTGACCCAGTAGTGGAAAATAGGCTATTCAATTGTTGATGAGCCACTTTATTTACTTTGGGTGATAATTGCTGTCGATCAACAATTTGAATGGCATCTTGATGAATATGCTGCTTAGCTGTATTGACATTATTATCAAGGACCGTTACTAGAATTGCAATTCCTAAACAGGTGCCAATTTGACGCGCTGCGTTAACAATTCCCGAACCAATCCCACTTTTATTTTTGGGCAAATGCTTAACCGAGGCCACTAACGAAACCGAAGAGAACCCAAAACCAACACCGTTAATCACCAGAAAAGTAATGATAACAGCTTTAGGCGTGGTGGTGGTGATAAACGACAAGAGCAGTAAACTAGCTGCCATGACTAAGAGGCCAATCAAAGTAACCGGAACTGCGCCAACTTGATCAAATAACTTAGTTCCCAAAGGCATCGCTACCATGATTGTTAAGGAAACTGGAATAATAATTAGGGCTGCATGTAACGCTGTATCGTTCAGAACGTCTTGTAAAAAATAATTTAAAATCAGGGTGGGGCTAACTAACGCAAAGCCAGTTAAAAAGTAAACTAAACTAGAAGCAGTTAAAGTTTTTTCACGGAACAAATCTAATTCAAGTAGTGGGTGTTTGACTTTACTTTCGATAAAGATGAACAATCCAATAGCTAATACGCCGCCAATGAGTGTTCCTAAGATGATGCCCGATTGCCAACCATATTGGCGGCCTTCTAGTAGGCCAAAGGTTAAACCACCTAAGCCTAGTGTTAAAAGAATCGTTCCTGGTAAATCAATTCTCCCCGCCAAGGATTTGTCATATGATTCTCTTACCCCCATAGCTATAATTAGAAAAGCTACAATGGTTAAGGGGACATTAATGCCGAATACCCAGCGCCAAGAAGCATATTCAATAATCACGCCGCCAATCGGTGGCCCCCCGGCAGCGGCTAAAGCCGTTACCGCGCCCACAACGCTGGCAATTTTTGACATATGCGCTTTGCCAAATATTTCAATTCCCATTGGTAAGACAATCGGGGTGATAATGGCACCACCTAATCCTTGAAAAAATCGAAAAGCAATCAATTCTGGCAACGACGTTGCCAACATACAAGCCGCCGAAAAACCGCCAAATAAGGCTAATCCTAATAACATAATTTTTTTACGACCATAACGATCGGCAATCTTTGAACCAGTGATCATAAACACGGCTAAGGCTAACGTATAGATGGTGGCAACCCAACTTGTATCAGTTAGATTGGCATTGAAATGGGTCATAATTTTGGGTAAAGCAATGTTGACGATAGTACTGTCTAAGGTGCCCATAAACATCGCAATGGTTAACCCGATAAAACTGATAATTTTAGTAACTTTTGACATCTATCAAGCGCTCCTTTCGGTAACAGATGAATACAAAGGAAACATTTGTTACCTTTGTTTGCAGTCTTTAGTATAATTAGCCCTAAGCATTAAAACAATCCTTATTGGCTAAGTGCTACAGATTGCTATAATTTGTTACCGATAGTAGAGGAGATGTTAATAAAATGAACGGCAAGCAGCGTATGGTTGAGCAGTCTAAGCAATGGTTATGTGACGCCCTTATAAATTTAATGACGAAAGAGAACTTTCAGGATATTTCTATTACTGAAATTGCCCAAACCGCTGAATTATCGCGAAAAACGTTCTATCATTCTTTTAAAAATAAAGAAGCGGTCATTAATTACCTGTGTGATCAGTTGTTCGATCAGTACTTTGAACAATTACTCCAGCAGAAACCGCAGGTAGGGGAAATGATGCTAAAAACTACTTTTGACATTTTTTTAAATTTTTGGTGGCAAAAACGAGATTTAATTCAATTATTGATCCGACAAGGCTTATTTGATCATATGAATGAAATTTGGCAGCAAAAAGCAATCCCCCGTTATCAACAGTTTGCGGCTCCCTGGCATGTTCAGGGCACTCCTACCCAAGTGAATTATGTGATGGCTTTTCAACTAGGTGGTTTTACCAATATTCTACGCGTCTGGTTAGGCCAAGATCAGCCTGAGCCACCAGAACAAATTAAGGATTTAATGTTATTGGCTGCCCAACAATTAGCTGATAGTTTGAATACAAATTAGATTAGTTAGACAGAAATAATCGTAAATTGCAAGAACAAGTTAGCCAGTCGTTGAGGACAATCCCAGAACAGGCCGTTACCAAATAGAAGTTGTGGCGCTAGAGAGACGACCTATATATTGTCTACTGATGCTTGAGCGTATAAATAATCACCATAATTCAATTACATTGGTGCGTTTTTCGTCTACTTCTCGCCCCCGATGGGTGAATTAACCTCCCCTACTTGCTTTCTTTACCCATACTTTATTATAGAATCAATTATTAGCCGATTTATTAGAAAGGGTTAATAAGCTTCTTTGGGTGCGCTTTTGCACTTCCGAACCGGATCTGCACCCCGATTTGAGAAGTTCGTTCTTCACCCCGTTTTGGCCCCTTTTTTGGTCGGGGCGTGGCACTTTTTTCAAAAAAATCGCTTTAGGGGCTTGCCAACTTAAATAAAGTTCGCTAGAATTGGAAAAAATTAAATAAGAGAAAAATTAGAAAGACGAGTAGGTCGTTGATTTGTCCAGTGAGTCAGGGCTAGTGGAAACCTGACCAACCCTCTGCGATTGAATAACACTTTCGAAGATTACTAACCCAAATGCATTGCAAAGTAGGCTTAGTCGTGACCGGAACGTTACCACCGGATGAGTATGTTTGTACTCAATGAAAAGTGGGCTAGTAATACCCTAGCCAACTTGGGTGGTACCGCGGAAATAAGCCTTTCGTCCCTTGTCAAAAAAGCAAGGGGTGAAAGGCTTATTTTTTTCATCCACGGTTTAACCACAAAGGAGACTTTACAATGTGCGGATTTTTAGCTGTTGATTCTAAGGAATTTGATTTAACGACCTTTTGCGACGCCCTGGAGAAAAACGTTGACCGCGGCCCGGACATGACCGAAACCGTTGAAGAAGACGCGGTGATGTTTGGTTTCAACCGCCTGGCGATCATGGACCTGTCCGATGACGGGATGCAACCCTTCAAGGGCGAAGATTGCACCCTGGTCTGCAACGGGGAAATCTATAACTTCTTACAGCTCAAGGAGAACGTAAAAGACGACTTCAGCTTCCAAAGCTCTAGTGACTGCGAAGTTTTGATCCCGCTCTACCGTAAGTACGGGCTGGACACCATGTGCAAGATGCTCGACGCCGAGTTCGCCTTCGTCTTATACGACAAGGTGGCCAAGAAGGTCGTGGCCGGACGTGACCCGATCGGGATCCGGCCAATGTTTTACGGCTACACCAAGGAGAAGGGCGAAATCGCCTTTGGTTCCACGGCCAAGACCCTGATGGACTTGTGCGACCAAATCTTCCCGTTCCCACCGGGCCACTACTACGACGGCGAAAAGTTCGTTACCTACCGCGACCCGGCCATGGTTACCCGGATGCACACGCCGAGCTTTGAAGAAGCCACGACCGGCATCCGTGATTACCTGGTCAAGGGGGTGGAAAAGCGGCTCCACGCTGACGCTCCGGTGGGCTACCTGTTGTCCGGGGGCCTGGATTCTTCCCTGGTTTGCTCGATCGCATCTAAGTTAATGCCGGGCAAGAAGTTACGGACTTTTGCGATCGGGATGGACCGCAACCCGATCGATCTCAAGTACGCCCGCGAAGTTGCCGACTACTTAGGCACTGACCACACCGAATTCATCATGACTCGCGACGATGTTTTAGGGGCGCTGCGTAAGGTTATTTATACCCTGGAAACCTGGGACATTACGACCATCCGGGCCTCGATCGGAATGTACCTATTGTGCAAGAAGATCCACGAAACGACCGACCTGAAGGTGATCCTGACCGGGGAATGTTCCGACGAAATGTTTGGCTACAAGTACACCGACTACGCGCCAAACGCCGAGGCCTTCCAAAGCGAATCGATGAAGCGGGTTCGTGAACTGTACATGTACGACGTGCTGCGGGCCGACCGTTGCATCTCGGCTAACTCCCTTGAAGGCCGGGTGCCGTTTGCCGACCTCGACTTCGTGGAATACGTGATGTCCTTAGACCCGGACATGAAGATGAACCACTACGACAAGGGTAAGTACCTGTTGCGGATGGCCTTTGCCGGACAAGACTACTTGCCAGACGACATCTTGATGCGGGAAAAGGCGGCCTTCTCCGATGCCGTTGGTCACTCCCTGGTCGACGACTTAAAGGAATACGCCGACGCCAAGTACACGGATGAAGACGTGGCCAAGGCCAGCGAAAAGTACGCCTACAAGACGCCGTTTACCAAGGAATCCTTGCTCTACCGCGACATCTTTGAAGAATTCTTCCCGGGCAAGGCCGAATGGATCAAGGACTACTGGATGCCAAACAGCGACTGGGAAGGTTGCGACGTTGACGACCCATCCGCTCGCGTTCTCTCCAACTACGGGGACTCGGGCAAGTAGTGAGTGCGGACCAACCATAAGGCAGGCCGTGGGCTAAGGATAGGACAGGGGTTGATGCGGAACGCATCGTTCTCCGTCCGGACTTAGCCACTAGGCCTGCGGTTGGGGAGCACGTTATCGGAAGTGCGACTAACCTCCTCGACAGGCCGTATGGCTAAGTTAGAGATACCGCAAGGAACATTACATTCCTAAATCAAAGGGCGTCAGCGAGTTCATTAATTGAACCACTGGCGCCCTTTTCTATCTGTCCTTTTATTTGACCGGTCCGATAACCGGTTATGTCCGTATAATTGGTGTAAATTCTAAATAGGACTTTGTGAAATCTGAAAGGAACTTCATTATGCCAAAAGTTGAATTAAATTTAGAGGATGACGAATTAAAGGAGCTATTACTAGGTGATCGGGATAAGGCCATGCAATCAATTATGGCCAAGATCCTTGATGAAATTCTTAAGTCCGAAGCGACTGAGCAGATTAAAGCTAAGGCTTATGAACGTTCGGATGAGCGAACCAATTCACGGAATGGTTATCGGGTTCGTCAGCTTACCACACGAGTAGGAACACTTGAACTACACGTTCCTAAACTCCGTCATGGCAATTTTTCAACACAGCTGTTCAAACGCTACCAGCGTAGTGAGCAGGCCTTTGATTTGGCATTAATGGAAATGGTAATCCAAGGTGTTTCAACACGTAAAGTAGCTGAGATTACTAAGAAGTTATGTGGGACAACCTTTTCTAAAAGTACGGTCTCGGCTTTATGCAATAATTTGGACGACCAAGTGCTGGATTTTAACCGACGTCCCCTTACGCAAAAGTATGCTTTTGTGTATGCCGATGCAATTTTATTTAAGGTACACCGTGGTCACGTTGTCTCAGAAATCAGCTTACATCCAGTTTCCGTTAATGAAGAATCATGTTGCTGATCAAGATGATAATAACACCCGATTCATCATTTTTAAAAACCAACCAGCCAATTTGAATGAATTATCCAAACAACCCCTTGATACAAATCACTTTAAGGCCCCACTCTTCGTTACACCTTCCTTTAACGACCAACCGGGAACGCTATATAAGATATTAGGTTACTTTGCTAAGGCTAAGCTAAACTTAATTACCCTAATGTCTCTTCCAACCAAAACTGAGCTTGGTGTTTACTCGTTTTACATTGAAGTTTCCGGAACGCGCGATCAACAGGAGGAAATATTCGCAACGCTCAAAGAACTTGCTTCAACCTATCACGTTCACCTACTCGGTTTTTACGCTGTTTGAGCCGTTTGAGATTCAATTTCTGCCCGTTGCTTTTCAGCAGCTCGCCTTTTAGCTTCATTTTGTCGGTGATATTCTGCTAAATGAACCGCTTGGGTAACAAACAAGTGAGTCGCAGCTTCATAATGATATTTACGACCCAGGTTCGCGATGTAGCCATTAATATAATCAACTTCAGTTGGGCGATCCTTAATCATATCCTGATACATGGAAGGGTAATGAAGCGGCATATCAATTCGGGTATTATGATCCAAAGCTGCCATCTCTTCATCTCGGGTTGAAACCAAATGAATGCCGGCACGGGCACAAATGTCATAAGCTTCATCAATTAATTGACGACCCATTTGATAAGCCCCTTTGAAATTACCAAATTCACCCATCGGAATTTCAAACATTGTACAAATCGTATTGATAACAGAGTTAAAAATAACTTTTGTCATCAAAGTTCCAGTAAAGTCATTAGTTAAAGTTGGATTCATTTGAGCCTTCTTTAACTCATTGAATAGCTGATAGCACATGTCATCCGGCTTTTCATTCAACGGGCACATGTTCATCATACCGGCACCGCGTTTGCCCATAAAATCAACTTCACCGGGACCTGGTAGAACCGTGGCAATTAAAGCAGTGCCACCAATGATTTTGTCATCGGCAAAGTACTTCTGCAGTTTTTCAATGTGGCCCATCCCATTCATACAGGTAAAGGCATACTGACGATCATTAAAGAAGTGCTTGCAGCGTTTCAGGTAATCTTCCAACTGCATTTGCTTTGTGAAGAAAATCAGCATATCCGGATCATCATCATAAGTTTCAGGAGTTTCCAATTTAATCTTTGTCAGGTAGCGATCTTTATGATCCCGCATAACGTAGACGCCGCCCTGCTCACGGATTTTATCGATATGTGGTTGCCAAGTATCAATAAACGTGACATCATTGCCGGCCTCCTGCAGTAAAATTCCGTAACGTAACCCCATTGCACCTGCACCAATCATTGCGAACTTCATAAAAATCACTCTCCATTTTCTAATATATTTTTGACTAAAAAAAGCGCCCTTGATCTTTTTATAAGATCAAGGGCGCTTATGCGTGGTACCACCTTTATTCACGATCTGCTCACACAAATCGTCTCTTCGCGTACAGTCTAAAGACGACGATACGCTAGCACTTTAAGGGGTGCCCACCGTAAATACTCATTTCTTCGCATTTACTGCTTAGAGGTTACTTTCACCTAACGCCTCATTATCCCTTCTCACTTAACGGGACTCCCTGAAATGATTTCGCAAAGTTACTCTCCTCATCGCTGCATTTCTTTCAATCAAATTTTAATGTGCCTTTAATTTAACCCATGAAATTTTAACTGTCAACATAATTTTTAAAAATAATCATTTTTAGTCGGCCTTTAATATAAAAAGATCCCGTTAAATGCCAAGGAAATTAACATTTTAACGAGATTATTTTTCAAAAAATAAATTTAATTTTCACCCAACAACCGTTTTAGACGAGCAATTCGTTCATTCAAAGGTGGGTGCGTATCAAACATTTTAACTAAAAACGGCGTGCGTCCTTGTTTCGTTACCGGTTCATTGATGTAAAGAGCTGGATGTAAGCTGATTCCTGAGACAACTTTTAAGAAGAATGCTCCCTTATCTCCAGATCAAATTAGCAAAGCTTTAAGCAGGGCATTGAAAGAGATTGCTATTCAAGTTGATATGAAATAGTTAAAAAATACCATACGTTCAGGGTTTCTAACTGACATTTAGCCTCTATAACTATATCAGAGTGATATTTGTAATCAGTAGATGTTTTTAGTGTGCTAATAATTAGCGTATTTTTTCTCATTTCAACACGATAATTAACATGGACTTGGCAAAAGAAGAGAATAAGCAAGAAGAAAATGTGCCACAACTTAAAAGATATGAAGTCTTTTTTTATATAAGCATAAAGTGTCATCTGCTTATCACTGGTGCTAGAATCGAAAAAACAAAGTTATAATTCATACAAGGATGGTCCCTAACAAATGAAACGAATTGCAGTATATTGTGGTGCCGCCATGGGAAATGATCAAGCTTATCAAACGGCTACTATTACACTGGCACATTACCTAGCCACTCACAATCTAGAACTTGTATATGGCGGTGGCGGGGTTGGTTTGATGGGCTTATTAGCCAATGAGGTCCTTGATGCTGGTGGTCGTGTACAGGGTATCATGCCAAAAGAACCTTATGAACGTAGTGCCGCTTTCCCAAGGCTAACTAATCTAAAGATTGTGGATAATATGGCTATCCGCAAGGCAACGATGCTAACCCTATCTGATGCCTGCATTGCGCTACCAGGTGGCCCTGGTACACTCGAAGAAATTTCTGAAGCTTTTTCATGGGCACGCATCGGCGATAATCCTAACCCTTGCATTTTTTCAATGTCAATGGCTATTATGATCCTTTGCAAACCATGTTTGAT
Source organism: Lactiplantibacillus garii (assembly GCF_003885105.1). Lineage (GTDB taxonomy): Bacteria > Bacillota > Bacilli > Lactobacillales > Lactobacillaceae > Lactiplantibacillus > Lactiplantibacillus garii. The sequence continues at coordinate 12,189 of NZ_QWZQ01000055.1, forward strand.
AATATGACTGAGAAGGGTTTTCTAACAGTTGAAGATCGTGAAAAACTACTTTTTTCCGACTCACTAGATGAAATTTTCAAATTTATTGCAGATTATCAACCACCAAAAATCAGAACATATGTCAAATAACCAATAAAATAAATTTATTTTTCAATATATAGTTGACAAAACATCCCTAAACGCGTTAATCTCTTATTAAATTAAATTATGATTAAAAAGCAATAAGGAGAATTTTACCTTTCGCTGTGTTTAGAGAGTCGCTGTTTGGTGAAAAGCGATACACAAAAATTGATAATGATCATCTCTCAGCTGTGTTGTGAACATCAATTGATTATTAAACAGCATTGGGGACACCCATTATCGTGTGAACGTCTAGTAATTTTGCTGTACGTGAGATGTTTTTAAAACAATTAAGGTGGTACCGTGCTAATGCGCCCTTAACTTTGACCAGGAATTTGATCAAAGTTAAGGGCTTTTTTCATAACAATTTGTAAAACTTGGGAGGTGATGTCTTATAGAATCCGATATTAGTCATTTAATAAATAATAATTCGACAATCAATCATCTATTTAGCCATAACAATAAGACAGACGCCTCATATGGATAATTTGTCCAACTTTTATGGCTAATCAGTCGCAGAAAGAAGGCAATAAGAATGAAATATGCAGTATTAGGATCAGGTGCAATGGGATTGCGGTTTGGTGTCCTACTACAAGAAGCCGGTTTTGAAGTGGATTTTGTAGATACATGGGATAAACAACTTAGTACCATTCGGTCACAACATGGCGTTTATGTCTCCCGTGACGGGCAAAATAAACACCTCGTACCAATCAACGTATACTCTCCCGAAGAATATGACGGACGTGCAGACATTCAGATTGTCTTTACCAAGCAGTATATGCTAGCTGAACTTTTGGATCGCTGCGCACATTTCTTTAATGACAAGCACTATGCGCTAACTTGTATGAACGGCATGGGACATATTGAAAAATTGAATCAGTACTTCGCTCCCGAACACGTTATTGGTGGTACAGCCATGATTGGTACCGTGCTAAACAAAGCAGGCGATGTGGATTTCATTGGTCAAAAAGGTGCTGGATCAGTTAACTTTGCGAATCAAACTGAACAACCAGATGACGTCACCCAGGAAGTAGTTGCTGATTTTAAGGTAGCTGGTATGAATCCAACATTAACAACTAATTTTAATGGGACTTTAATGGCCAAGGTTGTTTTCAATTCAGTGGTCAATACGCTTTGCACAATGTTTAAAGTCCGCATGGGTGAATTCATCCAGGCGCCAACAACACGTGCGTTATCTATCCAGTTAATTGACGAAGCTTATGATGTTTGTGAACGTGCTGGTATTAAATTATTAACTTCGCGCCAAGAAGAATGGCAGCAAGTGGTCACCGTTAGTCAGACCGGTAACCCCTTGCACTTCCCTTCGATGTACCAGGATCTATCAAATGGTCGTGAAACCGAAGTGGATTATATCAATGGCTATATCTATGATTTAGGCAAAAAGTATAACTACGAAGCATCTACCCACAATTTCTTACGTCATCTGGTTCATCTCACTGAATTTACAGATAAGTTTGATGTCAATGGCTTTATTAATCAAGTTCTTGAAGATGATAAAGCTAGTGAGCAAAAAGTTGCCGCAGTTTCACAGTAAACATATTACAATTTAATCAATCAATTTATTATCACGAGGAGAATGTATCATGAAAGAAAAAGTTGAAAACTTGGATTGGAACAATTTAGGATTTGAATATCACGATTTGCCCTATGACTTTGAGGCAAAGTACAAAGATGGTGAGTGGCAACCAGGTGAGTTGACGACTCGTTCAACCGTCGAATTATCAGTTGCTGCCGAAGTGCTCCACTATGGCCAAGAAGTTTTTGAAGGCCTAAAAGCTTATCGTCGTAAGGATGGTAAGATCAATCTATTCCGTCCCGAATTGAATGCTGAACGCATGGTTGATTCTGCTCAACGTATGATGATGGTTCCTTATCCAGTTGATGCTTTTGTTGATGCCGTTAAGCAAGTTGTGAAGGCTAATGAAGAATTTGTCCCACCATACGGTACAGGTGCTTCTCTCTACCTACGACCATTTATGATTGGAACAAGTAGTGTCGTTGGTGTGACGCCAGCAACCGAATATACCTTCCACATTTATGCAACACCCGTTGGTGCTTATGTAAATGGTCTAAACCCTTCACCATATACTGTAAGCGAATATGACCGTGCTGCATATGCTGGTACCGGTCAAGCAAAGACCTCAGGAAATTATGCAAGTAGCTTATTCTCTTCAGCAAAAGCTCATCAAGAAGGTTACGCTGATTGCTTATTCTTAGACCCTCGTGAACACAAGTATGTTGATGAATTTGGTGGTGCCAACTTCTTTGGTATCACTAAAGAAGGTCAATTTGTAACCCCCAAGTCAGAATCAATTTTGCCTTCAATCACCAAGCGTTCTCTACTACAATTGGCTAAAGATCAAGGATTAGATCCAGTTGAACGCCCAGTACCATTTGATGAAGTCGATCAATTTGCTGAAGCTGGCGCTATGGGAACAGCCGCTGTTATTTCTCCTGTTGGTTCGTTAACTTATGAAGGTAAAAAGCATGTCTTCTACAGCGAAACTGAAGCTGGACCAGTGACGACGAAACTATACAACGAATTAGTTGGTATCCAATATGGTGACCGTCCTGATCCATACAACTGGACACAAACGGTTGACTAATTAATTTATCATTACAAAAAACAACTGAGCTCACTATGAGTCTGAAGTGAACCCACAAAGTTGGACAACTTAATTAAGCTATTAGTTGATTGGCAAGTTCTCGGTATTTTACCGGTGACTTGCCTTTTAGTTTTGTTCTGATTCTGCGATTATTGTAAAATTCAATCCACTCAGTCATCGCTTGTGCAAGACTTTCTGGATTTTCGAAGTGTTCATCCATCATCTCTGATTTCATGAGATGAAAAATGTTAAGTAATAGAGACACCATAGCCTTTCCCAATGGAAAGCCAAACCATAGAATACAAAGAAGAATTCACAGAGAAATTAAAAAAAGAAATTACTGGCTTTTTAAATGGTGAGGAGACTGCGTATATATACTTAGGCGTTGATGATGATACCAGAAAAATCATCAGAACATTTAATGATGAGGAGAAACATAAATATGAAGAAATCATCAGTAATTGGGCTAGTACTTCCTTTTACCCATCGGCAGTTAATCTAATAAAAGTTCATACCGATAACGAGCCCCTTTGCATTGAAGTGATCCCCGGAAAACTAACTCCATATCAACTAAAGAAAAAAAGTAATTTGTATACGTATGTCAGAAACAATTCTTTAACTGAACCAGCATCTGCGGAAAGTATTAAAAAATTAATTAATAAGAGTAACTTAGACGCCTTTGATGAACAGACTTCTGATATACAGCAACTTAATTTTAGTTACTTAGAAGAAAAATTTAATGCTGTTCATAAGAAATTTAATCCGCAGAAATTATCTGGATTTTTGAGCAAAGATCAAAGGTATTCTAATACAGCATTGCTATTAAGTGAAGAAAATCCATATTCAGCAACCGTTGCTATTTTTGGCAGTGAAAAAACACTAGAATCCTTAGAAGATAGTAGACGGTTCCAAGGGTCTATATTTAATCAAATTGATAAAATGCTAGAATACATTAATTTAAATAACCATACACATTCAGAAATTACAGGAAATCCACAAAGAAAAGATAAAAGAGATTTCCCACCAGTAGCGATTAGGGAGGGTCTAATAAATGCTTTTGCGCACCGCTCCTATATAGATTGTGGACCTATACAGATAAAAATATATAGTGATAGAATTGAAATTTTATCCCCTGGATCCTTACCTGGAGGATTAACTGTTGGAGATGTGTTAGCAGGCAGAAATTATCTGGTCCCCTGTCAATAAAATAGACAATTTAAATAGAGACTTTTTTGTCCTATGCCACGACTAAATTTTGAATTTGAGTTTGATACTCATCTTCAAGTTGCTTTGGTGATTTGAATCCACAGTGACT
>NZ_QWZQ01000056.1 GCF_003885105.1 Lactiplantibacillus garii
AAAGACCGAGCTTTAAGACAAGTGGGGTTCTTGGCTTAAAGTCGTGTCCACCACGTTCCAGCTGCTTTAGAACCAACCGGTAAGGCGGAAGGCTTCCACAATCTGGGCTTGACTAATCGTAGGAAATAGAGACTGTGACAAAAGTCACAGCCTCTATTAAATTATGGCTTGATGCTATTTGAGATTATGATTCACGATTTTTAAAAATGAATAGCTTACTGAAAAACCAGTTCATTACAACAATTAAAATTTGGTCAATTAGTTTCACGATTAGGGCGTTACCGTGCAGAAACGAGATACCAACAATCATGATTCCCTGATCAACAAAGTAACTGAGCAGGCGAAACCCGAAAAAAGAACCGGCTTCTTTTAATCGGGCGCGCCAAGTGGGTGTTTTGGCTTCAAAGACCCATAATTTATTTGTGATGTATGCAAACAACACTGAGAGCAACCAAGCCACGGTGTTGGCAATTAAGTACGAGCAAAACAGATTAAAAATCCAAAAAACGAGGTAGTTGACGACGGTGGTTAAGCCACCAAAGAAAAGGTAGGCTAATACACTTTTATACCGTTGCCAAAGTTGTTGTAACCGTTGTCCCATATTTAATACTAACCCTCACTCACCATTTAATTGATAAGTTTTATCCTACCATAAAATTGGTGGGATGAGTTAACGAGTTTGTAGGTGTTGTAAGTCGGTAACGGTGGCTTGGAAGGCCTCACGCGCACTGGTCAGGTCGGTAAAGTGTTCACGCCGAATGGTCGTGGCTCCCAACAGGGTCAGCGCAGTCACGCTTATCTTAAAGGCGGAACGGCGGTAACGCCGCGCCGTTAGGACAATGGTGTATGCCAGCTCCCCGTTAATTTCAATTGTTCGACTGGTAATGATGCCTGGTTCAATTTTTAAAGCTAACATCAAAACCGCCTCCCCCTATGAATTAACTACATTGTAAGCACCCGATGTAAATAACGGACGATGTTTATGTAAATATTGTGTAAAACTCACTTTAAATTGGTACCAGGATGGTTAGTTACCTGACGGGTCCAAGCCTTAGTAGTATGAAAATGGGAACGCATTCAACGCTAATAAATGGTAAAATAAGGGTAGCAGATGGAAAGGGTGTGGCGTAAATGTTACAAGAATATACGAATATTTTAGTTCCCTTAGATGGTTCCAAGCAGGCGGAGGTTGCGCTCAATAAGGCGATTGCAGTGGCCAAGCGTAACCAAGCACACGTTGACGTGCTGGCCGTCATTGACCCCGGCCAATTTGGTTACAACTTAGCAGGTTTAGCCGATGGCGACATTACCTACCAACTGGTTCAAGATTCCGAAGCATACCTGAAAGAAACGGTTGCTAAAGTTAAAAAAGACGGTTTTGAAGATATTGATTTCCACATTCGGATGGGAAGTCCGAAACCCATCATTTCGCAAGACTTCGTAAAGGATCATCATAACGACTTAATTATGATGGGAGCAACCGGTCTCAACGCCATGGAACGGGTCCTTGAAGGCTCTGTCACTACTTACGTTCAGCGAAACGCGCTCACAGACGTGATCGTTGTGAAAACTGATTTAAATAATACGCAAGTTACCAAGTAATAAACTTAATAAAACGTCCCGCCAACAATTACGTGGCGAGGCGTTTTAATTTAGTCTGAACAATCATTGAGTAGTGACCCACAGTGTCCGGCGATAGGACCCGGTGTCCTGCGAAGCACCTTGGCATGACTAGCTGTGGGCCCACTTTTGAGCTAATTTAAAACCCGAAATCACCTCAAAAGCTGGCCTGGTTGTCAATCACGAATCAACCGCAACCAACAACAATTTCACAGCGATATGCCAAAACTTCTCCGGGCGCCTAAATGGTATAACGTTATTTAAATTGAACGAGCAGTTTAGTGGGTTAGGATGGGTGTTCTAACTCGAATAGTTTTTGGGATTGTTTATTCACAACAGTCGGTACATTGGGAATTGCCTTTTTCAATGTACTGACTGTTTTTATGCAATGTTATAGACACTTTGAGTTCTTTTTTAGTTTTAGACTTAATAGATTAACAATAATTGATTGTTATTTAGCAAAAATCAATTTGGTTAGCACTTAAAATCAAGTATTCCAAGCAACGTGCTATTAAGGTTAAGTAAATTAGTGGTTACGGCCCGCCAACGACCAGTTGAAGCCTGGAGGGAGCGCGTGGATGGTCCCAGCGGTGAAATTTCACTTGGTCGGGGTATTTTCCCGGCCTAGTGAAACGTAGAAAAGTCCCAACTAGCCAGTGAATGGAAAAGGTTAGTTGGGACTAAAATTAGTTTTTAATTTTAAGTTTCTGATTGAAAAAGTAGGCGATGGCACCGACGATGGCACAACCGATTAACATGGTGATGGTTGGCATGGCCGGATTGAAGTAACCAGTAGTCGCTGGGCCGTGTTGTGGGTAACCAACGAGAAATTTCAAGAAATTGACAAAACCGGTGAAATCATAGCTGGAGTAGCCGTCACCAGTATTGGTGGTTGAAATCAGAAAGCCTAGGAGGAAAAGCCCAAGAATCGGGGTAACCACGATAACGATCCGCTGGGTCCACTTACTAAAGAGTGCTAGGATGCTCCCAACGGCCATCCCGGTTAAACCGACGCCGGTTAAGAAGATGGCGTTGAAAATTAGGCTGGCAAAAACGTTCACAAGGACGTTTGAACCAAAAAAGTTGGCGTATAAGCTATACGGCATGTTCATTAGGGCCGCGTGCATGCTAAGGCCGCGCAGTGGAGCGGAAATACCGTAGTAATAAAGGGCGGAGACTAGTTCGCCAGCAAAAGCAATCATTAGGACGACTAGTACCTTGGCGGACCAGAACGTTTTGCGTGAGATCCCGTTTTGAATCAATAGTTTAAAACTATCATAGGTCAGCGAGTTGGCGATAAAAAGAAACATCCCAAGTAGGAATCCCCAACTAAAGTTACCGAAAGTGTTGGAGAAGGAAAAGTTCCCAAGGTTACCGCTAACCAGTGCAAATAGGAAGGGCAGGACCATGAAGAGGCCGATGATGGTCAGCGCGGCGGCGCCGAGCATTTTCAGCTGGTCGATTAAAAGATAACGGGTGGTAGCCCGTAATTTAGTTGACATGTGCGGCGGCCTCCTCCTTAGTATTTGTTAGGCTGACAAACAATTTTTGCAGATCCAAGTGTTCAACTTTGACGGTGTCCGGGATTGGGCGGTTGTCATCCAGCGGTCCGTAGACGTAGTGGGCCGTGATTCCACCGAGGTGGTCCTGACCAATGATGTTAAGACCACTAGTATAGGTCTCGACGTCCGTTTGGGGTCCGGAGATGGCGTAGGACTTCGCCAAGATGTCGGGCACTTCACCGTTGACGACGATGTGGTGATCATCCAAAACGAAGACGTGTTCGATTAGGTTGGCAATTTCTTCGATCAAGTGGGTCGAAATGACGAAGGTCCGCGGGTTGTTACTATACGTTTCGATTAATTCTTGATAGAACAGTTCGCGGTGGTTAGCGTCCAACCCTAAAACCGGTTCGTCGAGAAAAACGTAATCCACCGGGACACACAGGGCGACAATTAATTTAAAAATTGTCCGGTAACCGGTCGATAACTTGCTAAACCGGGCGTTAACGTCCAAACCAAATGCCTGGGCCAGCTTAGTGGCGTAGGTGGTGTCAAAGTCTCCGTAAAACAGTTGGGTCGTTTTAAAAAGTTGTTTGATACGGGCTCGTTCCGGATAAAGGTTAACCTCGCTCATCAAGTAGATTTTACCGAGGGCGGCGTCGTTATCGCGGACGGTTTCACCGTCTAGGGTGACGGTCCCGTGTGTGGCCGGAATGCGGTTACTAATAATGTTTAGTAGCGTACTTTTTCCGGCACCGTTACGCCCCAATAAACCGTAGATTTTGTTTGGCTCAAACGTTAAGTTGAGGTTGTCTAGGACGGTTTGACCGTGAAAGACTTGATCGACGCCCTGAACTTGAATACTCATGATGCAGAAAACCCCCGTTCGATTAATTTAGCTAGTTCTTCTTGTGTGATGTGGAGCTTTCGGGCTTCACTAACAAGTTTGATGACGTAATCGGCATAAAATTGATCACGCCGTTTTTCAACGATGCGGGCCTGTGCGCCGGCGATGACGAACATCCCGACCCCGCGCCGTTTTTCAATCAAGTTGGCATCAACGAGGATGTTCATCCCCTTTAAAACGGTCGCCGGGTTAATGTGGAATTCTTTGGAAATTTCGGTCGTTGAAGGGATTTGCTCCCCCTCAGCGAAGGTCTGCGTGAAAATTGCTTCTTCAATTTGATCGGCAACTTGCAAGTAGATCGGTTCCGTACTGTTAAAGTTGAACTGCATTTTCTTCACCTCATTGCAGTGTGGTTAACCGTTATTTTGTGGCGACCTTATGGTGGTGTGACACTTGCAATTGCCGTTCGGTACGGTCGATACGGGCGGCAACCCAGCTCGACAAAAGGAGGAGGGTGCCCAGAACCGCTAGCAGGATGTCCTGGTGCTGTAAGGGCATCAAGTTAGCTAACAACACGTTGGTGCCCACCCAAAGTAATGGCATCAGCGTTCCTAGCCAAAATAGTTGGCGGTTGGCCAGGACGTAACGGTGCAATGGTGTAATAACGATTAATAAAGCGACTAATCCAAAGTATACCATGATTCATTCCTCCTCCAAAGGTTATTGTAAAACGATCCGTTGATAAATATTGATGGTAAGCAGGTAGTACAGCAGGTAAAGTCCCGCAAAAATAACGAATGGTAACCAGATACCGGTGTACGGTGAGGTGATCATCAGCATTTTGAACATTTGGAGCCCGAATAGCACGTGAATGACGCCAACGATTCCGGGTAAAATGAACAGAACGGCAATTTCTTTATTAATGGCCCCTCGGAGTTGTCGTTTAGTTGTCCCAATTTTATCCAGCATAACGTAACGGTGCTTGTCCGCGTCGGCACCGGAAAGGATCTTAAACATCAGGCAGCTTGCCAGCATGGCCAGAAAGGCGATTCCTAAGAAAAGCCCCATGAATTCAAGACCGGAGTACATCCCGTTGATCATCACGTAGTTACCGTAACGGCCCCCGAGCATGCCCTTGTCAAGGCCCTTATCGCGGTGACGTTGGGTCGTTGCAAGTTGTTTTAACCCGGCAAGGTGTTGCGTTACATCGTTGGTGGCAAAGACGGTTAAGTGCTGTTCAGTCTGGGGTAACTTTTGATAATCTTGTGAGCTGAGAAAGACCGGGGCGGTTTGCTGGTGTTGGCTGCCCTGTAGTTGCATTAACTGGTAAATCAGCGAAGATTTGCTTAACTGTTTAGCGTTTTGCGTCACCCGTTTGTAGTCTAGTTGCGCCTTGGCACGCATTTCAATGGTGGTGAACGGGTGCTGGTTAAATTCACTAGCTTGGTAATAAACGGCCTTTTTACCGGCTTTGAAGTGGTAAGTCACGTTGGTTGTTGGGTTTAAAGCGGTAATTTGGCGTTTTTCAGCGGACGTGGCGTTCACAATCCCCATGTCGTAGGCGTTACTAGAAGCTGCCATTAACGGCGTCTGGGTATGAAAGCCCATGCCGACCGTGATGGCACCAAGGGCCAGGGCGAACAGCATTGCAACGATCGATAGCATCTTAGTGTAGTTGCGAATCCGAAAACTTAGTTGAGACAACGTGAAGCCGTTTAAGCCGCGTTGTGCAAACGGAAGCCGTTTGAGCAGGACCATTAACCAAACGAAGATGGCGTTGAACAGGAAGTAGGTCCCTAAAACGATGGTTACTAAGGCAATCCCGATACCGGCTAATTGTAAGGTTCCCAAGTTTGCCATGGACCAGTAGCCGATTCCAATGGCAACTAAGCCGATAATTACTTCTAAAATCTGCCGGCCGGGTTTTAACTGGGGCCGGTTAGGTTGTTCGTTACTGTGTAGTAACTTGAGGGCTGGGGTTTTGGTTAGCGTAATCAGGTTAAACAATCCGGCGAGCAGGAACAGGCCGACGTAGAGTAAGAGGGTCGTGAGTGCGGCTGGAAAATACCAAGCGGCCAAGTGGTGCAGGCTTAGATTCATGCTGTTGATCAACAGTTGACTGATCCCGGCGGTTAAACCAGTTCCGATAGCCACGCCGACCACGGTCGCAACGATCCCGACCAGTAAGGTTTCTAACCAGATCAATTGACCAATTTTACTCTTGCGAGCTCCGACTAACATGAATAGACCGTAGTCACGTTTGCGCATGCTGAGTAAAAATGAGTTGGCATAACTAATGTAGACTAACGTAATAATGGTCAGCAGGACGGAACCAAACTGGAAGATGATCCCGACCATGCTAATGCTGGTATTTTGCTTTAAAAAGTCCTGGTTGGTGGCGAGGGCTTCAAACATGTAGAAGATCGCGCTGGACATGATCAAACCGGAGAACAGGACTAAGTAGTCGCGCCAGCGGTTTTTAAAGCCGGTTAAGGCAAGTTTAGTTAACATAGTAAAAAGTGCTCCTTTTGCAAGTCAGAATTACTGTTCGAAAGTTCCCAAGTTATCCAAAATTTGTTGATAAAAGTCGGTCCGGCTGGTCGTTCCCCGCTGAAGTTCTTGACCAATCTTGCCATCCTTAATGAAGAGGATCCGTTGGCAGAAGCTAGCGGAGAACGGGTCGTGGGTCACGAGTAGGATGGAAACGGCCTGTTCCCAGTTGATCTTGGTGAACAAGTCCAATAATTCGCGGGCGGACTTGGAATCTAAAGCGCCGGTCGGTTCGTCACCGAAAAGCATTGCCGGTTCATTAATTAACGCGCGAGCCGCGGCGACCCGTTGTTTTTGCCCCCCGGACAGCTCGTTTGGATAGTTACTTAGAAAATCTTGAATACCGAGTTGGCTGGCGACCGCTTCAACGGCGGGTTTAATTTTTTTCGTAGCAACTTTTTGTAAGGTTAACGGCAACGCGATGTTTTCAAACGCCGTCATCGTTTCTAACAAGTTGAAGTCTTGAAAAATGAAGCCAATTTCTTTAGCCCGGAAGTCGGCCAACTGGTTGCCCTTTAAATGGGTGATGGGTTGTTGATGGATCGTCACTTCGCCGCTGGTTGGTTGGTCCAAGGTGGCGAGCATGTTAAGCAGGGTAGTTTTACCGGAGCCGGAAGCCCCCATGATGCCGACAAATTCACCCGGCTGCACCGAAAAATCAATGCCCTTTAAGGCTTCGTATTGCTTGGTACCGGGCTTACCGTAAGTCTTGTGTAGATCACTGACCGTCATAATTAGTGTTTGCATTTTTAAAACTCCTTTAAGTGTTCGTTAGTTCGTTGCTTGGTTAATTACTTATGTAACTAACTATAAAAGCAACAGACCTTTCTGTCAACTTCTTTTAATTAAATTTTTTATCATGGGAGGGCAAATGGTTGATGTGACAGTGTTTGACGTGAACTGAAAATTTTGTGAGGCGTTGTCAGCGGTGGCTGCTTGGTTAGTGATGTCCGTCGAAACTCACCTGATTTTAATTGCAATCTGGGTGGGGCTAGCCTAAAATTACCAGTACTGAGCTAGGTCGAAAACGACAATGCAGGAGGAAAAAACGTGAAAAAAATACTAGTTTTACATACCGGCGGCACGATTGCGATGTCCGCGGATGCCGCGGGTAACGTGGTTCCGGGAGCTGAAAATCCGTTGGACAACTACCAAAGTTCGTTTGGGGCGGAAATTGAGCTTGAAACGGAAGACGTGTTCAACTTACCGTCACCGCACATTACGCCGGAGCGGATGTTGGAATTAAAACAGCGGATCGATAAAGCGGCCCACGACGGGGTGGACGGCGTGGTCGTCACCCACGGAACCGATACGTTAGAAGAAACGGCCTACTTTTTAGACCTGACCCTCCCAAACGAATTGGCGGTGGTCGTCACTGGTGCCATGCGGTCGGCCAACGAAATTGGGTCGGACGGCCTGCATAATTTGGAAACGGCGATTCAAACCGCCAGTTCACCCGACGCGGCCGATAAGGGGGTTCTGGTCGTCATGAACGATGAGATCCACTCGGCCCGTTACGTCACAAAGACGCACACCACGAACGTTGCAACGTTTCGGACGCCGACCTTTGGCCCAATTGGGTTAGTTGCCAAACAGGGCGTGGTCTTCTTTGAATCGTTGTTACGGTCGACGGTTTGTCCCATTCAAACGGTGAGCGATAACGTTTTTTTGATTAAGGCGTACGCTGGAATGGGACCAGAACTGTTTGAAGCCATCGCGCAACCCACTACCCACGGGGTCGTTATTGAAGCGTTGGGAGCCGGTAACCTACCACCAGCTACTTTACCAGCGGTCCAAAAATTATTGGACATGGGGATTCCGGTTGTCTTGGTTTCGCGCTGTTTTAACGGAATTGCTCAGGACGTTTACGCCTACGAGGGTGGGGGCGTTCAGTTAAAACAAATGGGGGTCATCTTTTGTCAGGGACTTAATGGTCAGAAGGCCCGCATTAAACTACTTGTGGGGGTCAGTGCCGGAATGTCGGCTGATGAACTTGCCCGTTTTGTCGCGACGGCTAACTCATAAAAATATAAACAGAGTGTGCCAAAAGTCGGTTAGCCGTTAAGCGGAACCGGCTGACTCTTGAAACCCGTTTTGACAATGATGGTTCGGAGATAAATTAGAGGCTGTGACTTTTGTCACAGCCTCTTTTGATTGATTAAATTACTGGTTGACTAAGTTCTGGCGAACCAGCCGGGCAACGTAACGTTCTTGAAGCAGGTTGCCATGGCTAATATTTTTGACGTTAACGGTCATTTGGGTGTAACGACCAGCGGTATTCATGAATAGTTTACCGCCGGCGGTAACGCTACTCAGGGGAACGACGTTATCGTCGCCCTTGCTCGTATCACCGGCCACGTTGACGACCGCGTGTAACGACTTAAAGTGGTCCTTACGTTTTAACAACGGGTCGTATAAGTCGTGGTCGGGCTGCCGTTCATCGGTGCCTAAAAACGGGGTACCGATAAGCATTAAGTCGTGAATTGGCACCGGCTTGGTGGTGGCTAAGCCGGCCACGTACCGGCTCCAAATCAGTCCGCCGTTGGAATAACCAAGGGCGTTGGCCGTTTTCAGGTGAACCCGCTTTTTGAGGTAGGCCATCGCTTTGGCCAACCCGTTAGTTTGGGTGACGATGTTGGCGTTGGTATCGGCACTGTTTTTAAAATAAATGACGATCAGTGCGTCGTTTAAATGGGTGTTTTCTACCCGGTTTTCTTTAAATTGAATAGTTTGATTGGCCGTCACGGTAACGTTGATCACCGGGTGCCGGTGTTGGGCGTTAAGCGCCTTGATGATGTCGTCAAAATTATTTGGCGTACTATTACTGCCGGCAATCATGATCAACGGTCGTTTTTGCTGCGTGATGACGTGGCTGCTGCGGTCACTTTTGAGCTGAGTGGCAAGCCCTAAACCAATGATCAGCAGCAAAAACGTGCCGCACGCGATCAAGCCCCACATTACTTTTTTAGGCATACCCACACCTCGATTAATTAATTAAAAACGTTCGGCCATCACCGGACGACCGTTCAACGGTTGAAGCTCACGGTGATTAGCTTTGAATAGTTGTTGGTAAGCGGCTAGTTGGGCGCTTGCGAGCATGACACTGTCCTCACAGACGTACCATTCCACGGTTTCACTGAGGGGCGGCGTTGTCAGGGAGCCTAAGTAGTGGTAAACCGTTCCCGTGGTCGGTAATAACTCGGTCAAATCGATTCGTTCCGTGAGGTCGTGGCTGGCATTCGGTGTGAACTGGTCTAGCAACTGCTGAAAACTGGCGTTGGGTTTACCGGTTCGCCCAAAAACGGCCACGACGGCAAGCTGTCCCGCGGCGTTACGGTGTACCAGGTGCCACTCGATTGGTGCCGCTACCCCGTCAACCGTGTGCTCCGCGGGAACGTGAAAGTGGAGTTGTTGAAAATTAAAATCGCGGTCGTTCAGGTAGGCCGCGCCGCTACCAGTAGCCTTTAGCGTAGTGGCTTCGCCGGTAATTGCGGTGGCCTGGTAGAGACCGCGCCAACTAATGGCTGATAGTTCGGATGGGCTGGCATCGGCGCTAACGATGGCAATTGGTGACTGGCGGGTTTGACCAACGAAGTCCCAATTGGCTTGTTGTGAATAATCTAATGGCATAATTTAATCCTCCAATGTTAATCAGTTGGACAGTTAGGTGTCTACTGCTGTAAATTGTCTAGTCCCATTTTCTCACGGTGATGAACTTTGTCAATTAATGGTGATTCTTTCTTCGACCCGTTGGGTGGCAATGGTAGAATGGGGGTAAGACTTACAATAGAAGAGGTGGCCGTCAAAATGACACAAAAACGCATTTTAACCATGGAAAAGGGAATTAACTTCCGTGAAATGGGTGGGTACCCAACGAAGGATGGCAGACAAACCAAGTGGCAAAAGGTGATTCGTACCGGCAGCCTGAGCAACTTAACCGCGACGGATCAGGGCTTTCTGGATAATTACGGGGTACGCTACGACGTTGATTTTCGTTCGCCGCAAGAAGTACTGGATGCGCCGGACCGGGTCCCGGGAAACGCCAAGTACGTTTACGCCCCGGTTTTTAACGTGGATGAAACCAAAAACTCGGACGGTAGCGATAAAATGACTGCCAACTTGGAAAAACATCCGGATAGTGGCTTTCGGCATATGCTAAAGGTTTACCGGATGATCGTTACCGAACAACACGCTAAAAACGAGTACCGGCGATTTTTTGACACCCTTTTAGCTAACGACCAACCGGACGATGTTTTGCTCTTTCACTGTACGGCGGGGAAGGACCGGACGGGAATGGGGGCCGTTTTTCTACTGACCGCACTAGGAGTCGATTTTGAAACAATTAAGGCCGACTACTTGTTAACTAACACGGCTTCGGTGGACCGGATCGAAGGGGCCACTAAGGATGCTAAGGCTAAGGGGGCGTCCGCAGAAACGGTTGCTAGTTTACGCGCCCTCTGGTCAGTGGACCCCGCGTACTTAGACGCTGCGATGACCGAAATCAAGCACCAATCTGGCAACTTGGCGCACTACCTGCGTACCGAATTAAAATTGACGAAAAATGAAATCAGCGATTTACAACGGTTATACTTGGAATAATGGCAATTACCAGTACTTAGTGAAAGGGGACAACGGGCCTTGTTCGGTTCCCCACAAAGCAGCGTAAGTGCGGGTAATAAAGAATTAGTAAAATTGGGATGATGTCCCTTTAAAACATAAATTGAAAACGCTTAAATATTCCTTTGATTTCTATCGTGAAATCAATTACAATATAGATGTTGATTTTTTAATGATATAATTTTGGATTATTTTTTTGTGAAGGAGTTGTTTCAGATGCATAAATTTATCGCGATGGTTGGGACTAACTCGACCGAATCGACTAACCGCAAACTGTTGCAGTACATGCAGAGTCACTTCGCTGACCAAGCCGAAATTGAATTAATGGAAATTAAGGATTTGCCGATGTTTAACAAGCCCGAAGACCGGCAAGTTCCCGAACTAGCCCAACAAATGGCGGATAAAATCGACGCCGCCGACGGGGTCATCATTAGCACGCCGGAATACGACCACTCGGCACCGGCCGTCCTCATGAACGCCCTTGAATGGTTGTCGTTTCACATCCACCCGTTTTTAGATAAACCGGTGATGATCATTGGGGCCTCGTACGGTGCCCTCGGGACGTCGCGGGCACAAGAACACTTACGCCAGATTCTGGATTCTCCAGAATTACGCGCACGGATCATGCCGAGTTCCGAGTTTTTACTCGGTCATTCGTTACAGGCGTTTGACGACGAAGGCAACTTAACAGACGAACAAAAAGTTGCCAAGTTGGACGGCCTATTCGCAGATTTTCAGACTTTTGTTGAAATTACGAAAAAATTGAAGCACGCCAACGTGGCAAACTACCAAGAAGTTCGTGATCTTGACTGGGATAAGTTGTAGAAGGGAGTTACACTCATGAAATTAGTTGGAATTGCGGGATCGGTTGAGGACCATTCCTATAACCGAACCTTATTAAAGTTTATTGCAAACCACTTTAGTGATCAGGTTGACGTTGAACTGTTGGATATTCAAGACGTACCAATGTTTAATCAGAGTGACGACCAAACTGAAGGCGAAGCCGTCCAATACTTAAAGCGTAAAATTGAGGGTGCTGACGGGGTAATTATTGCCACGCCAGAACATAACCACACCATTACGGCCGCTTTAAAGAGTGTCATTGAATGGTTGTCATTTAAGATTCACCCGCTATCCGGTAAGCCGGTCATGATCGTTGGGGCATCGTACTATGATCAGGGTTCGTCGCGGGCTCAGTTAAACTTACGGCAAATTTTGGAATCACCCGGTGTGGACGCCGTGGTTATGCCCGGTAACGAGTTCTTGTTGGGTGACGTTAAGCAAGCGTTTGACGAGCACAATAACTTAAAGGACGACCGGACGGTTAGTTTCTTAAGTGAGACCCTGGGTAAATTCCTTAAGTTCGTTAAAGTGATTAACACGATGAACGCAAAACCCGCTGACGAGGGCTGGAAGAGTGAAGATTTACAAGCCAGTGGCAGCGTACCAACGACCATTAAGGGGCTTAACATGCACGCCGATGATTGGGTTGACCAAGCTACCGCTAAAACGAACGCGGTTTCGGGTAACACCTACGTCCGCTTGGACTGTGGGGTGCTGACCGTTGACCAGTTGAATTATTTCTTGAACTCCATGCCAATGGAGCTGACTTTCGTGGACGCTAATAATCAGTTCCTATACTATAATCACCAGACGGATGCCAAGAACATGTCGGCTTCGCGGAAACCGTCGCAAGTTGGGAACCCGATCGGTGATTGTCACCCGAAACGGGCCATCCCACACGTCAAACAAGCGGTTCATATTTTACGGACCGGGAAGACCGACCTCTTTAAGTTGCCGGTGCCAAGTAACGGTGAAAAGTGCGACATGCACTACTACCAGGCTATGCACGATGCGAAGGGTGACTTCCAAGGAATTAACGAGTTCGTCCTTGATATCTTGCCAATCGTTAAGTACTACTTGGGCTTGACTGGTCAAAAGTTAGTGAAGGATCCTAATGCCAAGACCGACGCAGTTTCCGGTGCTTCTGCCAAGGAGCAAACTGACGACGTTTCTGGTGCTTCGACGGATACGGAAACGGTACCAACTGTGGACGACGTCTCGGGGGCTTCTGCGGATACGGAAGCGGCTCCTGAGGAACAGCCAAAAGTGGACGACGTTTCCGGAGCGTCTTCGAATAGTTAAAAATCAGAATTAGGTTAAACAGAGTGTGCCAAAAGTCGATTGGCGGGTGAGCATTAACGGCGTATGGTGAATAATCCTGGGCTTGGATTGTTTGACATACGTGGTTAAGCGGAGCCCGCTGACTTTTGGCGCACGTTTCGACAATAATTGTTCGGAGATAAAACGAAGCTGTGACATAACTAGCCTCTGTATAAGCAAATGGGACGAGAAACCGAATTTTGGTTTCTCGTCCCATTTGCTTACACCTTTGATTTTTAAAACTGGTCCCTACCGTGACCAGTTTCAT
>NZ_QWZQ01000057.1 GCF_003885105.1 Lactiplantibacillus garii
CATTTAATGTTGTACTAAAATTTATTTGCTAGCGAATTGACTTCGCAAATGTTTTGCTCTTGAATCAAGTTCAAGAGACCCTACACATTTGATTCGTCGAAACTTTGTTCAGTTTTCAAAGGTCTAAATCGCTGTCTCAGTTACCCAAGCAGCTCAATCATAATAGCATTTAAAGCGTTTTCTGTCAACATCTTTTTTCAAAGAAAATTAACACTGCTTAATTACTATAGCTGTCTTACGACAACAGGAATAACTATACCAAGTAACAAAATGATTGTCAACAATAATTTTTAAACTTGATAGGCACTGCCCGTTGCAACAACGTTTACTAATATACCAAGCTGTAATGAAACTGTCAACAATTAATTCGCAATTGTTTCACGTTTATGAAAATACATTATTTATAGCGCAAAATCTTTTAAATGTTTTTAGACAAAAAGAACCTGCGACACAACTGTTAAAGTTCAGCTTCATTTTGCTAGTCCGTGGTGTCGAAGCGAGTGTCAAAAACCAGTTTATTCCGCTTAAAAAAATTTCGGCGGTGACAAACGTCATAGCCGAAATTTCATCTCCGAACAATTATTGTCGAAACGGGTGCCAAAAGTCAGCGGGCTCCGCTTAACAACTTTTGACACACTCTGATGCTCACAAACTGAACGGCGTTTGACCCGCTCACTTCAGCACCCATCAACAAAGCACCCCGCTCAAACATGCTAACTAGGCATTAAACTCCGTTTTAACGTGGCGTTTGACCCGTGCAACTACCGGAAAAGCAATTAAACCGCCAACAACCGCCTGAACAAAGTTAGTCGGAATACCAACTAAGCCGGTTTGAATCGTATACATAATTGAATCCGAAATAAAGTAACCACCAACCATCACAACGCACGCAACCGCCAGTGCTACCACTTGTTGGCCCTTGCGGCGTCCCGCACCAAATTGACCAGCAATCCAGCCTTCTAATCCGTGAACGATCAACGAAAAAATCATATATTGCGAATACCCTAATAACAGATCTAGCAGGAGTCCACTCGCACCACCAACAATGGCTCCGCCCCGCCGTCCAAATAATAGAGCCGCAATAAAGATGCCCGCATCGCATAAATTAATATAGCCGTGCGTCATCGGTACCGGAATATGGAAAAATAATGAAATCACGACCGTCACGGCAATTAAAATGCCCAACGTCGTAACGGTCTTAGTCGTAATCTTGTGCTGATTGCCATCCGTCAATTTAACCATCCTCTCAAACACTTTGCCGATTGAATCTAACGCCCCATCGATGTTTCCCATTCTACACCCAAAAGTTATTTCATTATTAAGAAAAAAGGCTGAACCACTTCGGATTCAACCCTTCTTACTTTTGCTTTACTTAACGCGTGCCAGGAAGTAACGTTTCTTCCCGCGCCGAACGATCACAAACTTGCCGTCAAAGGCAGCCGTTGGATCAATTTCAGCATCAACGTCGGTTACTTTCTCACCATTGATCCGGATAGCGCCGTTTTTGATATCTTCCCGGGCCTGACGCCGTGAAGGTTCAAACTTAGTCGCGTCCACCAACCACAGAACAATGTTCTGTTTTTCAGTTGTGACATCCGCAGACGGTACTCCCTTAAAACCTTGTTCAATTTCATCCGCATTCAACTTTTGAACATCACCGGTGAATAACGCCTTGGTAATGTTTTCGGCTTCGACAACGGCTTCTTTACCGTGGACAAATTCAGTCACTTCTTCTGCTAAGCGACGTTGGGCCTCCCGCTTTTCAGGAGCAGTTTTCACCGTTTCAGCTAACCGGTCAATTTCTTCATGACTAAGGAAAGTGAAGTACTTGAGGTACTTGACCACGTCACGATCATCTTGGTTAATCCAAAATTGGTAAAATTCGTAAGGAGAAGTTCTTTCCGGGTTCAACCAAACGGCACCGCCAGCGGTTTTCCCAAACTTTGTTCCGTCAGCCTTCAATAGTAGCGGAATCGTTAATCCGTACGCCTTAGCATCGTTACCTTCTAAGCGGTGAATCAAATCCGTACCGGCCGTAATATTCCCCCACTGGTCCGCCCCACCAATTTGGAGTTGAACATGTTCTGAACGGTAGAGGTGCAAAAAGTCAACGGATTGGAGAATCTGGTACGTAAACTCCGTGTAGGAGATCCCCACTTCAAGCCGACTAGCCACAACTTCTTTATTCAGCATGTTGTTCACACTGAACAACTTCCCGTAATCCCGTAAAAAATCGAGCAGCGAAATTTTGGATAACCAGTCGTAGTTATTAACGATTGAGAAGTTTTTATCCGAACCAAAC
Organism: Lactiplantibacillus garii; assembly: GCF_003885105.1. Lineage (GTDB taxonomy): Bacteria > Bacillota > Bacilli > Lactobacillales > Lactobacillaceae > Lactiplantibacillus > Lactiplantibacillus garii. Next base: position 2,303 of record NZ_QWZQ01000057.1, read on the forward strand.
AACTTGTGCATCTGAGCGTTTAGACCGTCCTGGTTATGCTTAACCTGGTCCATCGTTTGAAGCTTGCGTTCAGAATTCTTACCTGAAGGATCACCAATGGCACCGGTCCCGCCACCAACCACGACGTACGGGTGATGACCCGCTAATTGGAAGCGTTTCAAAATCATAAATGGAATCAAGTGCCCGATATGCATACTGTCCCCAGTCGGATCAATCCCACAGTACAACGAAACGGACTGCGTTTCGGTAAGCTCTTTCAATCCGGCTTCGTCGGTTTGTTGATTGATAGCGCCACGCCACTTCAAATCATCAATAATGTTCATGTGTTTTCCTCCTAAGTTAAGGTCCGAATAAAATAAAAAAACTCGTCCCTGTCTATTCAACAGGGACGAGTTTTTCCGCGTTACCACCCAAGTTATCGCGTTTAACGCGATCGCTCATTGATTGGTAACGAATATCATCCGGCCGATTGGCAGTTCATCCCATGTAATTCGTCACTAACCACAGCCCGGTTCACACCAACCACCGGTTCGCTTTACTGTTGGGTTAATCACTACTAATTAGGAATCACTACTTTTAATTATTACCTAACATCATAAGCACTCCGTCGCTAAAAGTCAATCACGTTTTCGCGTCCGCATGGCCATGACCAAGGCAACCAAGTTGATAAGAATTAGAACTAACAGCAAGGTTAACGCCACCGTTGAGCCCCGGGCCGTTCGGTAAGCTTGTGACCCCACCGTGCGGGTTTGCACTAAAGTAATCACCGCCGAAACGAGTGACGTCCCCGTGGCGCCCGCAAACTGTTGCAACGTATTAAACACCGCGTTACCGTCCGCCTGTTCGACACTGGGTAATTGGCTTAGCCCGCTCGTCATGGTGTTCCCCATTGTGAGTCCCATACCCACCATTAGCAAAATGTAGATCACTAAAATCACCGGACCATTTAGATGCATTCCTAATACCGTGAACAGGGCGATTGCTACCGCCAAGATCACCGCCCCCGTTAAAATGGGCTTAGTAGCGCCAAATTCGTCTAGAATCCGACCGCCCAGTGGTGCAAACGCAGCACCGACCGCGGCGCCCGGTAGGACAAATAATCCCGCTAACAAGGCACTCTGACCATTTACCAATTGCATGTAGTTAGGCAAAATGAAGGCCAGTCCAAGTGCGTTTACCTGAACTAGGAAAAAGCCGAATAAGTGCCAATCAAACGAACGAAATTTGAACAAGTCTAGTTTAATCAACGGTTGTTTTGAACGGCGCGTAATCAAAACGAACCCTATCAACCCCGCTAGTCCCAAAACTAACCAACTACCAACTAGTCCTGGACGGGTCACAACGTGTTGCAAATTACTAAACGCAAGGGTGAACCCCACGAAAATTAGGATAACCATCAACCAAGCCGGAACATCAAAACTCGTTTTAACCGGCGGTGTTGCCTGCCGAATAGCATATAGTCCTAATACCAACGAAATCAACAGTAATGGCAACAACAGGATAAAAATCCAGTGCCAGTTCAAACTGCTGACGACCAACCCGCCAAACGTTGGTCCTAAGGCCGGCGCAATGGCCGTAATCAGGGTGCCAATTCCCATTAACGTCCCCCGTTGTTCATCCGGGACCCAGTCCAAAATAATATTGAACATTAACGGCAGCGCAATCCCAGTCCCTAGTCCTTGCACGATCCGCCCAAGAACCAGCACACCAAACCTAGTCGCGGCCGCATCAATGACCAAACCAATGATAAACAACAAGTTAGCGGTCACAAACAACGATTTCGTTTTAAAGCGCCGTTTTAAAAAGGCTGAAATAGGGACAATGATGGCGACCACGAGTAAATAAGCCGTCGTCATCCACTGAACAGTTGCGGTGTTCAGACTGAACTGGCGCATCAAGACGGGGAAAGTAATGTTCATCGCGGTCTCGACAACCACCCCACAAAACGATAACAGTCCGGCCGCTACGACCGCCAAAATCAACTTTAGGTCCACTTTTTTTTGCATTAAAATCAACTCCAACAAAATATAGTTCGTAATAGAACTAATTACCTAGTTTAACATAAACGCACGAAATTACTAGTGTTAGTATTAGATTGACAATCCACCTTAACTTGATATAATTCATTTTAGTTAGAAAACGAACTAATTCTGGAGGCTACCATGAAAAATTCACTCGGGGTCGCAATCAAAAAGGCTAATAACGCCCTTGCCCGTGATACCGCCCACTTTGCCAAGCAACTTGGTCTAACCGAAATGCAGGCAAGTACCATTAACTACATCGCCGACCATGAAAATTCACAGGACGTTTTTCAACGCGACTTGGAGCACGAATTTAACATTCGCAAAGCAACCGCTTCAAGTCTCGTGACGGCCATGGTGGCTAAAGACTTACTTATTCGGGTACCCGCAACTAAGGATGCCCGCTATAAGCGGTTACTGCTCACGCCCAAAGCCCGACCACTGGCCGCTCAAATCGAAGCCTTTTTCATCACGAGCGAGCAACGTATGCAACGTTTGTTAGCATCAAACTTTCAGCCTACTTACCACGGGTTACAACAACTTAGCCAAACTTTTACTGATCAGCCCACTTCCTCCCCGTCTAAAAAGGGACTAAAAGCAAACGACAATTAAGCTATCCTGCTTAATTGCAAAAAGGACCTGGAACAAAACTTTAAGGCGCATAAATTACTCATTTTACTTCGAGTAATTTATGCGCCTTAAAGTGCCGTGGTAATGGTATCAAAAGTCAGTTCGTTCCACGTTAATACTCACAAACTAAACGACTTTTGGCCCATGCTTTCTTTACGATGTACAAATTTTTTGATTATAGACTAGTTTTTTGCGGTAGCTGCGATTTTAATGACGGTGTTCGCCTGTTGACCTTGTACTTGGGACACTTTGTCGGACTTTTGCCACTTAACGGAGTTCGCCTCACCAGACTGGGCCTGGTTATAGACCGTGACCGAACCATTGGTAACCGCCTTATCCGTCAAATTCTGTTTTTGAATTTGCTCATTGACCTGGTTTGCAAACTTGGCCGGGTTCTTGGCCACATCCTCGGTATTCGCAATCGTGGTGACCGACCAATTTCCCGTATTCCAGTGAACGTAAATCCGTCCCATCGTGCCTTGAACGGTCGCCGTTTCACCCGTATTTAACTTAACCGTGTCACCCTGAGCGGCAGCCAGATAATCCACCTGGGCCTTGGCATCACCCTTAGTGTTGTAATCCGTTTTCTTATACGTTGCGGTCTTAGAGTTGGTCCCGGCTTTAACGTACTGCACGCTATAGTTAGCCTTCGTTCCACTGGCGCTCTTCGCACTAACCGTTTGATTCGTTGCCTTAACGGTCGTTGGGGCCGCCGTTTGACTAACCGAACTAACGTTATTTGATGCCGCGTGCAAAACGTGATTTACCGATGGTACGGCTACTAAGCCCAATACCAACGCGCCCGTTGCCGTTGCAATACCCAGTTTAACTTTCCGCTTAAAATCCATAAAAAAATGTCCTCCTAATTTCGCAACTACTTTCCTGGTACTTCCTACGTGTCAGCCCACCACTCGGATTAACCGCCCGTAGCGTCGTTCCCCTTAACGTGGCTGCACTAACTTTATAATATCAAAATATAATTATTATTGCTGATACTTTCTGAAAACCATCACAAATTGAGCTTATCAAAATAGTTGATTGCCTTTTATGATTATTTTAATATCGCACTCTTTTATCATAAGCTTTTTTGGCCGAAAAACGACTTCATTTCGATTGCAATTAAGTTACAGCTTGTTAACAAATGTTTATTTCCAGTCAAAAAAGAACCAACCCGTCGAGTTCCCCCTCATCAGATTGATTCCTTCATCACTTTATAACGTTTAGTGTTTCAGCGTCAGCACGATGGCCTGACTGCCCATTTGCCGATAAGCTGCTTGAAAGTCCTGCCAGTTAACGGCCTGCTGTTTCTGGCCGTACGGATTGTTAATGTAAATTTTCTGTTTGGCACGGTTAAACCCGACGATAACCACACTGTGCATATCGTAAGTGATCTTAACCGATCCCTGCGGCGTCTGCCAAGTTTCCATGGAACTAACCGGCGCAAACGATACCGTCGTTACCGTCCAAACTGGCCGCCCCGCTTCCAACTCTTTAATGACGGTTCCAAAGCTGGCCCCCGTTAAATCCTTAACGTGGGTTGTCTGGGTTTTAGCCAATTTATAAATGGGACCGTGGTAAACGCCCAAACCGGCATCATCCCCATTAATGTCGCCAACAAACCCGTAGTTCGGGTTGCCGTGTTCCCCGTTATCATAAGTAATTGGTACACTAGTTAATTTTTCGGCTAACTGATTTTTAGTGACGTTAATGTGCGCGTAGTTCATCATCATGGTCAACGATGTTACTTCACACCCGTTATACAAACGTGGTGTTGTCATCTGATTAACCAGGGGAACGTCCAGTAACACCTGGTTAACCTTCTTTTTCGATTCCGCCGTTGGTTTGCTCGGCGCGCTCTTCTTAGTCGTAAACGACGCGTCAATCCAATCCGAAGCCTGCGAAACCGTGAAGCCGATGACCCCCAAAAGCACCATGGCAATTATAATCAGCGACCACGGTCGCCGACGTTTACGTAAATGTCTTGGCATCTGATTCCACCCGTTTCTTTATTTAGATTATTGAACAATTAAAGCGCCAACAATCAATGAGTATCATACCATGAACTAACTTCGAAAAACACCTTTAGATTCTAAGGTTTTTAGGTGGTGGGACCCGGCCACCATTGCAATTCAAAAAGCGCTTCCATGGCTGCCCAAGCAGTCCTAAGCGGCCTTTTCAAAACTTTCACCGAATAACTCCCAGTTGCCCCAAAACTTGGCGCCGTATCGAGCCTAGGAGTTCTAGCCGCTAATTAACCAAATAAGAATTAACTCAACAAGGACACACGCTTGAATTCACAACTTCTTGGTCATACCAACTAAAAAAATTGGCAAGTCCCGTTCGGAGGTTCACGCATCAAACAACATTCACGTCAGTACTGACGGCGTTAACAGTCAAAGTTGCCCTTGATTGTGTTTAGCTTCCTAACCTTCTAAAATCGGTTTAACGCTAGTTTTGACTGGTCCAACCTGACGTACAAACAAAACAGCCAACTGACTGTGAGTTTCGGCCACGAAACCTCAATTTATACTGGAAACGATTTTATTTTGCATTATGATAGTAATGTCAACTAACAATCTGACCAATTTTATGCATTTTTAGTGAGGTAACCTCCCTTGAAAATTTTAATTTACATCCTGTCATTATTTTCTGGTACTTACGAAATGATCATCTTAATGTTAGCCTTCCGTGAGTTTTTAACTTGGCGCATTGCAACGGTGTGGACCGGGGCAATCATCGGTGTGGCCGTCTTCAGTCAGTTAGCACCTTTTTTCCCGCACGTGCCCCTAGTCCTGTTCTGGATTGTTCCAATTACCGTGGTCAACACCATTATGTGCACCCGCTTTCTCTACACCAAGTGGATTCTAGCACTCCCAATCGTTGTCTTTTTGAACGCCTTCAAGCGACTGATTGGGGGCATCTCTGGGAGTCTCGTTAAGTTACTCATGGGTTCCAATGTTGAGATGAAGTTGCGCCAGGTCATGAGTCTTAAATTATTTATCACCAACCTAGACTTATTCTACGCAGTAGTGATTGGCTTGCCCATCGTCATACTGGTCGGGCTCTGGGCCCACCACTTAGTCATTCGCTCCGCGACGGCCGACTTTTTCCAACACGCTCAAATTGATCGTAACGATTACTTGTTAGTGCTGCTTTGCTACGTGCTTTACATTTTGGCCTACTCGTACGCCCTAGAACTGTCCGTCGTTGCACAAATGTACGTGGCCATTGCGTCCAGTGTAATTTTTGGAATTATTAGTTTTTACCTGGTCAGCAGTAAAAACAGTCGCTTAACCGACGCGCAGTTACTAAATCAAGTTTCACAATATAACGTGCTGCTTAGCCACCGTAATCAGGAACTACACCTCTTTAAGCACGATTACCAAAACGTCCTGCTTAGTCTTTCCCAATATATTCAAAAAGACGATATGGACGGCCTAAAGCGCTACTTTGAACAGGAAGTGTTACCCAACGGCCAAGAGCTAACAACAAGCGCGGCCCCCGAACAGTTGCGTTACCTCCACGTGCCGGCCCTTAGCGGCTTAATTTATTCAAAGTACGAAGCGGCCGCTAGCCGGGGCGTTACCCTAGAAATCGCCCTGCTGCAACCCGTAGATTTACCGGATACTGACCAGGTTAAGTTAGTACGGATCCTCGGAAACTTGCTTGATAACGCCATTGATGCCGCCGTGAAGGTCGATAAACGGGTCAACTTGGCCATCGAAGTGACGAAGCGTACGGTCACTTTTAATATTCAAAATAAATTTCAAGCAAATGAAAACATTGATTTAGCCCACATTTCAAAAAGTCGCTTTACGACGAAACCGGGGCACTTGGGCTACGGTCTGAGCAGCATTGAACAGTTGGCTAATAAACAACTGACTGTTCATTACCGCATTAAAAACGATACTTTCTTGGCCATTCTCACCATTCAGCGTTAGCCGATTTTAGAAAATCTTAATTTACTAAGAGCGCTTTCTTTACTACAATGGTGGTAATAATCGATTTCTTGAAAGGAACTGAAAGCCATGTCTTTATCCGATGATCAAATGGACAAACACCTCCAGTCGGCCATGTTCGGCACCCCGGTGTTACATCCTGATGAACAACACCGTAACTTGGGAACGTTCCGGGAACGGATTGACCTTGGCGTTACTTTTACCCAAGCGCTGACCCGCGACTATTCAGTAGCGTTTCAAACCGAAATGACGGCCCATCCGGACTACCAACTATTGTTACACGGCCTTTTAGATCAAGATATTCTCGACCGGTACGTTAAACTTGCCAATCACCAAAACATCAAGTTTGCGATTCGCAATGATTTAATGTATCAGCATACCCCGGATAGTTTAGCCATCGCCTTTGCCGCCACGACGGCAATTACCCCCAGTTCGATCAACATTGACGAGCGCTTTCCGGCAACCGCCCCAGCCACGTGCAAACCGCCCGTTTCACACGAGTTGTTGATTGAAAAAATCCACCGGCACTTGGAGCGTAACCGCCAAGAATTTCGGCAACGGCACCACCTCACTTAATAATGACATTCAAAAAGGGCCCCGTGCGTACGGCACGGTGGGCCCTTTTGGCTTATAGCCTAAAACAATTGTAAAATACTAATCACGACGGGGGGAACGATGAGGGCTGGTAACAAGTTAAGCGTATTAATTTGCTTAATTTTCAGTAACCCTAACCCGGATGCTAAAATCAAAATCCCCCCAACAATCGTGATCTCGTTTAACAGCGCCGTGCTTAACGCGCCCTTTAAAAGCAGCGCTAAAACATACAGTGAGCCTTGCCAAATAAAAAGGACTCCGGCCGCAATGGCGATTCCAAAACCAAACGTGGAAGCTAAGACGATCGACGTAATCCCGTCCAGCATCCCGTTAGTAAATAAAAACGTGTAATCGTGCTTCAAAGCCGCTTCAATCGGCCCCAAAATTGACAGCGATCCGATACAATACAACAGCACCGCCGTTGCCAACCCCTCCGCCAAGTTACCACCTGAAAACCGGTTAACTAACTTATCAAAGCGGCCCTGCAAATCAAGCGCTTGCCCAACTAAGCCCCCAATTGCCAGGCTCACAATAAACAGTACCGGGTACTTACTCTGCGGCATCCGTTGAACCACCGCGTTGATTCCAATCATGCAAGCGGCCAGTCCTAGCGCCTGCATCAAAATATCGTGATACGCCGGCTTGATTCCCCGCTTAAATAAACTTCCCACCGTACATCCAATTAAAATCATGCTGACGTTAAAAATCGTCCCAATCATCGGCTCACCCCACTGCAATTAATATTTTCATTATAAAGTCTCAAGTAACTTGAGGGTCAAGCATGTTTTACGATTGGAACTTGGATGCGGGTCACCGACTGCTTCACGTCGTCGGTAATGCCGTAATCAATCAAAGCCGTTTCCACGGCGTCCCCGTTAAGCCGCCACCCCTGCCGCTGGCAATCAGCTTTTAATTGCTGATAATACGGGGCCGCGTCGGCGTGGGTTCCCCGAAAGGTCAGCTGTGCATAATCACCGGCGGGTAACTGTCCCGACTGTTCTGGCCGGGATTCGCCCGGTTCAAAAAGGAGGCAAATTCCCGCATAGCGGTCAAATTGGTCCGCCGCCAGGTCCGTAGCGGATAGTAACAGGGCGACTTTGCCCAAAAAGATACTTTCAGTTAACCCGAACTGGGCCCGTAATTTTGCGATCACCAACTCAATATCATCCTGGGGACGGTAAGCGTGTTGAAGCGCCACCATCGCGCGGGGCGGTAAATTCACCAACAGCGTCCGTCCCAACGGCGCAGTTTGGGCTGCTTGAACTTGTCGTAACCGGTTTTGAAGCCGTTGATCGATGGCGTTTAACGTTCGTAATCGTTGTTGAACCACGCGTTGCTGACTACTTAACATGGCTTCTAGTTTGGGTAATTCCCGGGCCGCAAAAAAGTCCTTGATCTGTGCCAGCGGGACCCCCAACGCCCGGAAATATTTGATCGTACTCAGACGTTCAAATTGTTCACTGCCGTAGTACCGGTAGTGACTTGCGGGATCGACCCGGGCCGGGGTCAGTAAACCAATCTGATCATAATAGCGTAACGTGGGGACTGGAACGTCAAAAAGTTGCGCTAATTGGCCAATTGAAAAATCTAGTTGCATTTGCTACCTCCCGTTTTCCAAAAAAAGAGCCCCGGAGTGTCCCCTCCAAGACTCATCAACTAATTACGATTTACTTGACGGCACTCGTCGCGTGTCCAGCCCGCACCTGGGCTAAGTAACGTTCACTTTGTGGTTCGTCAAATTCGTGTTCCGACTTACCAATAATCACCGCGGCCAGCGAATTACCAACCACGTTAACAACCGTTCGTCCCATATCAACTAGGCGGTCGATTCCGGCAATGAAGGCGAGGCCCTGCACCGGAACACCAATCGTTGAAATCGTTGCTAATAACACGACGAACGAGGCCCCGGGAACCCCGGCAATCCCCTTAGAGGTAATCATTAAAACAACCAATAACGTGATCTGCTGACTCAGGCTCAAATGGATACCGTAAGCCTGGGCCAAAAATAGGGCGGCTAATGACTGGTAAATGGCCGAGCCGTCTAAGTTAAACGTGTAACCGGTTGGAATCACAAAGGACACGATGCCTTCGCTGACCCCAAACTTACCCATTTTATCAATAATTCGGGGCAACGCCGCCTCAGAGCTGGCCGTTGAAAAGCCGAGCACCATTTCGTCCCGAATTACTCGTAGTAAATGCCAAATGTTGAGGCCAAAGAGCCGGGCAACAATTCCCATGACGACCACGATAAAAATGGCCATGGTAATGTACGCCAGGATGATAAAGTACCCGAGCGGTGCCAGGGCCTTTAAACCCATTTCGGCGACCGTCACCCCAATTAACGCACAAACCCCGATTGGCGCGGTGTGCATAACCCAATTCGTCACTTTAAACATTGCTTCGGCCACGGCATTCATAAAGTCTAGAATGACTTTACCCTGATCACCAATGGCCGCCGTACCTAAGCCGAAGAAAACAGCAAAGAAAATGACCGGAATCATGTCCCCCGCCGCTAACGACTTAAAAACGTTGGTGGGAATGATGCCCATCACGGTCGACCAAACCCCGTTATGGGAAACCGTTTTAGCGGTTTGTACGTATTGGCTGATGTTCGACGCGTGCAACTGGTGAATATTAATGTAATCACCGGGGTGAAAAACGTTGCCCATTAATAACCCGAGGGCAATCGCAATCGTTGTCATTAATTCAAAATAGATGATGGTTTTGCCACCAATTCGCCCCAATTTCTTTAGGTCACCCATGTTAGCGATCCCGGTAATTAAACAGGCCACCACGATTGGTAATACGATCATTTGAATCAAACTAATAAACATGGTCCCAATATTTTGCATCGCCGTGATTGCCGTTTGGTTCCCATAAAAAACGACGCCTAATCCGATTCCTAGAACTAGACCAATTAGAATCTGCCATCCTAGACTTAGCCGAAAACGGTGGTACCGTTTCATCTTTGTTTCCTCTTTCAACCTTACTCGCTCCGTTCTCATTTCTGGATGTTTTTTCAACTTATGCCAAACAATATTAACATTTTAGCACAAGGTCCACTAAAATGAGAACCAAATTAGAATTTGATAAAGCAAAAAACGTTGTCACGGGACTGCTCCGAGTCAAGTAGACAGTTCAAATAATTAAAATAGCTATGCAGTTTTTAGAATGGCATGATTCCGAAATTCTTTCGGGGTCATGCCATTTAGTGTTTCTTGGCGACGCTTGTAGTT
>NZ_QWZQ01000058.1 GCF_003885105.1 Lactiplantibacillus garii
ACATTATGAAACTGGTCACGGTAGGGACCAGTTTTAAAAATCAAAGGTGTAAGCAAATGGGACGAGAAACCAAAATTCGGTTTCTCGTCCCATTTGCTTATACAGAGGCTAGTTATGTCACAGCTTCTTTAGTATCTCCGCACAATTATTGTCAAAACGTGCGCCAAAAGTCAGCGGGCTCCGCTTGACCCGAACCCGGTGACCATTCAAATAAGTTAATCATTTATTCATCAAAAAATAAACGCTTAATTAACAATTAAACGCTTGTTCAAAAATGCCGGGGGCCTTACAATTGAGCTATGTTAATCAACGAAAGGGGGCACTAGGATGGCAACGATTCACCTGTACTTAGTTCGACACGGCCAAACGGAACTAAACGCCGCTGGACGGCTGCAGGGCATTTACGATTCAAAATTGACCCGCAACGGGGTGCGTTCCGCCCAACGGTTAGCACGAATGTTAGCGGACGTGCACTTTGACGCTGCTTACACTAGTGACCTCGGCCGAGCCCAACAGACTACCCGCATCATTACGGCCCTGCACCCGGAACTAAAAAAGCCGACGATTGACGTCGGCTTACGTGAATTTAACTTTGGTGGCCTAGAAGGCACGAAAAACTTGTGGGTGGTCAACCAAGTGCGCAAACAACTCGGCGTTGGCACCTTCGTCAAACTGATCCTCAGTCGGGAACGCTTCGCCACCCTACTCTGGATGTTTAACGCCCTCGACCAGACCCGCGGTGCGGAAACGTTAGTGGGGGTGACCGACCGCATTAGCCGGGCCCTTCGCCGCATCTGCCTATTCGAATCACAGGATGGTCACGATAAAAATATCCTGATTGTTTCCCACGGACTAGTTTTAAGCGCATTTCTTTACCAAATTAGTCCGCGAGAGCTCCCCACCCGGTTACTGAAAAATACCAGTGTCAGCCGCGTTAACTACGACGACCGTCAATTCGACCTGATTGACATTAACGTTACGCCAACGCGTCGGGCTTAGCGGTTTCTAAACATTGCGTTGTTTGGGTACACGTCCGGAATTGAAGCCGGGCTTGAATGCCGAAGAACGCTTTTATTTTGCGCTGCAGTTCCTGTCCGGTCGCGTGAACGGCGTCACTCTCGGCACCCGGTTCACCGATAACCACCAAAACCCGACTACTCTTAGCGTTCAAATTGGGCACCAATTCAGTCGCCTCAGTGTCAGTCAGAAACAGGCGTTCCTGGGTCACCTGAACCCGGGCAGTTGGGACGTTTAACGCGGCCATGTCCCACGCCCGTATCCCCACCGGATGCCGGTGGGCAATCAGTTGGATCAGATCCGCCAACGCACTTTGCGGTTGGGCCACCGCAATCCCTTGCACCGTTAATTGTTTTTCAATTGCCGGGTTAAGTTCGCGATTATCCAAGTTAGTCATCGATAGTACGGCTAAGGCCGTCGTCCGCTTAGCCGGTAAAATTTCAATTTTCACAGTTTTCACTTCCTAAAAGACACTTACCACGTCAGCAAGTTAGCTTTGATAACTGCCACCTAAATCAGGCCGTGGTTGGTCAACAGTTGCCCGTCGCGATTCTACTCGCTGGACAACCCTCCCCTTTAAGTGTGCCAAATTTAACGTAAAAGTCAATTCCTGGTGCCATTAACCGGCTAAAACTTAATAATTAAAAAGCGTTGTCCGAACCACCGTGAAGCGGTTACCGGACAACGTTTTAGTTTGTTTATTAAGCTAACGGGTGCTGTTGAAAGTATTCGTCTAAAAACTTTGCTAACCCGTCGTTATAGTTGGTCTCGGTCACAAAGTTGGCAATGGATTTTACTTGGGGCAAGGCGTTTCCCATGGCAACCGATAAGTCGGCTTCAGCCATCATCCCCACGTCGTTTAAACCGTCACCAAACACAAAGGTGTGCGCGGCGTCAACGTGCTGTTCCCGTTGAATTTGTTTAACCGCCGTCCCCTTATCCGTGTTAAGGGGAATCATCTCAATGTTATTGGGGTTAGAAGAAGATAATCGTAACAGCTTACTACTGGTCAATTTTTCGCGCGCCGAGTCTAACCGGGACATATCTTCACGGCTTAAAATTACTCCGTTAGTGATCTGATCCTCAATTTTGGCTAACTGCGTGAAACTCTTAACCTCTTCGTAACCAATTGACATTTCCCCGGTGTCAAAATTAGCGGCGTTGCGGGCCACGAAGCGTGGAATCTGTTCCGTGTAGTACGCCATTTCTGGTGTAAATAGCATCATCGGTAAATTGTCCCGCCGAGCAACCAAGTAGGCTAATTCAACGGCGGCACCACCGAGTTTGGTAATTTCACGCCCCTGTGCACCGTCAAAAACGGCCCCGTTAGAAGTGACTAACCGCACTTCCGAATTAATTTTGTTGCGGACGACCTTAGCTAGTTCGTACATCCGCCCCGTTGCTATGTAGAACATCACGTCCCGTTGTTGTAACCGTTCAATGGTTGCTTTCGTTCGTTTTGAAACGTATTGATGGTCCGTTAACAAGGTCCCATCAATATCCATAAAGACTAGATATTTTGGCATGTCTAACCCTCCCACATTTTTACACTTACAATTGTACGCTATTCCGGCTCAGAATGGAAATCGCTTTCAAAAATGCGCCTCACCACGCATTTTGCATCTGCTAAAGATTCTTAAGTCAATCAGGCTCACCCAACGACCCATCACTGGGCCAAACGTTTGATAATAAATGTTTTCCGAAAGTGATTGACAGGAACGCTTTGAACGTTTAAATTAGAAAACAATTAACATTTAATGATAAAAGTGATGAGCAGTCCAGTAGCGTACCGGTAACGGTTTTAGCGAGTCTGAGATGGTGAAAGCAGATCCCGTGATGGCAAACGTGAATATCAACTGTGAACGGGGCGCGTGAAGTCAGTAGCGCGCCCTGGCCCGCACCCATTAACGTGCGCCGGATCGGTTTTACGGTCCGCTTGAGGTCAAGTTCAGTGCAACTTGATAAATTACCGGTGGTAACGCGCGCTACACGCCCGGCAGGTTTCGACCTGCCGGGCCTTTTTTCATTATGATTAATAAATTAGTTCAAAGGAAGGTCATACATATGCATTTTACAGTTCTCGGCGCAGGCGCCATGGGGTTACGCTACGGCGTCCTCCTTCAAGAAGCGGGTAACCAAGTTGACTTTGTAGAAACGTGGACCCCGAACCTCGAAAAAATTCACCAACAGGGGGGCGTTTACGTCTCCCGCGATCACCAGAACCGTCACCTGGTTCCCGTCACCGTGGTCACCCCGGAAGACTATCACGGTGATCCGGATGTGTGGGTAGTATTTACCAAACAAATGCAGCTTGCCGACTTTTTAAGCCGGACCGCACACGCTTTTAACGACCACCAGTACGTTTTGACGTGCATGAACGGCATGGGCCACGTTGAAAAGTTGCTCAACTACTTTCAGCCAGAAAAGTTACTCGCGGGAACCGCGCTGGTTGCGACCGTTTTAAACGGTCCCGGCGACGTTGATTTCATCGGGGCCCGGGGTGCTGGGACCATGAATTTAGCCAATTACACCGAACAACCCGACGACATGACCCACAAAATCGTAACGGAACTTAAAAAGTGCCAGTTTAATCCTAATTTAACGACGAATTTTCGGGGAACCCTCTTAGCTAAAGTTGTCTTTAATTCCGTCGTCAACACCCTGTGCACCCTGTTTGAAATTACGATGGGGGAATTTGCCGCCTATCCCGGTGCGGACGACCTCAGCCGGCAACTGATCGACGAGGCCTACGACGTTTGCGAACGTGACGGTGTCACCATGTTAAATACCCGTGAAGAAGAACTTGCTTCGGTCAACTACGTCAGTCAAGTCGCCAATCCCTTACACTACCCGTCCATGTACCAGGATATGTCGCATAACCGGCCAACCGAAGTCGACTACATTAACGGTTACCTTGTGCGCTTGGGACAAAAATACCACTACGACGCTAAAACCCACGCGTTTTTGACCCACTTGGTCCATTTAGCCGAAACGACCCGTCAAGCAGCGGCCAGCTCGACTTCAACAGTCACGCAAAAACAAGCTGAAGCTTAAAGCCACCACCCCTTTCTAAGTAAAATCAGGTACAATGGATGGATAGAACTGTTACTTAGGGAGGGATCACACGATGCAGATCAGTCGGGAATTCAAAGGGATCTTTTTAGCGAGTGTCAGTGCCACTTTTTGGGGTGTTTCCGGGGCCATTGCCCAAACCCTATTTGACACCACCGATATTAATTCAATTTGGCTAACCGGTATTCGAATGCTGGGTGCCGGGTTAGGCCTCCTGGTTATTAGCCTGGTGACCCAGGTAGATCTATGGTCAATTTGGCGCCACCCACGGGACCTATTTCAGATTGCCGCGTACACGTTGCTCGGTTTAATGCCCGTCCAGTTCACTTACTTCCTGGCCGTTGAAGCCAGTAACGCGGCCACGGCCACCATTTTACAGTTTATGGGACCAGTCTTCATCGCCCTCTGGATGGTCCTGGCTCACCGCCAATTTCCAACGCGCGCGGAGGGGCTGGCTATTTTCTGCGCCCTGTTAGGTTCCTTTCTACTGGTGACGCATGGAAACCCGGGAACCCTGGTTATTTCCGTTTGGGCGCTAATTTGGGGACTCCTATCCGGGGTCACGTCGGCCACGAATACCCTGATGCCCACGCAACTGCTAACCCGCTACAGTCCGATGACCGTCAACACTTGGTCGATGCTTCTTGGGGGAATCCTCTTTAACTGCGTACAACCCGTTTGGAGCATCCACATCCCGCTGACCGCTTTAAACATCAGTAAGTTAAGTTTCGTTGTACTCTTTGGAACCCTCCTAGCCTTTCTGTTTTTCCTGCAAAGTTTGCAATATATTCGGCCCACGGTGGTCAGCTTACTAGACGCGTTTGAGCCGTTATCCGCCACCGTAATTGCCGTTCTCTTACTCGGCGTTAGCTTCGGCTGGTTGGACATTCTTGGTAGCATCCTGATCATTAGCACGGTCTTTATCTTAGCCATCGGTCAGGCGCCAAACGACCGCAGCGCGGAAAACTTTAAGGCCCGTAAAACGGCTAAGTCCAAACAATGATCCTTAATCGTTTAGCTCATATTAAAAGGGACCAGCAATTTTCACTCTGGAAATTGCAGGTCCCTTTCGACGTTCATAAATGCGTAACATTCTCAGTTTGAGGGTGATTAATAACCCCGAGTCAAGTCGACCTGATTACGCGCCAAGGTGCCGTCCTTCACGTACTGGGCAAAATTGGCCGCAAAAATGGCAAAGACCGTTGCCCGAAAATGATCAATTTGGCCTGAAATATGGGGCGTGATCAAAACGTCATCCCGCTGCCAGAGTGGGTCACTCGGCGCTAACGGTTCCGGTTCAGTTACGTCTAACGCGGCCATACTCAGTTGGTGCCGGTCCAACGCCGCAACTAAGTCCGGGGTACTGACCGCGGGCCCCCGGCCAATGTTGATCAACATCGGACTCCGGGTCGTTTTGGCAAATAAGTCGGCGTTAAACAGGTGGTGCGTTGTTGGTGTCAGCGGCAACGCGTTAACGATAAAATCAGCTTGGGCTAACGCTTGGTCAGTATCATGCAGCGCCACGGTATCGTCAAAGTTAGTTGCCGGGTGACCACTAGTATTAACCCCCACGATTCGCATACCAAGGGCGGTTGCCTTTTTAGCGATTGATTGGCCGATTTGCCCCGTACCAAAAATTAGTAACTGTTTGTCGGTCAAGGTCGTCGTGCGAACCGGTAGTGCCCACTGCTTAGCACCGGTCTGGTTCACCCAGGCCGCGTGGTACCCCCGAACGACCGTTAACATGGCCGCCAGCACACTTTCGCCGATTGCGTCGGCGTGAATGCCACTCGTATTTGTGACCAGAACGTGCGCCTGGGCCAACGCTTTTAACGGTAAATAGTCTACACCGGCTGAAATGACTTGTAGCCACTTTAACCGGCTCGTTGGTCGCGCTAGTAGTTGGTTTAACACGGGGTGGTTTCCAAACATCACTTCGACCTGATCATAGTCGGCCGGCGTTAACTCCGCAACCGTTTTAAACTGCCACTCCGGATACTGTGCTTTGATTGTCGCCAGCTGTGCTGGCTTAGTTGCTTGAACCATTAATGCAATTGGCATTCTGAAACCCCATTTCTGATTACTTTAACGACGTTTAATTAAGCCTTAATAACTTTATCGTACACCGCTCCGTACAAAAAATGGGCTGAGAGTTTAACCTCCTCAACCCACTCTTCATTTAACTAATTGTCTTCATCAGTGGTCGTCGTACCGTTACCGGTAGTCCCACCAGTCGTTTGGTTCGTTGTGGCCCCGGTCCCAGTTGTACTATTGCCGGTACCAGTTGAACTGCTAGAATGACTGCTATAATGCGTCGTACTTGAGCTAGAAGCGGCCGAACTCGTTTGTGTGTCGTTCCCACCGTTGCCGTAGTAAGTTGGCGTTGAACTACTGTTATCATACGTTGATGACGAACTCTCTTCGGAGCTAGAGTATTCGGATGATGAACTGGATGATTCCGGTTCACTGTAGCTAGAACTGCTGGAACTGTAACTAGACGACGATGACGACGAACTAGCCGCTTTCGCTAATTTCTTACGGTCAGCCTTCAATTGTCGGTAGTCATTAGCCGCCAGCTGTGACTTCGTCCGGTACGTCTTTAAGTTAGACAATACCGTGTCAACCTGACTAGACGGCGTCGTGGACTTCAACTTTCCCTTCTTGTTATAAAGTTTCTTGAAGGCGGCGTGGTAGCGGGTAACCTTCTTAACGGTTTTACCAGTCGTGGCAAATAATTTGTCATACTTTTTGGCAAAGTAAGTCTTAGAACTCGTTAAGCCGGCCGTCTTAATACTTTGACGGTCCTTCGTAATCGTTGCGGACGTCACGTTAACGTTGATCAAGTTGGCCGTATTCCGTAACTTCTGGTAACGCGTCCGGACTTTCAGCATTTGCGCAGCGTAATCGTGCTGCTTTTGTAACGAATCCTTCTCACTTGAATCCTTCATGTTATCGATGCTGGATTGTAATTGTTGAAGCTGGTCCGTTGAAGCACTCGTCCGTAAGTCGCGTTGCGCACTCGACGTGTAGATTGCCCGCACGATGGTTTCCGCATTCGACTTGGCATCCGCTTGTGTGGACTTAGCCCGGTTCCACATAAAAAGCGCCCCCGCAGCCGCAATCAACAAAATGACGACCCCGGTACCCATGAGTTTCCAACTATAGTGGCCAGAACGTCCCGGTTTTTGGTGGGGATTACCACCCGCGGGTTGTTTTTTCTTTAAATGCGGATTTTCTTCCGGAGCGTCATCCGCTTCGTCCTCGAACTGGTCGGCGTGCCGTGCGACCCGTGACATCGCTGCTGCACTGTGACTAGCCGGTTCACGCCCACCGTTAGGCTGTTGATCCCCGTAGAGTTCCTCCCGGGATAGTGGTAACTCCGGTTGGTCCTCGTCGTCTTCGGTAGCGTGCACCGCAATGGTTGGTTGCTGTGAAGCCGCGGACCTGGGCGTTGTTGACACCGTAGAATTAGGCGCCGTAGTTGAGCGTCCCGCCTGCGCGGCAGTAGCCGTGGATTCCGCTGATTGGCCGTGTGCTTCGGCCCGTGAACGGCTCAGCCTTGAAGGGGCCGGTGCCACGGCCGAAGTCGGTTGATCCGGGATTTCAATCGTATTCCGATCATGTTCCGGCTTAGCCTTGGCCGCGGACGCTGGCGCGGCGGATTTGGCCGCCGCACTCGCCGTAGTTGGTGCCTGTGACTTTGCCGCCCGTTTTGACCGGTGCGACGCGGCCTGTGAACTGGCTTGCGACTTTGCCGGTGCGGTTGACTTCGCCGACTTAGCGGTAGCCGCCTCTGATGCAGCCGCCACGGACGACTCGGTGCTTGCCGCGGATTTAGCCGGTTGGTCAGCCGAACTATCCGCCGAATCCTTTAGGTCGTATGCTAAAGGAATTTGTTCATTACTTTGATCATCATTATCATCTGGCAACGGCTCCGTAATCGAGTCCCACAACCGCTTGCCAAAATGCGCTTTCTTTTCCTTTTTTGACAAATTAACCGCTCCTCGCCAATTGTAAGTTTCACTAGAATTTTCTGGTTAAGCGCCGTCAATCTTTAAAGTACTATCCGGTAAAATAACCATTATTAACTAAATTATAGCATGGAATCCGCCACTGAGAAACCACTGGTTAAGCGGTTTTCCGATTATTACGACCCGTGCTTAAATTCCACCTAAAACTCTGTTATAATCGGCTTATCCAGACATTGAAAGCGAGGAGTTTACATGGCCACTGCCAAAGTTATTTTTGCAACCATCACCGGCAACAACGAAGACGTTGCCGACATCATTATTGAAAAATTAGAAGCACTCGGCGTTGACGTCACTAAAGAAGAAATTTCACAGGCGGACGCCGCGGAATTAAAAAACTTTGATATCAATATCATCGTTCCTTACACCTACGACGAAGGAGCCCTTCCCGAAGAAGGACTGGACTTTTATGACGACCTACAAGACGTTGATCTGAGCGGCAAAATCTATGGCTGCGCCGGTTCCGGCGATACCTTTTACGAAGACGATTACTGTCGAGCCGTGACCGATTTCAGCAATGCCCTCAAAAAGGCCGGTGCCACGCAGGGTGCTAAGGACGTTTTCGTTAACCTCGCTCCCGAAGCTGACGATGTTAAGCACTTAGACGCGTTTGCGGAACAAATCGTAGCGGCCCAGGCCAACGCCTAAACCGTAGTCATTCGTTAAACGTGAAAAGCTGGTCACGATTTCAATTTTAGAAATCGTGACCAGCTTTTCACGTTTACGCTACTTAATATCCGGCCACCCGGACAACTTACTTTTTCGCGCGGTGGCTGAGTACCCGCTGTCGAAAATAATTATAAATAACTTCAACCACAAAGAATAGCGCCGCAATCCCGATGATATCCATCACGTACATCCATAAGTGATAACCGGTTTTTCCGATCCACCAATCGTACGGACCCTGGATCAAGAAGAAATAGATTGCCAGAATACGTAAAATGTAGCGGGTATGACGCCAAATCGATTTCCACTTCATTACTTTACGCCCCTTCTACCGTTGATAACGTTTGTAACGCCTGCTTTAGCTGATTAACGGGCAGCTGTTCGGGTTCTCCGACCCGACCGACCCGGCCAAAGGCTAAGACTGAGCCGGTTAATTGACCGCAAACACTATTAAAGCGCCCCAGAGCACCGGTAACCGTCGCAATTAACGGAATTTCTAACTGCTGACGCGCTGTTGCGGTGGCGGTCATTAATTTTAAAACGGCCCGGGCATCCTGACCATCAATCGTCATTCGCGCGATGTCCGCACCGGCTGCCGCCATTGCCGCGTACGTTGCGACTAACTCCGACTCACTGGTGGTCACCGATAACGTCCGGCTCAGTAGAAGCCGCACGCCGTTCGCGCGCATTTGCTTAGCCAGTGTGACGTAATCAATTTGGTTTACCAGGGTAAAATCGATGTCAATTGCGGCGACCGCCCGATTATTAACGAGGGTCAAACAAGTCTGGTAATATTCGGCCGGTGTGACGGCAGCTTGGTCCGTTTGAAAATCCGCAATGACCGGAATCGTCCCTAGAACTTGTTGTAGTTGGGACGCCGTGTTAATCAGTTCAGCGCGATTATCCAGTTCTTGATACGCTGACAGCCGCCAAACAACGACCTGTGCCGTCGAAGTCAGGACCTGCGCCGCCTGCCCCAACAACGTTTGCCGGTCGGCACCGGTTAGTACAACGCCAATTTTAGGCATCCCCGCTGATAATGTGACCGTTCCAATTGTGACTGTTTTCAAAATCATTCCCGCTTTCGTCTCAGTTTAACACGTGCCGTCCCCTAATAGATGTACCGCGTTACCAGTTGTTCGTTATTCTATTTAACAATAGCAAACTTTCCCCATTTTAACATCTAATATTCATCTTTTACAGCGAAATTTAAAGCGCTTTTAACATTGAAAAAATAAAGTTGTCACCGCTTCCATTTCCGATTTACAATTAAGTGTGTTTAAACTAAAAAAAGGGGTTAGCTTATGAAAACAGAAAAGCAGCTGCGTTGGTCCAACATCGCATTAATTGCGTTTGTGGCCGTCTGGGGCTTGGGTAACGTTGTTAACAACTTTGCGTTACAAGGTCTGTCAGTGGTCACCTCTTGGATCTTGATCATGATTATTTACTTTATTCCCTACACACTGATTGTTGGTCAGTTGGGATCAACTTTTAAGGATGCCGAGGGGGGCGTGTCTTCTTGGATTCGCGCAACCAGTACGAAGCGCTTAGCCTACTACGCCGCTTGGACGTACTGGATCGTTCACGTCCCCTACTTAGCACAAAAGCCGCAGGGAATTCTAATTGCCTTTAGTTGGCTATTCCGGGGTAACGGTAACTTCATCAATACCGAACCCGCGCTCGTTGTTCAAGCCATTTGTTTAGTGCTATTTTTATTCTTCCTATGGATTGCTTCATTAGGCTTAACAACGCTTAAACGGATTGGGAGCGTTGCCGGGACCGGGATGTTCATTATGTCGATCCTGTTCATTATCTTAGCCGTTTCCGCACCATTGATGACTAAAGCAACGGTTCAAACCCCGGATATGCTCTCCATTAAATCGTACATTCCCAAGTTTGACTTTGCCTACTTCACGACCGTTTCAATGTTAGTGTTTGCGGTCGGTGGTTCTGAAAAAATTTCACCGTATGTTAACAAAACCAAAAATCCCGGCCGTGAGTTTCCACTGGGCATGTTAGTCTTAGCTGGGATGGTTGCCGTCTGCGCGTTACTGGGGTCCTTCGCAATGGGCATTCTATTTGATGCTAAGCACATTCCGGCCGACCTCATGGCTAACGGGGCCTACTACGCTTTCCAACGTTTAGGCGCCTTCTACCACGTTGGTAACTTATTTATGGTCCTATACGCCATTGCTAACGTTTTGGCTCAGGTTTCCGCGCTGGCCTTCTCGATTGACGCCCCACTTAAGATTTTGCTAGGTGACGCCGACCCCGAATTTATTCCTAAGAAACTTAGCAAAATGAATAAAAAAGACGTTCCGGTCAACGGCTACATTATGACGGGTATTTTAGTTAGTATCCTAATTATCATTCCCGCACTGGGAATTGGTAACATGAACGAATTGTTTAACTGGTTACTAAACTTAAACTCCGTTGTTATGCCGATGCGCTACCTATGGGTCTTCTTAGCCTACATTTTGTTAAACCAGCACTTAAAGGAATTCAAGAGCGAATATAAATTCTTGAAGAACCCGCTTAGTGGTAAAATCGTGGGCGCTTGGTGTTTCTTCTTCACCGCTTTTGCATGTATTCTCGGGATGGTTCCTAAAACGTCGTTAGCTTCCAACCCAAGCGGCTGGTGGTTCCAATTGGCGTTAAACATTATCACCCCGATCGTATTCGTTGCGCTCGGTATGATCTTGCCGTTAATTGCACGGCGTAACCGGGCCAAGGCCTAATTTACCTTCAACCTTATCTTGAAGCTGTACGCTTATCCGTACGGCTTTTTATTATACCTTTATAAATTTGCAACCCGTTATTTAACACTTTAAATAAATTTTGCGTTATTATCTTATATGAAAATCAATTGATAGCAATCACAAAATTGACATTGTTTTGATTAATAACAATTTCTCACAAAGGAGGTTAACTGATGGCATCGACGACACCCGTATTTGATGATTTTCTCAGGGATTACGCGACGGTGTTACGTTACATGAACGAACACATAACGGCTCCCCTCAACGAATACCACCTCACCTTTGATACCTTTTTAATTATGCACGAGATTGGTACGAGTCACGAACCGTTATTACTGATGGACATTGCCAATGATCACCACGTGTCTCGGAGTGCAATTTCCCGTCAAATTAGTATTTTATTAAAGTACGACTACGTTTACCAAGTTTCAAATCCCCACGATCGCCGGCAAAAAAGCTTACTCTTGACCGACCGTGGGAAAGAAATTGATCAGACCCTTATTACCGTTATCCAAAAAATATTCAGCCAGTGGACGCGCCAACTTGGCAAACGGCGAATCAATAGCTTACTCAGCCTATTAGGTGACTTCACACAACAAATTGTCACCCCGTCTTATGATCAGCCGACCGATCCCCACGAGAATGCGTAGCGTCCCACTTAACTAAACTGTTCAGCAAGGACTTCCACAACGTCTGTAGGCGTTGTGGAAGTCCTTTTGTGGCAATCTGATAGTTTGTTCTCTTTTGTTCTCCTGACCGTTCTCAACCGCTAATTAATGCTAAAAAACACCTCTCAGCTGTCGCTGAAGGGTGCGCCCTAATCGTCTTAAGCAATCTTTTAAAGCCGTTTAGCAGATTTGAACTGCTGACCTCTTCCTTACCATGGAAACGCTCTACCTCCTGAGCTAAAACGGCAAAATTAATCCTATTCAGTATACCAAAAGTTTTAGTGGCTTTCAAAGCCCGCCCAAACCACTTTTACCGCATAAAAAAAGGAACCAGCCGCAGCTGATTCCTAACTTTGCATGGCAACGTCCTACCCTCGCAGGGAGCGATCCCCCAACTACTCTCGGCGCTAAGAAGCTTAACTTCTGTGTTCGACATGGGAACAG
>NZ_QWZQ01000059.1 GCF_003885105.1 Lactiplantibacillus garii
GGCCTTCACTGACCAGTTGAGCTAGCGCACCACGTTGAAAACGTGATAAAGTAGAAGTACCCAAAGTAATCACTCCTTATAGCTGGTTGGAATTAACTACTACCATTGTAAGAGATTGCTTTGGGCCCTTTTTTATTTTTGTTCGGATTAATTATAGAATTTGCCTTTTGCAATTCCATTTAAATTGTCTACAATGAAAGTAAGCTTTCTTAACATCGTTTATGGAAAGGATGACGCAATATGGCTCAAAAAGCTTCTGAACAATTAGTCGACGTCTTAATTGATTGGCATGTAAAACACGTTTATGGACTACCGGGGGATTCCATCGATACAACTGTCGATGCTTTACGCAAACAACAGGATCAGATCGGATTTGTCCAAGTCCGTCACGAAGAAGTTGCTTCCTTGGCAGCAGCGGCCGAGGCTAAGTTAACCGGTAAGCTTGGTGTCTGTCTTTCAATCGGTGGGCCAGGCGCAATTCATATGTTAAATGGCCTTTATGATGCCAAAATGGATCACGTGCCAGTACTGGCTTTACTTGGTCAGGTTGATACCCAGTTTTTAAATGAGGAATACTTCCAAGAAGTGAATACACCACAACTATTTGCGGACGTTGCGGTCTATAATAAACTAATTTCTGCCACTGACAATTTAGCTGAAATCGTTGATGAAGCCATTCGAACGGCTTATGAGAAACATGGAGTCGCAGTTTTAACCATTCCGGATAACCTTCCGGAACAAAGGGTCAGCGACCACTATATCAGTTCCGCTTCTTCTTTCCAATTGACATCACCACAAATGGATGACAATCGCCTTAATACAGCCGCTAAACTGATTTGCGATTCCAAAAAACCGCTTGCATTGGTTGGCTTGGGGGCAAAAAAAGCCGGCAGCCAGGTTGCGGCCTTCTTAGAGCAAAACCATATTCCGTTTATTTCAACGTTGCCCGCAAAGGGGATTATTGGCGATAGTCATCCTAATTCGCTGGGAAATGTTGGTAAGTTGGGGACAAAGCCGGCTTATGAAGCCATGCAAAATACCGATCTGCTTCTAATGTTCGGCACAAATTATCCCTATACCGCGTACTTGCCCAAACCAGGGACGGCCAAAAGCATCCAAATCAATACCAGTGCGTCAGCAATCGGAAAACGTTATCCGGCTGATGTTGGATTGGTAGCCGATATCAAAGACGTTATAAAGCAACTTAATTCTTCTGAAACAACGATACTCCATCCTGATGATGGTTTCTTAAAGGCCTGTCAGGAAAATGTTGCTAGCTGGAATCGTTGGATGACCGGCAAACGTGAACTCGATTCCAAGCCAGTTGCACCCGAAGCATTATTTAACGATATTAATGAAACGGCACCGCTTAATACAATTTATTCAATTGATGTTGGAACAGCCACCTCTTGGAGCGCCCGTTTCTTAAACGTATCACCAACACAAAAATTTATCTTGTCCTCTTACTTAGGGACAATGGGATGTGCATTACCGGGAGCGATTGCAGCAAAAATAAATTATCCCGATCGACCGGTTATCTCGGTTAATGGTGATGGTGCGTTTGCAATGGTCATGCAGGATTTCATTACGGCAGTTAAATACAAGTTACCATTAATTAATATCGTACTTAATAATTCAAAGCTGGCCTTTATTGAATACGAACAACAGGCCGCCGGCCAATTAAATTATCAAATCGACTTACAGGATATGGATTACGCCAAATTTGCCGATGCGGCTGGCGGTGTTGGCATTACTGCTAAAACTTCCGAAGAATTTAAGAACGCATTGAACAGAGCCTATCGGGTCCAGAATATGCCGGTACTGATCAATGCTTATGTCAGTGATGATGCACCTTTGCCGGGCAAGATTGTCGGTCAGGAAGCTAAAGGATACATGAAATTTGGCAGCCAATATCTTAAAGAAGAGAAAAAAATACCTGAACTACCACCACTAAAAGATATTTTGCGCCAATTTTTCTAAGCAAAACAAGTAGGCCACCGAATTCAAAGGAAAAAATCCCAATCACTATTTGAAGTGTCTTTAACAAAAGCCTTTCGGCACTAATAGATATATTGCATAGTGATTTGTTGGTGCTGAAGGGCTTTTTGGTCTAAAACTCAGGATTCACCTAGAATTTATTGATAAATGATACCTGAAAAAGTTAATTTGAAATCTTCGTTTTTGACAGTTTTAAGATAGCCGTGATAATCTTTAATTAATAGGTAGATTGTAAAATTAATCCGAACGCTGTTCGGACAAAAAAGATCAGCTTCCTTTAAAATGGTGTTTACCACAAACCCATTTTTTAGGAGCTGATCTTTTGTCTAGTATAACCTATTCTGAATGAATTAAAATTGAAACCTTTTGTGAACTAGGGCTGTCCAATATCCAAATGGGCGTTCGGCTGAACCGATCACCGTCAACAATTTATTATGAATTATCTCGATGTCAACCTTATCAGGCTGAATTAGCACAAACAGATGCCGAATACAAGCGATGACGATGTGGTCGGAAAACTAAGCTGAGCGATGAGTTAAAGCAAAAAATTCTCAACCATTTACGTCTAAGCTGGTCACCAGGAATGATTGCTCACGAATTTAAACTAGCGACTAAATCTATTTATAATTGGCTAAATCAGGGGAGAATTGGTTTCTCCTTGAATGATCTACCTGAACATGGCGTACGCCAACGGCGTAACCTTGACCAACGTTCTAAATATAATCAATCATTAGGGCGTTCAATTGAACAACGACCAATTGTGATTAACCAACGTAACCGCATCGGTGATTTTGAAATAGATACAGTGGTTGGACCTCGTGGACATAGCAAGGCTGCTTTATTAACGCTAATTGATCGCAAATCACGTTTTCTTTGGGCTTACCGATTAAAAGATCGGACAGCGGCGACTGTTAATGAAGCCCTAACTATGTTTCTAACAACTTTTAAGGGACCGGTACACACCTTTACTGTCGATCGTGGAACTGAGTTTAGCAATCTAGTGTCATTTGAACCACAATACGGTATTCATACCTATTACTGCCATGCTTACACGCCCGCTGAACGCGGCAGTAATGAACGATTCAATCGGAACTTACGTTATTCTTACCCTAAGGGGACTTGTTTTGAGCACATTAGTGCTCAAGATTTAACAACGACGTTACTCGAAATTAACCAGCGCCCCCTTAAAGTACTTAACTGGCAAACACCTTACCAAGTGATGCTGACTAATTTGTCAAAAAATTCGGATTAAATTTGCAATCTACCGATTAGTTAAAATTTCCGCATTTAGTTCAAAATAAGGTTCTGGCTTAAAGTTTTTGATTGCCTGGTCTCTTTGATAAACCATATACAAAGTTGGCGTCTGTACTCGACCAATCGAGTACACCCCGCGCACCCCGTTTTGTCTTAATAGCAAGGTGTATAAAGGGCTGCCATTCATTCCAATTAACCAATCGCTAATTTTGTGATTACAAGTGCATGCCCCCATCTTCATGCCGGTTTCGAGTTTGGTGTTGCCGCTGCTTTTTCGCCATTTCCCACTCAGTCTCTTTTAAACCTTGCGCCTGTCTTTGTCGTTGGTAATCTTCATCACGAGCATATAGAACAGTCATGATCGCGTCACTAAATGCCGTCTTTAAGTAGTATTTTGGACTAACTGGCTTATAATTTAACGGTTGATAATGCCCCATATTGGCTTTTCTATACTGGTCGTCCTTGGCTTGTTGCTCTTTTAACTGCTTTTGGATTTTCTCACTCTGACTGTTCTTAATCATCGGATCGGCTTTGCATTCACCCAAAAAGAGTTGTTTAGTGCCGTCATGCTTTAAAACCCGTTGTAAGTGATGATTCTCTAACTGATCTAAGCTAAGCTGTCCCGATAAATAAGCTAGTCCTTGTTGATGTTCCTGGGTAGTGAAAACCCTCGGTGGGTTTTCCTGCCACTGTGCGATTGTTTCAACCTTGCACGGCTTTAAAGCTGGATCATAGTACATCACGGCTGTATAGGCCTGTTCCTGTTTAATCATTGGTAGTTCATTAAAATTGCCATTAGGAAAGGCTCTTCTTAAAACTTCCTGGTATTGAGTTTGAATAACTTGCTTAACGGCCATGATTGTTCGCAAATCTTTGACTGCTCGAGTAATCTTTTGCTGCTCGGTTGGTGAATACTTTTCTAGTAAACCTTGATCAACCTTTTCTAGACTTTCTAAGCTATCATCATGAATCATCAGCGTATATTTAAGCTCGATTTTGACTTCCTTTTCTTGTTGCATTAATAACTTCCAGCCAACGTATGGCCGTTTGGTAAAGGTCAATAATTGTCGGTTCAGTAAATCATCACGGATATTCATTAAACGTTCGCTTAATTCACTGCCTTTAAAAATCGTTTGTTCACTATTAGTTTCTTTAATCAATTCCCGTCGTTCAGCCGCGGTTGTCTGTTCAAAATCAAGCTCTGGATAAAGTTTTTTAATCGTGCGATCAACCAATTTATTTAAGAGTTCATCTGCTTTTTTTAGTGAACTTTCTTGTTGGTTAATCATCAATAATTGCTTAGTGACATCTTCACCAATAGCGTGCTTAATTAAGGTACTGTTTTTCCAATTAAATAGCATGCGCCGCTTATCATCTAAACTCTCCAAACTGATATAAGTTTTCAGTTCATGGCTTAACTCTTTGACCACTTTTTTCTCGTTAAATGAGAAGTGTTTACTTAGGCTATCTAAGTGACCTCTATTAACTACTTTTTCCTGCATATTTTTATAGCCAGCTTTGGACTTACGATAGCTCTTAACTTGTTGATTAAATGCCTTTCTTTCATGCCGTTTACTATTGATTCCCTCGTGTTGGGTGGGTGTATCATCTATCCCCTGATCAATAAATGATTTTTCACTGATCCGATCCGGAATATTTTTTTGCTCTAAAACCTGATTAACACTAGCCGCCCAATTGTGACGCCATTCAATTATTTTTTCTTTCTTATCCCAATCAACCATCAGTATCTTTCTACTCTTAGGATACTTACTAGTTCCGGTATATGTCTTATTGCCATTCTCATCTAAAATATATTGCTTCTTGCTCTTAATTCCCCATGTTCCGTCTGGATTAAATGGCCGGTTAGTTAACATCACATGGGCGTGAGGGTTATCTGCGTGGTCGCGATGAATTGCTACATCAGCGACCATGCCTTGATCAACAAAATTTTCTTGCACGTATTTAATCAATAATTCTTTTTGTTCATCTGCACTTAACTCAACTGGTAAAGCGACGTTAAACTCTTTCGCATACCGCGAATTCGCTCGCCGATCTTTTCTTTCTACTTCGTTCCATAACTTCTCTCGATCACTCGCCCATGCTGGCGAATTTTTGGGGGTTAAAATAAAACTATCTGGCATGACCGACCGGGCATAAAAATAGTGTTGACCCTCTTTATCATCAAATAGTTTTTCACCGCTTCGATAAGCGGCACTGGCAATGGCACTGCGCCCTTTACCAGCACTAATATTACTAAAACTCATATGAAAGATTGCCATGTCAGTCACCGCCTTTCTTTGCTTTATGGGTTTGATTTTGTTGTCGCCAACGGCGACTTCTGATACAAACTTTTAGCACGACTTACCCCACAAGATTTTGGTGGGGTGTAAGTGCGCATTGACCTCGTTTCACTCGGTCTGCTGATTCCCTTAAATTTACTTTTAGTGTACGCCTGACGCTTCGCTTTTTCAACGCTTATATTGACTTTTATTAGTTTGAATGTTATTATTTCGATTAATTATATATAAGCTTGTAAGGAGGAATTAGTATGGCCCTGTTAACATTGGAAAAGCAAGAAGCTAATTAAAACAGCTTAATCAAAAGATCAAAGCTGAAAAAAGTAAAATTGAACAAAACCTTGGCAAGCAAATTATTAAAACAGCAAACTTAGATTATACCGATTTGTCTAACCAAAAAATTAAAGACCTTGCGCAAAAAATAGCAACGATTTTAAATCATGAACCAAATAACCAATTGTAACTAAGTGGTGATGATGATGGCTAATCAATACGAAAAATTGGTTGCACAAAAAGCTCGTTTAAAAGAGAAAATGGCTCGGGAAGATTTTAAATTACGGCAGTCTAAATACTATGAAAATCGTCAAGCCCGCAAAGCACGATCTCGGCGGCTAATTCAAAAAGGCGCTTTATTGGAAAAATACTTTCAAGCTGATAAGCTATCGGTCGAGCAAACCGAAGAGCTTTTAAAAATGTTTGCCGATTATGTCAATGCCCATAAACCGAGTAAATTCAAAAACGATCAACCTAAGAACTAGGTCGATCGTTTTCTTTTTCTGGATCATTCATTGGCTTTTTAAATTTTAAATCTGGATTATCTTTAACAAAGCTATTAAGTTTTTTTTGAACGGCTGTTTCAAAAGTGATTTTCGGATTGATCCAAGGATATTCACTCAATTTATTTTTAATAACCTGATTATGCTCTCTTCTGTAAACTGACACAAATTTTTGGCTATTATCGTAGATCACGACGTTATCAGCTTTGAAGGCAACGGCTGGCAAACTATGATTTGATTTACTATAACGTTTCTTAACGACTTCATCTGGTACACCATGCACACC
The DNA here is from genome assembly GCF_003885105.1 of Lactiplantibacillus garii. Lineage (GTDB taxonomy): Bacteria > Bacillota > Bacilli > Lactobacillales > Lactobacillaceae > Lactiplantibacillus > Lactiplantibacillus garii. The sequence continues at coordinate 6,612 of NZ_QWZQ01000059.1, forward strand.
TTTTTTGACCCGCTTATGAACACGATTAATTGCCATTTTTTCGCTTTTTAACGCCACATATAAAAGCTTAACCTCGAAACCATTTTTGTGGGCACGATCAATTAAATTCAATTGAGCCTTACCTTTTAAACCACAAAGTGTTTTACGTTGATGATTAGTTCTTGACGTTTTTCTAAGAGGTAAGTGTGTAAAGCGTTAAAGAGTTTACGTTTATCAGGATTATGCACCTCTTGCTCCCCAAATTTTTGAATATCAACTGCCCACGGGTCAGCCAACAAATGCTCTATCTTTTCGACTGCTTTGCTTGGTTTAGTCATTTTAAAAGCGCCTTTTATGTTTAGCTGCTTATCCGCTCTTACAATTAAAATGCCTGGTATAAGTTTAAATAAGCTTTTGTTTCCAAGCATAATTTCAAAGACATCTTAGCTTGTTTTACTCGTCATTGGTTATAAATTTTCCTGTCAGCAGTTTTCAATCAGTATTGGTAAATTTATGTATCAAACAACTAAAATCTCTTAGAAACGATTTTACAGCCTTTTATGACTAGTGGTATAACCAACTGTCGTCGGCTGGCTTTGAATTCGGAACAGCTTCGTTTAGTTAAACGGATAATGGCCGATGGAGGCTACATCGGAGAAAATTTTGCAGAGTTGGTTCAAAGCACAATTGGTGCTGAAATGATCATCGCTAAGCAAAGTGATTTGAAGCATGGACAAATAACCCCACAGCGGTGGGTGGTTGAACGATCCTTTAGTTGGTTGGATAAATGTCGGCGCCTATGGCGCAACTGCGAACGTTACCTACAAACTATTCGAATTATGGTAGCTTTAGCCTTCATCAGGCTTTTATTGAAAGACTATTAAAGATTAAAAACAGGTTCTTAGTCGCCGCTGCGAATGTAACCGAAGTTAACCAATTGGCCGCCCTGTTCGCATCACTTGATCAAAAATAATCACGACAATCCCAATACCAAAATATGCCACTGGAGCTGGCAGGCTCAAGTGACGTATTTTCGACTGGAACTAATTTAGCTATTTACAGCTACCAGTAGCCGATTACTTTTGTCCAAAGCAATCCGCCACCGAGCCAAATAATATTGAACATAATTCCAAAGATGGCGCTCAATTTCCACCAATCTTTGCTCTCAACATAACCGGTAGTTGAAAGCATTGCGGCCGGTCCCGCTGAATATGGTGTGGTCGAACAAAAAATCGACCCAGCCCAACCTAGCATCAGACCAGCCATTAATTTAGGGACGCCGGCACCGAGTGCAATCGACAAGAAACCCGCTAGTAATGCCGAAATTTGGGTAGTGATACTTGGAAACATGTAATGCAAATAGAAGTATGCCAAGAACAAGACAACTAACACCCAGACCCAGTTAATGCCGGTTAATAGACTGCCGAGCGTCTTTGAGAACCATGGGAAGAAGCCGAGGGTGGTCAATTTGGCGGACATTAACATGATAATAGATAGCCAAATCAGCAAACTCCAAGCCCCTTTTTTCGCCATCATGTCTTTCACGCTAATCACACCCGTAATGAGCAAAATTGCGACGGCAATAAAACCGACCATCGTCGCATCAATACCCAACTTCGTCCCGACTAACCAGAGCACTAACGCCAAGATAAAGACCACCGCCATGATTTTTTCAGCAATCGTCATTGGTCCCATCTCATCGAGTTTTTTCGTCGCCCAAGCATTCGCATGCGGAGTTGCTTTAACTTCTGGTGGATACAATTTAAATAAAACGAATGGCACTAATAATAGCAAAATGATTCCGGGAACAATCGCGGCGACAAACCATTGCAACCACGAAATCGTGACGCCTTGCGCATTAGCGATTCCGAGGGCAACCATGTTACCGGCAAGCCCTGTTAAAAACATCGTGGAAGTGACGATATTGACTTGATATTCATTGAAAACCAAGTATGACCCTAATTTACGTTGCGTCCCATTCTTCGGATCTGACCCCATTTCTTTGGATAATGAGTCAATAATGGGATACATAATGCCGTTAACACGGGCAATATTACTAGGAATGGCAATCGCCATCAGCGTTTCCACGGCGGATAATGAATAAGCTAACCCGAGGGTCTTTTTACCAAACGTGCGCACAAATAAATAAGCGATGCGCTTACCGAGGCCGGAATTAATAAAACCGGCGGACATGAACAAGCACATGGCCACTAACCAGGCCGTCGTATTCCCAAAAGCGGCCGTCACTTCTTGCGTCTTAAAAATCTTTAAGACCATTCCCAGTGTGACCGCAATTAACGTTGTCGCTGGCATGGGCAGTGGTTTCGTAATACAAGCCACAATCGTCGCCACAAAAATTGCAAATAAATACCAAGCTTCCGTGGTAATTGCCACTGGCCGGATGGGCGTGGCCGCCCAAATGAGTACGCCGAGAACTAACGGCCACAGAAAACCTTTATAATTCACTTTCGCTAACATCTACTCACCCCAATTTCTTTGCTTGCTTTAAAGCGTCTTTGACCGCATTGCGATAACCTTTGCTCGTCGCCGAAGCTCCGGAAATAACATCTACATCATACGTATTGGCTTTTAACATCGCGGCGCGCAATTTAGGCATCGCGGCACCCCCAATCGTCGGCGTTTCAGCGGCCTGCATGGTTTCGATATCGGTCATCTGGTCACCATCAACGGTCACTCGCACGGTAATCGGTAAATCACCCATCCCTTGATTAGCCACCCCAATATATTGGTTAGCAGCCGTTTCAAAGGTTGGCGTTGTCGCTTGCGCATCGGAACGTAGCGCTTCGCCGGCCAACGAAGGCGATGTCACCGCATCCAAATCAATCGCCGCAGATTTTGGTTTAGCCGCATTTAAACCGGCTAACCGACCGGAAATCAACAGGTCAGCGACCGAACTACCGCCGATATACTTCGTGGCAAAGGGATCGCCCAATTCACCGGCTTCATACAGGTGCGGAATCACGTTGCCGGCCAAATCAAGCACTTCGCACTGACCGTTGCGCCGGGCCCCACCATGGGTATGCAAAATATTATGCCGAATCGCAATCGCATAATAAGGGCCATCCCCAAATTGACGTATCGTTTCCGCCGGTCGGTCAGCCACGTAATCTCGACCTTGGGCGCTAAAGAAGTTAAAGTCCGCGACCGCTTGGGCTAACCGTGGGGCTTTGATTTTATCGGCCAAGTCCGCTAAGGTATCAGCTTTAACTGCATAACTAATCACTTGCTTAATTTGGTCGGCCTTTGGAGACGTATCTTGCTGTAACTGGTCGTATTCAGCTTGGTCCATGACAATGTGCGGATGATTCTGGTTAGGCAACATCACATAATCCCCATGATTATATTGAAAGCCATGCCGATCCTCACACTGTTCATTCAAGTAACGCGTCCCATCATCACCGGCAATAAAGACGCTCCCAGTGAATAATGATTTCCATTGAATCATATAAGCGAATTGTTCATGAGCGCGACCTTCATTCAATGAAAAGGCGTGGGAATCGAAGTTGGCCATATGCCACAAACGCGCGCCCGCTTCCACCGCTAAGTCAATCCCTTTACCTTGGTTATAGAGCGTCCCAATTGGTGCCAGCGCCCCTCGGCCAAGAAATGTTTGGACCATTTCGGGATTGTTTTCGTAGCCGCCAGAACTCATGACGACCCCATTTTTCGCGGCAATATTCCGTAATTGCCCTTGATGTTCAATCTGAACCCCTAAAATAGTTTTGGTTTGGGGGTCTTGAATCAAATGTTGGGCCGGTGAATCGTACCAAACATCGATTTTATCTAATTGATCATAGACGCCTTGTCGTAATAGCTTCCAAAAACTACCATCGTATAAAGTTGTCATACTTTGATGAATCATGGCATCAGCATGGTCGAATTCATAATATTCGGGCCGCTTATGCATCCCTGACTGATGCGCTTTTAAGCCAAAGTCCGCTTCCGCATAGGTGGTTAATTGCGTCAGTTCATATACAAAACTGTTTAAAGTCGCTTCATCGTGATCAAACGGCGCAAAGCTTTGCAAATAGTAATCCTTAGCTTTGTCAACATCGACGGCCGTGGCAAACGCCCCGGCGGCAAAGCGTGTATTCCCGCCTTCACTGCCTTCAGGCGCAGCATCAACGAGCAAAACTTTACGATCCTGCTTAGCCGCATACCGAGCAGCCGTCGCTCCAGCACCGCCAAACCCAATCACAACGACGTCATATTTGGCATCCCATTTTAAATCCGCTGAATAATTCATATGTATCCCTCTTCCATAAATTATTTCTCTTGTTAAGTCGTAATATAGTCCTTCTGAGCGTTCAGGACCAACTTATTTTTGAAAGCGATTAACCGCTTGACACCCGCGAATAATGCCGGTTTTCCGCGCTTGGTTGCACCTACTCATCAAAAAACTTATAATTGAAAAAGATTGACTTATAAATTTATTTTATAAGTAAAGTGAGGGAATTAAGATGAATGACCGGGACTTAACTTATTTTTGTAAATTAATTGAATTGGGTTCATATACTAAAACCGCCACCTTTTTTGAGGTGACGCAACCAACGATTTCAGCGGCTGTTAAACGGCTATCCAAGCAATATCATGACCCCCTCATCACGCAAAAGAACCGGAAAAGTAAATTAGAACTAACGGCGGCCGGAACCATTTTGTATCAAAAGGGTCAACGCGTGATCACCACGCTCGCGAGCCTGGATTACGACGTCCAACACGCCAACGATAAGAAGATACGCATTGCCTTTTCGGGCATTGCCGGTGGCTTTTATATGCCGGATATCGTGGTGCAATTTTACCAAGCAGGCATTGCCGGGATGCTCGACCCCACTTTTATTCGCTCATCTTCCGCCTTAAAAGCCTTGTCGGATGGCAAAGTCGATGTGGCCATTTATTCATGGAACATTCCATTCAATGACCCCCAATATTATTTACGGACTTTAGAGGTAACGGATTTCGTCTTGATCGTCAAAGCCGACGATCCTTTGGCCCAATTCGACAATATCAGAGTCGACGAATTACGCCATTTGAACTTCATCGCCCGTGACCGGCAATATTCCACCACCGAAGCCTTGTTTCAAACTTGTCATCAAGAAGACTTTCAACCAAATATCATTTACACTGCTAGCACGCTAGAGTTAATGATTAGTCTCGTTAAACGCGGCATGGGCGCGGCCTATATTTTAGAAAGTCGCGTTAAAGCCGTGTCCGGGATTGCCATCGTGCATATTCAAAAGTCCCAGCGCATGTACTCATATTCGCAATTAGCGATGCGCAAGAGCTTTATTCCGAATAAGTATCAACGTAAAGGTATTGATATTTTGCGACACTTTAAAAGCTGATTGGATTTCAATTTAGAAAGGATGACTCGCTTGACCAAAAAGACGAGTAGTTTGCCCCGTTTAAAAAATGCGTTTACCGCATTTTTACGAACCCAACCTTTAGAACAAATCACCGTCCAATCAATTGTTCGGAAGGCTGACGTCAATCGCTTAACGTTTTATCGCCACTTTTTGGACCGAGACGATTTTCTGAGAACGTGTTTGGATACTTTGACATTCGATTTGATTTTAGTTAAATTAGATCAAAAACAGGAGTTTTTAATCCATGAAAAGCTTTGCACACCATTATAGTAGCGACATCTCTCGTGAACAATTTGAACTAATCCGGACAGATCTAGAAGGCATACGTAAGCGGACTAAGCCAAGAAAGGTTGATTTATA